>DASXOJ010000019.1:0-26576 GCA_036494465.1 Pseudonocardiaceae bacterium
GGCGCGGTAGGTGCGGTTGCTGGCCGCCGCCGCGCGCCGCTCTCTGCCGGTCGCCTCGATGTAGTTCTGCGACGTGGTCAGCGTGGCGTGGCCCAGCAGCGTCATGATCTCGGTCGCGTTGGCGCCGTCCTCGGCCAGCCGGGTCGCGAACGTGTGCCGCAGCGCGTGCAGGCTCGCCCCGGACGGCACCCGGTCGTGGATGCCTGCCGACCGGTAACAGGACCGCACCAGGTACTCCAGCGCGCCGCGACCGATCGGCGCACCACTGGGCGCCAGCAGCAACGATGTGCCGTCGGTGAACCGCTCGTGCGGGAACCGCGCCTCGCACGAGGCCAGATAGCGCTCGACCACCAGCTCCAGCGGCCGTTCGATCGGCACTGACCGCTCCCGCCAGCCCTTGCCGCGCACGTGCAGCCGCTGATCACCGGGCCTGCCCACGATCGAGGACCGGAGCAGCTCGCGCATCTCGGTCGACCGCAACCCGGCCACCAAACCCAACGCCACCACCAGCAGATCCCGCTCCGGCCACGGATCGCGCGCCTTACGGCCATCCGCGACCGCACTCAGCAACTGCTCGGGGGTGCCCTCACCGCGCAACGGCTTCGGCGTGCCGCGCGGCACTTCGGGCTTGGCCACCGCGCCGATCGGGTTGCCCGCCAGCATCCCGTCGACCACGCAGAAGGTCAGGAACTGGTTCCACGTCGACCAGGCGCGGGAGATCGAGCTGCGCGCGTGGGTGTCCGCGAACCGGCCGAACGCGGCCCGCAGGTTGCCCGGGGTGAGGTGGGCCAGCGCGAGCTCGGCGGGGGAGCAGGCCACCAGTTCCGCCAGGTGCCCGCCGACGACCGCGAGATCCCGCCGGTAGGCCGCGGTGGTGTGCGGGGAGTCCTTCCGGGTTCGACGGGCGGCGAAGAACGCTTCCTGGGCCTGCGCGAGCTGCACAGTGATCATTTACCGGATGCCACCGACAAGTTTCGATCCGGGGATACCGATCAGGAACTGAGAAGCGCCCGCCTCCACCACACAACTAGCCTGGTCAGCATGCCCACACGGAAGAAGGCGCAGCCCCAGCCGGTTGCCGAGTACGTGGCCGACAGCCACGATCTGATCCGGGTGCTCGGCGCCCGCGAGAACAACCTCAAAGACGTCAGCATCGAGATCCCCAAGCGCAGGCTGACCGTGTTCACCGGGGTGTCCGGCTCAGGCAAGAGCTCGCTCGTGTTCGGCACCATCGCCGCCGAATCCCAGCGGCTGATCAACGAGACCTACAGCGCCTTCGTCCAGGGGTTCATGCCCACCCTGGCCCGCCCCGAGGTCGACGTGCTGGACGGGCTGACCACCGCGATCATCGTCGACCAGTCGCGGCTGGGCTCCGACCCGCGATCGACCGTCGGCACCGCGACCGACGCCAACGCGATGTTGCGGATCCTGTTCAGCAGGCTCGCCACACCGCACATCGGCGGCCCCAAGGCGTACTCGTTCAACATCGCCTCGATCAGCGGCGCGGGCGCGGTGACCGTGGAACGGGCCGGCCGGCAGGTGAAGGAACGGCGCAGCTTCAGCATCATCGGCGGCATGTGTCCGCGCTGCGAAGGCCGCGGCGCGGTCACCGACATCGACCTCACCCAACTGTTCGACGACTCGAAATCGCTCGCCGAGGGCGCGATGACGATCCCCGGCTACCAGGCAGGCGGCTGGAACTACCGGCTCTACGCCGAATCCGGCTTCGTCGACCCCGACAAGCCGATCCGCAAGTACACCAAGAAACAGCTCAACGACTTCCTCCACCACGAGCCGGAACGGCGCAAGATCGCCGGTATCAACATGACCTACGAGGGCCTGATCCCGCGCCTGCGCAAGTCGTACCTGTCCAAGGACAAGGAAGCGATGCAGCCGCACATCCGTGCCTTCGTCGACCGCGCGGTCACGTTCACCGTCTGCCCCGAATGCGACGGCACCCGCCTGAGCGAACTGGCCCGGTCCTCGACGATCAACGGATCGAACATCGCCGACCTGTGCGCCATGCAGATCAGCGACCTCGCCGAGTGGATCCGCGACCTCGACGAGCCATCGGTGGCACCGCTGCTGGCGGCGCTCGGCCACACCATGGACTCATTCGACCAGATCGGCCTCGGCTACCTGTCGCTCGACCGGCCATCCGGCACCCTGTCCGGCGGCGAAGCCCAGCGAGTGAAGATGATCGGGCACCTCGGCTCCTCGCTGACCGATGTCACCTACGTGTTCGACGAGCCAACGACCGGTCTGCACCCGCACGACATCGCCCACATGAACGACCTGCTGACCCAGTTGCGGGACAAGGGAAACACGGTGCTCGTGGTCGAACACGAACCGGAAACCATCGAGATCGCCGACCACGTCGTCGACCTCGGCCCCGGCGCCGGTGCGGGCGGCGGCGCGGTCTGCTTCGAAGGCACCGTGGCCGGACTGCGCGCCAGCGGCACCAGCACCGGCAAACACCTCGACGACCGGTCCTCGGTGAAAAACACGGTCCGCGCCCCGAGCGGCGCGCTGCGGATCCGCGGCGCGAGCCTGCACAACCTCCGCAACGTCGACGTCGACATCCCGCTCGGCGTGCTGGTGGTGGTGACCGGGGTCGCGGGGTCGGGCAAGAGCTCGCTGGTGCACGGGTCGATCCCGGCAGGCGAGGACGTGGTGTCGATCGACCAGGCCCCGATCAAGGGCTCCCGGCGCAGCAACCCGGCCACCTACAGCGGCCTGCTCGAACCCATCCGCAAGGCGTTCGCCAAGGCCAACGGAGTCAAACCCGCGCTGTTCAGCGCCAACTCCGAAGGCGCCTGCCCGAACTGCAACGGCGCGGGCGTCGTCTACACCGACCTGGGCATCATGGCCGGCGTGTCCACGGTCTGCGACGTGTGCGACGGGAAGCGCTTCGACGCCTCCGTGCTCGACTACCACCTCGGCGGTCGCGACATCAGCGAAGTGCTCGCCATGTCGGTCACCGAAGCGGCGGAGTTCTTCGCCGACGGCGACGCGGCAACCCCGGCCGCGCACGTGATCCTGCGCCGCCTCGCCGACGTCGGCCTCGGCTACCTCAGTCTCGGCCAGCCGCTGACCACGTTGTCCGGCGGCGAACGGCAACGGCTCAAGCTCGCCACCTACCTGGGCGACAAGGGCGGCGTGTACGTCCTCGACGAGCCCACCACCGGCCTGCACCTGGCCGATGTCGAACAGCTGCTCGGCCTGCTGGACCGGTTGGTGGACGCCGGAAAATCGGTGATCGTGGTCGAACACCACCAGGCCGTGATGGCCCACGCCGACTGGATCATCGACCTCGGACCCGGCGCGGGCCACGACGGCGGCTCGATCGTCTTCGAAGGCACCCCGGCGGCGCTGGTCGCCGCCCGCTCGACGCTGACCGGCGAACATCTGGCCGCGTATGTCCGCGCCTGACCGGCGCCTCACCGTCCTCGGCAGTTGCGGGGCGTTCCCGGAACCGGGGCGGGCGTGCAGCGGATTCCTGCTGGAGTGGGATGGGTTCCGGCTCGTGCTCGACCTCGGCTACGCGACCCTGCCGCGCCTGCTCCGGCACTGCCCGGACGGCGCCCCCGACGCGGTCGTGATCACCCACGAACACCCCGACCACTGCGTCGACCTGCACGGACTGTTCCGGATCCGGTTCTACGGTCCATCCAGCGGCACCCGCACCCCGCTCTACTGCCCGCCCGGTGTGCTGGACCGGTTGTGCGGCCTGGAACCCGATGCCGACCTGCACGCCGTGTTCGACGTCCACGACCTGCCGGGGGAGCACCGGGTCGGACCGTTCGAGCTGACCGGCCTCGCGCTCCCGCACCACGTGCCCAACGCAGGCATCCGGCTGACCGCCGATGGCCTGGTCCTCGCCTACACCGGCGACACCGGACCGGACCCGGCCCTGGCCGACCTCGGCAGCGACGCCGACCTGTTCATCGTCGAAGCGACCGACCGGCCCGGCGGAGCATCCCGCCACCTGATGACCGCCACCGACGCCGGTCGCTGGGCCCACAAAGCCGGCGCCCGCCGGTTGCTGCTCACCCACTTCTGGCCCGGCAACGACCGCGCCGCCACACTCGCCGCCGCCCGCAACGAATTCGGCGGCGAACTGCTCGCCGCCGAGGAAGATCTGGTGATCGCGCTCTGAGCTACGCCTGCTTCACGGTCCTGATCACCGGCGCCGTCTCGACGTGCGCGACCTCGGCCACCCCCCAGCTCCACACCGCGCTCCAGCACTGGTTCGGCCAGCCACGCTGAGCGTGCATCCCCAGCGCCACTGGTGAATGCTGCACACATGGCGGTCGGGCGGCGAGCCACCACAGTCACCCGGTTGCGCGTGGTGACCCTGCTGGCGTGCGTGCTCGCCCTCGACTCAGCCAACACCGCCACCATCGGCGCCATCGCCGTCCCCCTGCGCACCGCACTCGGCATCGACGACACCCAGATCGGCCTCCTGCTCGCCGCATCGACCGGAATCGGCGCGCTCACCACCCTCCCCGCCGGACTGCTCATCGACAAGGTCAGCTCCCGCACCCGCCTGCTGCGCTGGGCGATCGCCCTCTGGAGCGTCGCGATGGCCATCTCGGCCACCGCCAACTCCTTCGAATTCCTGCTGCTCTCCCGACTCGCCCTCGGCGCCGTCGTCGCCATCTCCACCCCGGCCGTCGCATCACTGCTCGGCGACTTCGTACCAGCGGGGGAGCGGGCCCGCGCCTACGGATTCGTGCTCACCGGCGAACTGATCGGCGTCGCCATCGGCTACCTCGCCTCCGGCAGCCTCGCCGAAATCCTCTCGTGGCGCGCGGCGTTCGTGTTCCTCGCCATCGCCAGCCTGGCACTCGCGGCCGTACTGACCGTCGCACTGCCCGAACCACAACGCGGCGGCCACGACCTACCCGACCGCGGCCCCGGCGACCTCGCCACCCTCGTCGCCGCAGCCGGAATCCGGCCCGACCCCGGACAAGTCCTCACCGCCGACCCCGCCAACCAGTCACTGTGGTGGGCCGTCCGGTACATCCTGCGCGTGCGATCCAACCGAACCCTGATCGTCGCCTCCGCGCTCGGCTACTGCTACCTCGCAGGCGCCCAAACCTTCGGCGTCGAATACCTGCGCGACCGGTTCACCCTCAGCCAAACCGCAGGCACCAGCCTGCTCGTCGGAGTCGGCCTCGGCTCCGTCCTCGGCGTACTCGCCGCAGCCTTCACCGCCGACCGGCTGATCCGCGGCAGGGTACTCACCGGGCGCGTACTCACCTGCGGCGTCGCGTTCCTCGCCGCCGCAGCCCTGTTCACACCCGCCATGCTGGCCACCCAGTTCGCCGTCGCGGTACCGCTGTTCACCCTCGGCGCAGCCGGCCTCGGCGCGATCAACCCACCCCTGGACGCCGCCCGCCTGGACACCATGCCGCCCCGCCTGCGCGGCCGCGCCGACGGCGTCCGCACCGTGGTCCGGCTCGCGCTCTCCGCCGTCGGCCCGGTGATCTTCGGCTACCTGGCCACCAGATTCGACCGGACCGCCTCAGCGGCCACCGCGCTGTCCGACACGTTCATCGTCATGCTGCTGCCGGTCATCGCGGCCGGCCTGCTCACCTTGATCTGGGCCCGGCGCAGCTACCTGCGCGACATCGCCACCGCATCCGCCGGCATCCGCACCTGAGCGCGCGGCGGCGACGTCGGCAAACTCAGCCCGTGAAGATCTCGCTGGCCGGCGGCGCCTGCACCGGCACCGGCTGACTCCAGCCAGTGAAGTCCATCTGACCGGGACCGTCCTTCGGACCAGGCAGCAACCGCATCAGATAGTGCGGGCTCGTCGTGGCGATGTCGGCAGGCGTCCCGTCGCTGAACGTGTACTGCACCACCGGCACGCCATCGACCGTGTCCGACTTACCCGCCTTCACCGGGCCAGTCGGGATGTTCTTGGTGATCTCCGTGGTGAACTGGGTGTAGTCCAGCAGCGCCTGGACCGACGTCGCCAAATCACTGCCAGCCATGATCTTCGACGTCGACGGCACCCACTTGTTGGTCAGCAGCTTGCCCGGCGCACTGCTCGGGTCGATCCCAGCGCTCGTGATCACATCAGGCGTGAACTGGATGTAGACGACCTTGTCGACATAGATCACCGGGTAGGTAGGACCGCCGATCGCGATCGTCCCCGACGCCGTACCGCCCTTGTTGATCTGCATATCCAAGGTGATGGTGCTGCCGCTGTCGTCCATCGTGCCCTTGACGTGCACCGCGGTCGCGTTGGTGATGGCGGTCGTGACATCGCTGGCCTGCAGAGCCGCAGGTGCGCTGGTCGTGCTCGTGATCGTCGGAGCAGCAGACCCGGAACCGGTGATCGAACCGCCGCACGCGGCAGTACCGGCGACCAGGGCGGCGCTCATCACGACAACCGCAGGTATCCAATGGCGAGACATGTGTTTCCCTCGAAATAGGCAGTGATCACAAAGCACCCGACTGGCGCGATACCGGATATCCTGCCCCAGGCATCCGGCCCAGGTCCGGCCAACCCCGCCAACAGCGGCCAAAAGGCACCGATCGGCGCCTGGACAAGTCCGATCGGCCCGGCGTACGCCCACAACCATGCCTGCCGACGAATCCGGTTCCACCAACCGATTCCGCACCAGCAGAAGAACATTCCTCGCCACCTCTGCCGCTGCCGCGGCAGCAGGCGCGACCGGCATCGCGGCCACCCCCGCCAACGCCGTCCCCGCCAACTCTGCCCTCGCGAACAACGCCCTCGCGAACAACGCCACCAGCGGCTGGCCCAGCGGCCCCGGCTACCCGATCACCCCACAACCACCAGACCGGCAACTCCGCCAGATCCTCAACCAACTCGACAAAAAAAGGCTCTACGCCACCGTCAACGGCCTGACCACCTTCGGCACTCGGCACACCCTCTCCAGCCAAACCGACTCCCAACGCGGCATCGGCGCCGCACGCGACTAGCTACTCGCACGCTTCCAAGAAGTCGCCGCCACCTCCGGCGGCCGCATGACCGTCGCCGCCCAGTCGTTCATCCAACCCATCGCCAGCCGCCAGCAACAACGCCACCGACATGACCGTCCACGTCATCTACCGCAGAGACCGCTACCAACGCGGCGGCGACCACATTCCCTTCCTGCAACAGGGATATCTCGCCGCCCGCTTCACCGAACCACACGAAAACTTCGCCCACCAACACCAAGACACCCGCCTCGTCGACGGCGTCCAGTACGGCGACCTCATCGAATTCTGCGAATTCGACTACATCCTGCGCATCACCAAAGTCAACGCCGCCGTCATGTGGTCACTCGCCAACGCCCCCGGCACACCCCGCAACGCTCTGCTCCTGGACAGCCAACTCTCCAACAGCACCCAACTCACCTGGGACCGCGGCACCGAACCCGACCTCACAGGCTACGAAATCGTCTGGCGCGGCTGCACCCAACCAGACTGGACACACGTCGTACCGGTTGGCAACGTCACCTCGGCAACCGTCCCACTGGCCAAAGACAACGTGTTCTTCGGCATCCGCGCCGTCGACCACGACGGACACCGCAGCCCCGTCGCATTCCCCGTCCCGTCGCCCTAAACCCGAGCGACAGCCCCATAACCGAGCGGACGAGCGACATCCGCCAACTCACTCGGATCATCGTTGTGCCACTCAGGCAACATCACCAACCCCGGCGGCACCAGCTCCAGGCCGTCGAACCAGGGGACTAGCTCGGCATGATCACGCGGGTAGACCGGCTCGCCCGCGGCCGCATACGCCGCGCGCAGCCGGTCCAACTCGGCCAGCAACGCGGGACCCGCGTGCTCGTCGGTCAACGTCGACATCGCCACCAGGCTGCCCGGCACGAGATGCTCACGATAGGCACGGATCAGGTCGACAGGTTCCGGATCCGGCAGATACAGCAGCACACCGACGACCAGCAGCCCGATCGGCTGCCCGAAATCCAGCAGGCGCCGCGTGTCCGGATGATCGAGCACGGCAGCGACATCCCGCATATCGGCGGCCACGATCGCGACGTCGTCGTTGTCCGCGAGCATCGCCTGAGCGTGGTGGTAGGCGACCGGCTCGTTGTCCACGTACACCACCCGCGCGGCAACACCGGCCGCCTCCGCGACCTGGTGGGTGTTGCCCACCGTCGGAATGCCCGAGCCGAGATCCAGGAACTGCCGGATGCCCTGATCCAAGCAGTAGCGGACCGCGCGCCGCAGAAAACTGCGGTTCAACAACGTGACGGCGGGGGAGTTGGGTGCGATCGCCTTGACCTGCTCCGCGAACGCCCGATCCGCCGCGAAGTTGCTCGACCCACCCAGGAAGTAGTCGTAGGCGCGAGCCGCCGAGGGCTTGCTGGTGTCGATACCGGGCGGAACCTCAGGCGTGGATTCGCTCATCGGCTCACCGTACTGGTCACTGTTCCGCTCCAGCCTGACTAGTCTGGGTAGATCATCCTGAAGCTGTCCACGTTGCGCTGCTCCACCTCGAGGTAGTCGTCCCTGGCTTCTTGCGCAACGGTTTTGAGCTTCTGGGTCTGTATCTGGACCTCATTCGACTCCGATATCCGCCACGCAACAGTCATCGCCCAGCTCACCTGCAATCCGATGGCGGCGATACTGGTACCGAACGGGGATCGACCATCGAACCCGGTGATCTTGCTCGCGGCGGTGAGATCCTCGCTGGCCAGTGATGCCTGGGTCGCCGACATGTCCAGCTGCGTCAAGGCGTCTCCGAACTCGGCGAACTGGATGCTCAACAGGTTGTCCTCGGTCGGGTCGTTCGGCATACCACCGCCTTCGTCCGAGAACTCCAACAGGCTGACCAGTTTCGCGGCGACGAGGCGCTTCTGGTCGATCGCGGCAACCGTCTGCTCGAATTCGCCGAGCAGGCTCTGCGTGTTCGTGACGGCTTGCCGCACATACAGCTCATCCTCTGGTGTCGCACGTCCATCGATCACCGCCGTTGACGACCGGAGTACCGCACCAGCGAACGAGATAAGGCCGTCCGCGACAGCCGTTGTCGAGGTGTCGAGGTCGACGCCGATGGCGGCCGTGGCCTCGGCAGTCTTTTCGACCAGCCCGCGCACACCCGTTCTGCCACGGCTGAACAAAGCCGGATCGTAATAGTCCATGACGGTGCCGGCGTGGCTGGCCCAGGCCAGGTGGCGGCGGCCTTTCCACGCCGCCACCATCATCCTGACGGCGTTGCCCAGGGAACGGGAGCCGTCCTTCAGCCGGATCGCGCCGTTGGTCAGTTCGTCGGACATCTTCCTGATCGCGGTGGGATCGCTGTCCGCCTGTAAGGCGATGGTGTTCAGGGGGTCGGGCTCTGGCGGCTTCAGCATGCCTGACGCCTGGCTCAGTGCGATCACCGCGTTGTCTTGGCTGGCAAACAACATACGAGCGTGCATGGGCGCGTTGGACATGCGCGTTCTCCGTCTCGTCGAGCGTCACGGAAACATCGACGCTATCGACGGGCGTCCTAGATTCGTCCTAGGTGTTCGAGCCTCAATCCGGTGCTGGGGGAGCCGGGGCGCGACACGGGCTTGTTCGTCGTCGAAGCCACCGACCGACTCGGCGAGACCGATCGACCTGGCCGGAACCTGATTACCTCCGCCGGAGCGGGTCAGCAGGATTGTTGGAACGTTGAAGATAATGAAGACAATGCACGCATGCATGATGGATAACCGACATTATGCTTAAAAATGGAGGGTGGCCGTCCGGTTACTGGCGGCGTTTCGTCACAGTGACAGAACGTGCCAAGGTCTCCGGACATCCGTCTCGCGACCCCCATGAGGCCATTTCGGCGCTTCGCTGACTCCGACAACACTCAGGCGCGCGGCGATGGACAACAGCAGGCTGGCGCGTCGAGTGAGACGAGCCCGAAAAACGGCAAATTCGCCGTCCGTGAGCCTCTTCCAGGACCTTCGGGTAATGCCGATAATGTACATTATGTTAAGTTGAACTGTCGGTGGCTGTCCCCTCAGACTGCGGGAAGGTCCGCCAGGAGCGCTGCCGTGTTAGCGATGACGAACTCGCGCACCTGGATCGGACGCAGCGGAAGGCCAGGGAGATCGTCCAGCGCAATCCGGTCGAGCTCATAGGTTCCTCTGTTCGGGTCGTCGTATTCCGGGCCGGTGCGCAGCGCTTCGTCGATGTTGATCAAACGGGCCAGGAAGAAGTGCTGCACCTGGACGCCGTCGCCCCATGGCGTGGTCGCCAGGAAGACCTGGGGGCCGATTCGCACGACCGCGCCGAGTTCTTCCGCGAGTTCGCGTTCTGCCGTGGCTTCCCTGCTGACGTCGTCGGGTTCGATGCCGCCTCCTGGCGTTGTCCAGTACAGCGCTTGGCCTGGCCGTGTTCGTTTGATGGTGACCAGTCGGGCGTCGTCGTCGATCAGGATGGCGCGGGCCGAGTGCCGGACGATCTTCATTGTTGGAACACCATTCCAGTTGTGTCAGGATGGGCAGTATGGCAGCACGTGCGCGCAGGTCGGATCGACGGCCAGACGCGCTTTCCCGGGAGCGGATCGTCGAGGCGGCGGTCGAGTTGCTGGACTCTGCCGGTGCTGGCGGGTTGACGTTTCGGGCGTTGACCGAGCGGCTTGCCACTGGCCCTGGGGCGATCTACTGGCATGTGGCGAACAAGGACGAGTTGCTCGCAGCGGCGACCGAGGGTGTGGTTGCCTCGGTGCTGGCGGTCGAGCCGGACAGGTCGCATTCGCCGCAGGAGGAGATCCAGGCGATCGCGTTGGGGTTGTCCGAGGCGGTCGCGGCGCATCCGTGGCTGGCGACGCAGCTCGCGGTGCAGCTGGCCAGGAGTCCGTGGGGGTCGGTGACGCCGTGGATCTTCGAGCGGATCGGTCGGCAGGTGCGGGCGTTGGGGGTGCCGGAGCGGAGTTGGTTCGTGGCGACGTCGGCGTTGGTGCACTACGTGCTCGGCGCGGCGAGCCAGAACGCGACGAACGGGCGGGTTCCGTTGCCGGGTTCGAGTCGCGCGGAGTTCATGGATCGGGTGGCGACGGCGTGGGCTGAGTTGGATGCCGACGATTTTTCGTTCACGCGTGCGGTGGCGGATCAGGTGCGTGATCACGACGACCGGGAGCAGTTCCTGGCTGGGGTGGATTTTCTGTTGCGCGGGATCATGATGCGCTGAGGTAGGTGTCTTCTGCTGCGTAGTCGAACAGGGTGTTGAAGTAGGGGTCGTCGAGTCCGGGTAGGACGGTGTTGCCGACCTCTCCCCTGGCTTGGCTGGTCAGCCAGTTGAGTTCGGGTACGACGGTCTGGGCGTAGTCGCCGACGGGTTGGTAGCCGAGTTCTTGTGCCGCGGTGGTG
Organism: Pseudonocardiaceae bacterium; assembly: GCA_036494465.1. Classification (GTDB taxonomy): domain Bacteria; phylum Actinomycetota; class Actinomycetes; order Mycobacteriales; family Pseudonocardiaceae; genus CAJCJE01. The sequence continues at coordinate 11,331 of DASXOJ010000019.1, forward strand.
TCGAGGATGACGGGGTGGACGGATTCCCACGGGTGGCGGCCGAGGTTGGTGGGCGCGTCCTCGTCGAGGAGGACTTCGTCCCAGGTGTGGCCGAGGTGTGTGGCGATGGTGCGGGCGATGTCCAGGGCTGTGGGTGCGTCGGGGTCGGCGCTGTTGAGGATGCGTTGGCCTGGGTTGGTTGCGGCGAGTTCGATGAGTGCTGCGATGTTGTCGGCGGCGGTGGGGTGGACGGTGCCGGTGCCGCGTTGGGTGAGCAGGATGGCGGGTCGTTGGTCGAGGGCCCGTTTCACGAAGTGCCATTCGCGGGGCCTGCCCGCGCCGATGCCGTGCACGCGGGAGGGTCGCAGGATGGTGATGGGTGCGTTGCTGTCGAGGAGGGTGTGTTCGGCGGCGACTTTGTTGGCGCCGTAGCCCTCGCGGCTGTCGTGGGGGATGTCGGTGCGGGGCGCCATGGTGGGTTGGGTTTCCTGGACTGGCGCGGTGAAGTGTGGCGGGGTCGCGGAGTTGGAGTGGTTGCCGTGGTCGTCGATGTAGACGGCTTTGCTGGAGATCACCACGGTTGAGGTTGCGCTGCTGGTCAGCGGCAGGAGGGTTTGGGCGTCGGTGGCGGTGTAGCAGAGGCAGTCCAGGAGCAGGTCGGCTCCGGTGCCGAGGGCGTTGGCGAGTTCGGTTGGGTTGTCGCGGTGGGCGACGGTGAAGGTGGCGCCTGCCTCGGTGAGGTCGGTGGGCATCTTGTTGGGGTCGCGGCCGGTGAGGTTGACGGTCCAGCCGTTGGTGAGCAGGCGGCGTGCGGTGGCGGTGCCGATTTGGCCGGTGCCGCCGATGAGGAGGGCGCGGGGCATTCGCGCGAGCGTAGTGGCGGTGATCGATTCCGGCGATCTGTTTTCCCGCGCCACTCCCCTGGGTTCGGGTCAGCCGATGTCTCGTCGGCGGAAGGCGGCGAGGCCGGTGGCGGTGAGTGCGGCGGCGATGGCGACGAGCCAGATGATCGGGGTTGCGGTGATGGTGCCGCCGGGGAGTTTGGGCAGGTGGGTGAAGGGTGAGATGTCCATGGCCCAGTGGTTGAGGCGCAGGATGGGGCCGAGTTCGCCGATCAGGATGACGATGGCGATGGCGGCCCAGGCGAGGCCGCTGTAGCCGGGGAGCAGGCCGATGACGGCGATGGCGACGCCGGCGAGGGTCCACGCTGCGGGGGTTTGCAGGAGGGCGGCGGTGAGGTCGTTGCCGAGTTGGCTGCCGAGGTTGTGGGTGGTGAGTCCGGCGCCGAGGCCGGTGGTGACGCCGACGATGGCGAGTAGCAGGGCGGTGCCGCCGAGGGCGTAGGTGAGGTGGCTGGCGGCGAGGCGGGTGCGGCTGACGTGGGTGGCGAGCAGGGGTTCGATGCGGCCGCTGGTTTCTTCGCCGCGTAGCCGGAGGGTGGCTTGGACGGTGTAGATGGCGGCGATCATGCCGGTGAGGCTGAGGATGGCGGCGAGGTAGGCGTTGGTGAGGGCGGTTTGGCCGCCGAGTTGGGTGAGTGCCGTGGCGACTTGGGGGCTGCTGTTGATGATGGCGCCGATGCTGTTGGTGATGGTGCCGAGTGCGAAGCCCGCGAGGGCGAAGCCGATGGCCCAGGCGGTGAACAGGCCGAGGTGCAGGCGGGTGGCGAGGGCGAGTGGGGTGCGTAGGCGGGGTGTTGCGGTGGTGGGGCCGGGTCGGTCGGCGAGTAGGCCGGAGGCGAAGTCGCGGTGGTTGGTGATGGTGTAGCCGAGTGCGGTGAACGCGACGGTGGTGGCGAGTGCGATGGCGATGATCCACCAGCGGGGGTCGCTGTAGGGGTGGAGGTTGAGGGTCCAGCCGATGGGGTTGGTCCAGGTGAGCCAGCCGGGTCCGTGTGGGCCTGCGGTGTCGCCGATGACGCGGAGGACGTAGCTGGCGCCGAGGACGGCGATGGCGATGCCGTTGCAGGTGCGGGCGGATTGGCTGAGTTGGGTGGTGAGGGCGGCGATGCCGGTGAAGGCCCAGCCTGCCGCGGTGAGGGAGGCGCCGTAGGCGATGGAGCCGGCGAGTGGGGTGCCGCCGAGGGTGGCGCCGAGCGCGGTGACGATGCCGAGGGCGAGGTTCGCGATCGAGGCGACGGTGACGGCGGCGGTGAGTGGGGCTTGGCGGCCGAGGATGCCTGCGCCGAGGAGTTCGAGGCGGCCGGTTTCTTCTTCGGCGCGGGTGTGCCGGGTGACGGTGAGGATGCTCATGAGTCCGGCGCCGAGGGCGGCGAAGAGCACGAATTTCCAGGCGGAGAAGCCGCCGAGGCTGTTGAGGTCGACGGCGGGTCCGGCGAGGGCGACGAGGGCGGGGTTGTTGCCGATGCCGTTGGCGGCGGCGTCGAGGGCGGCTTGGGTGGGGTAGAGCTTGTGGATGCTGGCGGGGTTGGCGTAGGCGATGATCAGGTAGGCGTAGATCCAGATGGGCAGGATGATGCGGTCGCGGCGGAGCGCGAGGCGGATGAGGCTCGGGGTTCCGGTGAGGCTGGTCATTTGGTGGCGCCTGCTGGGGTGAGGGTGTCTTCGTAGTGGCGGAGGAACAGTTCTTCGAGGGTGGGTGGCTGGCTGGTGAGGCTGCGGATGCCGGAGTTGGCGAGGGCGCGCATGAGTTCGTCGAGGTGGGCGGTGTCGACTTCGCAGTGCATCCGCTCCCCTTCGATGGCGAGGTCGTGCACGCCGGGGAGGGTGTCGAGGCCGGTGGGTGGGGTGGTGGTCTCGGCGGTGATGGAGGTGCGGGTGAGGTGGCGGAGTTCGGCGAGGGTGCCGGTTTCGACGGTGTGGCCGGCGCGGATGATGCTGACTCTGTCGCAGAGGGTTTCTACTTCGGACAGGATGTGGCTGGAGAGCAGGACGGTGCGGCCTGCGTGTTTTTCTTCGGTGATGGCTTCGCGGAAGACTTCTTCCATGAGGGGGTCGAGGCCGGAGGTGGGTTCGTCGAGGATGAGCAGTTCGACGTCGGAGGCGAGGGCGGCGACGAGGGCGACTTTCTGCCGGTTGCCTTTGGAGTAGGTGCGGCCTTTTTTGCTGGGGTCGAGGTCGAAGCGTTCGAGTAGGGCGGTGCGGCGTTTGGAGTCCAGTCCCCCGCGTAGTCGGCCGAGCAGGTCGATGGTTTCGCCGCCGGTGAGGTTGGGCCAGAGGTTGACGTCGCCGGGGACGTAGGCGAGGCGGCGGTGCAGGGTGGTGGCGTCGCGCCAGGGGTCGCCGTCGAGTAGGCGGGTTTCGCCCGAGTCGGCGCGCAGGAGGCCGAGCAGGATCCGGATGGTGGTGGATTTGCCTGATCCGTTGGGGCCGAGGAAGCCGTGGACTTCGCCGGTGGTGACGGTGAGGTCGAGGCCGTCGAGTGCGGGTGTCCGACCGAAGGTTTTGTGCAAATCGGACACTTCTATCGCGGTGGTCATGCCGCCAAGCTACACTTATTTCACGAATTCGTGAAGTTAGTGAAACGTATAGAGTGGGCGATCATGGGTGAACGTGACGAGGAGGCCGTGCGGAAGTTCGTCGAACGCTTCGCCGCCGACCTGTCCGACAACGGCTTCCCGCGCATGCCTGCACGCGTGTTCGCGGTGCTGCTGGTCAGCGAGAGCGGGCAGCTGACCGCCGCCGAGCTCGCCGACGAGTTGCAGGTCTCCCCCGCCGCGATTTCCGGCGCCGTCCGCTATCTGGCGCTGATCCATTTCGTCACCCGCGCCCGCGAGGCCGGTTCGCGGCGCGACGTGGTCCGGGTCTCGGAGCACAGCTGGATGCACGCCACCCTCAACCAGGACCAGGTGTACGCGCGGATGGAAGCGACGCTGCGCGAAGGCGTCACCGTGCTCGGGGAGGGTTCGGAGGCGGGGGCGCGGGTCGAGGAGACCCGGGACTTCTTCGCCTACCTGCGAAAAGAACTGCCGTTGGTGTTGCAGCGCTGGCAGGATCAGCGCTCATGAGCCGGACCGATATGCCTGCTTCGTTCGACGGGCGGTCGATGCTGACCACGATGCTCGACTTCACCCGCGCGACCGTGCACGCGAAGTGCGCCGAGGTCGCCGCGGCGGGCGCGCGCTCCGCTCCCCTGCCGACATCGCCGTTGATGACGCTGTCCGGGATCGTGAACCACCTGCGGTGGGTGGAGAACTGGTGGTTCGAGGTGATCTTCCAGGATCTGCCGAACCGCGCGCCGTGGACCGAGGACGACATCGACCGCGAGTGGCGGATCGCCGTGGCGGCGCCGATCGAGGACCTGCTCGCCGAGTACGAGGGTCAGTGCCGAACCAACCGGGAACTCGTCGCCCGGCTCGACCTGGACACCGAAGCCAAGGTCACCGTCCGGGATGGACAGACGGTGACCTTGGGCTGGATCGTTCTGCACATGATCGAGGAGACCGCGCGGCACAACGGTCACCTGGACGTGTTGCGTGAGCTCGCGGATGGCACGGTCGGGCCGTGAGCTAGCTATCCTGGCCGGCATGCGGATTCGCGAGGCCACCAGCGCGGACGCAGCCGCGTTGGTGGAGCTGTGGCAGGACGCCGGGCTCATCTTCCGGGCCGAGCACGTGCCCGCCGAGTTGGCCGCGGTGCTGGCGCGCGACCCGGAACTGGTGTTGATCGCCGAGGACGAGCAGGGCCTGACCGCCGCGGTGTTCGGCACGTTCGACGGGCGGCGCGGCTGGGTCAACCGGTTGGCCACCCGTTCCGACCAGCGTGGCACCGGGCAGGGCAGCGCGATCCTGGCCGAGCTGGAGCGGCGCCTGGCAGGCAAGGGCTGCCGGAAGATCAACCTGCTGGTCGAGCCGGACAACGCCGCCATCACACGCCTCGTCAACTGGCAGAGCTACGACCGGCACGGCTACACCGCCGACGAGCTCGTCTTCATGGAGAAGTGGCTCGCGCACTGACCGCCGGGTGAGCGCGATGGCGACGAGCGCCGCGCCCGCCAGCAGCGTCCAACCGGCGAACAGCAGTACTCCCCCGACCGCGACGCACGAGATCACCGCGGCGACCCGGACCCCGCCGGACAGGATGCGCGCGGCAGCGGCGGTGCAGCCCAGGTAGACCAGCAGGAACAGTGTGGTGGGGATGGTGACCAGCGCGGCGGTGTCGGTCCAGCCGAGCGCGGCCGACCCGAGCATCAGCAGCCCGACGATGCCGATGCCCAGCTGCAAACCATGGCCGCGACCGGCTCGTCCGCGCAGTGCGGCCGCGAGTTCGGCGGCGCCTGCCAGGTAGGCGTTGGTGGCGGCCAGGGTGACCACGACCGCACACACCGCCGCGATGGCCGGGCCGGCGTTGCCGATCGCGACGTGCAGCAGCGCGGAGAGCGGGGTGTCGCCACCCGCCTGCGGGCCGAGCACGCCGATGGTGGCGACGGCGAGTGCGAGGTAGATCAGCGCGGTCACCGCGAACGCGATGCCGATGACGCGCGGCAGCTGCCTGCCGGGGTCGCGGAGTTTGCGGGTGAGCGGGGCGATGGATTCCCAGCCGACGAACGAGAGCATCAGGGTGGACGCGGCACTGCCGATCGAGGTGATGCCGTGCGGCGCGAACGGCGTCCAGTTGCTCAGGTGTTCCGCCGGTGCGGAGCCGAGCACGGCGACGATGACCAACGCGACCAGCAGGCCGATCAGCACGAGCTGCACGCTGCCACCGGCGCGCGCACCGCTCATGGTCAGCACCAGTACGAGCAGCAGCAGGACGACCGCGGCGCCGATGCTGATCGCGCGGCCGCCGCCGAGCAGCACGGCGACGTAGCGGCCACCGACCAGGCACACCACCGGGGCGCCGAGGATGACGCCGCCCAGGAAGCACCAGCCGACGGCGCGGCCGACGCGCGGGCCGAACGCGGCCGTGGCGTAGCCGACCGGTCCGCCCGCGGCGCTGATCCGGGTGCCCAGGGCACTGAATACGATGGCGAGCAGACCGGACAGGCCGAGCAGACCGACCCAGGCGACGATCGAGGCGGGGCCGGCGAGCGCGGCGGCGAGGCCCGGCAGGAGCAGCAGGCTCGGGCCGAGCAGAGCGCCGATGTAGAGCGCGGCTCCCTTGGTAGTGGAGAGCGTTTCCGCAGGTGAGGTGCTGTTTGCCATGTGTTGAGCATGCCTCGGAAGGCCCCGCATGCGATGGCAAGTCTCGCCACTGTTGATCTCTATGGTGCAATTCTGTGTCATCGATCGGCGGTTATGCTGCACAACATGCCAGAGGTCGAGTTCGACAGGACAGATCGCGCCATCCTGGCCGAGCTACAGCGCAACGGGCGGATCGCCAACGTGGAGCTCGCCGAGAAAGTGAACCTCTCCCCCTCGTCGTGCCTGCGCCGCACCAAGGCGCTGGAGGCGAGCGGGGTGATCGCCGGATACCGGGCCGAGCTGGATCGCGAACGCGCCGGGCTCGGGCTGACGGTGTTCGTGTCGTTGAAGGTCAACCAGCATTCGCGGGCCACCTCGATCGAGGTGCTGGACGCGGTCTCCGCGATCCCGTCCGTGGTCGCCTGTTACGTGGTCTCCGGTGAGGCGGACGTGCTGGTGGAGGCGGTGGTGCCGAGCCTGCGCGAGTACGAGTCGGTGCTGCTGGATCACCTGCTCGCCATCGACATGGTGGTCGACGCACGCAGCACGTTCGCGATCAGGACCGTGCTCAGTCGCGGCCCGCTGCCGGTCGAGCAGCTCGGGCGACGCGGCTAGTTCGCGCGAGCGGGGAGGTCTGCGGCGTAGTGGGTGGTGGCGTCGAAGAGCTGGGTGCCGACCGAGTCCACGTCGGCGAGGCCGATGTCCGCGAGGGTCTCGCCGGCCAGCGCCAGCTGCGAGACCAGCACGCCCAGCAGTGTCGCGTCCAGCAGACCGGCATCGGCGACGGTGCTGCGCACTCCGGCGGCACGGTGCAGTTCGGCGATGGCGCGCGCGTTCGCCGCGACCATCTCGCCCAGCGCGGCCCGGATCGCGGGGCGGCGCACCGCTTCCAGGTACAGCTCGAACATGGCGAGGGTCTGGGTCGGGTCGCCGTTGACGGCGCGCCGGATCAGCGCCGGGTAGAGCATCCGCAGCTGGCTCGGTGTCGCCGAGGCGGGCGTGGTTTCGCGGAGCCGGTCGATGGCGGCGCGGTGCGTTTCGGCCATCCGGGCGGCGACCGCTTCGAGCAGGGTCTGCCGGGTTGGGTGGTAGTTCTTGGTGGTGCCTTCGGGCACGTGCGCCTCGCGGTCGACCGCGCGATGGGTCAGGCCCCGGCCGCCGTCGCGGGCGAGCACGGCGATCGCGGCGTCGGCGAGCAACGGCCGTCGCGATCGGTAGCCTGACCGCCGTTCGCCCAGCTCATCCCGTGTGCCCGCCATGCTTCAGCACTGTAGTCGCGATCAACTCTGAGTGATCAACTGGGGTCGATCTTGTGATCCGGGGCTTAGGCTGCGTGGTCATGGACCTCAGCGACATGTGTTTCGCGGGCATCGTCGAGCAGGCACGGCTGCTCGACGCCAAGGACGTGTCCGCGCGGGAGCTGGTGGCCGCGTACCTGGCCCGGATCGAGGTGGCGAATCCGTGGCTGCGCGCCTACCGGGACGTGTTCGCCGAGCAGGCGCTGCTGGACGCGAAACAGGCCGACGATCGGCGCGCGCACGGCGAGACCGCGCCGTTGCTGGGGATTCCGTTGGCCATCAAGGAGGACCAGGACATCGCGGGCTGGCCGACCACGATGGGCACGAACGCGGTGACCCGGCTCGCGACCGAGGACAACGCGCCGGTGGCGGCGTTGCGCGCGGCGGGCGCGATCTTCCTGGGACGGACCAGGGCGCCGGAGTTGTGCCTGGTGCCCTTCACCGAGTCGGGACACGGTGGCGCGACGCGGAATCCGTGGTCGTTGGCGCATTCGCCGGGTGGGTCGAGTGGTGGTTCGGCGGCGGCGGTCGCGGCCGGGCTGGCGGCGGGCGCGTTGGGCAGCGACGGTGGCGGTTCGATCCGGTTGCCCGCGTCGGTGACGTCGCTCTACGGGCTGAAACCGCAACGCGGCCGGGTCTCGCTGGCGCCCAGACGAGAGGTGTGGCACGGGTTCGGGGTGGCCGGTCCGATCACTCGCACCGTCGCGGACGCCGCGGTGCTGACCGACGTGCTGGCCGGGACGACCGGCTTCGCGGCGATCGCGGCACCGGAGCGGTTGCGGATCGCGGTGTCGTTGCGGTCGTGGCCGGTCGGGGTGCCGGTGAAACCGGAGGTGCGGGCGGCGGTCCGGGAGACCGCGCGGGTGTTGGCGGAGCTCGGGCACCAGGTGGTGTTCGAGGACCTGACGGTGCCGGATCCGTTGTGCCTGGTGGCGTTCACGCCGCGCTACCTCGACGCCGCCGCGAGCGCCCAGGCCGAACTCGACCAGCCCCGGCAGCTCGGCCCGCTGGCGCGGCAGATCGCCGCGGTCGGGCGGCGGATGCGGCCGTCGTGGCTGGCGGCGTCGGCGCGGATGGGCGCGAAGATCACCGCCGTGTCGGACGCGTTCTTCCGCGACGTCGATCTGTTGCTCACGCCGGTGACGCCGCGACTGCCGCTGCACATCGGCGAATGGTCACGCCGATCCATGCTCACGGCCACGCTGCCCGTGCAGCGGTATGTGTCGTTCACGGCGTTGTGGAACGTCACCGGTCAACCGGCCGCGTCGGTGCCCGCCGGGTTCACGCCGGACGGGTTGCCGTTGGCGGTGCAGCTGGTCGGACGCGCGAACGACGAGGTGACCGTGCTCGCGGTGTCCCGGCAACTGGAGACGGCGCGGCCGTGGGCGGATCGCCGGCCGCCGGAGCTCGGGCCCTGAACGAACGGGTGGGCCGCGAACAGTGTGTTGTTCGCGGCCCACCCGTGGTCGGCTCCCGCTCGCGGCCCCGCCGCTGACCCCCCATCGTGAGCTGATGAAGGCCACCGGCGGCTTCCTCGTCGCCGCGGGCGGAAGATCATGGGGTGCGGTCGCCCGCACCCATCAGTCTAGGTCGAACTCAGGATTCCGTCGGGGGCTGGTCGGACAATTCCGTCGATCCGCTGTGCGGTTCCACACTGGAGGGTGGCGCCGACTGGCCGATCGCGGGCAGCTGACCGGTTGCCTCCATAGACGACGGAGCGGCGGGTGAGGGGCCGTTGCTGACCGGGCGGCGGATCGCCTGTTGCGGCAGCGGTGGCCGGGCGGGCGTCAACGGGCCGGGCACTTCCTGGCGGGCGACCGCCTCGGCGGCGGCGACCGCCTCGGCGACCTTCGGGTCGGAGGAGGTGTCGAACCAGTCCGCGATCGACTCGTCGTGGTCGTCGCCTGCCGCGGCGGTCTCGCTCGGGTCGTACTTGGGCGGTTCGTAGCGGAACACGCCGTCCTCGCCGGGCGCGCCGAGCATCTTCGCGAAGCCTTCCAGGGCCTTGCCGAAGTCGGTGGGGATCATCCACACCTTGTTCGCGTCGCCCTGCGCCATCTGCGGCAACGTCTGCAGGTACTGGTAGGCGAGCACTTCCGGGGTCGGGCGGCCGGCCTTGATCGCGGCGAACACCTTCTCGATCGCCTTGGCCTGACCCTGCGACTGGAGGTAGCGGGCGGCTCGTTCACCCTGCGCGCGCAGGATCCGGGACTGCCGCTCCGCCTCGGCGCCGAGGATCGCGGCCTGCTTGGCGCCCTCGGCGGAGAGGATCTGCGACTGCTTCTGGCCTTCCGCGGTCTTGATCTGCGCCTCGCGGGTACCTTCCGCGGTGAGGATCATGGCGCGCTTCTCCCGCTCGGCGCGCATCTGCTTCTCCATCGAGTCCTGGATGGAGGCGGGCGGCTCGATCGCCTTCAGTTCCACCCGCGCGACCCGGATGCCCCACCGGCCGGTGGCCTCGTCGAGCACGCCGCGCAGCTGCTGGTTGATGTTGTCGCGGGAGGTCAGCGTCTCTTCCAGGCTCATGCCACCGACCAGGTTGCGCAGGGTCGTGGTGGTGAGCTGTTCGACACCGACGATGTAGTTGGAGATCTCGTACACGGCCGCGCGCGGGTCGGTGACCTGGAAGTACACGACGGTGTCGATGGACACGGTCAGGTTGTCCTCGGTGATCACCGGCTGGGGCGGGAAGGACACCACCTGCTCGCGCAGGTCGATGCGGGCCCGCACCCGGTCGAAGAACGGGGCGAGGAAGTTCAGGCCCGGCGCCGCGGTGGTGCGGTAGCGGCCGAGCCGCTCGATCACGGCGGCCTGCGCCTGCGGGATCACCACCAGCGATTTCACCACCACGACCACGACCAGGATGACGACCACGATGGCTACGATGAGCGCGATCAAACCTGCCTCCACGTTACGGCCCGCCCCAGACGAGCGCGGTAGCCCCGGAAATACTCATGATGGTGACCGAGCGGCCGATTTCCAGCACCTCGGTCTCGTCGTAGGCCCGTGCGGACCACAACGCGCCCTCGATCTTGACCTGCCCCGTTTCCGAGTCGACGGTGGTCACGACCGTCGCGCGTTTCCCGACCAGCGCCTCGACGTTGGTCTTGTGGTGTTCGGTGTGCATCCTGCGCACCAGCGCGGGCCGGGCCAGCGTGATCCCACCGCCTGCGACGACCGCGAACGCGATCACGCTGACCGGCAGGCCGAGGCCCAGTGCCGCGAGCCCCGAGGCGACCAGCGCGGCCGCGCCGAGCATGACCAGCACGAAGGCACCCGAGAGCACCTCGGCGATCATCAGCGCGATCCCGATGATCAGCCACACGACAGCGGCCATGCCTCCATCGTGGCAGAAAGTGACCGTCAGCACCCAGCCACGCGGCCAGGAGAATCCAGGAGAGATCAATGCGTGATGTGCCGTGGCCGGGACATTCCGCCCCAGCCACGGCATTTACCACGTTCGTGGTGATCAAGCCGCTTTGAGCGCCTCGGAGAGTTTGACGCGGGCGCCGGTACGCAGCACGCCGTTGCGGTAGATCCGGCCCGACAGCCACAACAGCGCCGGGATCAACGCGATGGTGAGCACGACCGCGAGCCCGTACTGCCAGAACGGGACCACGCCCATGGCGATCCGCATCGGCATCAGGGTCGGCGCGAACATCGGGATCAGCGACATCACCAGCGCGATCGTGTTGTTCGGGTCGGTCGGCACCAGGACGATACCCACGACCCAGGCGGCGATCACGAACAGCAGGATCGGCGTGACCACGCCCGCGGCGTCCTCCTGCCGCGACACCAGGGCGCCCGCGCCCGCGAAGGCCAGCGAGTAGAGCAGGAAGCCGAGGATGTACCAGACGATCAGGCCGACGACCGCGCTGCCCGCGGCGCTGATGTCGGGCAGCACGCCGGTGACCGCGCCGGCGACCAGCCCGATGATGCCGTAGATCAGCACCTGGATCAGGCCGACCGCGCCGATGCCGAGCACCTTGCCCGCCATCAGCTGCCAGGGCCGCACGGTGGAGAGCAGCAGTTCGACGACGCGCGAGGACTTCTCCTCCACCACGCCCTGCGCGACCATCTGCCCCAGCGTCAGCAGCGTCATGTAGATCAGCGCGCCCGCGGCGATGCCGATCCCGATGCCCTGGGCGTTGTACTGCGGCTGCGGGATCAGCGTGACCACGCTCGGCGTCGCGCTCGCGACCGCCTTGTCCACCGCCGCCGGGTTGCCGTGCAGGTTGGTGATCTGCTCGTCCAGCGCGACCTGGCGGGCCAACACGTTGGTCGCGGACTGGAGCTGGCTGTCCACCTTCTTCTGGAAGTAGATGGTGAGCTTGCCCTTGTCGTCCAGGGCGACCAGCGCGTCCAGCTTCCCGTCCTGCACCTGGGCTTTGCCGTCGGCTTCTGAGACCGGCTGGGTGTGCACGGTCAGGCCCACCGCGCTGGCGCTGGCGGCCAGCGGCTGGCCCAGTGCCGCGTCGGTGACGCCGACGTCGTCCACGGACGGGCCGCCCGAGCTGATGATGTGCAGCACGATGATCACCGCGAGGATGATCACGGCGGTGATCGCGGTGAGGATGCGGAACGCCTTGGACGAGACGCGGGTGGTGATCTCGCGCATCGCGACCAGGCCGACCGGCCGCCAGGTGCCGGTGGAGTCCAGGGGCATGTTCGGCATGTTCATGCTGCCACCTCCGGTGCGGCGGTGTGGTCGGTGACGACGTTGCGGAACAGTTCGGTCAGGGACTGGCGCTGGCGGGTGAACTCGCGCACCGGGCCCCGCGCCAGGGCGGCGCGCAGCACGAGTTGGTCGTCGGTGCCCGCGTCCAGGCGCAACGTGGTGCGCTCCCCCGCGCGCTCGACGACGGTGACACCGGGCAGCTCGCTCGCCCAGATCGACGGGTCGGCGGGGGTGATCAGGATCAGGTGGTCGGCGGCGGTGGAGCGCAGCTCGTCGATGCTGCCGCAGGCCTCCATGTGTCCACTGCGGACGATGCCGACCCGGTCGCACAACCGTTCCACCAGGTCGAGTTGGTGGCTGGAGAACACCGCAGGCACGCCCTGCGCGCACTTTTCGCGCAGCACCGCGCTCATCACGTCGACCGCGACCGGGTCCAGGCCGGAGAACGGTTCGTCGAGCACCAGGATGTCCGGGTTGTGCACGAGCGCGGCGGCGAGCTGCACGCGTTGCTGGTTGCCGAGGCTGAGCGCGAGCACGTCGTCGTCGCGGCGGGCGGCGACCCCCAGCCGCTCCAGCCACTCCTGCGTGGCGGCGTGCGCGGCGCGGGCGCCCAGCCCATGCAGCCGGGCCAGGTAGACCAGTTGTTCGCCGACCTTCATCTTCGGGTACAGGCCGCGTTCCTCGGGCATGTACCCGATGTGGCGGCGGGTGTCGAGGTCGATCGGTTTGCCGTCCCAGCGGCATTCCCCCGAATCGGCGCTGAGCACGCCGAGCGCGATGCGCATCGTGGTGGTCTTGCCTGCCCCGTTGCTGCCGACGAAACCGAACAGTTCCCCGGCACGGACGTCGAAGCTCATGTCGCGCAGCGCCACGACGTCGCCGTAGCGCTTGAACAGCGCGTCGATCTCCAATCGACTGTCGGCCATGTTGTGTCTCATCCCCTTGTGGTTGCCACCCCTGCGTGGACCCTGGCGGAGCGTGCCGCCTCCCGCCATTCGGGTCCCGCAAAATCTGATATCACTATGCTAGGCTCACGCTAGCGGAAACCGCAAGGAGGTCGGTGTCATGACGGAGAGCACAGTGGTCGACATGCCGGAGCCGATCATCAGGGAACGCACGGCCGACGGCCGGTCAGGCGTGCCGGTGCTGCTCACCTGCCTCGGGATCGTGCTGATCGCCCTGGCACTGCTCGGGACCGGCATCGCGCTGGCGGCGAGCGGCGACAAGGCGGTCGGCATCGTGCTGATCGTGCTCGGGCCGTTGCTGCTGATCGCGGGCATCATCGCGTTGAACGGGCTCACCTCGATCCTGCCCGGCGAAGCGCGGGTCGTGCAGTTGTTCGGCCGCTACGTCGGCACCGCGCGCGCCGCGGGTCTGCGCTGGTTCAACCCGCTGACCCGACGCCGCCGGGTATCCACCCGGATCCGCAACCACGAGACCGCGGTGACCAAGGTCAACGACGCCGACGGCAACCCGATCGAGATCGCCGCGGTGGTGGTCTGGCAGGTCGAGGACACCGCCCGCGCCGTGTACGAGGTCGACGACTTCGTCGCGTTCGTGGACATCCAGACCGAGACCGCCGTCCGGCACATCGCCACCAGCTACCCGTACGACTCGGCGTCCAACGACCGGCTTTCGTTGCGGGACAACGCGGAGGAGATCACCGTGAAGCTCTCCGCCGAGATCGCGGCACGGGTCGAGTCGGCCGGGGTGCGCATCGTCGAGTCGCGGCTGACCCGCCTGGCCTATGCGCCGGAGATCGCCCAGACCATGTTGCGCCGCCAGCAGGCCGCCGCGGTCGTGGCCGCCCGCCAGCAGATCGTGGCGGGCGCGGTCGGCATGGTGGAGATGGCGCTGAACCGGTTGGACGAGGAGAACGTGGTGGAACTCGACGAGGAACGCAAGGCGGCCATGGTGTCCAACCTGCTGGTCGTGCTGTGCAGCGATCACGCCACGCAACCGGTCGTGAACACCGGATCCCTCTACCACTGATCGGCCGGGTGTGACCCCGTGGCCGAACGCAAAGGCGTCCTGCTGAGGCTGGACCCCGCCGTACACGACGCGCTGGCCCGCTGGGCGGGCGACGAACTGCGCAGCACGAACGCACAGATCGAGTTCCTGCTGCGCAAGGCGTTGCACGACGCGGGGCGGATGCCGCGTGACGCGAGCCGGATCCCCCGCAGAGGACGCCCCAGGAAGACCGACGGCACCGACGCCGAGGAGGTGTCGTAGTACCGCTACCGCAGCTGGTCGCGGCGGCGGGTCAGGTAGGCGGTCTCGGCGGTGTTGCCTGCCAGCTCGATCGCGGCGTCGTAGGCCGCCCGCGACTGCTGACTGCGGCCTTGCCTGCGCAGCAGGTCGGCGCGGGCCACGTGGTACGGGTGATAGCCGGCCAACGCGTCCGCGAGACCGTCGACGATCGCCAGCGCCACCTCCGGACCGTCCAGTTCGGCGACCGCGATGGCCCGGTTGAGGGCGACGACCGGCGAGGAGTCCAGGCGGACGAACTGGTCGTAGAGGGCGACGATCTGGGACCAGTCGGTGTCGCGGACGTCGCGGGCGGAGGTGTGCACGGCGTTGATCGCGGCCAGGATCTGGTAGCGACCTGGAGCCACGCCGGCGGCGGCTGCGGCCAGGCGCTCGCGCACCAGCTGGTGCCCCTCGGCGATCAGCGCGACATCCCACGCCCCTCGGTCCTGCTCGCCGAGTGGGACCAGTTCGCCGCTGGCGGACACCCTGGCCCCGCGCCGGGCCTCGGTGAGCAGCATCAACGCCAGCAGCCCGGCCACCTCACCGTCGCGGGGCAGCAGGACGCGGATCAGGCGGGTGAGCCGGATCGCCTCGGCGGTCAGGTCCTGACGCACCGGATCGGTGCCGGGGCCGGTCGCCAGGTAGCCCTCGTTGAAAACCAGGAACAGCACGGTGAGCACGCCGGACACGCGGGCGGGGAGATCCTCCGGAGACGGCACCCGGTACGGGATGCGAGTCGCCTTGATCTTGGCCTTCGCGCGGGTGATCCGCTGACCGATGGCGGCTTCCTGCACCAGGAACGCGCGGGCGATCTCGGGCACACTGAGACCGCCGATCATGCGCAGGGTCAGCGCCACGCGCGCCTGCATGGCCAGCGCCGGGTGGGCGCAGGTGAAGATCAGCCGGAGCCGGTCGTCGTCGATGGCGCCGGGAGGCTCGGGCGGGTCGTCGTCGTACAC
>DASXOJ010000020.1:0-26706 GCA_036494465.1 Pseudonocardiaceae bacterium
TTCAACATCTGTGGAGCTGAGGGGGTTCGAACCCCTGACCCCCACACTGCCAGTGTGGTGCGCTACCAGCTGCGCTACAGCCCCGTGGAGGAACTTTGTCCCTCGCGACGTTGAGTAACTTTACTCGACGCGTCGACTAGGTAAAAACTGGGGTCGGCTTCACGCTGCTGGGCCCCTCGATCGAGGAGCCCAGCAGGCATGTTTTGTCTGGTCAGGACTTGGGCTTGGCGTTGTTGATGATCGTTTCGAGCCAGCCGGCGGTCTGGTAGTTGACCGGTGCGCCGTTGTAGACGATGGTCGGCGTGCCGAAGCCCTTCGCGCCACTGCTGTCGGTCTGGAAGAGCGCCTGGTCGTTCGACGCGGCTTCCATGTTCTTGTTGATCTGCGCCTTGTAGGTGCCATCGTTGATCAACTTGTCGTATGCCGCGCCGCTCACACCGAGGCGGCTGGCCAGGTTGTTCAGCTGGTCCTGCGTCCAGCCGGCCTTACCTTCCGTCGGCTGGGTTTGGTAGAGGCTGTAGTGCACGTCCATGAACTTGTTCGGTGCCACCGTGGCCACGGCCAACGCGGTGTTCGCGGCGAGGCTGGAGTAGCCGGGCGGGCTCGAGTTGCCATCCAGCAGGTTGATCATGTGGTACCTGACCTGGAGGGTGCCCGCCTCCAGTTGCTTCTCGATGTCGCTGAAGTTGGCGTCCTCGAATTCCTTGCAGATCGGGCACTCGAAGTCTTCGTAGGCGTCGATGACGACCTTCGCGGTGGGCTTGCCGACCAGCACCGTCGCGTTCGCCTTGTCCAGCACCGTGGGGTAGTTGGACGAACCGGCCACGGTCTTGGCCGCGATCGCGGACAGCGTCGTCTGGTTCTTCTGGTGCTGTGCGTACAGCACGCCGCCGACGACGCCCGCGGCGACGAGAACGACGATCACCACGCCGATGATGATTTTGGTCGCGTCCTTGCGCGAACCCCGAGCTGCCGCGATGGCTGCTGCCGCCTTGGCCGCCTGGTCCTGCTTGAGCCTGCGATTCTTGCGCTGGGCGCCGCCCACCGTCATCGTCTCCCTACGGCCGAGCGCGCCGCCGGCCCCTCAAAAGTCGGAACCGCCTTTGCCGGGCGTCGATGCGCGTCGGACGAAAGGCGTCATAGCACGTGATTTACCTTACCGAAGGTAGCTGAGGTCCCCCTGAGAAGTTCAGCCCACCCCAGCGCTATCGCGGCTGGCAGGACAGGTGGGGTCCCCGTTCACGCCCGCCTCGCATAACACCGTTCGAGCAGGCAAGGCTCGGCTTCCCAAGGCTGTCCTCAGTCCATCATGGACATTTACCCTGAATCGGTGACCAACGTGGAAGCGGTAGGACCTGCCGAGATCGGCCACACGCACGCGGACGTGAACGGCGGGTGGCTGCGGCCTGCGGTGTTCGGCGCCATGGACGGTCTGGTGACCAACATCGCGCTGGTTGCCGGGGTCGGCGGCGCCGGAGCCAGCACCAAGGTGATTGTTTTGTCTGGTATTGCCGGTTTGGTGGCCGGTGCCTTCTCCATGGCACTCGGTGAGTACACGTCGGTGGGCACCCAGAACAACGCCATCGACGCGGAAGCCGCGATCGAGCGGGCGGAACTGCTCAACAATCCCGACGCCGAGCGCGCCGAGTTGATCGACATGTACCGCGACATGGGGTTGACCCAGGAGACCGCGGAGCGGGTCGCCGACGAGGTGCACGCCGATCCGGACGTCGCGCTGCGCGTGCACCTGACCCAGGAGCTCGGCGTCGACCCGGATGATCAGCCGTCGCCGATCGTGGCCGCGGTCTCGTCGTTCATCTGCTTTGCGATCGGCGCGATCATTCCGCTGCTGCCCTTCCTGCTCGGCGTGCAGAACCTGTGGATCGGGCTCGCCGCGGGCGCGGTCGGGTTGTTCGTTGCCGGTGCTGTGGTCGCGCGGTTCACCACTCGCTCGTGGTGGTTCAACGGGCTGCGGCAACTGCTGTTCGGGGCGATCGCGACGGTGGCGACGTATGGGGTGGGGGCTTTGATCGGGGTTGCCACACACTGAGCGGCCCAGCGGAGGGTCCAGTCGGGCGGGGTCGGCCGAGGGGATCAGGTGAGCGGGGTCGGCTGAGGGGGTCAGCGAGGGGGTTCAGCTGAAGCGGGTGTCTTCCGCGTACTGGTCGGCTAGCTCGGCGACCTGCGCGGGGAGCAGGTCGGCGGCCAGGTCGGCGAGGGTGACGCGCTCGAAAACCTGTCGCATGCCGGTCCGTGCCGCCATCCACACCCGCACCAGGGACTTGGCCGCGCCCGGGTAGGACAGCGTGGCCAGGCTGGTGTCGTGCACGTTGACCAGCGGGCCGTCGACCGCGCGGAGCACATCGGCGAGGGTGATCTCCTCGGCGGGGCGCATCAGTTCGTACCCGCCGTCGGCGCCTCGGATGCTGCGCACCAGGCGGGCGCGTTTGAGTTCGGTCAGCACCGCGTGCAGGAACTTCAGCGGGATGTCCTGCTCGTCGGCGAGTTGGGGTGCGGTGACCGGGCCGACGACCGCGGCGCTGTTCGCGTCGGCGGCCAGTTGGGCCATGGCGCGTAGCGCGTAGTCGGCCTTGGTCGAGATTCTCACGTCGCCATTGTCCGCTATCCGCACTTGGACAGTGGGCCGAGCTTGTCCTGCTGGTGTGCGCCCGTTACGTTGAGTCCACTGTGACTATAAAGTCTACCGGTTTAGTAGACATTGCGGGCGGGCGGAGCGACCTGAGATGGGGGTATTGGCGATGACAGCGGTACAGCAGTTGCCGGACGGCTCGACAATCGAGCCGAGGGTGACCGGGCGCGGAGCCACGGTGTGGCTGACCGGGCTGCCCAGCGCGGGCAAGTCGACCATCGCGGCGGGCGTTGCCGAGCGGCTGCGCGAGGCGGGGCGGGCGGTTGAGGTGCTCGACGGCGATGTGGTGCGGGCGAGCCTGACCAGGGATCTTGGGTTCAGCAGGGCCGACCGGGACGAGAACGTGCGGCGGATCGGGTTCGTCGCACGGCTGCTTGCCAAGCATGGCGTGCTGGTGTTGGTGCCGGTGATCGCGCCTTATGCGGCGAGTCGCGACGCGTTGCGCGACGCGCATGGCGCCAGCGGCACGGACTTCGTCGAGGTTTATGTCGCTACGCCGGTGGGCGTGTGCAGCGAGCGCGATGTGAAGGGGCTTTACGCGAAACAGCGGGCGGGGGCGCTGCACAATCTGACTGGGGTTGATGATCCGTACGAGCCGCCTGCCGCGCCAGAATTGCTGCTGCCCGCGGATCGGCAGACCGAGCGGGAGTCCGTTGCCGCGTTGTTCGACTTCCTGATTCGGCGGCTCTCGTCATGACCGCGGTCGCGCCCGCTCCGGCTCCGTTGGCAACGGGCGACCTGGACGCGTTGCAGTCGGAGGCGGTGCACATCATCAGGGAGGTCGCCGGCGAGTTCGATCGGCCGGTGATTCTGTTCTCCGGGGGAAAAGACTCGACTTTGATGTTGCGGCTGGCCATTGACGCGTTTCGGCCTGCTCCGGTGCCGTTTCCGTTGTTGCACGTGGATACGGGGCACAATTTCGCGGAGGTGATCGAGTTCCGTGATCGGCTGGTCGAGCGGTGTGGGCTGCGGTTGATCGTGGCGCGGGTGCAGGACTGGATCGACGACGGCCGATTGACCGAACGGCCCGACGGCACCAGGAACCCGTTGCAGAGCAGGCCCCTGCTGGACACCATCGCGGAGCACGGGTTCGACGCGGTGCTGGGCGGTGGGCGGCGGGACGAGGAGCGGGCGCGCGCCAAGGAGCGGATCTTCAGCTTGCGCAACGCCTTCGGCCAGTGGGAGCCGCGCAGGCAGCGACCCGAGTTGTGGAACCTCTACAACGGCAGGCACCGGCCCGGCGAGCACATGCGGGTGTTCCCGCTGTCCAACTGGACCGAGCTGGACGTGTGGCGTTACATCGCGCGCGAGCGCGTCGAACTGCCGTCGGTCTATTTCGCGCATCGGCGGGTCGTCTATCGCAGGGACGGGATGCTGCTCACCGAGGGGCCGTGGGGTGGCCCACGCGCGGACGAGCTGCCGCTCGAGTCGACGGTGCGGTATCGGACGGTGGGCGATGGTTCGTGTACGGGGGCGGTGGAGTCGACCGCGCGCACGGTCGATGAGGTGATCGCCGAGATCGCGGCGAGCCGGGTGACCGAGCGCGGCGCGAGCCGGGCCGACGACCGGTTGTCCGAGGCTGCCATGGAGGACCGCAAGCGGGAGGGCTACTTCTGATGGGCGAGCTGTTGCGTCTGGCGACGGCGGGCAGTGTGGATGATGGAAAGTCCACTTTGGTCGGTCGGTTGCTGTATGACTCGAAGTCCGTGCTGGCTGATCAGCTTGACGCCATCCATCGGGCGAGCGCTGATCGTGGGCTGACCACTCCTGATCTTTCGCTGTTGGTCGATGGGTTGCGGTCGGAGCGGGAGCAGGGGATCACGATCGATGTCGCGTATCGCTATTTTGCGACGCCGCGCCGGTCGTTCGTGCTGGCGGACACGCCCGGGCATGTGCAGTACACGCGCAACACGGTGACGGGGGCGTCTACCGCGCAGCTCGCCTTGTTGCTGGTCGACGCGCGCAATGGGGTGATGGAGCAGACGCGCAGGCATGCCGCGGTCGCCGCGCTGCTGGGGGTGCCGAGGCTGGTGCTGGCGGTGAACAAGATCGATCTGGTCGACTACGACGAGGCGACCTACCTGCGGATCGCCGACGAATTCCTGATTTATGCGCTGGCTGTCGGATATTCGGCGGACGCGGTGACCACGATTCCGGTGTCTGCGCTGGCTGGTGACAACGTGGTGACCGCGTCGGCGCGTACGCCCTGGTATGCCGGGCCGACGTTGCTGGACTATCTGGAAACCGTTCCGGTGCAATCGGATCCGCACGATATCGGCTCGCGTTTTCCGGTGCAGTACGTGATTCGGGCGGCGCCGGACTATCGGGGGTATGCGGGGCAGGTCGCGGCGGGCACGGTGCGCGTGGGGGATGAGGTGGTGGTGCTGCCAGGTGGGCGGCGCAGCGTGGTGCGTGGGATCGACTCGCCGAAGGGGCCGGTGGATGCTGCATGCGCTGGTCAGTCGGTTACGTTGTTGCTTGGCGATGATATTGATGTGGCGCGGGGGGATTTGATCGCTGCTGCCGATGATCTGCCGGTGTTGACCGAGGAGCTTTCGGCGACCGTGTGCTGGTTGGTAGAGAGCGGATTGCGGGCGGGGGCTCGGGTGCTGGTCAAGCACGGGGCGCGCACGGTGCAGGGGATGGTGACCGAGTTGGTGAGTCGCCTTGACGAGCAGACGCTGGAACGGGTGCCGAATCCCGACTCGATCGCGATGAACGAGATCGGACAGGTGCGGGTGTGCCTTGCCGAAGCGTTGCCGGTCGACGATTATGCGGTGAGCAGGCGGACCGGTTCGTTCGTGCTGATCGACCCTTCGGACGGCAGCACGCTCGCTGCCGGGTTGATCGGGGCACCGTTGCGAATATTGGCCTGAATTCGAGAATTCACCAAGGCCCGGGCCGATCTGGTCCGGGCCTTTTGGTGTCCAAGTGTGGAGCTTCCTCGGTTGGACACGGGCCGCGAGATGAACAGATGACAGGCGCGAAGAGGCCGACCTAGCCTGCATTTCGTCGAGATGAAGTCGAGCAGAATCATCAATCCCTGGGAAGTGATGATGACACCCAAGTTGTCCACTTTGGACTCAGCAAAGCGGGACCTCCTGCTGAGGAAACTCGCCGAGCGTCGTGCCGGTGGGCCCGCGCGGACCGGGGCGCTGACGATCACGCCGGGTCCAACTGGGGAACCGGCGCCGCTCTCGCACCCGCAGCAGCGGATGTGGCTGGTGGAACAGCTCGCGCCCGGCCTGCCCACCTACAACGTGCCGACCACGCTGCGACTGCGGGGAAAGCTCGACATCGACGCGCTCGGCAACACGTTGCGCGCACTTCTCGCCCGGCACACCGTGTTGCGCACGGTGGTGTCGGATGACGGGGATGAGCCGGTACAGCGTGTTCTTGACGCCGGTGACGTGCCGTTGCCGGTGGTGGATGTGGCGGGATCGGTCGAGTTGGCGATGCGGCTTGCGGTGGCGGAGGCGCGTCGGCCGTTCAACCTGCGCACCGGGCCGTTGTTGCGGGCGAAGCTCTTCCGCGTCGACGAGGACGACCACCTGCTGGTGCTGACCATGCACCACATCGCGTCGGACGGCTGGTCGGCGACCGTGCTGTTGCGCGATCTCGGCGAGCTGTATTCGGCGGCGGCCGGTGCGCGCGGTGCGGATCTGCCGGATCTGCCGGTGACCTATGCGGATTTCACCCGCTGGCAGCGGGAATCGGTGGGTGGTGATCAGGACCTTGATTACTGGACCGGTGAACTCGCCGGGGAACAGCAGCTGGTCAGCTTCCCTACTGATCGTCCTCGGCCGCGCGTGCAGGACCCGGCCGGTGGGCTGGTTCAGCGCAGGCTCGGTCCGGAACTGAGCGCGGGGCTGACCGAACTCGCGGCGCGGGAGAACGCGACGCTGTTCATGGTGCTCGGCGCCGGTTTGCACGCGTTGTTGCACCGCTACACCGGGATCTCCCATATTCTGACCGGTTTTCCGATCGCCAACCGCGAGCTGCCGGAGATCGAGAACCTGTTGGGCTGCTTCATCAACACGCTCGTGCTGCACAGCGACTGCTCGGGGGATCCGAGTTTCCGGTCGCTGCTCGGGCAGGTGCGTGGCAAGGCGCTGGACGCGTTCGGGCACCAGAACCTGCCGTTCGAACGGTTGGTGGAAGCGCTGCGGGTGCCAAGGGACACCAGCCGTACGCCGCTGGTCCAGGTGATGTTGGCGGTGCAGAACGCGACCGAGACGACGGGGCTGCGGTTTGACGGGCTGGCTGCGGATGTCGTCGACCTGGAGACGGGCAGCACTCGGTTCGACGTGAGCTTGGTGGTCACCACTGATGCTGACGGGATCGAGCTGAGCTGGGAGTACGCGAGTTCGCTCTACGACGACGCGACGGTGCAGCGGTTCGCGACGCAGCTGGAGAACCTGTTGCGGGACGCGGTCGCGGATCCGGATCGGTCGCTGTCGGCGCTGGCGATGCTCGGGCCCGCCGAGATCGAGCAGTTGGTGTCCGGTGATGCGGCGGTGGCGCCGGTGCTGACCGGTTGCCTGCCTGAGCTGTTCACCGCGCGGGCGGAGGCGACACCGGACGCGGTCGCGTTGAGTTTCGAGGGCGCGACGCTGACCTACGGGCAGCTGCTGGCGCGGGCCCGGTCGCTGGCGATGCGGTTGCGTGCTCGGGGTGTCGGGCCGGATGCGCTGGTTGGGCTCTCCGCGGATCGCGGTATGGACATGGTGATCGGCCTGCTCGGGATTCTGCTGGCTGGTGGGGCTTACGTTCCGCTGGATCCTACTTATCCGCCGGAGCGGTTGAGTTTCATGCTTGCCGACACCGGGGCGCCGGTGGTGGTCAGTACGCCTTCGGTGGCGGGCGGGTTGCCGGTGGATGCGGGCGCTGTCGAGTTCGTCGATGGTCCTGGCGGGACTGATGAGTGGGTCGAATCTGCGGTACTGCCCGGGAACCTGGCGTACGCGATCTACACGTCGGGGTCGACGGGGGCGCCCAAGGGGGTGCTGGTGGCGCACGCCAACGCGACCGCGTTCATCGGCGAGATGATCCGCGTGATGGCGGTGACGCCGCGCGACCGGATCGTGCAGTACTCGTCGCTGAACTACGACGTGTCCGTGTTCGACGTGTTCACCGCGTTGCTTTCCGGTGCTCGGCTGTGCCTGGTCGGCGCCGAGGTGCGGATCTCGCCCGCGAAGCTCACCGAGTTGTTGCGGGATCAGCGGATCACTATTGCCGACTTGCCGCCTGCCGTGCTGACTTCGCTCGATCCGGCTGACGTGCCTGATCTGCGGTTGTTGTTCGTGGGCGGGGAGGCGTACTCCGGCGAGCTGGTGAACCGGTGGCTCGGTATGACTCGGCGGTTCGTCAACGGATATGGGCCGACCGAGGTGACCGTTGCGCCGGTGTTGCACGACTGCGCGGGCAGCTATCGGCAGTCGCCGCCGATCGGGCGGCCCATCAACGGGCACCGGGCCTACGTCCTGGATTCGTATGGGGGTCTCACACCGATCGGTGCGGCAGGCGAGTTGTACCTGGGCGGGGTCGGCGTGACTCGGGGTTATCTGAACCAGCCTGGGCGGACGGCGGATCGGTTCGTGCCGGATCCGTTCGGTACCGAGCCGGGGGCGCGGCTCTACCGGACCGGTGACCTGGTGCAGTACCTGCCGAACACCGACATCCAGTTCCTGGGCCGCGTCGACGACCAGATCCAGTTGCGCGGGGTGCGGATCGAGCCGGGCGAGATCGAGTCGCTGCTGCAACGGCATCCGGACATCAGCGGCGCCGTTGTGGTGCGCAGGGAGGATCCTTCGCCTCGGCTGGTCGCCTATGTGGTGCCGGTTGGCGAGACGCCGAGCGCGGCGGAGTTGCGCGAACTGCTGGCAGCGGAACTGCCGCCCGCGATGGTGCCCGCCACGTTCGTGCCGATCGCCGAGCTTCCGCTGATGCCCAGCGGGAAGGTGGACAAGGCCGCGTTGCCCGCACCGGAGACCGCGTTGGAGCGCGAACACGTCGCACCGCGCACGGCAGCCGAGACGGTGCTTGCTGAGAAGATCTTCGCCGAGGTGCTGGGGCTGACCGATGTCGGCGTCACCGACAACTTCTTCGAGATCGGCGGCAACTCGTTGCAGGCCACGCAGATCGTGGCGCGGATGCGCGATGTGTTCAACGTCGAGGTGCCGTTGCAGGCGGTGTTCGAGAAACCGACGATTGCTGATCTTGCTGGTCTGGCTGCCGCAGCTGCGCCCGTCGCCGAGTCCACAAAGGATGAGGTGGACGACATGAGTGACGACGCGGTCGACGAGCTGCTGGGCGCGATGCTCACCGAGCAGGAAGGCCGGGATGATGCCTGAGCTGACCGCCGAGACGCTGGCGGGGCTGTCCACCCAGGAGAAGCGGGCGCTGCTCGCCCGGCTGCTGCGGGAGAAGAAGGCCGCCGAGCCAGCGCGCGATCTGCCGGTTTCCGCTTCGCAGCGCCGGATGTGGCTACTCGCCCAGCTCGATCCCGGCTCGCCGACGTACACGGTGTTCGCGCCGTTGCGGCTGCGCGGCGCGCTGGACGAGTCGGCGTTACGGCGCTCGGTCACCGAGATCGTGCGTCGGCACGAGGCGCTGCGCACCACGTTCCACCAGCGCGGCGACACGGTGTTCCAGCGGGTGGGCTCGGTTGACGTGGTCATGCCGGTGCACGATCTTTCGGCTGCGCCTGAGCGGGCCGGGGAACTGTTGCGGGAGCTCAATGATCGGCCGTTCGATCTGGCGGCGGGGCCGTTGCTGCGGACCGATCTGCTTCGGCTGGGGGAGCGGGAGCACATTCTGTTGCTGTCGGTGCACCACATCGCTTTTGATGGTTGGTCGCGCGGGGTGTTCGGTACCGAGCTGATGGCCTGCTACGCGGCCTTCCAGGCGGGTCGCGCGCCTGAGCTGGCGCCGTTGCCGGTGCGGTACACGGATTACACCGCGCGCCGGAGCGCGAGCGACGATCAGCTGGCGTACTGGCGGGAGCGGCTGGCCGAGGTGCCGCCGGTGGACATCCCGGGTGACCGTCTCCGCCCGCCGCAACCGGGTACGGCCGGTGCGCGGTACGCGAGCTGGGTGCCGGACGAGGTGCTCGCCGGGCTGACCGAGCTGAGCAGGCGCAACCGCACGACGTTGTTCATCACGTTGCTGGCCGCGTTCCAGACGTTGCTGGCGCGGTTGAGCGGTACGCACGACATCAGCGTGGTCACGCCGGTCGCGGGCCGGACGCGCACCGAGTTGGAGGGCCTGATCGGGCTGTTCCTGAACTCGCTGGTGCTGCGTACCGATCTGTCCGGCGATCCGGGTTTCACGGAGGCGCTGACACGGGTGAACGCGACCGCGATCGGCGCGTACGCCCACCAGGACGTGTCCTTCGACGCGGTGGTGGAGGAGTTGCGGCCATCGCGCGACCTGGGCAGGCCGCCGTTCACGCCGTTCAGCTTCCTGTTGCAGAACGTGCCTGAGGGTGAGCTCGGCGGCGCCGGTCTGGACGTGGAGTGGCTTGATCTGGAGTCGGGCACGGCAAAGAGTGACCTTCAACTGATCTACGGGTTCGAGGGCGGCCGGCTCGGCGCCGTGTGGGTGTATCGGACCGAGCTGTACCGGCGCGAGGACATCGAGCGCTTCGACGCGATGATGGCGACGCTGCTCGCCGGGATCGTGGCGGCGCCGGGCACGCCGATCAGCGCGCTGCCGCTCGGCTCGGGGATCGGGGCCGACGAGTACGGGCCGGTCGCATCGATTCCGGACGTGCGCCTGCCCGACCTGGTCAGCGGGCATGCCGCGCGCACACCGGACGCGCCTGCGGTCGATGACGGCACCAGCAGGCTCACCTACGCCGAGCTCGACGATTACGCGCATGCGTTGGCGCACAAGCTGATCGAGCACGGAGTGCACCGGGGTGACCGGGTCGGGATCCACGCGGACCGCACCGTCGCTACTCCGGTCGCGGCGCTCGCGGTGCTGCTGACCGGCGCGGCCTACCTGCCGCTGGACCCTGAGGTGCCGGACGATCGCCGGGCCGAGTTGTGCGCGGACGCGGATGTCCGGCTGGTCCTCACCGACGGGGATCCCGGGCTGGGCGGATCGGTTCCGGTTCTGCCGATCACGCTGGAGGCTGGGCCGAGGATCGAGCAGCGGGGCAGCCAGGACGACGTGGCGTACGTGCTCTACACGTCCGGGTCGACCGGCAAGCCCAAGGGCGTCGCCGTGCCGCACCGGGCCGTGCTCAACTACCTGACCGGCATCGACGCCGAGTTCGGCCTGCCCGGTGACGCGACCTATGCGATGGTGCAGCCCTTCTCGGTCGACTCGTCGGTGATCATGCTGTGGGGCGCGTTCCATGCGGGCGGCCTGCTGGTGTTGATCGACCGGGTGAGCGCGCTGGACGCGGAAACGTTGCGCGAGCGGATGGCGCGGACGCCGATCGACTGCATGAAGATCGCGCCGACGCACCTCGCCCTGCTGCACCGAAGCGGTGATCCGGCCGCGCTGATGCCGAAGCGCTGGCTGTCCATCGGTGGCGAGGCGTCCCAGTGGGACTGGGCGCGGATGCTGACCGGGCTGCGTCCGGGTTGTGCGGTGTACAACCATTACGGGCCAACGGAAACCACTGTCGGCGTGACGACCTGGCTGGTCGACCCGGACCGCGAGCCGCGCCACCCGGTGACGCCGATCGGCAGACCGCTGGCGAACGTCGGCGTGCACATCCTCGACCGGGCCTATCGGGCGGTGCCGGTGCTGGTGACCGGTGACCTGTACATCAGCGGCGAGAGCGTCGCGCTCGGCTACCACGGCAGGCCGGACCTGACCGCGGCCGCGTTCGTGCCGGATCCGTTCGGCGCGCCGGGTGCGCGGATGTATCGGACCGGGGACGTGGCGCGGTGGCGGCCGGATGGCACGGTGGAGTTCCTCGGCCGGGCGGACGCGCAGGTCAAGATCAGGGGGAACCGGGTCGAGCCGGACGAGGTCGCGGTGGTGTTGCGCGGCAACGACGACGTCGACGAGTCCATTGTGGATGTTGTGGGGGACGGGCCGGACCGCAGGCTTATCGGGTACGTGACCCTGCGGTCCGGCGCGAACACGACACCGGCGGCGCTGCGCGCGTATCTGGCGGGCAAGCTGCCCAAGCACATGGTGCCCGCGCGGATCGTCGTGCTGGAGAAGATGCCGCTCTCCGCGCACGGCAAGGTGAACCGGCGTGCGCTGGCACAGGCCGCCGCGAACGTGCCTGAGCAGACCGGGGCCGAGCCGGACTTCGCCGCTGCCACACCGGCCGAGATCCGGATGTCGGAGATCTGGCGCAGGCTGCTGGGGGTCTCCTCGGTCGGGCGCGCGGACAACTTCTTCGCCATCGGCGGGCATTCGCTGCTCGCCGCCGGCCTGGTCGCGCGTCTGGCCGAGGAGTTCGGCGTCGCCGTGCCGCTGCGTGAGGTGTTCGCGCACCAGACCGTCGCCACGCTGACCGAGGCCGTGCAGCGGATCGCGGGAGCTGGGGCCGGTTCGGTGGCGCGACGCAGCGTTGTGCGGTTCGGGCCGATCACCGAGGCGCCGGTGATCTTCTGGACGCATCCGGTCAGCGGCACGGTCAGCTGCTACCGGGAGCTGGCCGCGCTGCTGGCGCCCGAGTTCGCGGTGGTCGGGCTCCAGTCGCCGGACCTGGAAGGCGCGGACGGCCCGCGGACCTCGATCGAGGAACTGGCCGCGATCTACCTCGAGGCCATTCTGGCCACCCAGCCCGATGGGCGCTACCGGCTCGCGGGCTGGTCCATGGGCGGGCTGATCTCGATCGAAGTGGCCAGGCAGTTGCGTGCGCTGGGTCGCGAGGTCGCGCCGGTGCTCATGGTTGACTCCTATCTCGCGGCGCCGTCGGCGCAGTCCCTGGCGCAACTGCCGCTGGGGGTGTTCGCTGCGGAGTTCGTCGCCAACATCGCGGCAAGCGACGGCCGGTCCGCGCGCAGGCCCGCCGAGGAACTGGCCGCGGTGCCCGAACCGGAATTGCTTGCCGCTGTGCGGGACTGGCTGATCGACGCGGGACTGATCAACGACAGCGTGCCGGAGTCGATTGTCGCGCAGCGGCTCGCGGTGTTCCGTGCCAACGGGCTCGCGCTGCGCGCCTATCGCGGCGGCCCCTACGAGGGCGACGTGGTGCTGGTCAAGGCAGAGCAGACCGAAGCCGATCCGGGTTGCTGGGCGCAAGCCGGGGTGCGGCCACGCGTCACGGTGTTGCCCGGCGACCACTTCTCCGTCGTGCGCCCGCCCACCACCACCGACCTGGCCGCACTCGTGCGCGGCACGTTCTCCAGCTGACGAAGGGAAACCCGATGACGGACGACATCGACACGAACCTGGTCTACCGGGTCGTGGTGAACCACGAAGAGCAGTACTCGATCTGGCCCGACGACCGGGAGAGCCCGGCCGGCTGGCGCGCCGAGGGAACCGTTGGCAGCAAGCAGGAATGCCTTGAACACATCGACGCGGTGTGGACGGACATGCGCCCACTGAGCCTGCGTCGCCAGATGGCAACCGAGAGCGGGAGTGTCCGATGAGCCAGAAGAGCCTGTTGGAAGCCGAGGTCGAGCGGGTCGACCTGGTCGAGGTGCAACCCAGGGCGACGGATCTGTTGCGGCTGAGCGACTTCAGCCCCGAGCAGGTCAAGCACGTCCTCGACCTGGCGGCTGCGATGAAGCTGAACCCAGCCGGCTGGGTGGACCGGTTCCAGGCCCGTTCGGTCGGCTGCATCTTCGAGAAGCCCTCGACCCGGACCAGGGTGTCCACCTCGGTCGCGGCGCACCGGCTCGGCATGCAGTGCCTGGAACTGCCGTCCGGTCAGATGCAGCTGTCCAGGGGCGAGACGATCGGCGACACCGGCCGGGTGCTCAGCGAGTACCTCGACCTGATCGTCATCCGCACCTACGAGCAGCAGCGGGTGGCCGCGCTGGCGGCGGCCGCGTCGGTGCCGGTGATCAACGCGCTGTCCAACGACCACCACCCGTTGCAGGGCCTCGCCGACCTGCTCACCCTGCGCGAGCAGTTCGGCAGCCTGGGCGGCCTCAAACTGGCGTTCGTCGGCGACGCGTGCGGCAACATCTGTCACTCGCTGCTGGAGGCCGCCGCGCTGACCGGCATGACGATGGTGATCGCCACGCCGGAGCGCTACCGGCCGGACCCGGCCATGCTGGCGGTCGCGCAGCGCATCGCCAAGCGCACCGGTGCCACCATCGAGATCGTCACCGACCCCGAGGAAGCCGTGCGCGACGCGGACGCGGTCTATCCGGAGATCTGGGTGCCGATGGACGGGGAGTCCGCGCGCAAGCAGCGCATCGCGGAACTGTCCGCCTACCAGGTCAACGCGAAGCTGATGGCGTTGAGCAGCCCTGGCTCGGTGTTCATGCACTGCCTGCCCGCCTACCGCGAGCAGGAGGTCACCTCCGAGGTGCTGGACGGCCCCCGGTCGGTGGTGTGGCAGCAGGCAGGCAACCGGCTGCACACCTGCCAGGCCGTGATGCGCACGCTGCTGCTGGGTGAGGACTGAGATGGCCGGGCCGCGCATCCTCGCGCTGTGGAGTCCGCCGCGCTGCCGGTCGACGGCGTTCTTCCGGATGATGTTGCAACGCGGGGACTTCCTCGTCGTGCACGAGCCGTTCTCGGTGCTCTACGAACAGGGCAGCGTCGAGATCCTCGGTGTCACCGTGCGCAGCGCGGCGGAGGTGCTGGCCCGGTTGCGCGAACTCGCCGTCGATACGCCGGTGTTCTTCAAGGACACCACGGACTGCCGGTATCCGGAGGTGCTCGCCGACAGCGCCTTCCTCGGGCAGGACGCGGTGCACACCTTCCTGGTGCGCGACCCGGCCGAGGCGATCGCCTCCTACTACGCGCTCAACCCGGAGGTCACGCGTGAGCAGATCGGGTTCGAGACGCTGTACGAGCTCTACGGCGCGGTGCGCGCGGCTACCGGCGAAGAACCGGTCGTGCTGGATTCGGCCGAGCTGATCGGCAACACCGCCGAGGCGGTGCGGACCTACTGCGCGCGGGTCGGCATCCCGTTCCTGCCGGACGCGCTGAGCTGGCAGCCAGGCAACCGGCCGGAATGGCAGGCGACGGATCGCTGGCACGCGACGGTCGCGAGCACCACCGGCATTGCAGCGCTGCCGACCGCACACGGCGTCGTCGTGGACGACGTGCCGCACCTGCGCGGCTATCTCGACCACCACCTGCCCTTCTACCGGCAGCTCATCAAGGAGCGGTAATGCGTACTCGACGTTTCGGCAGGCTCGGCTGGACGGTCGGCGAGATCGGCTACGGCATGTGGGGCATCGGCGGCGGCGCAGGCGGCTGGGTGGACACCGAGGACGAGACCGGCTATGCCGCGCTGCATCAGGCACTCGACCTCAGTTGCAACTTCTTCGACACCGCCTGGATCTACGGCCGGGGGCACAGCGAGCAGGTGCTCGGCAGGCTGCTCGCCGAGATCGGACCGGCGAAACCGTATGTGGCGACGA
Organism: Pseudonocardiaceae bacterium; assembly: GCA_036494465.1. Lineage (GTDB taxonomy): Bacteria > Actinomycetota > Actinomycetes > Mycobacteriales > Pseudonocardiaceae > CAJCJE01. The sequence goes on from DASXOJ010000020.1 coordinate 15,172, forward strand.
AGATCCCGCCCAAGGACCGCAACTGGCCCTCCACAAGGGACTCGAAGCTGATCGACGTGTTCCCTGCCGAGCACATCGTCGAATACACCGAACGCAGTCTCGCCAACCTTGGTGTGTCAACGATCGACCTGATGCAGTTCCACGTCTGGGAGGACTCCTGGGCCGCCGATGACAGCTGGCAGCGAACCATGCTGTCGCTCAGGGAACAGGGCCTTGTCAACGGCATCGGGATCAGCATCAACCGGTGGGAGCCGTGGAACGTGCTGGCCACTCTGGAAACCGGGCTGATCGACGCGGTCCAGGTGATCTACAACGTCTTCGACCAGTCGCCGGAGGACGAGCTGTTCGATTACTGCCAGGAGCACGACATCGCGGTGATCGCCCGGGTTCCGTTCGACGAGGGCACTTTGTGCGGCACGCTCACCGAGGGAGCGACCTGGCCGGAGGGCGACTTCCGCAACACCTACTTCGGGCCGGAGAACCTCGAACCGAGCATCGCGCGGATGCGGGCGCTCGCCGGAGACGTGCCGGACGGGATGACCATGCCGGAACTCGCGCTGCGCTTCATCCTGCAACACCCGGCGGTCAGCGTGGTCATCCCCGGGATGCGCAAGCCTGCGCACGTGGCGGCCAACATCGGCGTCAGCGACGGTGCCGCGCTGGCTCCCGACCTGATGCGCACGGTGCGCACGCACCGATGGGACCGCCTGCCGACCTCGTGGTCCGGCTGATCCGGTCGTCCGTGGACGTGAGGGGAACCAGCAATGTCAATCGATGATGTGAGCACGGTCGAGCTGTCCGGACTGGTCGGCCACTGGTCGACGCCGGACGCGGGCGCGACCGTTCCCCGGTTGATCCTGGACCGGATCGCCGCGGTGCCGGACAGATTGGCCGTACACAACGGTGACACCGCGCTGCGCTACCGCGAGATCGGGGCAGCGGCCGAACTGCTCGCGCAGCGGCTGCGCGCTCGCGGTGTCGGGCCGGGGGACCTGGTGCCGCTGGTGATGAACAACGGCCCGGAACTGCCGGTCGCGATCCTCGCGGTGATGATCCTGTCCGCGGTGTTCGTGCCGATGGACGCCCAGTGGCCGAAACGCCGGATCGACACGTTGATCGCCGAGATCGGCGAACCGGTCGTGCTGTGTTCGGCCGGGGTGGCCAGGCCGGACTGGGTCGCGGTGGACGTGTTCGCGCTGGTCGCCGAATCGGTGCCACTGGGCACGCCGCCCCGTCCGTTGGCCGGACCGGACGACGTCGTCTACGGCTTCTACACCTCCGGTTCGACCGGGCTGCCCAAGTGCGCGCTGAACCTGCACCGCGGCCTGTACAACCGGTTCCGCTACATGACGACCCATTTCAGCGACAGCCCCGACGAGGTCATCCTGCAAACCAGCAGGCACGTCTTCGACGCGTCGCTGTGGCAGTTGCTGTGGCCGCTGACCAACGGCGCGCGGGTGGTCATCCCGCAGCGCAACGGCATCTTCGACTTCGACGCGATCGTCGAGCTGATCGAACGGCACCAGGTCACCATCACCGATTTCGTGCCGTCGGTGTTCAACATCCTGGTGGAGATGCTGATCGCGGCACCGGCCAACGCGCACCGGCTGCGTTCGCTGCGCACGGTGCTGATCGGCGGCGAGGAGATCAACCCGAGGGCTGTCCGGCGCTTCCGCGAGCTGGTGCCCGGGGTGCGGATCGTGAACACCTACGGTCCGACCGAGGCGTCCATCGGTTCGGTGTTCCACGAGGTCACCGACGCCGACGGGGACCACATCCCGATCGGCCACCCGATCGACAACACCGCCGCGCTGATCCTGGACGAGCAGGCCCGGCCGCTCCCGCACGGCGCGATCGGCGAGCTGTACCTGGGCGGGGAATGCGTCGGCGCCGGGTACCTGCACGACAAGGAACGCACCGACGAGGTGTTCGTACCCAACCCTTTTCCGCAGGTGCCCGGGGATCGGCTCTATCGCACCGGCGATCTGGCCGTGCTGCGCGCGGACGGCGCCATCGACTACGCGGGCAGACGCGATCACCAGGTCAAGATCGGCGGAGTGCGGATCGAGCTGATGGAGGTCGAGGCGGCGCTGCGCGCCCATCCGCTGGTGCACGAGGCCAAGGTGGTCGTGCACGGGGATGTGGTCAAACGCCTCGCCGGGTTCGTTACCACGCTCGGCCGACTGTCCGTTGAGGACTTGCGCGAACACGCTCAGCGGACGCTGTCCCGGGATTTCCTGCCTGCCCGGCTCCTGGTCGTGGACCAGTTGCCGTTGACCCAGACCGGCAAGACCGACCGGGGCGCCCTGTTGCGCCTGCTCGACGAGCACGACGACGAACCGGCCGAGGACGAGCTCGATCCGCTCGCGGCGGCGCTGCGCAAACTGTGGCACCAGTTGCTGCCTGGTGCTTCCGCCGGGCTCTCGGACAACTTCTTCGACCTCGGCGGCGACTCGCTCAGCGCGCAACGCCTCGTGGTCGCGGTCCGCACCCAGCTCGATCTGAGCATCAGCGTCCGCGACGTGGTGGACTGGCCGACGCTCGGTGGCCTGGCGCGGCGCCTGTCCAGCGTGACGCCGTTGCCGGAGGACCTGCGCGCCATCCGGTCGCGCATCGACGCGGACGTCGACCTGCCCGACGACGTCGGCTGGCGCGGTCTGCCCGCCCGGTCCGGGTTGCGCGATGTGCTGCTGACCGGCGCGACCGGGTTCGTCGGCGCCCAACTGCTGCACGACCTGATCACCAGAACGGACGCGACCGTGCACTGCCTGGTGCGCGCCCGGGACACCCAGGCCGCGCGGGAGCGACTCGACGAGGCCGTGCACACCTACCAGCTGCTCGACGGCGTGCTGCCGGACCGGGTGATCCCGATCGCGGGCGACCTCGACATGCCCGGCTTCGGGCTGTCCGATGTGGACTACGCGGTGCTGGCGGCACGGATCGACACCATCGTGCACAGCGCCGCGCTGGTCAACCTGGTGCTCTCCTACGAGAAGCACCGCGCGACCAACGTGCTGGGCACCGTGGAGATCCTGCGCCTCGCCTCGACCGGCCTGCTCAAGCAACTGCACTTCGTGTCCACGCTGAGCTCGGTCGAATCCGGCGACCACGCACTGAACCTGGCGGGCCGCCTCGCGGAGGAGCCGGTGCCGGAGAGCACGTTGCCGCGCAACGGGTACAGCCAGTCCAAGTGGGTCGCCGAGCTGGTGCTCGCCCGCGCGTCCGAACGCGGCATCCCCACCGCCGTCTACCGGCTCGGCGAGGCCATGCCCAACTCGGCGACCGGCGTGCCGAACCGGCGCAGCCTCGCCGACCTGATCGTCCGGGCCTGCCTGCGCGTCGGCTGCACGTTCACCAGTTCCATCATCGTCGACTACACCCCGGTCGACTACATCGGCGAACTGCTCACGGCGGCCGTGCAGCGCCAGGTCACCGGCTACTACCACGTTTTCCAGCCGGACGCGGTCCGCTTCGACGACATGCTCGGCGGCCTGGGCGCCGAACTCGGCCTGCCCCAGGTGTCCTACCCCGATTTCTGGACCAAGGTGCGGGACGCCTCGGCGGCCGACCCGGACGACCCCGTGCTGGCGGGTGTGCTCGCGTTACTGCCCGACGCGGAAGAAGCGCATACGGCAGAAGCCCGGCTGGCCGCCATGTTCCGCGACCCGACCCGGGTCTTCTCCACCGCCCGGACAGCAGAGCTGATGCTGGACGCGAAGGTGAACTGGTCCGAACTGGACACCGAGATCCTCGGCAGGTACTCGGCGTACGTCACGGCGAGCGAGGCGGCAAGAACATGAACGCGTGGTCACCGGCATTGCTGAAACCACTGGCCAACCGCGACTTTCGCCGGGTCTGGCTCGGCGAGTGCGCGAGCCAGATCGGCGGCGGCATCCAGGTGGTCATCCTGGCCGCCCTGGTGCTGCAACTGACCAACTCGACGGTCGCGCTCAGCGCCATGCTGATCGTCAGCGGCGTGCCGCGCGCGGTGCTGATGATCGTCGGCGGGGTGTTGTCCGACCGGATCAGTCCCCGGCTGATCGTGATGGGCTCCTACTGCTGCCGGGCACTCGTGATGGGCGGGCTCGCGCTGCTCGCCGCCACGCACGAACTCGCGGTGTGGCAGATCTTCGTCGGCCGGTTCCTGCTCGGCGTCGGCGACTCCATGTTCTACCCGGCCATCTCGGCGCTCGTGCCGCGCACCGTCAGCAAACCCGAGCTGCTGAAGGCGAACGCGCTGCACCGCATGGTGCTCAGCGCCGGAGTCGTGGTGGGGCCGGGTATCGCGGGCGTGCTGCTGGGCGTGTCCAACAACCAGACCAGCCTGTTCATCGCCTGCGCCTCCTACCTGGTGGCCATGGTGATCCTGCTGCCGGTCCGGGAACGCGCCATCGACCCGTCGACCGCGAAGAAAGCCAAGAAGGGCATGTGGCACGAGGCCATGGCCGGGCTGCGCTACACCCTGCGCTCGGCGTCCGCGCGGTGGATCATCGGCCTGCTCGCGGTGCTGAACCTGGTCCTGGTCGGGCCGGTCAACGTCGGTATCCCGGCGCTGGCGACCGAACGGTTCGGCGACGCGGCCTACATGGGCATGCTGTTCGCGGTGCTCGGCGCGGGCAGCCTGGCTGGCAGCGTGGTCGCCGGTCTGATCGAGGCACCGCGCAGGCCCGGCGTGCTGCTGGCACTCATGGCCGCCCTCAACGGCGCGGCGGTCGTGCTGATGGGCGTCGCGCCGCAGGTGTGGATAGCAGCCATCGCGTCCGCGCTGATCGGGTTGAGCGCGGCGATCGTCAACGTGGTCGTACCGATGGTGCTGCAGATGACCGTGGAACCGGCCTACCTGGGCCGGGTGATGAGCTGGTACTCGCTGACCGAGTTCGGGGTCGGCCCACTGTCCAATGTGGGCGTCGGCTTCATGGTGGCCGCGTCGATCGCGTTCACGTTCGTGGGCACCGGCGGCATCGCCGTGATCGTCTCGCTGATCGCGTTGGCAGCGCCCGCGTTGCGCGGACTGCGCGGCTCGCCGATCGAGGAAACGCAGGAGCCCGTCGCCGAGCAGACCGTCCTGTCACCGTGACCGAGACATTGAATGGTTGTGACGTTGTGACCAGTTTCCCCACCGCGCTGGACCTGCCCACCGACCGGCCCCGCCGTGCGGGCACCGACGCACGGACCGAGCGGGTCGAGATCGCGCTGCCCGTCGAGGATCCGGGCACCGCGCTGGCTGGATTCGTCGCGCTGCTGCACCGCTACACCGGCGCGACCGATCTGCTGGTGGCCACGGAACGCCTGCCGCTGCGCTTCCGGCTCACCGGCGACACCACCTTCACCGAGTTGTTCGTCCCGGTCGAAGTGGACGAAGGGCCGTGCCAGATCGGTTTCGGCACCGGCGGCGAGCTCTCGCTGACTGTCAACGGGAACGCCGGACTCCTGGACTACCGCACTGAGCTGTTCGACGCCGAGACCATCCGGCGCTTCGGGGCGCAGTTGCGGGCACTGCTCGCCGACGCGATCGTCGCGCCGAACCGCCGCGTCGACGAGTTGGCCGTGCTACCCGCCGATGAACGCGCCCGCGTCCTGGTCGCGTGGAACGACACGGCCGGGCGGGTGCCTGTCGCAGGGTGGCTCACCGAACGGATTGCCGCGCACGCCTTCGCGCGGCCGGACGCGCCGGCGGTCATCGACGCGAACGGCACGCTGTGCCGGGGGGATCTGGTGCGGCGGGCGGGCGCGCTGAGCGCGGAGTTGCGGTCGCGCGGCGTCGGGCGCGGTGACGTGGTCGCGTTGTTCCTGGACCGGGGCGCCGATCTGGTCGTCGCCATGCTCGCCGTGCTCTGGTCCGGTGCGGCCTACCTTCCGTTGGACACCGCGCTGCCCGAGGACCGGATCCGGTTCCTGCTCAAGGATTCCGGCGCGGTCGCGGTGATCGGTGACGGGCACATCCCAGTTCACGACACCGGCGCGCGCGGCTGCACGCCACCGGTGCCCGTGCAGCCCGACGATCTCGCCTACGTCATCTACACCTCCGGCTCGACCGGCGTCCCCAAGGGCGTCGCGGTCACCCACCGGGGGTTGGCGAACCTGGTGTCCTGGCACCTCGACGAGTACGCGCTCACCGAAATCGACCGCACCACCCAGCTGGCGGCGACCGGATTCGACGCGTCGGTCTGGGAGAACTGGACCGCGCTCGCCGCCGGGGCCACGTTGTGCGTGCCCACTGACGAGGACCGGCTCCGGCCGGACGCGCTGCTGGACTGGCTCGCGCGGATGCGCATCACGGTCAGCTTCCTGCCGACGCCGCTCGCCGAGGAGGTCATCACGCTGCCCGCGCCCGAGGGCCTCGCGCTGCGCGCCCTGCTGACCGGCGGCGACGCGCTGTCCGCGACCCCGGCCCCCGGCGCGAGCTACACGTTGATCAACCACTACGGCCCGACCGAGGCGTCGGTGGTGGTCACCGCGGGCGCGGTGCGGCCGGGTTCGGCGGGCGTGCCCGACATCGGCGCGCCGATCGCGAACACCCGGGTCTACGTGCTGGACGCGAACCTGCGGCCGGTGCCCATCGGCGTACCCGGCGATCTCTACGTGGCTGGTGCCGGACTGGCGCGCGGCTACCTCGGCAGGCCCGGCCTCACCGCGGCCGCGTTCGTGCCCGACCCGTTCGAACCCGGTGGGCGGCTCTACCGCACCGGTGACCGGGTCCGCTGGCGCGCCGGTGGCGTGCTTGAGTTCCTCGGGCGCGTCGACCAGCAGGTGAAGATCCGTGGCTTCCGCATCGAACTCGGCGAGATCGAGGCGGCGGCGCGGACCCATCCGGGCGTCGCCGAAGTGGTCGTGATCGGACGCGCGGACCGGCTGATCGGCTACGTCACCGGCACCGTGGAACCCGGCGCCCTGACCGAGACGCTCCGGCGCCGACTCCCCGAATACGCGGTGCCCAGCGCGATCGTGGTGCTGGAGAAGTTGCCGATCACCGCCAACGGCAAGATCGACCGGGCCGCCCTGCCCGAACCGCCGAGGGCCGCGCCGCGCACGTCGGACGACCCGATCGAACGCGAGGTGGCCACGATCTGGGGGTCGCTGCTCGGCGTCGACGAGCCCGGCCCGGACGACGACTTCTTCGCGCTGGGCGGGCATTCGCTGCTCGCGACCCAGGTGGTCGCGCGAGTGAGCCAGGCGTTCGGTGTCGAGGTGCCGGTCGGGTTGCTGTTCACCGCGTCGACCGTGACCGAGTTCGCGGCGGCCCTGGTTGCCCAGCTGCACCAGATGGTCGAGGAACTGTCCGACGACGAGGTGCAGCGCCTCCTCGCCGACTCGCAGAACGAAGGAGGCGTGGCGCGATGACCAAGCCGATCGAGGCCGACCGCAAGCGACTGCTGGAAATGCTGCTACAGCGCCAGGTCGTCGCGGCACCAGCTACCGACCGGCCGAAGGCCGATCGCGATCAGGACCTGCCGTTGTCCTTTGCCCAGCAACGGTTGTGGGTGCTGCACCAGCTCGTGCCCAACCATCCCGTCTACAACGCGCCGCTGGCGTTCCGGCTGCGCGGCGAGCTCGACGTGCCCGCGCTGGGTGCGGCGCTCAGTCGCGTGGTGCGCAGGCACGAATCGCTGCGCACCAGCTTCCCGGCCGACGCCGACGGACCCCGCCAGCACATCGCCGAGCCGTACGAGATCGCGCTGCCGGTGACCGACGTGCGCACGTTCGACGAGGCGGCGCGCCTGGTACGGGAGAGCGCGGTGCTGCCGTTCGACCTGGAGCACGGGCCGCTGCTGCGCGCGGAGCTGTTCCGCGTCGACGAGCAGGACCACGTGTTCCTGGTGACCCTGCACCACATCGTCACCGACGGCTGGTCGCTGTCGCTGCTGTTCGACGAACTCGGCAGTTGCTACCGCGCCGATCCCGACCTGCCCGAACTGAGCGTGCAGTACGCGGACTACGCGTGGCGGCAGCGCGCCGAACTGACCGGCGACCGGCTGGCCAAAGACCTCGATTACTGGCGGGACACGCTCGCAGGCGCGCCCGCCGAGCTGACTTTCCCCACTGACCGCCCCCGCCCGGCCGAACCCAGCTACGCGGGCGCAGTGCACACGCTCACCATCTCCGCGACGACCACCCGCGCGTTGCGCGCACTCGCCGAGCAGCAGGGCGTCACGCTCTACATGGTGCTGCTGACCGCGTTCCAGGTGCTGCTCGCCCGCTACACCGGCGAATCCGATGTGGTGGTCGGCTCGCCGATCGCGAACCGGCGCGGGCCGGAGCTGGAGGCGTTGATCGGCTTCTTCGTGAACATGCTGGTGTTGCGCACCGACTTCGCCGACGACCCCGGCTTCACCGATGCGCTCGCATCGGTCCGGCAGACCGCGCTCGGCGCGTACGACCACCAGGACATGCCCTTCGAACGGCTGGTCGCCGCGTTGCGGCCGGACCGGCAGCTGAGCATGCAACCGCTGTTCCAGACCCAGTTCCAGCTCTACCAGCAGCAGGACCGTGTTCAGGAAGGCCCGCTGGACCTGGCAGGGCTTTCCGTCGAAGCGTTGCCCGCCGACACGGTCACCAGCAAGTTCGACCTGTCCGTGCTGCTGTTCGAAAAAGGTGAGGAGCTCTCCGGCCGGATCGAGTACGCGACCGACCTCTACGACGAGCGCACCATCGCCTCGCTCACCGACAGCTTCCAGACCCTGCTGGCATCGGTGCTGGCCGACCCGAAGACGCCGATCAGCGAACTGAACATCCTCTCCGCCGCCGAGGCGGAACTGGTGCTGCGCACCTGGAACGACACCGCGATCGACCTGCCGACCGACACCACCCTGGCGCACCGCCTCAGCCAGCAGACGTCGCCGACCGCGATCGCGCTGACCTGCGGCGACGAACACCTCACCTACGCCGAACTCGACGTGGCCACCAACCGGCTCGCGCATCGGCTGCGCGAACTCGGCGTCGGCGCGGGCGTCCGGGTCGGCCTGTGCTTCGAGCGCAGCGTGCCGCTGGTGGTCGGGCTGGTCGCGGTGCTCAAGGCGGGCGGTGCCTACGTCCCGCTCGATCCGGTCTATCCCGCCGAACGACTCGCCTTCCTCATCAACGATGCCGAGATCGACGTGGTTCTCACGGTCAGCGCGCTCGCCGACCGTCTGCCCGCCGCAACGCTTCTCCAGCTGGACGTGGAAGACACCAGTGCCTTCCCGGCGACCCCGCCCGAACCCGTCGCCGGACCGGACGACCCCGCCTACGTCATCTACACCTCCGGCTCGACCGGCCAGCCCAACGGCGTGATCAACAACCACCGGGGCGTGCTGAACCGGCTGATCTGGATGCAGCGCGAGTACGAAGTGGACAGTACCGATGTCATTCTGCAGAAGACGCCGTACAGCTTCGACGTCTCGGTGTGGGAGTTCCTGCTGCCGCTGCTGACCGGTGCGCGTCTGGTGCTTGCCCGGCCGGACGGTCACCGCGACCCGGCCTACCTGGCCGAGCTGATCCGCGCCGAATCCGTCACCACCATGCACTTCGTGCCCTCGATGCTGCGGGTCTTCCTGGACGAGATCGACGTTGCCTCGTGCACGTCGCTGCGCAGGGTTTTCTGTAGCGGTGAAGCTCTCTCCGCCGATCTGGCCCGGCGCTTCCTGGCCACCGGCACGACCAGCGCACTGCACAACCTCTACGGTCCCACCGAAGCAGCCATCGACGTGACCCACTGGACGTGCCGTCCCGCCGAACCCGGCCCCAGCGTGCCGATCGGCACGCCGGTCGCGAACACCAGAATGTACGTGCTGGACCGGCACGGTCGGCCGACCCCCTCGTCGGTGGCGGGCGAACTGCACATCAGCGGGGTGCAACTGGCGCAGGGCTACGCGAACCGGCCCGAGGTGACCGCGCGCCGCTTCGTCGCGAACCCGTACGCGGCGCCCGGCTACGAGCGCATGTACCGCACCGGTGACCTGGCCCGGTGGACTACCGATGGTGTCATCGAGTTCCTCGGCAGGCTCGACCACCAGGTGAAGGTGAACGGGTTCCGGGTCGAGCCCGGCGAGATCGAGGCGCACCTGACCCAGCACCCGTCGGTCAGCCAGGCCGTCGTGCTCGCGCGCGGCGACACCCCGGACGCGGCGCGCCTGATCGCCTACGTCGTCGCGCACGAGACCGGTTCGATCGCCGACGAGCAGACCGACAACTGGCGCAGCGTTTTCGATCAATCCTATTTGGACAAAGGGTCGGCGCGCGATGCCGAGCACAACTTCGCGGGCTGGACGAGCAGCTACACCGGCGAGGCGATCGACGGAGCGCTGATGGCGGACTGGGTGCGCGCCAGCACAGATCGGATCGCCGCGCTCGCACCGAAACGCGTGCTCGAACTCGGGGTCGGCACCGGCCTGCTGCTGTTCCGGCTCGCGCCGACCGTCGACCGTTACGTGGGTCTGGACGTGTCCGGCGAAGCGATCGAACTGCTGCGCCCGGCAACCGAGAGCATGCCGCAGGTGCGGCTCGCCCGGCAGGAGGCCGACGACTTCAGCGGCCTGGACGGCGAACTGTTCGACGTCATCGTGATCAACTCGGTGGTGCAGTACTTCCCGGACGCGGACTACCTGCTCACCGTGCTACGCAACGCCGTGTCGCACCTCGCGCCCGGCGGCGCGGTGTACCTGGGTGACGTGCGCAGTCTGCCGTTGCTGGCCGCGCAGCACGCCTCGATCGAGCTGTTCCGCGCGGCTGAGGACACCCCGTCCGCCGAGGTGCTGCGCAGGGTGCGCAGGGCGGTGGCGACCGAGCACGAACTGGTCGTCGACCCCAGGTTCTTCACCCAACTGTCTGATGTGGCCACTGTGGACGTCGCACCACGTGCGGGTACCGGCGAAACCGAAATGGCCCGCTTCCGCTACGACGTCATCCTCCGCACCGCGCCGGTAACCCGCCTGGCGCCGCCCGAAGAAGCACTCGACTGGGATCAGGTCGACCTGGCGACCGTACTCGCGCGCGAACCCGAACCGTTCGTACTACGCGGTATCCCCAACCCCCGGACCGCGACCGCCGCCGCGACCGACGCCCTGCTGCGCTCATCAGACTGTCCACCAACCGCTGCCGAGATTCGCGCGCGGATCGAGCACACCGAAGGCATCGACCCGGAAGAACTCCGCGCGCTGGCTGAAAAGCACGGCCACCAGATCAACCTCAGCTGGGCAACAGCCTCCACCGAAGGCCGCTTCGACGCCTTCTTCAACTCCGAAGCTCCGGTCGAGGTGAGCATACCCAGCACCGACCTCTCCAACGACCCGCTGCGTGCACGCCGCTCCAACCGGCTCGGTGAGGTGCTGCGCGGCCACCTCGCGGCCACTCTCCCCGAACACCTCGTGCCTGCCGCCTTCGTTGTGCTGCCCGGACTTCCGTTGACCGCCAACGGAAAGCTCAACCGCGCCGCGCTGCCCGACCCGTACCTGCAACTGGCGGGCAACCCGGCGGACGGGGTCGCCCCGCGCACGCCGCAGGAGGAAACGCTGGCCCGGATCTGGAGCCGGGTGCTGTCGCTGAGCCGGATCGGCGTGC
>DASXOJ010000021.1:0-56552 GCA_036494465.1 Pseudonocardiaceae bacterium
CACAGCGCGGATTCGGCGAGCATCTTGGCGGATTCGTCGTAGCCGGGATCGCCACCGGCAACCTCGGTGACCACGCGCGCATTGCCGCTGCGACCGACGAAACGCAGCCGGAACCAGGATTTGGCGCGCTTCTCCGCGCTCGGCCCGTCCCCTGGCTTGACCCGGCCGCTGATCCACTGTCGCAGCGGCGGGATCTGCGCGGCGCCGACCAGGCCGGCGACCCCCGCGCCGAGCGCGATCATGGACGTGACCTGGCGCAGCGCGATGAACTGCTGGTAGGTGAAGTCCGGGCCGTATTCGTCGGACGCGGCGGCCGACGCGCCGACGATCTGCGGGTCGAGCACGGGCATCGGCACGACCCAGGCGTGCTGGTCGGCCTGGTAGCCGGGTTTGCCGAGCGGGAGGTGCACGCTGCGGCCGATGAGTTCGGGTTCGGCGCGGCGGCGGTCGCGGGCGGCCTGGAAGTTCTGGCGGCCTCGGGAGAACGCGGTGAGCGCACTGGCCAGGGTGCCGCCGGAGGGCGTGCCGGAGACGCGCAGGTAGGACTCGACGCGGATCGGACGGTCGCTGGGCAGTTGGCGGACGGTGTAGTAGGCGCCGAGGTCGGCCGGGATCGAGTCGAAGCCGCAGGCGTGCACGATGCGGGCGCCGGTGCGTTGCGCCTGGTCGTGGTAGCCCAGGTACATGCGGTGGTAGAACTCGGGTTCACCGCACAGGTCGACGTAGTCGGTACCCGCTGCCGCGCAGGCTGCGACGAGCGGTTCGCCGTAACGCAGGTAGGGGCCGACGGTGGTGATCACGACTCGGGTCGCGGCAGCCACGGCGCGCAGGGATTCGGCGTCGTCGACGTCGGCGACGAGCAGGCCGAGGCGGACGCAGGCCGGATTGATGGCGGCGAGCTTGTCGCGGACGAAGGCGAGTTTGGCCTCGCTTCGACCGGCGAGGGCCCAGCGGAGGCCCTCGGGTGCGTTGCGCGCCAGGTATTCGGCGGTCAGGCCACCGGTGAAGCCGGTCGCGCCGAACACCACGATGTCGTAGTCGCGGTCGGTCATGGGTCGCTCCATCATCGGATCGGTTGGCCGGGGTCGACGGTGACGCCTGCCTTGCGCAGGATGGCGTCGGTGGCGCCCCAGACCACGGTGGCCAGGTAGTCGATCAAGGCTTGTTTGGGCATGGCACGCCCGGATTCCAGCCACCAGAGGGTGGCTGCGCCGACCGCGCCTGCCAGCACTGCGCCGCCGGGTTCCGCGGTGTCGGTGTCCACGTCGAGGGCGCGCAGGCAGTCGGCGAACAGGACGCCGAGCGCGCTCGCGATCCGCCTGCCTTCGGCGAGCACGGGGCCCGAACTGAACAGCAGGCGCATCGGTTCCGGGTATTCGTCGACGAGGTCGAGGTAGGCGTGCAGACCGCCGGTGATCAGGTCGCTGATCGGGGCGCCCGGGTCGAGGGCGCGGGACAGGCGGTCCCAGAGGATTGCGGCGATGCGTTCGGCGACCGCGTCGAGCAGGGCTGCCTTGTCCGCGAAGTGCCGGTACAGCTTGGGTTTTGCCGCACCTGCCTCGGTCGCGATATCTGCCATGCTGGCGTCCGGACCGTACTTTGACAGGGCACGCAACGCCGCGTCGACGAACTCGGCGCGCCGGTCCAGCCGGTGTTGCCGCCAGCGGGCGGCCCGGCCGTCGGGCGGCGCGTCGGCGTGCACGGGTAGACGGTACCACGAGTACCCGGTACTTTGAGTCTCACATATTTGCCCGGCAAGGAGGCGCGATGCGGCGGTTCGCGGACAAGGTTGCGGTGATCACGGGTGCTGGCTCGGGGATCGGCCGGGCGCTCGCGCTCGATCTGGCCGGACGCCGCGTCCGGCTGGCGATCTCGGACATCAACCAGGAACGGATCGACGAGACCGTTGCGCTGTGCGCGGAACGGGGCACCGAGGCGCGCGGGTACCGGCTGGATGTCGCCGACCGAGCTGCCGTACTGGCGCACGCGGATGAGGTCGTCGGGGAGTTCGGGCGGGCGAACCTGGTGATCAACAACGCGGGTGTCGCGCTCGCCGCGCCGATCCTGGAGATGAAGTGGGACGACCTGGAATGGGTGATGAACATCGACTTCTGGGGCGTCGTGCACGGCACCAAGGCGTTCCTGCCGCACCTGATCGAGTCCGGCGACGGGCACGTTGTCAACATCTCCAGCGTGTTCGGACTGGTCGGAGTGCCGACGCAGAGCGCGTACAACGCGGCCAAGTTCGCGGTGCGCGGGTTCACCGAGGCGCTGCGCCAGGAGATGGCGATCGGCCGCTACCCAGTCGGGGTGAGTTGCGTGCACCCGGGCGGGGTGCGGACCAACATCGCCCGCGACGCGCGCACCAACTCGGAATTCGAGTCATCGCCCATGCGCGAACGGTTCGACCAGACGATGCCGACCACCCCGGCCAAGGCCGCGCAGATCATCCTGCGCGGCGTGCGGGCCAACCATCCACGCATCCTGGTCGGACCGGACGCGTACGCGTTCGACGCGACCGCGCGCGTGCTCGGCCCGTTCTACCAGCGGGTGACCTCGGGTGGCGCACGGTTGGCCGGTTTCTTCGGCGTCGACATCCCCGGCGCGCGCAAGCGTTAACGGAGGTCGTCGAGCAGGCGGTGTACCTCGATGGCGGCGCGGAAGTCGGGCACCACATGTGATCCGGTGGCGAGATCGACCGCGAACTGGCGGTAGAGGGCGGCGACGTTCACCGCTTCCTCGGGCAGGGCGGATGCCAGGAGGTCGAACTCGCGTAGCCGCAGCGGGCTGATCTGGAGTTGGGCGCCGAGCGGCGCGTCGGTCGGCAGGGCGTCGATGGTCAGTTCCCCTTCGGTGCCCTGGATTTCGATGCGGGCCCGCGACGGACCGGCCACACCGTCGTGAATGGACACTGAAACGGTGGCACCGTCGGCGGAACTGCCAATGAGCGCGATCTGGTCCGGGGTGGTCGTTGTGATGACCTCGCCGGTCTCGGCGATGGTGTGGGCCGGGTGCGCGATGGCGGTGCTGGCGGGTCGCACGGTGATCGGGCCAACCAGGTAGCGCACCGCGTCCAGGGTGTGGCCGCCCGCGATTTCCAGTGCGCCCGCGCCGTTCGCGGCGTCGTAGGTGTAGGCGAGCCACTGCGGGATGGTCGTGCCGCTGCCCTTGCCCCGCGCGCCGTAGGTGGTGATCGCGGTGACGCGGCCGATGTGGCCGGACGCGATCAGTTCGGCGGCGCGCACGATCGCGGGCGCGAACCGCGCTTGCAGCCCGATCGCGGTGCGTACTCCTGCCTTGTCTGCGGCGTCGGCGAGTTGAACGGCCTCGTCGGTGGTGACGGTGAGCGGCCATTCGGAGAAGACGTGTTTGCCTGCGGCGATCGCGGCACCGGCCAGTTCGAGGTGGGCGGGCACCTTGACCGAGACGATCACCAGGTCCACCTCGGGGTGTTCGACGAGGCGCCGGTAGTCCGCGAACGCGTGTGGTGCGCCGAACTGGCTCGCGGCGCGTTGGGCGCTGGCCGGGTTGGTGGTGGCGACCGCGGTCAACCGGTAGTGCTCCGGCAGCCCCTGGAGGGCTGGGACGTGTGCTCGTACGGCCCAGCCCCGGTCGGGGTTCGCGCCGATGATGCCGACATTGATCATGCAACCGAGGCTAACAAACGGACTCGCCGAGTCCACTTACTGATATCGTGGGGTTGTGACCAGCGCGTTCGAGGAGTTACTGGGGGTCGAGCAGCCGCGCGCCGATGCGCAGCGCAACGTGCACCGGCTGGTCGAGGCGGCCCGCGAGGCCGTCACCGAGGTCGGGGTCAGCGTGACCGCGCACGAGATCGCGCGCCGCGCCGGCGTCGGGATCGGCACGTTCTACCGGCGACTTCCCTCCCGCGAGGCGCTGCTCACCGCTGTGCTGCGCGATACGCTCGCCGAGCTCGTCGCGGTGGCGCGCACCGCCCTGGAGGCGCCCGATCCGTGGGCGGGCTTTGCCGAGTTCGCGGCGAACTACGCGCGGCTGCGGGCGGCGAGCTGCGGCATTCGAGATGTGCTCGGCGACTGCGCGCGCGACCTGGATCTGGACGCCCCGGTCGCCGAACTGCGGTCACTGATCGAGCAGGTGGTTGTCCGGGCGCAGCGGGTCGGCGTGCTACGCCCGGACGTTGTGTGGCAGGACATCGCGTTCCTGCTTGCCGCGACCATGACCACCACCGACACCATCGGGATCCACGCGCCCGACGATCAGTGGCAGCGCAACCTGCGCGTCATTCTGGCTGGCCTGCGACCTTTCTGAGCACCGTCCGGTAGTCGTCCACAACGGACTCGCCGGCGTACGCGGCCGGGCTGTGGTGTTCGATTTCGGTGTAGCCGCCGTAGTGGCCGTCGTCCTCGAAGATCTGGAGCACGTCGCCCGGCGCGGCCGGGTCGGCGTCGCGCGGACCGTCGCAGTAAGGCCGGTTGCGGTGCACCGGCACGGTTCGCTCGATGACGACGTCGCCGCGCGTGTAGCACAGCCAGCCGCCGAACACGGTCGCGGGCAGGCCGATCTTGAACATGCGCCCGCCGGTCGAGTGCAGCACCGCCTGTCCCCCGCGCTCGGTGAACCTGTTCGGGTCGACCGGATCCAGGTAGTCGCGATAGGATAGTGGCCCGGTCAGGCCGACGGTGAGTACCCCGCCGAGCGGCACCTGGAGCACGTTCCACGCGCTCACGGCCTGGCCGGACAGTACGCGCAGGGTGTTCGTGGTGCGGTATTCGGTCCGGCGCGGCGACTGTTCCACGATGGCGATGCGGCGGGTCACGTCGATCTCGGTGCTGTCGCCGGTGGTGCGGTTGCGCAACCGGGTCGCCAGCCGCCATTCGTTGTCGCCGATGGTTTTCCAGTTGCCGGGGTCGATTTCGGCGGGTACCTGGTGGTCGTCGAGCCCGCCGGTACCGGCCCAGAACCAGTCGCGTTCGGGGCCGAACCAGAGGCGGTCGCCGCCGACGTTCCAGTCGGTCGCGTCGCGCGCCGACCAGAACGCCTCGTGGAAGACGCGGCCATCGGCGAACTCGATCACTTGACCGCGCCGAGGGCGAGTCCGGCGACGAAGTGCCGTTGGAAGCGCAGGAACACCAGTACCGTGGGCAGCGCGGCGAGCACCGAGCCTGCCGCGATCACGTTCCAACTGGACACGTACTGACCCTGGAGTCCGATCAACGCTGGCGTGACCGGCATGTTGGAGTCGGTGCGGATCACCGTGATCGACCAGAGCAGGTCGTTGAACACCCAGGTGAACGCGAGCGCGGCGAGGGCGGCGAGCGCGGGCCGGGTGAGCGGCAGGATGATGCGCAGGAACACCTGCCTCGGCGACGCGCCGTCGATCACGGCCGCCTGCTGGATTTCGTTGGGGATGGCGCGCATGAACCCTTGCAGCACGAAGGTGTAGAAGCCGAGGCCGAATCCGACCTGCACGACGATCAACGCGGTCAGCGTGTCGTAGATGCCGAACAGCTCGCTCAGTTTGGACACCGGAACCAGCAGGATCTGCGGGGGCAGCAGATTGCCGCCGAGCATCAGCAGCAGGATCGAGCGGCGGAACGGGATCTCGTAGCGGGCCAGCGCGAACGCGGCCATGGACGCGAGCACCAGCGTGATGATCACGGTGGGGATGGTGACGATGAAGCTGTTGATCATCGCCTGCTGTTCGCCGCCCGCCGACCACGCCTGCGCGAAACCGGCCAGCGAGAACGAGTGCGGCCAGCTGCCGATGCCGTTTGCCGCTATGTCGTCGAAGGTGCGGACGCTGGTCACCAGCACCAGCAGAATCGGCAACAGCCACAGCAGCGAGATGCCACCTGCGAAGGTGTGGAAGCCGACGGTGCGCACTTTCCGGCGCAGGGACAGGGAACTCATGTGTCGCTCTCCCGGAAGGCGCGGATCAGATAGGTCACGATGACGCCGAAGGCGAGGATGAAGATGACCACCGCCAGCGCGGACGCGTAACCGAGGTGCAGCGACTGGAACGCGGTCGAGTACATGTAGGTGCTGAGCAGTTCGGACGAGTGGTACGGGCCGCCGCGCGTCATCGCCCAGACCACGTCGAAGGAGCGCAGCGAGTCGATCACGATGACCGAGAGCACCACCGAGTTCACGCTCTTGAGCGAGGGCAGCGTGATCTTGGTGAACCGCTGCCAGCCGTTCGCGCCGTCGACCTTGGCGGCCTCGTAGAGCACCGGGTCGATGCCCTTGAGCCCGGCCAGGTAGAGCACCATCACGTAGCCGATCTGGCGCCACAGCGCGGGAATGATGACCGCGTAGAGGGCGGTGCTGGAGTTGGCCAGCCAGGAGTGTTCCCAGCTGCCCAGGCCGATACCGCCGAGGACCTTGTTGATCAGGCCGTCCGGCTGGTACATGCCCTGCCAGATCAGCGAGGTCGCGACCAGCGAGAACACCACCGGGGTGAACAGCGCGGCCCGGTAGAAGCCGACGCCGCGCCGTTCGCGTTGCAGCAGCATCGCCATGGCCAGCCCGCCGATCGCGGACAGGCCACCGAAGAGCACCAGCCAGATCACCGTGTCCAGCAAGGCTTTGCGGAACACCGGATCGCCGAACAGCTGCGAGTAGTTGCCGAAGCCGACGTTCTGCGGCGCGGAGATGCCGTCCCAGTTGGTGAAGGACAGGTAGAAGCCCTGAATCGCGGGCCAGAACACCCAGATGCTCTCCACCAGCAGCGGGATCAGCACGAAGAACAGCAGCATCGGCGACACCCTGCGCCTGCGCCGACGCAGGGACGGCGCAGGCGTGGGGCCGACCCGGGCGGGTGCGGTCAACGTGGTCACCTCAGGACGACCAGACCTTCTGGGCCGCCGCCTGCCAGGTGCTCAGGATCGAGCTGATCTGGGCCGGCTTCTGGATGTACTGGGTGAGCGCGGCATCGGCGGTCGGCTGGAGCGCGTCGCTGGAGTCGCGGTTGAAGAACTGGGTGAGGTCGGCTGCCTTGGCGAGCATCTGCTTGCCCTTGGCCACCAACGGGGTGCCCGCGTCCTTCGCGGTCGGGTTGGCGGGCAGGATCGTGCCGCCGCCGACCTTCATGTACAGCTCCTGCGCGGGCGCGGTCGCCATCCAGGTCATGAAGTCCTTGGTGCCCGCCACGTGGCTGGAACGGGAGCTGGCGAAGAAGCCGTCGGTCGGGCCTTCCTCGACCACCGGCATGCTCGGGTCGATGATCGGGAACTGGAAGAAGTCGATGTCGTCCAGCACGTCCTTGGGCACCGAGTCGGCGAAGAAGGTGCCGATCAGCATCATGCCGGTGCGGCCCTGCACCAGTGACGTGGTCGCGTCCTGGAACTGGAGCGCGGTGGACTGCGGGTCGAAGTAGGGCAGCACGGTCGACCACTGCTGGAAGACCTTCTGCACCTGCGGGTCGGTGAAGCTGTGCTTGCCCGCGAGCAGATCGCGGTGGTACTGGGCACCGTTGAGCCGGATGTCGAGGTAGTCGAACCAGGCGGACGCGACCCACGGCGTGGTGCCGCCCGCGCCGAGACCGATCGGCGCGATGCCCTTGCTCTGCAACTGCTGGCACAGCGCGATGAACTCCGGCCAGGTGGTGGGGATCTTGTCAACGCCCCACTTGGCGAAGTTGGACTTGCGGTAGAACATGCCCCACCAGTAGTAGCTGACCGGGACGAAGATCTGCCGCCCGTGCTGGTCGGTGGAGAGCGCCTTCAACGGGGCGCTGTAGTTCGTGATGGACTTCCAGACGTCGCTGACGTCGAGCAGCAGGCCCTTGTCCGAATAGGACCTGGCGACCGAACCCGCGTACCAGGTGTAGACGTCGGGCGGGTTGCCCGAGGTGAGCAGGGTGGGCAGCTGGGTGCGGAAGGTCTCCGAGTCGATCGTGTTCAACGACGCCTGGGTCTTGCCCTGCTTGTTGAACGCGTCGACCAGTTGCTGCATGGCCGGCTTCTGGGTCGAGTCGGACAGGTTCGACTCGATGCTCACCGCGCCGGAGCTCTGACCACCGCCGCCGCCTGCCGAGGTGACACAGCCGCCGAGCAGGCCCGCTGCGCCGAGCGCACCGATCCCGGCCGCGCCACGCAAAAAATTCCGGCGCGAGAGTCCGTCAATGCCCATCAGCTGGTTCTCCTTGTCTGCGGCACTGCGCAAGGCTTGGGCGAATGTGAGGAAGGTTGCAACGTCGCCAGGCCGCTGTCAAGATGTATTCATAAATTATGATCCAACGGCGATCGGGAGCCAGGCGGCATACTGGTGACTCCAGACCGGGGAGACGGAGGGATCGGTGGCTGATTACCAGCTACGCGGGGTGCATGGGCAGACCGTGCAGGCACTCGCGATGCGCATCCTGTCCGGCGAGTTCCCGGAGGGCACAACCCTAGATCTGGTCGCGCTGCGCGAGGAGTTGGATGTCAGCCTGACCGCACTGCGCGAGGCGCTGAAAGTACTCTCCGCCAAGGGAATCATCGGCGCGCGGCAGAAGCGCGGCACGTTCGTCCGGCCGCGCAGTTCGTGGAACCTGCTCGACGGCGACCTGATGCGCTGGCAGTCGGCGGGCCCGCCGGACCTGGAACTGCTGGAGTACCTGACCGAGGTGCGCACCATCGTCGAGCCGGCAGCTGCCCGGCTCGCCGCGGATCGCGCGACCGAGGAGGATCTGGCCGCACTGGACAAGGCGCTCGGCCAGATGGCGGCGGCGGACGGCAGCGCGGACGCGGTCGAGGCCGACCTGGACTTCCACCGGGCGCTGCTGGCCGCCACGCACAACCCGTTGCTGGTGGAGATGGAACGGGTCATCGCGAACGGACTGGCCCAACGGGACAAGGTCGTGCACAACGCGGACCCGGCCGACGACCCGGTGCCCAGCCACCGCACCGTGTTCGAGGCCATCCGCGACAAGAACTCCGACGGCGCGGAGGGCGCCATGCGAGCGCTGGTGGACAAGGCGACCGTCGACTTCCGCCGGGTCGCCGCCAAGCAGAAGAAGAAACCGCGCTCGCGGGCTTAGACGTTCGCTTGCAGGAACGGGCCGAGGTAGCTGTTGACCTCGGTCGGGTTGGTCAGGCTCAGGAAGTGCGCGCCGCCCTCGACCACGATCGGCGCCTCGGCCTTGGGCAGGCCCTCGGCGAGTTCGCGGGCACGTTCCAGCGGGTAGGCGAGGTCGGCTGAGCCGTGCAGGACGAGCGCGGGCGCGTCGATCTCGCCAAGGCGCGCCACGATGTCGTCGCGGTCGACCAGAGCGTTGATCAGCACCTCGACCGTGTCGGTCGGGCGGGCGCGCCATTTCGCTTTCCAGTCCGAAGCGTCCATGTCGCCGAGGCAGATCGTGGCGACCATGTCGACGATCGGATCGATCGGGCCCATTTCCAGCCAGTTCGCGGCGAGCTGGCGGTAAGTGGTGACCAGTGCCGGGTTCTCCGCCGCGGCCGACGTACCCATGACCGCGAGCGCGGCGACGCGTTCGGCAGCGAGCAGCGCGATCCGCATGGCGACGAAGCCGCCCTGGCTGACCCCGACGAACGCGGCCCGGTCGATGCCGAGTTCGTCGAGCACACCGAGCACGTCGCGGGCGCTGTCCCAGTAGTCGAACGGGCCGGTGGCCGGGGTTTCGCCGTGGCCGCGCTGGTCGATGGCGATGAACCGGTAGTCGGCGCCGAACGCCTGGACCTGCGGCGCGAACATGGTCGCGTCCATCAGGAAGCTGTGCAGCACGACCACGGCGGGGCCGGTGCCACCATGATCGACGTAGTGCGTTGGCGCCATTCAGACTCCTCGCTGAGACAGAGTGGCTATTTGTCTCACGATATCGTAGGTTACGACAACTGGCCCCGTCAAAATTCCACCAGAATGAGCAACGAGCGCATGGGCGAGCTGGAGAGCGTGCTGCACGCCGCCACCGGGGTGTACCTGGCGGGGCAGCCGATCGACATGTCCGTGCTGGCCGGTGAGCTGGGGCTCAGCCGCGCAACGCTCTACCGGCGGGTCGGCAACCACGACAACCTGCTCGGCCTGGTGCTGGCGAACCTGGCCGACCACACCTTCCGGCAGATCAAGACCGATCTCACCGAACACGGGGTGATCGGCACGGCGAAGGTGCTGGCCGGGTTCGAGCGGTACATCGACACGATCGTCAAGGCGCCGCCGTTACACCAGCTGATCAAGCGCGACCCGATGCTGTTCATGCGCGTGGTGATGTCGCCGGGCGTGGTCGAGGACCGGTTGACCATGCTGCTCACCGAGATGCTCGACGAAGAGGTCGCGGCCGGTCACACCATGGTGAAGCTGCCGACCGACGTGCTGGCCAAGGCGATGGTGCGCATCGGCGACTCCTTCATGTACTCGCACCTGCTTGGCGGCGAGCCGGAAACGCGGAACGCGGTCATGGTCGTCACCCTGATGCTCACCTCCGCGACCGGTTGACCAGCCGTTCTGGCACCATGCGGTGGTGCTGGAACGACTCTCTTCGATAGCCAACCTGTTCGGCAGTTCGCCGGAGCGGCGCGACGCGCTGGCGCGACTGCTGACGCCCACCGACCTGCCGGGCAGCGGCTGGCGCAAGATGAGCGACAAGACCTGGCGGACCGGCGCCAAGGGCGAGCAGACCGAATGGGCGCTGCGCGCGGGCGAGGCAGGCAGCCTGACCGCGTTCCGGTCGATCCAGAACCGTGGCGTGCGGCAGTGGATGTGGTCGCAGATGACGCCGCTGGTGTCGGTGCCGGACGCGCACGCCGAGTTCGGGCGGATCAAGGACCGGGGCGTGAGCAACCGGGGCGCCGTCCGCGTGCAGAACGAGAAGGACGTCGCGGTCGACCCGTTCCTGGGCGCGACCCGGATCTGGGCGCACGAACAGAGCACCATCGGGCTGGCCGGTCCCGGCTCCAACAAGCTGCTCGCCGCGGTGGTGGCGAGCAGCGTGATCGTGGTGTGTACGAGCGGCGCGCCGGTCCTCAACTGGACCACCATGGCCGGGCTGGCGGCCAAGCTCGGCCAGCGGGTGCCAGCGGCCTTCGGAAAGAACTGAGCGGGAAGAAGTAGCTACCACTCGGCGAGGCTGCCGTCCTCGTGCCGCCACACCGGGGAACGCCAACTGTGCCCGATCTCGGCCGCGCGCCGCACCCCTGCCTCGTCCACCTCGACGCCGAGCCCCGGCCCCAGCGGACGCGTGGCGTGGCCGTCCACGAAGTCGAACGGTGATGAGTCGACGAGGTAGTCGGTGAACTCGGTGCCGACGTTGTAGTGCATGCGCAGGCTCTGTTCCTGGATCAGGAAGTTCGGCGTTGCGAAGGCGACCTGGAGGCTGGCCGCGAGCGAGATCGGCCCCAGTGGACAGTGCGGGGCCAGGCTGGCGCCGTAGATCTCGGCCAGCGCACCGATCCGGCGCAGTTCGGAAATGCCGCCCGCGTGCGACGGATCCGGTTGCACGACCGCGACTCCGGCGTCCAGCGCGGGCTTGAACTCCCACCGGGAGTAGAGCCGTTCGCCGGTCGCGATCGGCACCCCGGAGCAGGCGACCAGCGAGGCCAGCGCGTCGCCCTGGGTTTCGGCCAGGATCGGCTCCTCGACAAACATCGGCTGTACCTCCTCCAGCATGCGCAGCAGACGCCGTGCCATCGCCGGTGAAACGCGACCGTGAAAGTCGATGGCCAGATCGCGGTCCGGCCCGAGCACCTCGCGGGCTTCACGTGCCCTGGCCAGCACGCCGTTGGCTTCGGCGGGCGAGGCGATCGCGGTGAGCGGGCCCGCCGCGTTCATCTTCACCGCGGTGAACCCGCGATCGACCTGGTCGGCGACGGCCTGCGCGATGTCGTGCGGCCGGTCCCCACCGACCCACGAGTACACCCGGACCCGGTCCCGCACCGGCCCGCCCAGCAGTTCGTGCACTGGCACACCGCGAACTTTGCCCGCGATGTCCCAGAGCGCGTGGTCGTAACCGGCGAGCGCGCTGGACAGCACCGGTCCGCCCCGGTAGAAACCGGCGCGCCGCAACACCTGCCAGTGTTCCTCGATGCGCAGCGGGTCCTGGCCGCGCACCAGGTCGGCGAGTTCGTGCACCGCGGCGCGCACGGTCTCGGCGCGCCCTTCGACCACTGGCTCTCCCCAGCCGACGATCCCCTCGTCCGTGCTGAGCTTGAGGAACAGCCAGCGCGGCGCGACCAGGAACGTCTCAACGTCAGTGATCTTCATTCGTCTACCCCTCAAATTAAACAGAGCATCTATCAGGCTGAGTCCTTCTGCACCGACCAGCCGCCGTCCACCACGATCTCGGCGCCGGTCACGTACGAGGCACCCGGCGAGAGCAGGAACGCGATCACCGACGCGACCTCGGCCGGGTCGGCGAGCCTGGCCAGCGGGGTCGCCGCGATGCTGCGCTGCCGGTCCACATCGGACACCTCACGCCAGGCCGGGGTTTCGATCGGTCCGGGCAGGACGGTGTTCACCCGCACGTCCGGCGCGTACTCGACGGCGAGCTGGTGCGCGAGCGAGACCAGCGCCCCCTTGGTCGCCGCGTACGCGCCGGAGCCGGGCAGGCCGAACCGGGCGTGCACGGAGGACACCAGCACGATCGAGCCGTGCCGCGCGCGCAGCGACGGCAGACAGGCGCGGGTGGCCAGGTAGGCGGCGGTCAGGTTGACATCGAGCTGGCGCGCCCATTCGGCGGGCGTGGTTTCGTGCAGCGGCTTGGAGGTTTTGGTGTAGGCGTTGCTGACCAACGCGTCCACTCCCCCGGTCAGCTCGACGACCTCGCGCCAGCAGTCCTCGGACGACACGTCGCCGACGACGGCGAGCGCACTGACTTCCCTGGCACGTTCGCTGATGTCGACCGCGATCACCCGGTCACCGGCAGCGGTCAGGGCTGCCGCGGTCGCGGCGCCGATACCCGACGCCGCGCCCGTGACAACCACGGTTCGTTCACTGGTTTTTTCAGTCACGAACCAATCCTTACAGCACTGTCTGGAATATCTGGCCGTCCTGGTTCTGTCCGGCGATCCACGCCGATCCGTTCGCGCCTGCCGCGACACCGAGCGCATCCTGGAACTGACCGCTGACGACCTCGCCGCGCTGGAACCAGCCGCCCCACGCCCGGTCGACGTAGTTCATCTGCCAGAGCGTGTAGTCGCTGCCGCGCACGAACAGGTAGATCCGGCCCTGAGTGGCGAGCAACGTCGGGCTGCCGCTGACCACGCCGCCCAGCGCGGTCCAGTTCGACCAGTTGCCTGCGGTGTCGACCGTGCGCCACCAGACCGAATCGTCCGACGCGCGCACGGCGACGTAGGCACCGAGCGAATCGCTGACCGCGCTCGGCCTGCCGAACACCGGCTTGCCGTTGGGGGTGCCGATGCTGCTCCACGTCGAGGAACCGGCGCCGCGATCCCAGACCGAACCGTCCGCACCGTCGGCGACGAGCAGCCAGGAGCTTGGCGAGTTGAACGCGACGGTCGGCGCCGAGGTGAGCGTGCCACCGAGGCAGATCCACGAGCCCCAGCTGTGTCCGTCGAAGGTCCGTTGGTACGCGCGGTTGTCGGTGCCGCGCACGAACACGTCGATCCGGCCGTTCGCGGAACCGTAGGCGGCGGGCTGGCCGGTGATCTGGCCACCGGCCGGGCCACCGAGGCTGGTCCAGTTCGCGGCCCAGGAACCGTTGAGGGTCTTCTCTTCCAGGGCACCGTTCGCTGCCCTGGTGAAGGTCGCGCCATGCGTGTCGTCGAACCGGACCAGGGCCGGGCTCGCGGTCGCATTGCCGCCGAGGCTGGTGCCGGGCAGCAGGTCCGTGCCGGACAGCTTCAGGAACGCGGTGCCGTGCGCGGGCACGGTGACCGTGTACGAACCGGTCGCGGTGCCATCGTTGGCGCGGGCGCGCAGGTCGCGGATGGCGACCGTGCCGGTGAGGCCCGCGTTGGCGAAGGTGACCGTCATCGGTGCTGCCGATGCACTGCGGTTGAGCAGCACGACGGCGCGCTGGCCGCTGCCCGAGAGGGTCTTGCTGTACACGTCGCCGACACTGGTGGACGCGACCCGAACACCCTGCACGGCCAGCGGATCCTGGTCGACACCGACGATCTCCGGGTTGTCCAGCGTGTCGATCATGGCCTGCGGCAACGTGCGCGGGTCCGAACCGACGATCAGCGGGGACGCCATCTCGGCCCACATCACCAGCTGCGTCGTCGACTCCTCCTGGGACAGCTCATACGTGCCGTCCGGGAGCTTGCGCATCGGGATCAGGTAGTCCGGGTCGTTGTAGTGACCGGGACCGTTGGCTTCCGGATGCGCCGCGTTGTCGTCCATGTTGCGCAGCACGTCCGCCCATTCACCGGCGGTCGGGTTGCCGAAGGCGATGTCGGTGTCGGTGCGCCACGAGTCGGCGATGGTCGGGCCCCAGCTGTAGGCGTTGCCCGCCTCTTCGCTGGGCGGGTAGTTGCCCCAGTCGCTGGTCACCGGATCGCACAGGTTGAGGATCATCTTGCGGCCGGTGTGGTTCAGCGCGGCGCTGAACTGCGCGTAGACGGTGGCCGGGTCGAGGTTCTGGGCGATGCCGCAGAGGAAGTCGACCTTGACCGCGTCGACCTTCCAGGCGGCGAACTGGTTGGCGTCCTGCTGGTAGTGGCCGCCGCTGCCGAGTCCGCAGTGCGCTGGGTCGTAGGTGCCCGCGTCGGTGTAGATGCCGACCTTGAGGCCGAGGCCGTGCAGGTAGGTGACGAGGTTGGGGATGCCGTCCGGGAACTTGGCGGGGTCGGCCTGGAGGTTGCCGTTGGCGTCGCGCGGGGGCGTGCCCTGCCAGCCGCCGTCCAGCCATACGATGTCGTAACCGGCCTTGGCCATGCCGCTGGACACGAGGAACTGGGCCACGCTCTTGACCTGCGGCTCGGTGGGCGCGCCGAGGCCGTAGTAGGTGTTCCAGCCCATGTAGGGGGTGGGGTCGAGGCCCGAGCCATAGAGATTGGACGCTGTGTAGTTGGGGCCGCCCTGGTTGTCGGCGGGGGTGACGTGCCGCGCGGGCGCGGCATTGGCCGGTAGCACGCTGACGAACGCGGCCAGCACGGCAGCGGCGAGTAACCCGAGTCGTCTCGAACGTGTGGACATGCGGCAGTCCCTACCTCTCGTCGGCGCTTCGTCGCGCACGAGGTGAGGTTGCCGGGTGGTTGGTCCAATGTCAATATTTATTCATAATTAATGAGCAGCCGTGCTTCGGTCGAAGGTGGGTCTAGCCGTAGGGACGACACACCTCGTACGACCGACAATGGATGCATGGCGAAAAACAGGGCCAAGCCGAGCAGGCTGCGGTGCGTCGGCTGGTCGATCGCACTGGTGGCCGCGGTCGTGCTGGAAGCCGGTGTCGGCGCGGTACTGCTGCTCAGCATGCTGCTGGTCCCGCTCGGCATCGGCCGGATGCCCGCGCGCTGGGCGCTGGACCGCCTGCGCGACCTCGCGGATCTGCACCGGTTGTGGGCGGCGCGGGTGATGGGCGTGTCGATCCCGCGCCCCTACCGCGAACCGCTGCCCTCCGGCACCAAGGCGCGGCTGGCGGCGTACCGCGCGGACCCGGCGACCTGGCGCGACATCCGCTGGCTGGCCGCCGATCTCACCGGTGGCCAACTACTCGCCGGCATTCCGGGTGGCGGCGTCTTCACGGCGTTCGTCGGCGGCGGCTACCTGTTCTCCCGCTGGATGATCAACACGCACCGGTCGGTCGACTTCTACCCGTACGACGTCCGGCCCGATGTCTACCGGCCCGATGTCGGCCCGGAATGGCTCGCGGTCATCCTGATCGTGCTCGCCACCCTGAGCACCTGGTTCCTCGCCCGGCCCGCGCTGCGCGGGTACACCTGGCTACAGCGCTGGCTGCTCGGACCGGCGACCACCGAGCGCCTGGTCACCAGGATCGACGAACTGACCCGGTCGCGCGACAACGCTGTGGACACCCAGGCTGCGGAGATCCGCCGGATCGAACGCGACCTGCACGACGGCGCCCAGGCGCGGCTCGTCTCGCTCGGGATGAGCCTCGGCATGGCGGAAAAGCTGATGGCGGCCGATCCGGACGCCGCCCAGCAACTGCTCGCCGAAGCGAAGCAGTCGACCGGTCTCGCCCTGTCCGAACTGCGCGAACTGGTCCGCGGCATCCATCCGCCGATCCTGGCCGACCGGGGTCTGGCCGGTGCGGCGCAGGCGCTCGCGCTGAGCTCGCCGATCCCGGTCGAACTGGCCGTCGACCTGCCCGGTCGCCCGCCGGCACCGGCCGAGTCCGCGATGTACTTCGCGCTCACCGAAGTGCTCACCAACGTGATCAAACACAGCGGCGCGACCAGCGCGTGGATCCGCCTGAGCTACACCGACGGCCGGTTGGGCGTGATGGTCGGCGACGACGGGCGCGGCGGCGCGACCATGCCGCAGGCCGGTGGCCTGGCCGGGGTGACGCGGCGGTTGGCCGGGTTCGATGGGATGGTGCACGTGGCCAGTCCGATCGGCGGACCGACCATCGTCACCATGGAGTTGCCGTGTCAGCTCGCCTTCGCGTTGTCATAGCCGAAGATCTCGCACTCCTGCGCGACGGCCTGATACGCCTGCTGACCGCGAGCGACATCGAGGTGGTGGCGGCGGTCGAGGACGGCGAAGCGTTGCTGGCGGCGCTGTTGCGCGAGCGACCGGACATCGCCGTCGTCGATGTGCGACTACCGCCCACGTTCACCGACGAGGGTTTGCGCGCGGCGATCAAGGCTCGGACGGAACTCCCCGGGTTGCCGGTGCTGGTGCTCTCGCAGTACGTGGAGCAGGTCTACGCACGGGAACTGCTCTCCGATGGCGGCGGCGCGGTCGGCTACCTGCTCAAGGACCGCGTTTTCGACGTCGACGAGTTCGTGGCGGCCGTGCGGCAGGTTGCCGAAGGCGGCACGGTGATGGACCCGGACGTGGTCAGACACCTGATGACGCAACCGGCGAACCGCAACCCGATCGACCGGCTCACCGCACGCGAACGCGACGTGCTGGAGTTGATCGCGCAGGGCAGATCGAACTCGGCGATCGCGGGCACGCTCGGCGTGACCGAGAACGCGATCACCTTTCACACCACGAACATCTTCGCCAAACTCGACCTGCCACCCTCGGCAGGCGACAACCGCCGGGTGCTCGCGATGCTCACCTACCTCAACTGTATTGATCCTTCTGGCTGAGCATCAGCTTGACCCAGTCATGGAACGCGCCGATGTGGTGCTCGGAAGGAACCAGCACGCCGCCGTCGCGGTAGAGCCGCGAGGACATGTTCGGCTGACAGCGTTCGCACGCCTCGAAATCCTGCTGGTTGACCCGGTGGAACAGCTCGACCGAATGCGAGACGTCCTTTCCTGCCGCGACCACAGCGGGAGAGTAGAGCCAGTCGCACTCGATCACGGTGAGATCGGCGGAAATCGGGAACATCCGGTGCAGGATCACGTGATCCGGCACCAGGTTGATGAACACCTGCGGCTTGATGGTGATCGCGTAGTAGCGCCGGTCCTGGTCCTCGGCGACCGTGCCCAGCCGGTCGAAACCCGTCCGTCCGTCCACAGTGAACCCTTGGATCTCGTCGCCGAACTCGGCGCCGTGCCCGACGTAGTACTGCGCGGCGTAGCCGTCCGCGAACTCCGGCAGCACCTCGGTCAGCTCGGGGTGGATGGTCGCGCAGTGGTAGCACTCCATGAAGTTCTCGATGATCAGCTTCCAGTTCGCCTTGACCTCGTAGCGAACCCGTTTGCCGACGGCGAGCTGGTCGACCTGGTAGTTGTCGATCGCGGTCGGCGAACCGAGCCGCTCGGTGGCCGCGCCGATCACGTCGTCGTCGAAGGATGGCGGTTCGTCGGCGAGGCACAGCCACGCGTAGCCGAGCCACTCGCGCAGGTGAACAGGCCGTAGGCCGTATTCGGTCCGGTCGATGTCCGGCATGGAGGTCAGGTTGGGCGCGGCGATCAGTTTGCCGTCCAGGCCGTAGGTCCAGGCGTGGTACATGCACTGGAACGCACGCTTCACACTGCCCGACTCGTCGACGCACAGCCGCGCGCCACGGTGGCGGCACACGTTCAGGAACGCGCGCAGCGCACCGTCCCGGCCGCGCGCCACCAGCACGCTCTCCCGGCCGATCGGCACGGTCTTGAAGTCGCCCGGCTTTTCCAGTTCGGCGGAGCGGACCGCGCAGAACCACATGTTCTCGAAGATCGCGGCCTGTTCGGCGGCGAAGATCTCCTGATCGGTGTAGTAGGCGCCGGGCAGGGTGCTGATCAGGCTGGCAGGCAGGTCGGTCGCGGTCATGATGTCGTTGACTCCTCAGCCACGCAGTCTGGTCATCTGGGGGTCGAACAGCGGCTCGGCCGCGACGACGGCAGGCACCCGTTCGCCGAAGTACTCGATGTGCACCCGCGTCCCGGGCTCAGCGTTCGACGCGGGCAGCCAGGCGTAGGCGATGTTGCGGCCGATGCTGTAACCGTAGGCCGCGCTCGTCACGTAGCCGACCGCCGCGCCACCGGCGAGGACCGGTTCGTTGCCCAGCACGACGGCCTGCGGGTCGTCGATGGTGAGGCAGGCGAGCTTCCGGGTGACGGTCTCGGCGGACCTGTCGGCGATCGCGCCGCTGCCGATGAACGGGCCCTTGTCCTTGCGCACGGCGAAACCGAGACCGGCTTCGTACGGGTCGTGTTCGGTGGTCATGTCGGCGCCCCAGGACCGGTAGCCCTTTTCCAGCCGCATCGAGTTGAACGCGGACCGCCCGGCCGCGATCACCCCGTACGCCTGCCCGGCCTCCCAGAGCAGATCCCACAACGCCCGGCCCATTTCGGCGGTGGTGTACAGCTCCCAGCCGAGTTCACCCACATAGGACAGTCGAAGCGCGGTCACCGGCACGTTGCCAAGGTAGGTCTGGCGACCGCTGAAGTAGCGCATCGCCTTCGCCGAGAAATCGGTGCGGGTCAACGGTTGCAGCACGTCCCGCGCGTGCGGCCCCCACAACCCGATGCAGCAGGTACCGCCGGTGATGTCGCGGACCTGCACCGTGCCGTCCTCCGGCAGGTGGCGGCTGATCCATTCGGTGTCCAGGTTGCCGTTCACGCCGACCTGGAAACTGTTCTTGCTCAACCGGGCCACGGTCACGTCGCTGCGGATGCCGCCGTCGTGGTCGAGCATGAGCGCGTAGGTGACCGAGCCGGGCTTCTTGGCCAGTTGGTTGGTGCTCAACTGCTGCAACAGGTCCAGCGCGCCGGGCCCGGAAACCTCAAGGCGCTTCAACGGGGTCATGTCGAACAGCGCGACCCGCTCGCGCGCGACCAGCGCCTCCGCGCCCGCGATCGGTGACCAGTGCCGCGCCGCCCAGTCGTTGCGGGACGGGATCTCGGAAACTTCGGACAGGTTCGCGTTGGACTCGTACCAGAACGGACGGTCCCAGCCGCCGCTCTCGATGAAGTGCGCGCCGAGATCGGCCTGCTGCTGATGGAACGGGCTGGTGCGGATGCCGCCGGGGACGGCGACCGGGTCGAGCGGGTGCAGGATGTCGTAGACCTCGACGAAACTGCGGCAACTGCGCGCATGCACGTAGTCGGGCGCGAGCGCGATCGGGTCGAACCGGTTCAGGTCGCAGTTGTGCAGATCGATGCGCGGCTGCCCCTCCACCAACCACTCCGCGACCGCGCGCGCGACACCGGCCGAATGCGTGATCCACACGGCCTCGGCGACCCAGAAGCCGAGCAGGTTGGGGTGTTCGCCGAGCAGCGGGTTGCCGTCGGGGGTGAACGAGAACAGCCCGTTGATGCCCTCCTGCACCTTGGCGTCGGCCAGCGCGGGCAGCAGGTCGACCGCGTCGGACCAGGACTGGTCGAAGTCGGCGGGGGTGAACTCGCGTTCCGACGGCATGCCGGACATGGCGCGCGGGTCGCCGATGTCGTTCGGGTCGACGGGCATCGGCTGGTGCCCGTAGGCGCCGATGCCGAGCCGGTCGACGTGTTCGCGGAAGTAGAGGTCCGCGCTCTGGTGCCGCAGGATCGGCTTGCTCGCCTCGGTGCCGGCCCCGCTGAGCACAGGGAGCGGGGTGGTCTTCACGTACTGGTGCGCCATCGGGACCAGCGGAATGGGCAGGTCGACGAGCGCGCCGATGGTCGGGCCCCACATACCCGCGCAGGACAGCACGATGTCGGCGGGGAAGGTGTCGGTCTCGGTGCTGACCCCGGTCACCCGGCCCTCGGACTGTTCGATCGTGGTCACCTTCTGACCGCCGATGAAGCGCGCGCCGCGCTCGATCGCCCGGCGCGCCTGTGCCTCGGTGGCGCGGACCGGTTTGGCGAGGCCGTCGCTCGGGATATGGAATCCGCCAAGGATCACTGAGGGATCGAGCAGCGGGTGCAAGGCCGCGCATTCCTCGGGCGAACGCAGATAACTCTCGACGCCCCAGGCGGTTGCCCAGCCGTGGCGGCGCGTCAACTCCCGCATGCGCTCAGAGGTGGTGGCAATTTCGAGGCCGCCGAGTTGCCGGAAGCACCAGTCGCCGTCCAGGGTCAGCGACGAGTACTTCGCGACCGTGTACTTGGCGAACTCGGTCATGGTGCGGTTCGGGGTCGTTTGGAAGACCAGGCCGGGCGCGTGCGAGGTCGAACCGCCGGTGGTGAACAGTTCGCCCTGGTCGAGGACGGTGACATCGGTCCAGCCGCGCTCGGTCAGTTCGTCGGCGATCGCCGAACCGACGATGCCCGCACCGATGATGACCACGCGTGGCACGACGGCCATGACGCCTCCCGGTCGCATGTTGCGCATTGTGAGCCGAGTTCCGCAACAAGCAACACGGTGCGCTGCGCTGGCCAGCGCTGTCAAGAGGTGTCAGGCGAGCAACTGCAACTGGGCGGACAGGCCGGTCGCGGCCACGATGAGATCAGCGGCAATGGCTTTGGTCTGCCGACGCGGCAACCGGTACGCGGGACCGGACGCGCTCATCGCGGCCAGCAGTCGCCCACCGGCACCGAAAATCGGCACCGCGACGGCGTGCAGGCCGATCTCCAGTTCCTCGAAGGTGGTCGCATAACCGGCGACCAGGACCTCGTCGAGTTCCTCGGTGAGCGCGGCCGGATCGGTCAGGGTGTTCGGGGTGAAGCCGGGCAGCGGCCCGTTCACGATCTCCTTGCGCCGCACGGGCTCCAGGTGCGAGAGCAGCACCTTGCCGCTGGACGTCGCGTGCAGCGGAGTGCGCTGGCCGATCCAGTTCTGCGCGGAGATGGCAGCCGCGCCGCGGGCCTGGGTGATGTTCACGGCGGCGGAGCCGTCCAGCACCGCGAGGTTGATGGTCTCGCCGAGCGAGTCGGCCAGTCCCTGGCAGACCGGCAGGCCGAAGGTGGCCAGGTCGAGCCGGCCGATCGCCGCACCGGCCAACCGCACGACACCGAAGCCGATCACGTACTTGCCGCGTTGCCCCAACTGCTCGACGAGCCCGCGTCCTTCCAGCACGCTGACCAGGCGCGATGCCGTGGATTTGTGCACGCCGAGTTCGGCGGCGATCTCGGTGATGCCCGACTCGCCCCGGGCGGCGAGCAACTCCAGCACCGCGACCGCGCGGTCGACGGACTGCACCAGCGCCCCGGACCCCTCACCGTTGTTGCTCATGACGCAACAGCGTACTGCTCCGGCACGACCAATCCTCTGCTGAACACTTGACGAACGGGCGCAAACAGCGGAAGGTGTTGCGCATTCCAGCGCCAGTTCCGTATTGCGCAACGGAGATGACGATGATTCTGGTGTGCCCGATCAACGACCTCCCACCCGGCGCGGCCCTCCGCGTCGAGGCCGATCCGCCGATCGCCGTGTTCAACGCGGACGGTGAGCTGTATGCCGTCGACGACACCTGCACGCACCAGGACG
This sequence comes from Pseudonocardiaceae bacterium, assembly GCA_036494465.1. Classification (GTDB taxonomy): domain Bacteria; phylum Actinomycetota; class Actinomycetes; order Mycobacteriales; family Pseudonocardiaceae; genus CAJCJE01. The sequence continues at coordinate 21,847 of DASXOJ010000021.1, forward strand.
CGTCGCTCGCGGACGGCTGGCTGGAGGGCTGCCAGGTCGAGTGCCCGCTGCATGCCTCCTGCTTCGATCTCCGGACCGGGAAGCCCAGCGGCCCGCCTGCCAAAAGGGCCCTCAGGACCTACCCGGTGACGGTCGTCGACGGGATGATCCAGCTCGACGACACGGCCGAGTTGGGCGCGGCATGAAGTCGATCGCGATCGTCGGCGCCTCGCTGGCCGGGTTGCACTCCGCGGAGGCGTTGCGCCAACAGGGCTTCACCGGTCGGTTGACCGTGATCGGCGCGGAGCGGCACCTCCCCTACGACCGTCCGCCGCTGTCCAAGGACTTCCTGCTTGGCACCGTCGAACAGGCTGATCTCGCGCTCGCCGAGGCCGACGACTACGCCGAACTGGCCGCCGACTGGCGGCTGGGCATCTGGGCGGAACGACTGGATCCGGCGAGCGGGCGCATCGTGTTGTCCGACGGGACCTCGGTGTACGCCGATGGCGTTGTCGTCGCGACCGGTGGCACGCCCCGCACCCTCCCCGGCACCAAAGGCGTTGTGGGGGTCCACACCTTGCGCACCATCGAGGACGCGATCGTGCTGCGCGCGGCGCTGGCGGAAAAGCCGGCGCACGTGGTTGTCGTCGGCGCGGGTTTTCTCGGCGCCGAGGTGGCGGCCAGCGCGCGCAAGCTCGGCCTCTCGGTCACCGTGCTGGAAGCGCTCGACGTGCCGCTCGCGCCGATCGTCGGCCGGGAAATGGGCGCGATCGCCGGCCAGCTGCACACCGACAACGGCGTCAACCTGATCACCGGTCACGGCGTCGCGGGCCTGTTGACCAGCACCGAACCGGGCAGGCGACGGGTCCGCATGGTGTGCCTGGACAACGGTCGCGAACTGCCTGCGGACCTGGTGGTTGTGGCGATCGGGATGCGGCCGAACAGCGACTGGCTGGCCGGATCGCGGATCCCGGTGAACAACGGCGTGCTCACCGACGCGGGCTGGCTGACCGAGATCCCCACCGTCGCCGCCGTCGGCGACGTGGCCAGGCACGAACGTGGACCGGGCGGGGTCCGGCACGAGCACTGGACGAACGCATCGGAGGAGCCGAGCGCCGCCATGGCGAACCTGCTCGCCGGGCGACACACCGCGCACTGCACGTGTCGCGGCTACTTCTGGTCCGACCAGTACGGGGTGCGGATCCAGTTTGCCGGATCGATCGCGCCGACGGACGATGTGCGGATCATCGACGGCGACCCGGCCGACCGGACGTTCCTGGCCAGCTACCACCGGGGCGAGGCGACGACCGGGGTGTTGGCGATGAACATGGCCAAGGGGTTCAACCGGGCGCGACGCACGCTGATCACAGCCCTTGAGGAGGACACATGTCCGAGCTGTTCATCGGGGGCGAGTGGCAGGAATCGGCGTCCGGCAGGCGAGCCGACGTCATCAATCCCGTCGATCAGAGCCTGATCGGCACCGTCGCCGACGGAGACACCCCGGACGCGGAAGCCGCGATCCAGGCGGCGCGCACCGCGTTCGACGATGGCGAGTGGCCACGCACGCCACCGGCCGAACGCGCCGCGCTGCTCAACCGGGTCGCCGACCTGCTGATCAGGGACAAGGCGGAGATCGCCCGCACCGAAACCCTGGACACCGGCAAACCGTTGGTGGAGAGCGAAATCGACGTCGACGACGTCGCATCGGTCTTCCGCTACTACGCGGAACTCGGTGCGGACCTGACATCCCGGCCGGTCGAGGCAGGCACGGATGTGACCAGCAGGATCGACTACGAACCGGTCGGCGTGTGCGGGTTGATCACGCCGTGGAACTACCCGCTGTTGCAGGCGAGCTGGAAGGTCGCGCCCGCGCTGGCCGCAGGCAACACAATCGTCGTCAAACCCAGCGAGATCACTCCGCTGACCACCATCAAACTCTTCCAGCTGCTCGAAGAAGCCGGTCTTCCCGCAGGCGTAGCCAATCTCGTGCTCGGCCTCGGGCCCAACGTGGGCGCACCGCTGGTGGAGAGCCCGGCCGTCGATCTGGTGTCGTTCACCGGGAGCCTGCGCACCGGTCAGTGGATCATGCGTGGCGCGGCCGATACCGTGAAGAAGGTGTGTCTGGAGCTCGGTGGCAAGAACCCGAACATCGTCTTCGCGGACGCCGATCTGGACGTCGCCCTCGACTATGCGCTCACCGCGGTCTTTCTGCACGCCGGTCAGGTCTGCTCGGCGGGCACGCGCTTGCTGCTCCAGGACGAGATCTACGAGGACTTCGTCACCGAACTCGCGCGCAAAGCGGCCAACATCAAGCTGGGCAGTGGATTCCACCCGGACAGTGAGAGCGGACCACTGGTCTCCGCGCAGCACCTGTCCAAAGTAGAGCATTACGGCAAGCTCGGTGTCGAGGAAGGCGCTCGATTGCTGACCGGCGGCGCCAGACCGACCGATCCCGAGCTGGCCAACGGCTTCTTCTACCTGCCGACCGTGTTCGCCGACTGCACCCGCGAGATGACCGTGGTGCGCGACGAGACCTTCGGGCCGATCGTCACCGCCGAGCGGTTCAGCACCGAGGCAGACGCCGTTCGGCTCGGCAACGACACCGAGTACGGGCTGGCCGGAGCAGTCTGGACGGCGGACGTCGACCGTGGCGAACGAGTGGCGAAAGCCCTGCGGCACGGTACGGTGTGGATCAACGACTTCGGTCCGTATCTTCCCTCGGCCGAATGGGGCGGATTCAAGCGGTCCGGGGTCGGCCGCGAGTTGGGGCCGTCCGGCCTGCACGAATACTGCGAGGCCAAACACGTCTACCGCAATCACAAACCTGTGGCGCAACACTACTTCGCGAGGACGTCGCCATGACTGCTCAGCCCACCCCCGCCCAGCCCACCTCGAAGACCTTACCCGTCAACCCGACCGACACCTCCGAGCTTGCCAAGTTCGGCTACCGCCAGGAACTGGAACGATCGCTCGGCTCGTTCTCGTCCTTTGCCGCCGGTTTCAGCTACATCTCCATCATGACCGGCGTCTTCCAGCTGTTCTTCTTCGGCTTCTCCTCCGGCGGACCGGCTTTCATCTGGACCTGGCCACTGGTGTTCATCGGGCAGGGCGCGGTCGCGCTGTGCTTCGCCGAGGTCGCCGGCCAGTATCCGCTCGCCGGTTCGGTCTACCAGTGGTCCAAACAGATCGCGCGACCGGCGACGTCGTGGATGGCCGGCTGGATCATGATCATCGGCGCGATCGTCACCGCCGCCGCCGTCGCGGTCGCCTACCAGATCATCCTGCCGCAGGTCTCGCTCGCCTTCCAGATCATCGGCGGCGCCTCGGATGCCGGTCAGACCGCGACTCCCGACGGCGCCAAGAACGCGATCATTCTCGCGCTCGGCCTGGTCGTGTTCACCACGATCATCAACGTCATCGGCGTCAAACTGATGGCGAAGATCAACAACTTCGGGGTCGCCGTCGAGCTGATCGGCGTGACGCTGCTGATCATCCTGCTCGCCGTGCACATCAAGCGCGGCCCCGGCCTCGTTTTTGACACCAACGGCACCGCCGCCGGGCATTCCTGGGGATATTTCGGCGCTTTCCTCGTTGCCTCGCTGATGAGCGCGTACGTTTTCTACGGCTTCGACACGGCCGGTTCGCTCGCCGAGGAAACGCGCGAACCGCGCAGGCACGCCCCGCGCGCGATCATCAGGGCGTTGACGGCGGCGTTCATCGCGGGTGGCTTGCTGATGCTGATCGGCATGATGGCGGTCGGCAACCTGCACGCCAGCGAGCTGAGCACGTCGGGCATGCCCTACCTGATCAAGTCGACGCTCGGCACCGGACTCGGCGACGTCTTCCTGGTCTGCTCGGCGATCGCGATCACGGTGTGCTGCCTCGCCGTTCAGACAGCGGCAATCCGGATGATCTTCTCGATGGCCCGGGACAAGCGACTGCCGTTCAGCAACACGCTGGGCAAGGTGTCGCCGAGGTCCAAGACGCCGGTCATGCCCGCGTTGATCACCGGCGTGCTGACCATCCTGTTGCTGGTCATCAACATCGGCAACCAGCGAGTGTTCTACATCCTCACGTCAGTGGCCATCATCCTGTTCTACATCCCGTACCTGATGGTCACCGGGCCGATGCTGCTGCGCAGGTTGCGCGGCACCTGGCCCAAGCCGGATCACGGCCCGTTCTTCTCGCTCGGCCGCTGGGGCACCGCGGTGAATGCCTTCGCGGTGCTCTACGGCGCCGCCATGACCGTCAACCTGGCCTGGCCGCGCGCATCGGTCTACGGCAGCGACCACTGGTACTTCCAGTGGGGCGCGCTGGTGTTCCTGGGGATCGTCGTCGTGGTCGGCACCGTGTTGCTGGTGCTGCGCAGGCGCAGGTGGGCGGCGGTCCAGCCGGTGCTGAGCGAGGAAGGAACGAGCTGATGACCCAGTACGACTTCATCGTCGTCGGTGGCGGCTCGGCGGGCAGTGCCCTCGGCAACCGGCTCTCCGCCGATCCCGCGAACAAGGTGCTCGTGCTGGAAGCTGGTCGCCCGGACTACAAGTGGGACGTCTTCATCCATATGCCTGCGGCGCTGACCTTCCCGATCGGCAGCAGGTTCTACGACTGGAAGTACGAGTCCGAGCCGGAACCGTTCATGCACGGCAGGCGGATCTACCACGCGCGCGGCAAGGTGCTTGGCGGGTCGAGCAGCATCAACGGGATGATCTTCCAGCGCGGTAACCCGCTGGACTACGAGCGCTGGGGCGCCGATCCCGGTATGTCCACCTGGGACTACGCGCACTGCCTGCCCTACTTCAAACGCATGGAGAACTGCCTCGCAGGCGACGGCGAGCATACCGGCTTCCGGGGCGATTCCGGTCCGCTGCAACTGGAACGCGGCCCGGCCACCAACCCGCTGTTCGGCGCGTTCTTCGACGCAACCGAACAAGCCGGATATCCGCGGACCGAGGACGTGAACGGGTACCGGCAGGAGGGCTTCGCGCCGTTCGACCGCAACGTGCGACGCGGCAGGCGACTTTCCGCGGCCCGCGCATATCTGCATCCGGTGATGTCGCGGCCGAACCTGACCGTCGAGACCAGGGCGATGGTCACCAAGATCCGGTTCGACGGCACGAAGGCCACCGGCGTCGAGTACACGCATCGCGGGTCCACGCGGACCGCGTCGGGCGCCGAGATCATCCTCTGTGGCGGCGCGATCAACTCGCCACAACTGTTGCAGCTCTCCGGCGTCGGCAATGCCGGGGATCTCGGCGAACTCGGCATCGACGTGGTCGCGGACCTGCCCGGTGTCGGCGCGAACCTCCAGGACCACCTTGAGGTGTACATCCAGTACTCGTGCACCCAGCCGGTGTCGATGGCACCGTCGCTTCAGCTGTGGCGGCGGCCGTTCATCGGCGCGCAGTGGCTGTTCCTGCGGGGCGGTCCCGGCGCGACCAACCACTTCGAGGGCGGCGGCTTCGCGCGGTCCAATGAGGACGTCGACTATCCGAACCTGATGTTCCACTTCCTGCCCATCGCGATCCGCTACGACGGCTCGGCGCCGACGGGCGGGCACGGTTATCAGGTCCACATCGGTCCGATGTACTCGGACGCGCGCGGCACCGTGAAGATCCGCTCGACGGACCCGAACGAACATCCCGCGCTCCAGTTCAACTACCTGTCCACCGAACAGGATCGGCGCGAGTGGGTGGAGGCGATCCGGGTCGCGCGGAAGATCCTCAACCAGCCCGCGCTGGCGCCGTTCAACGGCGGCGAGCTCTCCCCCGGCGACAAAGTCCAGACCGACCAGGAGATCCTCGACTGGGTCGGCCGGGACGGCGAGACCGCGCTGCACCCGTCCTGCACCTGCCGGATGGGCGTCGACGAGGACTCGGTGGTCGACCCGCTGACCATGCGGGTGCGCGGCCTTGACGGGTTGCGGGTGGTGGACGCGTCGGTGATGCCCTACATCACCAACGGCAACATCTACGCGCCGGTGATGATGGTCGCGGAGAAGTCGGCGGACATCATCCTGGGCAACACGCCGCTGGCTGCCGAGCCGGTCGAGTTCTACCGGCACCGGGCCGCCGGGGTGGGTAGTGACGGGCGCACCGGGGGTCGTTGACGCTACCGTGGCGGGCAGCGACAGCACGGAAGGACGCGCGCATGACGGACAAGGACATCCTGGCCAAGGTGCACGAGCTGGTCGACCGCGAGCACCAGTTGCGCGCCAAGACCGAGGCGGGTGAGCTGGACGCGGCTGAGGAGCGGCGCGAGCTCAAGGCCGTCGAAGAGGCCCTTGATCAGTGCTGGGACCTGCTCCGGCAGCGTCGGGCCCGCAAATCCGCTGGTCAAGCAGTGGACGGGGCCGAGGCGAGGCCGGTGTCCGAGGTCGAGCACTACCTCCAGTAGATCAACAATCGGAACCCCGGTCGCCCGATCAGGCGACCGGGGTTCCGCTGTCTCCGGAACCCCGCTTTAATCGGCAATGGCAATCATTGTCGATAGAGGAGGTTCCGTTGTCCCTCACAGTTCCTGCCGCACTGCTGGACCGCGCCAAGGCCGGCCCGATCTCCGATGACGAGTTCATCGCCTGCGTCCGCGACTCGCTCCCGTACGCCTGGTCGGTGGTGAGCGCGGTGGCCGGCGAGTTCGTCACCAGCGGTGGCACCTATGCGGACAACCAGACCCCGCCGCCGGACGAGGCCGCGCGCGGCCAGCTGTTGCGCCTGGTGGCCAGCGATGCCATGCGGGGCGCGGTCGAGCGGCACTTCAACGTGAAGCTGGCGTTCCAGAACTGCCACAAGCTCGCCATGTTCGCCCCGTCGGATCAGGCGGCGTACGAGGAGTTCAGCACGCCGCGCGCGCAGGTGCTGAACCAGAAACCGGAGCTGGTCAACTGCTGATCACGGCGACGCCGACCCGGCCGCCGTCCACATCCAGCACCGTGCCGTGTACGAACGCGGCATCATCGCTGGCCAGGTAAACGGCGGCCAGGGCGATCGCCTCCGGGTCGCCGACCGCGCCGTAGGGCGTGCCTTTCATCATCGGCTGGGCGGGGTGCCCGTCACGCAGTTCGCCGTGCACCACGCCCGGCGAGATCGCGTTCACCCGCACCCCGCCCGGCCCGAACTCGGCGGACCAGGCCCTGGTCAACGTCTCCAGCGCGCCCTTGCTGGCGGCATACGAAGCACCGACCCCGATGCCGAGCCTGGCCACCCACGAGCCCAGGTTGATGATCACCCCGCCACCGGCTTTCGCCATCTCGGGCGCGATGATCGAGGTCAGGAAGAACGGCGCCTTCACGTTCACCGCGTAGACCCGATCGAGGTCCGCTTCGCTCGTGTCGACGGTGGTCTGGCCGAAGATCGCACCCGCGTTGTTGACCAGGATGTCGACCCGGCCAGCCCGCCGAGCCAACTCCGCGCTGGCCGCCTTGCTGCCGTCGAGTTCGGCGGCGACGAAATCGGCCGTGCCACCCGCAGCGCGGATCTCCTCGACCACTGCCGCGCCGCGTTCCGCGTTGCGCCCGGAGACCACCACGTGCGCGCCCTCGCGTCCGAACGCGACCGCGATCGCCCTGCCGATGTTGCTGGTCGAACCGGTGACCAGCGCCCGTTTTCCAGTCAGTCGCATATCGACAAGCTAACACCGAATGGACCGATCGGTCCACTGATATCGTGGTCACATGGAACGAGTGCTGACGGCCAAGGGTGCCGCCACCCGGACCCGGATCGTCGAGGGAGCTGCCGCACTCATCCGCGAACAGGGCGTCGCCAACGTCGGCCTCGACGACATCAGGGCGGCCACCGCGACCAGCAAGAGCCAGCTGTTCCACTACTTCCCGGACGGCAAGTCCGACCTGCTGTTCGCCGTCGCCCAGCACGAAGCCGACCAGGTGCTCGCCGAACAGCAGCCATTCCTCGGCGACCTGACCAGCTGGCGGAAGTGGCAGGCGTGGCGGCGGCGGATCATCGAGATCTACGACGGCCAGCGCGCCGGGTGCCCGCTCTCCGCGCTCATCGCCCAGCTACGGCCGGGCAACCCGGAAGTCCAACAGGTCGTCACCGACCTGTCGGCACGCTGGCGCGACCTGCTCGCCGACGGCGTTCGCGCCTTGCGCGCCGCAGGCGAGATCGACCAGAGCATCGACCCGGACCAGGCCGGGATCGCCATCCTGGCGGCCGTCACCGGTGGCGCGACGCTGTTGATCGCCACCGACGAACTGGCCTATCTGGAGATCGCACTCACCACCGCGCTCGACGATCTGCGCCGCCCAGGCGTACGCACCAGGCGCCGAGTCAGTCTTGGGTAAGTCGGGCGCGACCCGCTGGTGACGCGACCACGTCGCCGATCTTGAGCTGGCGGCCACGGCGGCTCTCCGGCCTGCCGTTCACGCTGACCTCGCCCGCCTCGATCATGTCCTTGGCGTCGACGCCATCCTCGGCAAGGCCGGCCAGCTTCAGGAACTGACCGAGCCGGATCATCTCGTCGACGATCGACACGTCCCGGATAGCACTCATGATTAGGGGCGAGCGTACCAGCCGAACCAGTCCCGCATGGACGGCTGGAAGTACTTGGTCGGCGGGAGCTTCTGGGTCGGGTACAGCCGGAAACCCTTCGGGTTCCCGCTCGGCTGGTCGTGGCTCTGTCCATCATGGAAGTACGCGCCACTGATCCAGTCCGGGTTGATGTCCAGCTCCATACCGCGCACCACGCCCGCCGCCTGGAGGATCTTGCCGAGCGTGCACACCGACAACGCGGGCCCGCCGACGTAGACCTCGGCACCGTCGGCGGTCACGCCGAACGCGGACCGGTCGATGTAGGCGTCGTTGCCCAGCGTCCAACCCCACACCGCACCACCTGAGGCACAGTTCGAGGCGACCTTGCCGTTGTCCACCAGCATCGCCAGGTTCTGCCGCACGCTGGCCACATCCTGGGTCATCTTGACCTCGTCGTTCCACGTGCCGACGCTGGCCACGCCGTTCTTGTCCAGCACCAGGCTGGCCGCGTTGTTCTGCAACGGCACCACGGTCCTGCCCTCGCTGTAGTAGCCGCCACGACTCGCGTCGAGCCGGAAACCCGCGTTGAACACGGCGGCCACGCTGCCCCGGTCGGCGGGCGCGATCTCGTCCGAGGCCTGCCACTTGCCGCCCGGGTCCTGGAAACCGGGCTGCAACTGACCGCGCACCAGGTTCGGGTCCATCCACATCACGCCCGCCACGAACGAGGTGTGTTGCGTGTCCGGCCGGAGTTCCGCCACCCGCACCGCGGGCGCGCCCTGCACCGTCACCACGGTCTGCCACTGCCCCTCGTTGGCCAGCGGGGTGCCGCCGGCGACCGGCTGGATGGCAGGCGGGGCCGGGAGGGTCCGCGGTGCGGAGGTGCCACCCGATGGCGGCGGAGCGGTGGTTTCGGCGCCCTGCGCCTTCGGGATGCCGCCGAGCGGCACGCCACCGGTCTTGGGCTGGTTCTGGTCGTACTGCTCCTTCTCCAGCCAGGTCACGATGCCGCCCAAGCCGTGGTCACGGCCCCATTCGGCCAGTCGCGCCGCGGTCGAGTCGGTGCCCGGCGCGGTCAACGCGCCACCGATCGACCAGCCGACCACGATCAGGAAGACCAGCAATGCCGCAAGCACCGCGCGACGCGTCCACTTCACAGCGGGACGCCGCCAGAAACGCCTGCGCTGGGGCCGGATGATCACCGTTTTCGGGTCATCCACGAGCTCCCCGCGCACGCTGTCGTCCGGCGCCTGTTCCCGTGTCTCCATGCCCAGACTGACGCCTCGATGCGGTGGGAGGTTGCCCGGGAGTCCGGCCCGGTTATCCGCGCCACACCATCGGGAGACCGAATTTCTCGAACAAACTCGTGTCGAAGAAGACCGTGACGTGCGCGATGCGCTCGTTGTGCATTGTCAACACGTGCAGGCTGAACGCTTTGTGTTCACCGGTTTCCTGGTCGAGCAGGTACTGCCCGACCGCCTCCTGGCCGTTGGCGGCGGTGCGAGTCATCTTCAGCTCGCCCGCGTTCTTGGCCGGACAGTGGTTCTCGATCAGCGCGCGGATCGCGTCGGCACCGGAGAACCAACTGGTGAACGGCGGCATCTCCCAGACCGTGTTCTCGGTGAACATCTCGGAAAGCGCGGCCAGGTCGTAGTCCTCGAACGCGTCCACGTAGCGGTCCAGCATCGCGCGGCGGGTCGCGTCGGCAGGCTCGCTCATCTCGTCGAGTTCGGGGGCGAGCTTGGCCAACTGGGCGCGGGCGCGTTGCAGCAGGCTGTTCACGGACGCGGTAGTGGTGTCCAGCGCCTTGGCGACTTCGGCCGCGCGCCACTTCAACACCTCGCACAGGATCAGCACCGCGCGTTGCCGAGGTGGCAGGTGTTGCAGCGCCGCGATCAGCGCGAGCCGGATACTCGCCCTGCTGTCCGCGATCGCGGCCGGATCGGTCGGGTCGTCGAGCATGGACTGCGGAATCGGCTCCAGCCACGGGATTTCCTGCCGCTCCACCAGTTCCTCGAACGGATCAGCACTCGACCCGCCGAGCCCGACCGGCAACGGGCGCTTCGCGCGGCCCTCCAACGCGGTCAGGCAGGCGGTGGTGGCGATGCGGTGCAGCCAGGTACGCAACGACGAGCGGCCCTCGAAGTTCTCGTAGGCGCGCCAGGCCCGCAGATAGGTCTCCTGCACCAGATCTTCGGCGTCGTGCACGGAACCGAGCATCCGGTAGCAGTGCGCGTACAGCTCGCGACGAAATGGATCCGCCAACGCGACGAAGTCGGCGTCCACACCCGAGTCGATGACATCGATCGACATGGCGTTCCTCCAATTCTCACCCGTTGACCGATGAGTTTATGTGTTCGCTCCTGTCAGTACTGGTGACTAGGTTTTCCGGTATGGAAGGTTCTCCGATGACACAGACCGCTGAACTCACCCAGGGTGCGACGGTGAACACACAGAATGACCGTTCCCGCTGGATCGCGCTCATCGTGCTGTGCATCGGCATGCTGATGATCGTGCTGGACGCCACCGTCGTGAACGTGGCGCTGCCCGCGATCCAGAGCGACCTCGGCTTCACCTCCGCCGGCCTGGCCTGGGTCATCAACGCCTACCTGATCGCGTTCGGCGGATTGCTGCTGCTCGCCGGTCGGCTCGGCGACATCGTTTCCCGGCGCGGCATCATGTTGGCCGGTCTCGTCGTGTTCACCCTGGCGTCACTGGCCTGCGGGCTCGCGCAGAACCAGGCGATGCTGATCACCGCGCGATTCATCCAGGGCGTCGGCGGCGCGATGACGTCCGCGGTCATCCTCGGCATGATCGTCACCATGTTCCCCAAACCGAGGGAACAGGCCAAAGCCATCGGCGTGTACGGCTTCGTCGCCACCGCGGGCGGTTCGGTCGGCCTGCTCGCGGGCGGCGTGCTCACCCAGGGCATCAACTGGCACTGGATCTTCTTCATCAACCTGCCCATCGGCATCGTCACGATCATCCTCGCGCCGCGCCTGCTGCCCAAGGACAAGGGCACCGGCTTCAGCAAGGGCACCGACGTGCTCGGCGCCGTGCTCATCACCGCAGCCCTGATGCTCGGCGTGTACACGATCGTCAAGCCCGCCGCCGAATACGGCTGGGGCGCGCCGCAGACCCTCGCCTTCGGCGGTGGCGCGATCGCGCTGCTGATCGGGTTCGTCATCCGCGAACACTTCGCGGGCAACCCGCTGATCCCGTTGCGGATCTTCCGCTCGCGCAACGTCTCCGGCGCCAACGCCGTGCAGATGCTCGCCGTCGCCGGCATGTTCGGCATGTTCGTGCTCGGCGTGCTGTACCTGCAGGACGTGCTCCACTACGACGCGCTGGAAACCGGCCTCGCGTTCCTGCCCACGACGGTCGTGATCGGCACCCTGTCGCTGCGCTACACCGAGCGGCTGATCACCAAGTTCGGCCCGCGCACCACCTTGCTGCCCGGCCTCGCCCTGATCGCCATCGGCCTCGCCCTGTTCGGCCGCGCGCCGATCAACGGCAGCTACCTGCTCGACGTGCTGCCCGCGATCGTGCCCATCGGCGTCGGAGTCGGCGTCGCCTTCCCCACCCTCGCCACGCTCGCCATGTCCGGCGCCAAGGAGCAGGACGCGGGCCTCGCCTCCGGCCTGGTCAACACGACCATGCAGGTCGGCTCCGCACTCGGCCTCGCACTGCTCGCCACGTTGTCCGCGACGCGCAGCGCGAGCCTGTTGAGGCAGGGCGTCGACAAGACGATGGCGCTGACCGAGGGCTACCAGCTCGGTTTCTGGATCGGCGCGGGCTTCGTCGTGGTCGCGCTGGTCGTGGCGGTCCTGGTGATCCGCCCGAGCGCCAAGCAGCCGACCACGTAGTCGGACCGCAGGCGGTTGCGACAGCCGGGAGGCCGCCCAGGCCGCTGAAAATACGGCAGCGCGGCGGGTGCCTGTCCACGGGGCACCCGACGCGCTGCCTTTCCCTGTAGTACCTCTACGTCGCCACGCGCCGGAGGTACCCGCCAGCCGGTTCGGCGGCGCGGAGGCGGGGTGATCGCCGTCCGGCGCCGATGCCGGCTTGTGGTCTGGTCTAACTGTTCAGCGACTGCTGGAACGCACCGGCGATGATGGCCGCGCCGGTCATGTCCAGAGCCGGTTCACTGGTCTGCCAGGACCGCACGTCGTCGACGTATTCGCTGCCATGGCCGGTGAACGTGGTGAAGCCGTCGTTCTCGCACTTCTTCATGCCGTCCTGCAGACTGCCAAGGCCGCCGCTGAAGTTGCCGCTGCCGTTCGGGCCGTTGACGACAGCGCCGGTGTCGAGCGGTGCCTTGCCATTGGTGGAGCCGGACAGGTTCGGGATCTGGGAACCCATGCAGTCCGGGAACGTGGTGCCGAGACCGACCATGAAGCTGGTCCCCCAGGCGTTGCCGCCGAGCAGCCAGTCGCGTTGTTCGTTGGCGAACGCCGCGAACTCGTTGTCACCGCTGACCTTCTGGTACATCGCCGCGGTGGCGATCAGGCCGAAGGTGTGCGAGTCGACGTCGAAGTTGGCGTAGTTGCCGCCCGCGTGGAAGATGTCGCTGGTCGCCTTGGTGGCGGCCGAGGACAGCTGTGCCTTCAGGTTCGCGATCAGGTCGGCCGAGCTCACCGCCAGTCCGCTCGGGTTGTTCGCGGCCTGGATGGCGGCGATCAGGTCGGTGTGCGCGAGCGCGCTGGTGTCGTAGAGGTTGAAGGTGTCGTTGCCGGAGTCGCTCTTGATGTAGTCCGACGCGTAGGTGGCGGCGTCCGCGAGGTAGGGCTGGACGGTGGCGCTGGAGTCACCGAGGTTCTGCTGCGCCCTGGCGATCTCGGTCGCGGCGAGCTCCATGTCGTCGTGCCAGATCGACTCCGGGTAGTACGCGGAGGGCAGCGCGGAGGCGAGCTTGCTGCCGGGGCTGAGGTTGGCCATCGCGTAGAGCGAGGTGGCGTCGTTCAGCTCGGTTTTGGCACCGCTCGGGTTGCTAATGGCCTCGGCCTGCGCGGCGAACGCGAACGCGGCGGCGACACGGCCGGCCACATCCGGGTCGATCTTGGCGCCGGACGCCGCTGCCTCGAAGACCGGCCGGTTCTTGGCGGCGTAGACGTCCATCTTGGCGCTGTCGGAGTCGTCGGCCTGCGGCAGACGCCAGAGGTCGTGGTCGCCGTAGAACGAGGAGTTGTTGCCGGTGCCGATGCCGACCTGGAGGTAGAGCGTCTTGGTCGACGGGTTCCACATCTTGTTCAGCCACTGGGTGCCGAAGGCCGCTTCCGCTGTCAGGGAGGTTGGCGCTTGGGCTCCGAGGGCGAGTTCGGAAGCGTAGAGCAGGTCGTCGGCGTAGGAGGCGGTGAAGGTGAACTTGAGGTAGTCGCCCGCGTCGAACCAGCCGCCGGAAACGTCGACCGGACCGGCGATCCTGGTGAGCGTCTTGTCGGTGATGACGTCACCGTCGCCGCCGGACTTGAAGGTCGGGTCCTGGTAGACGGACGCGCTGGCGTCGTCGAGGTGCGAGGCTTTGCGGTTCATCGAACCGGCGACCTGGTCCGAACCGTCGCGCTGGCTCTGGTAGAACTGCACGCCGCCGGTGACCAGCGCGCCGTACAGGCTGGCCGCGCTCTCGATCTGGAAGTTGTCCGAGGTCGCGGCGACCTTGCCGCTGACCGCGACGTGGTAGGTGCCGCCGGCGGTCAGGCTGGAGAAGTCGATCGGGTAGACGTCCGGGTACTTCGCGTTCCAGTTGCCGCGACTGGCGGCGGTGATCGTGCCGCCGGCGACCGACGCGCCTGCGGAGTTGACCACCTGGTACTTCTCGCCGGAGACGGCCGCCGAGGTCATCAGGTAGGCGATCTTGGTGTCCGTTGGCAGGTAGCCGACCTGGTCGACGCGGAGCTGGCCGCTGGTCGCGGCGAACGCGCACGTCGGCAGCACGGCGATGGCAACACCGGCGGACACGGCCGCGGCGACGAGCGTGCGCCGGGACTTGCGCCGGGTGCGACGTGGTAAGTCCGGTTCCCGTGAGGAGCGAGGCGACGCTGCCATGCGAGGACTCCAGTCGAGTTAGTTAGCTAGTCTTCCTTACTCGCGTGAACAAACGGTACCCAGCGCCTCACGCAGGGTCAAGAGGTCAACGAGCAATCGTTAGCAGACGACTCGGGCCCGGAACTCGCAAGAGTTCCGGGCCCGACCAATATGACCAATCAGCGCAGGCCGACGGGCTGCTCCCCGGCGATCTTGGTGAGCGCCCTGGTGGTCAGCACTCGCGCGAGGTGCTTGCGGTACTCGGTGGAGGCGTGCGGCTCGTTCGCCGGGCTGGTGTCCTCCGCGGCCAGCGCGCCTGCCTCGGCTGGGCTCGCCCCGCTGGCCAACGCCTCCTCGGCGACTCGCGCGCGCACCGGCGAACCGCCCATGTTGATCAGTGCAATCGATGAGCCGACCGCGGTCACGCCCACGATCGCCCAGTCGATGGCGCGCCTGCTGAACTTCTCGAAGGCCCAGCCGAGCCCGGTCTGCTTGGGCACCCGGATCTCCACCACAAGCTCGTCCGGTTCGATCGGCGTGGTGAACGGACCGAGGAAGAACTCCTCGGCCGGGATGGCCCGCTCCCCCTCCAGACTGCGCACCACGAACACCGCGTCGCTGGCCAGAGTAGCGGCGGGCAGGTCTGCCGCGGGGTCTGCGTGCGCGAGCGAACCGCCGATGGTGCCACGGTTGCGCACCTGCGGATCACCGATCGCGCCCGCGACTTCGGCCAGCAACGGCGCGTGCGCGCGCAGGATCTCGTTGGTGTGCAGGTCGCGGTAGCGGGTCAGCGCGCCGATCGCGATCTCGTCGCCGGACTCTTCGACGTAGCTCAACTCGCCAAGCGGCCCGATGTCCACCAGCACCTCGGGCGCGGCGAAGCGGAACTTCATCAGCGGCAGCAAGGAATGCCCGCCTGCGAGCACCTTCGCGTCGTCGCCGTGTTCGGCGAGCAGATCCAGTGTCTCCTCGACGGACCTGGCGCGCACGTAGGAGAGCTGGGCCGGGATCATGCCTGCACCTCCTGGCCGGACGCGTCCATCACCGCGTTGACGATGTTGTGATAACCGGTGCAGCGACAGAGGTTGCCCTCCAGGCCGTGCCGCACCTCGTCTCGGCTTGGCTTCGGGTTGTCGCGCAACAACGACACGGACGCCATGATCATGCCGGGCGTGCAGAACCCGCATTGCAGGCCGTGCTGTTCGCGGAAGGCGCGCTGCATCGGATGCAGTTCGCTGCCGTCCGGATCGGCCAGACCCTCCAATGTGGTCACCGCGTGCCCATCCGCCTGCGCGGCAAGCACCGTGCACGACTTGACCGCCTCGCCGTCGAGTAGCACCGTGCACGCGCCGCAGGAGGTGGTGTCGCAGCCGACGTTGGTCGCGGTCAGGCCGAGCACGTCCCGCAGGTAGTGCACGAGCAGCGTGCGGTCCTCGATCTCCTCGTCGGTCTGCTTGCCGTTCACCTCGATACCGACGCGCATCTCAGTGCACCTCCTTCGCTGCGTTGATCGCGTTCCACACGCGGATCGGTGTGGTCGGCATGTCCAGGTGCCGCACGCCGAGATGGGTCAGGGCGTCCACGACCGCGCTGTGCACGGCCGGGGTCGAGCCGATGGTCGCGGCCTCGCCGATTCCCTTGACGCCCAACGGGTTGCGGTCGGTCGGGGTGGCCATGTCGAGCAGCTCGAAGTCGGGCAGCTCGGTCGCGGTGATGAACGAGTAGTCGGCGAGGGTGGCGGTGGTCGGGTTGCCGTCCTCGTCGTAGTCCATCACTTCCAGCATCGCCTGGGCGCTGCCCTGCGCGAGACCGCCGTGCCGCTGACCCGCGAAGGTCAACGGGTTCATGATCGGGCCCGCGTCGTCGAGCGCGATGATCCGGCGCAGCACGACTTTGCCGGTCTCGGTGTCCACATCGACCACCGCGACCTGCGCGCCGAACGGGAACGTCGGGTTGCCTTCGGAGAACCACAGATCGGCGGCCAGCTCGGTGTCCTCGGCTCGTTCGACGACCTGCGACCAGGTCGCACCGGCCGCGGATGGCGCGCCGCGCACCTGCCACTGGCCGCTGGTCACGTCGAGTTCGAGGTCGTCCGGGTTGGCCTCCAGCAGATCGGCGGCGATCTCGCGGGCCTGCTCGATGACCTTGTCGGCGGCCTGTTTGATCGCGGACCCGCCCAGTTGCAGCGAACGTGAGCCGAACGTGCCGACCGCCTTGGGGATCTCGTCGGTGTCGCCGTGCCGGACGGTGATCTTCTCCATCGGCACGCCGAACTGGTCGGCGAGCATCATCGCCAGCGTGCTGGCCAGGCCCTGGCCGTGCGGGGAACTGCCGGTGTAGGCGGTGACCGAACCGTCGGCGTGCATGACGACCTTGCCGCTCTCGCCGCTGCTGTCACCACCGGTGATCTCGACGTAGCTGGACACCCCGATGCCCAGCGCGACCACGTCGCCTTCGGCGCGGCGCCGGGCCTGCTCGGCGCGCAGTGCCGGATAGTCGGCGGCGGCGAGCACGCGGTCGAGCGCTTCGGCGTACTCGCCGGTGTCGTAGGTGGCGCCGCTGGGCGTTGTGTAGGGAAACTCTGAGGGTTTGATGAAGTTGATCCGCCGCACGTCGGCCGGGTCCATGCCGATGCGCAACGCGAACAGGTCCATCGCGCGCTCGACAGCCGCGGTCGCCTCGGGCCGACCGGCACCGCGATAGGCGGCGATCGGGGTGGTGTTGGTGAAGACGCTGCGACTGGCGTATTCGACGGCCGGGATCTTGTAGACGCCGGTGGCCATCAGGCCGGTCAGGCTGGGCAGCATGGACGCGGCCATCCTCGGGTAGGCGCCGGTGTCCTGCACGACCTCCAGCCGGTACGCGCTGACCCTGCCGTCCTTGCTGCCGCCGATGGTGACGGTCTGCCGCTGGCCCCGGCCGTGCGTCATCGAGGTGAGGTTCTCGCTGCGGGTCTCGATCCAGCGCACCGGCCTGCCGACCTCGCGAGCGGCCCAGGCCAGCACCGTGGCCTCCGGGTCGGCGCCGATCTTCGCGCCGAAGCCGCCGCCGACGTCCGGCGCGATCACCCGGATCAGCTCCTCGTCGACACCGAGGCGCATGGCCAGGGCACCACGAGCCATCTGCGCGTTCTGAGTGGACAGCCACATGGTCAGTCGACCGTCAGGGCCCCACGCGCAGGACGCGCCACGCACCTCGAGCGGGGCCGGGGCGACGCGCTGGTTCTCGATGGTCTCGGTGACCACGACCTCGCAGTCGTCGAACGCGCCGGTCTGCGCGCCCGGTTCGCCGTTGACGCCCGCGATGTTGTGCTCGGTGCCCTCGAACAGCTGGGTTTCGCTGGTGAGCGCGGTTTCGTAGCCGATCACGGCGGGCAGCGGGTCGTAGTCGATGTCGATCAGTTCGGCCGCGTCCGCGAGCTGGTAGCGCTGCTCGGTCACCACCAGCGCGACGGGTTCGCCGACATAGCGCACGGTGTCACCGGCCAGCCACGGCTCCGAGGTCGGCGAGTCGCCGCGCGATGCCTCGGGCAGGTCCTCGGCGATGAACACGCCGAGCACACCGGGCAGTTCGCGGGCGGCGGCCGGGTCGATCGCGGCGATCTTGGCGTGCGCCAGCGGACTGCGCACGAACATGACGTGCGCCGCGCCGGTCAGCAGCGGTTCGCGTAGGTCGTCGACGTAGTCACCGCCGGAGGTGATCAGCTTGTGGTCCTCCATTCGGACCACCCGGGTTCCGACAACACTCATGCGACCTCCACCGGTACTCAATGGCGTGTGGTGCCATTCTTACTCCCTATTCGTCCAGCGACGAACTCCACCAGGCCGCGGCTTCCTCGTAGTCGAGGCGCTCCAGTTCACGGCGGGTCACGTCATCGTCGAGCTCGCCCTTGTCGCGTGCGTCGGTCAGCGCCGTGCGCTGCGCGGCGAGCATGCTGCGACGCAGCTTCTTGGTGGCGTCGCGCATCGGGCTGTCCGGGCGTTCGGCGACGGTCTGCTGCTCGGCTTCGTCGTCGCCGCTGGGTCTGCGCGCCGCGAGCATCGTGCTGAACCGCTGCTTGTACTTGATCAGCAGTTCCTTGTCGACGCCCTCCGGCGGATCGGCGAAGATCTCCTTCACCTTCTGCTCGGTCGCGGTCTGGATGATCTGCCGCGCGGTATGTACGGATTCGGCTTCGTAGCGGCGTTCGTCGGGAGCGGAGATGTTCAGCACCCGGATCAGCGGCGGCAGGGTCGGTCCCTGGATGAGCAGGGTGCCGACCGCGACCACGAAGGCGAGCGCCTGGATGATGTCGCGGTGCGGGAACGATGACGGGATGCCCGCCGCCGCGGCGAGCGTGACCACGCCGCGCATGCCGCTCCACGAGATCACCGTGAGGTAGCGCCAGGACAGCTGGCGCGCGGGCGGCGGACCGTTCGGGTTGCGCTCCTGCCTGCGTTGCAGATGGCGCTCATTGCGCGCGGCCACGCGTTCCTCGCCCATGATCCGGCGCAACAGGGTGCGGATGGCCATGTCGCGGCCGTAGGCCAGGAACACCCACGCCGGACGGATCAGCAGCACCGTCAACAGGATCGCCGCAGCACCGACCACAAAGGACGGCCAGGACAGGCCGTTCGGGTTGATGTCGGCGAAGATGAACTTGCACTGCAAACCCATGTAGGCGAAGACGAACGTCTCCAGCAGCGTGTCCAGGCTCTGCCACACCTGCCGGTCCTGCAACCGGGTCTCGAAGCCGACGCTGGCGTTGTTGTGGCCCAACGAGAATCCGGCCATCACGACCGCGAGCACGCCGGAGGCGTGGATCTGCTCGGCGAGCAGGTAGGCGGCGAACGGCACAGCGAGACCGAGCGCGGTCTCCAAACCGCTGTCCCGCAGGCGCAACCGGATCCAGTGCACGACGATCCCCAGCAGCAGCCCGATGACGCAGCCGCCGACCACGTCGTAACCGAAGAGCAGGAACGGGTTGCTGAACGTGGTGTGGCCACCGGTGACGGCGACGACGGTCAGGCTGAACACTGTCAGCGCGGACGCGTCGTTGACCAGGCTTTCCCCGGTCAGGATCGCCATCAGGCGTTTCGGCAGACCGAGGCGGCGGGCGACGGCGAGCGCGGCGACCGCGTCCGGCGGCGCGACCACCGCGCCGAGCACCAGGGCGGGCGTGAACGCGAGGCTGGGCACCACCCACCAGGCGACCAGGCCGGTGGCGAAAGTGGACACCAGGACCATACCGACGCCCAAGGCGAGGATCGGCCGGATGTTGCGGGCGAAGCTGGCGAAGGAGAAGTCCAGCGCGGCCGAATAGAGCAGTGGCGGGATGACCACGCCGAGGATCAGGTCGGGTTCGAGTTGGAAGCGGGGCAGGCCAGGGATGAAGGAGACCAGCGAGGCCAGCACGACCACGACGATCGACGGTTCCAGGCCCTTGCGGTGGGCGATGGCGGCAACCGCGATCGCGCCGACCACCACGAGCAGCAACTGCATGGCACTCCTTCACCGGCCGTCCGCGCGAACGGCCAGATATTACTGAAGAAGCGCCGTGACCTGCTGGATCAGTAGCGGGAACGGCCGCGTTGCGGCTCCCGGTAGGCGCCCTGGCGCTGGCGCTGCTGCTGACGCCCGCCGCCGCCCTGGGTGGAGCGGGTGCGGGAGCGGGCCTGGGACTGCGGGCCGGTGTCGCGCGAACCACGGCGGACGTCGGATCGGGCCGCGCCGCCTTCCTCGATTTCCTTGCTGCGGCGCAGCGCCTGCTTGGCGGTCCTCGGGTCGATCAGCCGACCGGGACGGTGCAGCCAGGAGTCGAGCAGCACGATGAGACCGGCGAGCACGATCAGCACCGGGGCGAGCACCGGCACATCGGAGAAGATCAAGGCGATACCGACCGCGGCCAGCGGTATGACAGCGAACAGGCAGAACGGATCGATGCGCCCGAAGTTGCGGGGCTTCGACTCGTAATCCCGGTCGTCACGGCCCATGGCGGCTATTTCGATATCCCCTTTCCGGTACTCGCGCGCTCACCGCGTTATCGCTGGCGGCGCACGATCAGCCAGATTCTACATTTTTGTCGGCAGGCCGGACTCCGCAGCCTGTTGACCGATATCCGCGCATACTTCGGTGAGCTGGTCAAGTACTCGGCGCAAGTGAATGTGCTGGGAATTTCCTGAAGGCACCACAGCGGACACTGTGCGGGTGACCGGACGGCACAGCGGAAACAGTTCAAGTCCGGGCTGACCGGCGGACGGCAGCGCCATGCCCGGCACCAGCGCGACGCCCGCACCCGCCGCGGCCAAGGCAGTGAGCACGGCGAAATCGCTGGCCAGGGCCACGGATCGCGGCACGAAACCGGCGGCGCCGCAGGCGCGTTGGGTGAGCTCGTGGCAGGACGTTTCCGGCGCGGGCAGCAGCCAGTCGGTGTCCGCGAACTGGTCGAGTTCGACCGGTTCGCCTGCGACGAGACCGTGTTCGGCGGCCAGTTTTCGGGAAACCGCGAAATACACCTGATCGGTCAGCAGGCGATGTTCCTCACAGCCGGGCGGCAACTGGCGGGGAAGCAGGCTGTAGGCGTGCACGATCGCGAGGTCCGCGTCGCCGCGCAACATGGCCAGTGCGCGACCGGGTTCGGCTTCGCTGATCCGCAGGTCGATGCGGTGTTCGACGGCCGAAGCGAGGCGTTGCCACAACTGCGGCAGCAGCACCCGCGCCGCCGAGGGGAACGCGGCGATCCGGACGGTGCCGCGACCACCCGCGCGCAGCGCCGCGAGGTCGGCTTCGGCGGCGGCCAGACCGCTGAGGATCACGTCCGCGTGCTCGACCATCCGCCGACCGGCCGAGGTGAGTTCGAGGATGCGCCCGCGCTTGCGCAGCAGGCGCACGCCCGCTTCCTTCTCCAGGGCGGCGAGCTGCTGGGACACCGCCGGCCCGGTGAGGTGTTGCGCCTGCGCGGTGGCGGCGACGGTGCCGAGCAGCGCGAAGTCGCGGAGCAGGCGCAGCCTGCGCACGTCCAACACTAAGCTCACCTTCTCGATCATCCAACAAAAAGTAACTTTTTCTTTCTGAACCTGATGGTCACAGTGGACGCATGGTTCGTCAACTCCGCTCTCCCGCGTTCCTGGCTCTCGCGCTGACCGTGCTGCTCTGGTCATCTGCGTTCCCCGCCATCCGGGTCGGACTGGCCGGGCTCGGCGTCGGCGGGTTGTCGGTCCTGCGGTTGGCGGTGGCATCGGTCGCGCTGGCGGTGCTCGCGCCGATCCTGAAGATCCGGCTGCCTGCCGCGAAAGACCTGCCGTTGATCGCGCTGTGCGGAGCCAGCGGCATGGCCGCCTATCAACTGTTGCTCAACTGGGGCGAGGTGCACGTGCCTGCGGGCACGGCGAGCCTGCTGGTGGCGATCGCGCCGGTGTTCAGCGTGCTGCTCGCCGCCGGGTTCCTTGGCGAAAGACTGCGAGCCCGGACCGTGCTGGGCAGCGTCATCGCGCTCGCGGGTGCTGCGGTGATCGCGGTCGCGAGCGGACGGACCGGGGTGTCGGTGAACGCGCTGGTGGTGCTGTCCGCCGCGCTGGTGCAGGGCATCTACCACTTCGCCAGCAAACCGCTGCTGGCGCGCTACACCGGCATGGAAGTCGCCCGCTACGCGATGTGGACCGGAACCGTGCTCGTCCTCCCGTTCGCGCCGGACGCCATCGGCCACCTCGCGCGCGTCCCCGGTTCGGCCATCGGCGCGGCGATCTACCTGGGACTGCTGCCATCGGCGTTGGGCTTCGTGGTGTGGGGTTACGCGGTCGCGCGGTTCACCGTGGCCACCTCGACCGCCGCGCTCTACCTGGTGCCGCCGGTGACGCTGGTGGTGGCCTTCGTCTGGTTGGGCGAGATTCCCCGCCCGATCGAACTACTCGGTGGACTGGTCGGCATCGCGGGCGTGATCTTGATCAACTCCCGGAAGGCGCCCGTCACGCTCGAAGCCGTGCGTACATGAACATGTCACGCCGCGCGCCGTCGACCTCCCGCCACCCGCGCAGCAACCCCTCGCGCTGGTAGCCGGCGAGTTCGGCAGTCCGCCACGAACCGGTGTTCCACGGTTCGACGTACAACTCGACGCGCGCGACCGGCGGCAGACGCAGGCCCCATTCGGTGATCGCGCGCAACGCGGTCGCCGCGATGCCGCGCCCGCGACGGCTGGCCACGATCCAGTAGCCGATGCTGGCCCGGCCGTACTTGATGTTGTCCAGCCACAATCCGATCTGGCCGACCGCGCGATCCGTGTCGCGCTCGGCGATGGCGAAGGAGTACCCGACGCCGGTCGCCGAGCGGCGGTGCTGGCGTTCGATGAACGCGCGGATCTCCTCGTCCGATCCGTTGGGTGGGACGGTGGAGATCAGCGGGATGAGCGGGTCGGCCGAGGCCTCCCGCACCGTGGCGGCGTCATCGAAGTCGAACGCGCGCAACACGAATCCGGCCGCGGCCAATGTGGGCATGGTCAGGATGTCCGCCATCGATGCAGACTAACCGCATGGCAGAAGACATCGCGGCAACGCCCGGGTCGCGCACGGCCGCATCGAGGCTGGCAGCGTGCGCGACCTGACCGTTCTCAGAACGAACTGAGACCGTTCGGCGAGCCCAGACCAGTGGGACCGTCGTAGCCCGCGACGGCGTTGCACTGGTAGTCGCCCTCGCAGTCGACATGGCTGATGTTGTTGCCTGCGGTCACATCGTTCAACCCGCCCGGGTGCGCGTAGAGATACGACGCGTTCGGGTACCGCGCGGGATTGCCCGCGAGCGCGATCACGCCCGCGATGAACGGCGACGCCGCGCTGGTGCCGCCGCCGAGGCCCCAGCCGCCGCCGTCATAGCCGTCGTACACGGCGGGACCGGTGTTCGGGTCGGCGTCGGCGGACACGTCCGCGATCATCCGACCCGGACAGTCCGGATCGGACTGCCAGGCGGGCTTGTCCACCCACGCCGAGCAACCGCTGGATGCGCCGATCCACGCGGATTCGGTCCAGCCGCGCGCGTTGTTCGCCTTGCTCAGCGAGGTGCCGCCGACCGCGATCACGCTCTGCAGGTCGGCGGGCATCTGCGGAATGCTGTAGCTCGCGTCGCCCGAGGACGCCACGATCGCCGCGCCGGGGTGGTTGTAGTCGGCAGCGAACGCGTTGGTGCCGTTCTGTTCGGTGATGCCGTAACTGTTGGAGACCTCGTTGGCGCCCAGCGCAACCGCGGTGTTCACGGACGCGCCGAGGTCGGCTGAGCTCGCGGTGTCGCCTTCCACCAACAGGATGTGGCACTGCGGGCAGGCGGCGGACACCAGGTCCACGTCGAGCGAGATCTCGATGCCCCAGAACTGGTCCGGCGGCAGCGGACTCGTCCTGCCCTGCTCGTCGACCTTGGTGAAACAGCCGTTTTCCGTTGTGCACGGCGACAATCCGAACGTGGACCGATAGACGGCGAGGTCGGATTCGGCGGCCGGGTCGTCGCCGGCGTCCACGATGGCGACGGTCTGGTTGGCGCCGCCGGTCGACGGCAGATTGTAGGCCGCGTGCAGGTCGGTCGGGCTGTAACCCTGCGGGAGGGCGCTGACACCGCGCACGCCGAACCCGCCGTGCACGTCGGTGCGGACCTCCGCGTCGCAGCGCGCCCAACCTGCCGGAGCCGGGCCGCAGACGTCGCGGATGGTCGGGGTGGCGCTGGCGACGGTGGGAATCGCGGTTGCGGACAGGACGATCGCGCCGATCAGCAAGCTGCGTAAGTTCATCGCTTCCCCACGGTGTAGGCGTTGCTGATGGTCTGGTCGATCGCGTTGCGGCCCGCGTCGGTCGCGGTCACCCGCAACGACGGCGTGCCGCCGAGCCCAGAAATCGGACGCAGCGGGTTGGCCCAGAGCGCGACGTAGTGGCCGAGCGCGCCGAGCACCGGCACCCGCTGCCAGGTGGCCCCGTTGTCGAAGGACACCGACACGCTCACCGACGTGATCGGCGTGCGCGCGCCCGCCGCGCCGTAACCGACGTGCCCCACGGTCAGACCGAGGGATTCCACCGGTGCCGTCGAGGTGTTGGACTGGTCGGTCGCCAGGTCGTAGCCCAGCGTCAACGCGGGCAGCACCTGGCATTGCAGGCTCAGATCGGTGGTCGCGCAGTAACTCGGTTCGGGCAGCGGATCGTGCAACGACGGCGTGTAGTGGATCGTCTCCTCGGTGTGTGTCCTGGTCGACTGGCTGAAGCCGGGGGTGCCGGTCTCGTCGAGGTCGAACACGCCTCGGTAGACCGTTGGCGTCGCCGGGATGTCGGTCTGGATCGCGCCGTAGTAGTTGTCCTCGTCGAAGACCTTGGTACTGCCCTGGTAGAGGGTGAAGTGCGAACTGGTGCTCTCGAACGGGAGGCCGCTGTGGTCGGCGACGCTGTCCCGGTCCTGCGGGATCGCCAGCGACAGCGTGCTGCCCGCGACGCAGGCGTCGCACTGTTGCGGGCTGTTCCACTGACCGAGGCCCGCCGCGACCGGACCGTGGCCCCAGTCGACGGTGTAGGTGTGGCCGGGCTGGTAGACGTGCGGGTCCGCGTTGAGCAGGACCTCGTTCGGGGTGGTGATCTCCTGCTGCCAGTCGGCGCCGTCGCCGCCACCGAGGTAGTCGGTGAGCGTGCCGGGCATGGTCGCGACGTTGCCGAACGCGTGGTACTCGGTGGCGAGCAGCGCGGGATCGGTGGCGCCGGTGACGATGTCCGGGGTCGCGGTGCCTGCCGGGTCGGCGGAGAAGCGCTCGCGCACCGTGGCCAGTTCGCTGGGCTTGGTGGTGTGCGCCTGGTCGGCCGAAATGCCGTCCGATCCCCACGCGATGTCGTACTGGTAGGCGTCGCCGGGTTCCGGGGAAATGCCGCTCCACTGGGCGACAAAGTGCACGGTGCCCGACGTCGATGCCGGGATCGGGCTGACCATCAGCGGGACCTGCGGCTCGCCGACCGTGTTCACGTTGATGGACTGACCGTTGCCGGTCCCGTCCAGCAGGGCCAGGGTCGCGCTGGCGACCCGTTCGGTCGCGGGCTTCGGCGTGGTCGCGGTGATCGTCGCGGTCGCGGCGGATTCGTTGAGCGCGAACACGGTCGGCGCGGTGCCGGTGTCCGGCACCGTGATGTTGTCGGCGGCGACCAGGCGCGCCGCGGTCGAGTCGCCGTTGGCGTCGAAGTCGTCGAACTCGGTCATTGCCGCGTAGTGACCTGCCGGGACTTCGATGCGGTCCAGGCCGTCGGTCACCGGCACGTAGGTGACCTCGCGGCTCTCCTGGTCGGTGTTCATCAACAGCACGACCGTGTTGGCGGGCGCGCCGGTGGTGTCGGTCGCGGTGATCTCCATCAGGTGCTCGGCGAGGTTCGGCCGCGCCGAGGGGGCCGATGGCGCGCCCGCGACGCTCAGCGAGGCGAGGCCGCCGAACAGCGGCGTCGTGCCTGCCCGGCGGCCCGCTGCCACGTCGGCGCCGATCTGCTTGCGCAGCGCGGCCGCGAACGCGGTGCCCTGCGTCAGGTAACCGGTCGCGGTGGCACCGGAGACCGACGTGAACGTGACCCCGGCGGGTGCGGCCGGCGGGACGCCCGGGTTGAAGGTGGCGTCGACCGGGATCCGGGTGGTGTCACCCGCGCGCGCCAGCGCGGACACGTCGAACAGCGACAGGTCGAGCTGGCGGTCGAGGTAGGGCGTCGCGATGGCGGGCACCACGTAGTGATCGCCGCCCGGGTCGCTGAACGACTCGAACCCGCCGTTGCCGGGCGCGGCCTCCGGCGTGACGCTGTTGGTGGCCGGGTCGACCAGCACGGTGTCGCCGGTGGGCAGGCTGACCCGGTGCGCGGTCTGGGTGACGAACGGATTGGCGGGAGCGACGTCGGCGGCGGCGGGGAGCATCCCGGCAACGGTCGACGCGGTGGCGGCGAGTACGCCGACCAGGACGGGTAATTTCAAGAGTGACCCTCCGGAACCAGTGACGGGGAAGATCGAATCGACGTTGTTTCAGTATCGGAATATCCACCCGGTCAGCAATGGTCTGGACAACTTTTGTCCGATAGGACAAACGAAATGCGTGAACCGAACTGCCTAACGCCATTCGGCGCAACGGCCCTGTGTCGGTTGGTTGTGCCAGGATGACCAGCATGGACATCGAAGCACTGCGCGCCCGAACTCCAGGCACCGCACACCGCACGCACCTGAACAACGCGGGTGCCGGGCTGATGTCACAGACCACCCTGGACGCGGTGACCGAGCACCTCGGCCTCGAATCGCGGATCGGCGGCTACGAGGCGGAGACCGCCGCCCAGGACCTGATCACCTCGGCTTACGTCGGCCTCGCGCAACTGGTGCACGGCCGCGACGACCAGATCGCGCTGTTCGACAATTCCACGCACGCGTGGAACGCGGCCGGCTATTCGGTGCCGCTCAAACCCGGCGACCGGATCATCACCGGCCGGGACGAGTACGGCAGCGCGGTGCTCGCCTACTTCCAGATCGCCCGGCGCACCGGCGCGGAGATCGTGGTGATCCCGAACGACGCGTCCGGCCAGATCGACCTGGACGTGTTGCGCGCCGAGGTGGACGAGCGGACCAAAATGATCGGCCTGACCTGGATCCCGACCTCCGGTGGGCTGATCAACCCGGCGGCCGGGGTCGGCGCGATCGCCCGCGATGCGGACACGCTGTTCCTGTTGGACGCGACCCAGGCCGTCGGCCAGTTGCCGATCGACGTCACCGAACTCGGCTGCGATTTCCTCACCGGCACCGGCCGGAAGTTCCTGCGCGGCCCGCGCGGCACCGGGTTCCTCTGGGTCGGCGATCGCGCGCTGGACCGGGTCGAGCCGCCGGTGGTGGAGATCCAGTCGGCCGACTGGAACGGCGGACGCGGATTCCGGTTCGCCGAGGGCGCGCGGCAGTTCGCGACCTGGGAAATGAGCTGTGCCAACGTGATCGGGTTCGGCGCCGCCGTGCGGCAGGCGCTGGAACTGGGGCTCGACGAGATCGCCGACCGCGCCATCGCGCTCGGCGCTCGGTTGCGCGATGCCCTGGCCGGGATTCCGGGCGTGACAACGCACGACCTCGGCGAACGCAAGTGCGCGATCGTCACCGCACGGGTCGACGGGCACGACGCGGAGCAGGTGCAGGCACGGCTCGCCGAGGACGGCATCAACGTGACCACGACGGTCGCCCGGCACAACCCGTTCGACACCGAGGTGCGCGACGTGCACCCGCTGGTGCGGTTCTCGCCGCACTACTACAACACCGAGGCCGAACTCGATCGCGCGGTCACCGCCGTCGCGAAGATCGTGGCGCAGTGATCGCTCGCGTGCTGGCGCCGCTCAGCGGTGGACCGCGGTGGTGGGCGGCTTGCGCTCCCACAGGTAGCCGTCGAGCGCGCGGCCCGCGGACCACATGAGCACGCCGAGCCCGACCGCGGCCACGATCCCGTGCAGCACCGCGTCGCCGCCGTTGCTGAACGAGTTGTGCGCGCCCGCCGAGATCACGAACATCAGGCCGTAGGCGATCACCTGCACCAGCCCGAAGAGCACGCCCCAACGACGACCCGCTGTCGCCACGAACGCCAGCACACCGGTGCCGAGCAGGACCGCAGCATGCGGGACCGTCAGGCGCAGCACGCCGATGACGACCGCGCCGGTGGGGTCGGCGCCGTGGTAGTTGAACGCCACGATCAGGCCCCAGATCCCGAGGATCGCCAGCACCACACCTTCAACGATGAGCACGGCGCGGACGGCGTGGAAGTGTTGCGGTCCGGGATCGATCCGGATCAGTCCGTCCGGGGTGTCGGCGTGTTTGTTGTTGTCCATAGCCATCACCATCCAGCTGGTCGGCTGTTGGACCAGGATAGGACGGGTCAGCCGACCGGGCCAGTCACCTGGCCGCCACGATATCGGCAACCATTCAAACGGGTTTCATAGGTTAGACTGACGACATGTCTTCGGAACGTCCCCTGGTCGGCGAGCCGCTCGGCCTCGACCTGCTCAACACCGTCTGGCGCAACCGAGGTGCGACCCAGGACCTGCTCACCGACGTGACGGGCGCCCGCGCCTTCCTGGACGAGGCAGGCATGGCCGACCAGGCGACAGAGCAGACCAGGGCCGCGCTGGTCACCGCCCGCGAGGCGATCCGCGCGCACCTCGCCGACCCGGCGGACGCCGCCGCGCTCAACGACGTGCTCGCCTGGGGCCGCACCTGGCCCGTGGTCGGACCGGACGGGCCCGGCACCGAGGTCGAACTGGAGCACGTCTACCAGCGAGCAGGCTGGCTGGCCGCGGTGAACTACGTCGACCTGCTCAACGCCGACCCGACCCGCGTGCGGGCCTGCGCGCATCCGGACTGCGTGCTGCACTTCTACGACACCAGCCCGAAGCGCAGCCGGCGCTGGTGCTCGATGGCGGGCTGCGGCAACCGCGCCAAAGCCGCCCGCCACTACGCCAAGGCGCGCACCACCGAGTAATTCGGTTGTCGCGCTTGGCATCGCGCGACATGATGAGCGCATGACGAACACGACCACGCTGCTCTCCCTGCTCGGGCGGACCGGGCCGTAGTCGTCACGCGCGACAACGAGCCCGGGTACCCACCCGGGCTTTTTTGTTGCCCGGAACCGGATCCACTCGCCCCCGTAGCCCAACTGGCAGAGGCCGCGCGCCAAGAACGCGTGGGTTCCAGGTTCGAATCCTGGCGGGGGCACGACGGAGACACCAAAAGCAGCGGGGCCGGTCACGCGACCGGCCCCGCATCGTCCGAACCGGTCAGCCCGAGGAGCTGACCGAGGTGGTGAAGCCGTGGCCGTCATCGGCGATCAACGTGCCGGTGCCGGTGATGGTCTGCGTGCACGAACTGCTGTTGTAGACCTGGTCGACGTAGATCGTGCGCTGGAACTCGCCGTACTTGGCGTGCGCGTACCAGCCCGCAGGCGTGGACACCGGGATGGATTCGCCGCTGCTGTAGGTCTGCGAACTGGTGTAGGAGGCGCTGAACTGCGCGTTCACGCTCGCGATCAGGTAGGAGACGCTGACGCTGAACGACCCGGAGAAGGTGCTGCTCACGGTGGCGCCACTGGTGTTGGTGAAGGTCACCGTCTCGGTCTTGGACGTGGCGTTGTGTGCGGTCAGCGAGTCGGTGACGTGCTGGGTGGTGCGGCCGATCGAGTAGGTGTAGCCGTCGCCCGCCGGGCAGATCCTGCCCTGCGGCTGAACGGTGCCTGCGGTGGCCGCGGTGGCGGCGGGGGCGATCGCCACCGCGCTCAGCGCGAGCGCGCCAACGACGATGGCAAGACGGCGGGCGAGGCGAACCGATGTGGCTTGCATGGGTGTCTTCTCTCTCGGATCAGCGGGCAGGTGCCCCAGCGCCGATGTGGCGTAGTGGGAGGATGCCGCCTGCCGATCAGGTCCTGCCAGCCTTTTCGCCGTAGCGCAAAAGCGAGTGAATCCTGCGCTATACCAACAAAAAACGGGGCCGGTCGACGAATCGACCGGCCCCGCTGGTGACGAAGACGATCAGGCGGTCACGGTGACCAGCGTGCCGTAGGTGTCCATCGGCCACACCACTGCGGCGTTGGACGTCGGCAGCTCCACGCAGCCGACGCTCTGCGGCCAGCCGTAGCTCGCCCTCGGGTAGGCGTGCACCGCGTCGCCGCCGTTGAAGTAGGCCACCCAGAGGATGTTCGGGTCGTCGTACTTGGTGCCGTCCGGGTTGGTGCCCTTCATCTCGGTCGACCTCAACCGCTCGTAGACCGGGAAGGTGCCCTTCGCGGTGGGCGCGCCGGCCACCCCGGTGTTCGCCTTGGTGGTGTAGACGACCTGACCGTTGCGGTAGACGGTGAGCGTCTCCGGCACGGTCTCGCTGGCCACCAGGTAGGTGTAGACGTTCGGGTCGGTCTGCCGGTTGGCGACCGCCTGCAGCAGCGCGGTCCACACCGAGGTGCCCGCGACGCCGTCCATCTTCATGCCGTGGTCGTTCTCGAACGCCATGATCGCGCCCTTGTCCATCGTGTTGGCCTGACCCGGCTTCCACAGCGGACTCAACGTGGGCGGCACAGTCGTCCACGACCAGTTCAGCGAGCCGGCCAGCGGCGTGGTGCTGACCGTGTCGGCCGTGGTCGGCTCGGCCTGTAGCGCGTCGGTGACACCGGGCGGGAACGCCTTGGTCGGCACGAAGTTGAACGGCAGGTAGTTCAGCTCGGCGAGCATCTGCTCGACCCGCGTCTGGCTGCCCGCCGCCACCGTGAACGTGGTGGTGGTCGGCGAGGTCGAGGTCGCCTTGGCGCCGCCGATCATCGCGGTCGCGCCGGGCGGCACGGTCACCGTCTCGGTCGCGTTCGGGAACCAGCCACCCGATGGGGTGAAGCTGAGCGTGTTGCCCTGCTTGCTCCAGTTCCCCACCACGTCCGGGCTGAGCGTCGGCGCAGGCGGCATGCTGTTCAGCGGAGCCGAGTAGGTCACGGTCAGCACCGCGTCGCTGGCCACGCCGCTGGTGCCGGTCGCTGGCGAGATCGCCGAGACCGTGAGCGGTTTGCTGGAGATCTTCGGCGTGACGGGGTTCGTTGCCGCGTCGTTGCGCACCGGCCCGGCCGAGTCCGACCCGCCGCACGCCGAGGTGACCGTTGCGAGCGCGACGGCCAGCACGGTACCGATCAGCAACGTCGAACGCTTGCGCCGCTCAAATGGTAATGCCATTGCCGCCTTCGCAAAGTGAAGAGAGTTCCGGATCGGTGCCCAGCCTATCGAGTCTCCCACGAAGATCATTGACAGATCAGCATTTTCACAGCGTGCCGATATCAATCAGTAGCTCATTTCCGCAACATCAGCATGACCACGCCGACGATCAGCGCGACTCCGACGGTCAGCGCCCCGTAGGCGAGACGGTGGTTGCGCAGCACTGGAACGAACCGATCGACGGCATAGCGGCCCGGTCCGGTGAACGCGAGGCTGGCCGCGGCGACGGTGAGCAACAACTCGTACTCCATGCCGGTTGGCGCGAAGAAGCCACCGGTCCACTTCACGGCGACCGCGTTGAGCATGTCGCCGACGATCGCGGCGGCGACCAGCGGGGTGAGCAGACCGAGGATCAGGGCCAGGCCACCGAACGTCTCGATGAGACCGGAGACCACCGCCATGGCTTCGCCTGCCGGGTATCCGCTCTGGCTGAAGAACTCGCCGGTGCCGTGGATCCCGCCGCCGCCGAAGGCGCCGAACAGCTTCTGCGATCCGTGCGCGGCCATGGCGATGCCGACCATCACCCGCAGCAGCAACAGGCCGACGTCGTAGGCGTGCCGGGTGGCGCCGTGGCTCGCATCGGCGGCGCTCGCCGTGGCAGTCGTGGCGGACTCGGTCGTGGTGGTCACTTTCGCTTCCTCCGTCAAGATTGTTGAACATTGAACGACTTGGCCGACCCTACACGTTGGTTCAAATTTGAACAATTGACGTAAGGTTCGACCGTGACTGAGCCGAGCTGGTTGAGCCAGACCGAGATGGCCGCCTGGATGACCTTCCTGAACACCGGGGTGCTGCTCAACCGGCGGATCGACCACCAGCTCAAGGAGGACTCAGGGCTGTCTCACGTGCAGTACGCGGTGCTCGCCCGGCTCGTCGAGCAGCCCAGCGGCGAGATCAGGATGAGTCAATTGGCAGGCACCCTGAACACCTCCAAGAGCGGCCTGACCTACCAGGTCGGCCAGCTCGAAAAAGCCGGGCTGGTCCAGCGCAAACCCGATCCGGACGACGTGCGCGGGGTGATCGCGGTGATCACCGAGGAGGGCCGCAAACGGCAGGCGCAGGCCGCGCCGGGTCACGTCGCCGTGGTCCGCGAACACCTCATCGACGTGCTCACGCCGGAACAGTTGGCGGTGTTGACAGATGGGCTCGGCGCCGCGCTGCGCACCTTGCGCGCAGCCGGGTCCCCCTGATTGCCGCTACCGTGCGCACCATGCCTGATCAGGGAACACTGCAACAGATCGCGGACGGGGTGCATGCGTGGGTGCAGCCGGACGGGTCGTGGTGGATCAACAACGCGGGCGCGGTCGTCGGCAGCGACGGCATCGTGTTGATCGACACCTGCGCCACCGAGGCGCGCACCCGGCGCTGGCTCGGCGCGCTCGCGGACGCCACCGGAAACGCGCCGATCCGGCTCGCGGTGTCCACCCACCACCACGGCGACCACACGCACGGCAACAGCCTGCTGCCCGACGGCGTGCCGATCGTCGCCCACGAGGGCACCCGCGACGCCATCAGGGCGGACGTGATCATCGACGGGTGCCCGCCGTTCTGGTCGCCAGTGCCGGAGTGGGGCGGGGTCAGCCGCAGGCTGCCCACGGTGACGGTGGCCGATCGGGTCACCTTGTTCGCGGGCGAGCGCCGGATCGAGGTGCGCCATCCCGGGTTCGTCGCGCACACCGTCGGCGACGTGGTCGCGCACCTGCCCGAGCAGGGCGTGCTGTTCACCGGCGACCTGATCTTCCACCAGGTCACCCCGTTGATCTTCATGGGTTCACTGGCCGGTGCGCTGCGCAGCCTGGACTGGCTGGCGGGCTTCGAGCCGAGCGTCGTCGTGCCGGGGCACGGACCGTTGCTCGACGGCGCGGATCTCGCCGGAGTGCTGGCCACGCACGAGCGCTACTACCGGTTGATCCAGGACGCGGCGCGCGCCGGTCTCGCCGACGGGCTGTCCCCATTGGACGCTGCCCGGCGGGTCGATCTCGGCGAGTTCGCCGGGCTGCCGGACGCCGAGCGGGTGGTGCTGAACCTGCACCGCGCCTACGCCGAGGCGACCGGGGGCGAGTTCGACATCGTCGCGTCGCTGTCGGACGCGGTCGCGTTCAACGGAGGTCCGCTGCCGACCAGCGTCTGAACGTCGACTTGAGGCCGGGTCGCCCAGTGCGGCCCGGCCTTTTCGCAGGTCAGAAGTAAGGCATTTGCCTTATTAAGGTGTTCTCCTTAATGTGACGGTATGACCACCACGAGCGACATCCCGAACTTCCCCTTTGCCAAACCCGACCCGTTGAACCCGCCCGCCGAATGGGCGGAGCTGCGCGACCAGTGCCCGGTGGCGCGGGTGCGGATGCCCAGCGGCGACGAGGTCAGCCTGCTCACCCGCTACTCCGACGTGCGCGAGGTGCTCGCCGACGGCCGGTTCACCCGCGACCTGAGCGTCGAGGGTGCGGCACGCCTGGCCGACACCGAGGACGGCGGCACATTCAGCAGGCCCAGCGCACCGGACGTGAACATCTCGCACGGTGACGGCCACCGGCGCTGGCGCAGGCTGCTCAGCGGCTCGTTCACCATGAAGAAGATGGACCAGTGGCGGCCGAAGGTGCAGGCCATCGCCGACCAACTCGTCGACGACATGATCGCCAACGGCTCACCTGGCGACCTGATGGCCGATTTCGGCCTGCCGCTGCCGGTCGCGGTGATCTGCGCGCTGCTCGGCGCACCGGCCAAGGAGCAGGACAAGTTCGCCGAGTGGTCCCGGATCAGCCTCACCCTCACCCGCTACACCCAGGCCGACGTGGACCGCGCGCGTCGCGAGTTCGCCGAGTACGTCTCCGCACTGGTCGAGGAGAAGCGCGCCAACCCCGGTGACGACCTGCTCTCCGAACTGACCCAGATCTCCGACGCCGAGGACGGCAGGCTCAGCCACGCCGAACTGGTGGCGACCGGCATGGGCCTGCTGCTCGCCGGGCACGAGACCACGTCGAACATGATCGGCAAGATGACCGGCATCCTGCTGGCGGGCGAGCGCGAGCACTACCGCGCGGTCGTCGCCGACCCCGAGCTGATCCCGGGCACCGTCGAAGAGGTGTTGCGGACGGACACCAACGTCGGCATCGGCATTCCGCGCTACATCACCGAGGACATCGAAGTCGGCGGTTGCCCGGTCGGCAAGGGCACCACCCTGATGATGGTGATGGCGGCGGCGAACCGGGACGAGAGCCGCTTCGCGGACCCGGACACGTTCGACCCGCGCCGCACCAACGGCAGCCAGCACCTGACCTTCGGCGCGGGCCCGCACTTCTGCGTAGGTCAGCCGCTGGCCAGGGTCGAGTTGCAGGTCGCGCTGGGCACGCTGGCCCGCAGGCTGCCGGAACTGGCGCTGCGGGACGGCGCGGACGCGCTGCCGATGCGCCGGGGCGTGATCGCGGGCGGCTTCGACAACGTGTGGGTGACCTGGTGAAGATCGACGCCGACCAAGAGGTCTGCTGCGGTAGCGGCATGTGCGCGTCGA
>DASXOJ010000022.1:0-4348 GCA_036494465.1 Pseudonocardiaceae bacterium
CCTGGAAGCCATCGGCAGTGGCGACCGCACCTACGCCAACATTGCGGCGACCGCGGGCAGCCGCAGCGGCGCGGTGCCTTCCGGCACGTTGTCCCCGCTGCTGCACAAACTGGCCGAGGAAAAGCAGATCGTCGCGATCGACCATCCACTTGCGACGCAGCAGGGCAAGCCTGCGTTGTACCGGGTCGCGGACAGCAACCTCCGCCTGTACCTGGCCGTGTTGCGCGCCGCCGCCGAACTTGTGCGCCGCGGTCGGTCCGCTGCTGCGTTCCGCCTCGTCGAGCGGCGCTGGACCACCTGGCGCGGCCGGGCGGTCGAACCTCTGCTCCGCGAATCACTCGAGCTGGCCGCGCTCTCCGGCGAACTGCCCTGGCCGTCGGTTGATGCGGTCGGCGGTTGGTGGAACCGCCAGCTCGACCCTGAGATCGATCTGGTCGGCGCGGACAAGAGCCCGGTCGCCACCGAGCTCGTGTTCGCCGGCTCGATCAAATGGCTGGCTACTCCCTTCGACCAGCACGACCTCGCCACTCTCCGAGCAAGCGCGCCGGCGGTGCCTGGTTATACCGCGAGCACCGCAACGGTCGTCGCGTCTCGCTCTGGTCTGACCGACGGACTCCAGAAGGCAGGGGTGGACCTGGTCTGGGGCCCGGCAGACCTGGTCAACGCCTGGCGCTGACCGGTTCCCGGCCGACTGGATTCGTCGTCGGCCGACGGCGGGTCGTGGCGAGGATGACGATGGCACTGACGGCGATGCCGCCGAGTCCGGCGCCCGCGAAGCCGCCGGTGGGGCCGAGGTGGTCGACGATGGTGCCGATGACCGGGGAGCCGAGGGCGGCGCCGAGCGTGAGCGACGAGCTGTGCAGGCCCATGGCTTCGCCGCGCGCCGATGGCGGGGTGAGGCGGGTGACGGCTTCGCCGGTGGAGGCGAGGGTGGGCGCGCAGATCAGGTTGGCGGGCACGGTGGCCAGGCCGAGCACCCACCACTGGCCGCCGGCCAGGCCGACGGGAATCATCAGGGCGCTCATGATGCCGAGCAGGATCGCGGGGCCGGGTGCCTTGTGCAGGGCGCCGTAGACGACGCCGCCGACCGCGGACGCGACGCACATGATGATCGTGACGATGCCGGTCCAGCCGACCTGACCGACCAGGCGCAGCGCGGCGACCGCCGAGACCTCCATGCCGGACAGGACGAAGACGGCGCCGAAGTTGGTGACCAGCACGCCGATCAGGGTTCCGCGCAGCCAGCTCCGGCGTGGCGGGTGCGGGGCGGCGTCTTCGCCGGGCCCGCCCTCGGCGCGCATACGCGGGTTGACCAGGTAGAGCACGATGCCGGAGGCGACGATGGCGGCGCCGATCGCGAGCAGCGCGTCGTAGGTGGATGCCCTGGTGGCCACCAGCACGCCGAGCGCCGGTCCGGCCATGTAGGACAGTTCGACGGAGATGGCGTCCAGGGAGAA
Source organism: Pseudonocardiaceae bacterium (assembly GCA_036494465.1). Lineage (GTDB taxonomy): Bacteria > Actinomycetota > Actinomycetes > Mycobacteriales > Pseudonocardiaceae > CAJCJE01. Next base: position 1,458 of record DASXOJ010000022.1, read on the forward strand.
CGCGCTGCGCCGGTGTTCGTCCGGGACGAGCGCGGAGATGGCCTGGCGGCTGATGGACATCACCGGCACCGCGAGCAGGCCGCCGAAGAACGCGGTGACCAGCAGCGCCGGGTAGTTCAGCCGGCCTGCGGTGAGCCAGAACGCGCCTTCGCCGATCGTGCTGATGACCAGCGTCCAGCGCAGGCCGATGGTGTCGATGAGGCGACCGAGTATGGGTGCGCCGGCGGCGGTGCCGATGGTGACGACCGCGCCCGCGATGCCCGCTGCGCCGTAGCCGAGGTGCAGGCTGAGCACGACGTGCAGGGTGAGCACCATCGAGTTGGCGGTGACCGGGATCCGCGTGGCGAGCATGAGCGTCATCAGCGCGCCCACTCCGGGCAGCGCGAGCACGGTTCGGTATCGACTCAGGGCCACACCCACCATGCCACCTTCACATCACGTACCGACACAACCGATTTTCGCACCGGCGTTTTCTTGACTCATTCCAGAAAACATGGTGAGCTTAGCCCACCATGGCTGCGCACGAAGTTCTGAGCCCCGCGTCGCACACGGCAGTGCGGACGCGGTTGCGGGCCGTCGGGCTGCGGGTCACCGCGCCCCGGCTCGCTGTCCTGTCCTGGTTGACCGAACACCCGCACGAGACCGCTGAGGCCGTCGCCGATGGCGTCCGCGACGGGCTCGGTTCAGTGTCCACCCAGGCCGTTTACGACGTGCTCAGTGCCTGCACCAGAGCCGGACTGCTGCGCAGGGTCGAACCTGCCGGGCATCCGGCGCGATACGAGACGCGCGTTGGTGACCACCACCACCATCTGCTCTGCCGGGTCTGCGGCCGCACCGAGGACGTGGACTGCGCGGTGGGCGTGACCGCGTGCCTCGACCCGTCCCGGTCGTCGGGTTTCGCGGTGGACGACGCGGAGGTCGTGTTCTGGGGACTGTGCCCGGACTGCCGGGCCGAACAGGCTCGGTCGAATCAGAACTGAAGCCGTTTCGCTCATATTTGAATATGAGTCGTTTTCTGGACGGAATCGCATTCCCGAGCATTTCCCGTGTTTTTTCACGTTTATCGAGGTTCACCCGAGCGAGTGGTCTTCCGCGTCATTGTCGGCGTGTCGGTGGCAATCCGGCTAAGTAGTTCGGTCGGGGGACAGTGTTCCCTCGGGCGAGGCTGGTCGCGGATCTGTTTCGTGTTTCTTGGACCGCAACGTGGCCGATTTTTCGGCGATTGCCCCCGGTAGGGGGTATGCCTGTCCGACATCGGGTGGAATTGAACACGCGGCGCGATCGATAATTCATCGGCGACCGTTTGCACTGGTAGCGGGGAAGTCGATCAGTGGTAACGATATCGGCGACGAAGGCCGAGCCACCGGATGTGACTCGACGCGAGTGTTTCTCGAATCATCGAGTGCGTTTTTCGTCGAACCGACGGGAGGGTCCAAATGAAGAGGACCGTAGTTGGTGCCATCGCCGTTGTGACGGTTGCCGCGGTGGCCACGATGACCGGGTTCGGTCTGGCGAGTGCGGCTTCGGCATTGCCGGCCGCACCGGCAACCGCACCGGTCAGCTCGAACGCCCAGTACCTGCAGAACCAGGCCGGGGTCGTCCAGGTGCTGCACGACCAGCTCAAAGCCGCATCCCTCAACGGCGACGTCGCCGGGGTCCAGGACGCGGTCAACAAGATCACCACCGAACTGGGCCAGTTGACGCAGCCACAGGGCCGCGCCGCGATGTCCGCCGCCGCTGCGTCCACTGTGGACAAGGCGACCGACCTGAACAACCAGGTCGCCCAGGCGCTCAAGCAGATCGAGTCGGGCAAGACCCCGGTGAGCACCCAGGCCGCGACGCCGCAGGACATTCTGCCGCCGCTGCCCGGCCCGCTCGGCGCCATCGGCGCCCTGCTCAACTCGTTGCTGAACACCTTGCTCAGCCTGGTCACCGGTCTGCTCGGCAGCCTCCCGCTGCCGGTTCCGCTGCCGGTGTCGGTGCCGACTGGCCTGCCAGTGCCCGCGCCAAGCCTGCCGGTCGCCCCGCCGAAGAGCTGACCGGACGGGCTCATGCCCGGTTGGCGTCGACGGTGCCCCCGCCGCCGACGCCAACCGGGCCTCTTTATGCCTGTTTCGCTTGCGCCGCAGCGAATCCGGCGCGCAGCGCACCGGCCGCCTCGGCGGCCGCCTCCCTCGGCCGGTTGCCCGCACCGAGGAAACTGATGAACCCGTGGATCAGATCCGGATGCCTGCGCAACGCCACCGGAACCCCGAACTCGCGCAACCGCGCGGCGAACGCCTCACCGTCATCGCGCAGCGGGTCGAAACCGCCGGTGGCCAGATAGGTCGGCGGGAACCCGGACAGGTCCTCGGCCAGCAGCACCGAGGCGCGCGGATCGATCCGGTCGACCGGATCAGGCAGGTAGTGCCCCTCGAACCAGTCGATGTCCGTGCCGGTGAGGAACAAGCCCTCCGCGTAACGCGTACGCGACGGACGGCGCGAGGTGAAGTCGACCGCCGGGTAGAACAGCAGCGCGAACACCGGCACCGGCCCACCGGACCGAGCCCGCTGGTGGGAGACGACCGCCGCGAGGTTGCCGCCCGCGCTGTCCCCGCCGATCGCGACCAGGTTCGGGTCGGCGCCCAGTTCCCCGGCATGCGCGACCGCCCAGTCGAACGCGGCGAGCGCGTCGTCGACGCCCGCCGGAAACGGGTGTTCGGGAGCCAGTCGGTAGTCCACCGACAAGATCCGCGCGCCCGCGTTCTCGGCCAGGAACCGGCAGGTGTTGTCGTGGCTGTCCAGGCTGCCCACCACCCAGCCGCCGCCGTGCAGGAACACCAGCAGCGGTGAGCCCGCCGCCAGCCCGATCGGCGTGTAGAGCCGCGCAGGCACCGCGTCGGCCACGGTCA
>DASXOJ010000023.1:0-63730 GCA_036494465.1 Pseudonocardiaceae bacterium
TGGTGGCTGAGCAGAACCTCAGACGTACGCGGCCGAGGCGAGCTTGCGCATCTCGGTCTCCAGTTCGACGACGCGCTCCTGCGGCACGGTGTGCCCGCAGATCGCGAGCCAGTTCGCCAGCATCCGGTGACCGCCGTCGGTGAGCACCGACTCCGGGTGGAACTGCACGCCCTCGACCGGGAGTTCGCGGTGCCGCATGCCCATCACCAGACCGCTGTCGGTCCAGCCGGTGATCTCGAACTCGGCGGGCACGCTCTCCCGCCGCACGGTCAGCGAGTGGTAGCGGGTCCCGGTGAACGGGTCGGGCAGCCCGGCCAGCACGCCGACCCCGGTGTGGTGCACCTGGCTGGTCTTGCCGTGCAGCAGTTCGGGTGCCTGTTCGACGATGCCGCCCCAGGCCGCGCCGATCGCCTGGTGGCCAAGGCATACCCCGAGCACCGGCAGCCGCAGGGCGGCGCACTGCTGGATCACCGCGATGCTCTGCCCGGCCCGCTGCGGCGTGCTCGGGCCAGGACTGACCAACACCCCGCCGTAGTCGCCGAGCGTCTGCTCAAGGCGTTCCGGCCCCAGTTCGGGGGTGTCGTTGCGCAGCACGTCCGACTCGATCCCGAGTTGGGCCAGGTACTGCACGAGGTTGTAGACGAAACTGTCGTAGTTGTCGACGACCAGCAACCGCATGGGCTCAGCCTAGCGGTCAGCCGCCCGCGGTGACGTTGTTGAACGGCAGCAGCGGATCGACGGCCGGGAAGACCACGAAGAACAGCAGCGCGATCACCCCGCACACCAGCACCAGCGAGAGCAGCAGCCGGACCGAGAACGGACCGGGCAGGTGCCGCCAGATCCAGCTGTACATCAGGTGAGCTCCTTCAGCTCGGGCGGCGTGTAGTTCGGGTGCGCCGGGTCCTTCTGCCAGTCCTTCACCAGCACCGCGTGCACGATCAGCCGCTGTACGTCGGAGAACTTCGGATTGCAGGTGGTCATCGTCATCAACGACGCCTCCTGACCCGCTGAGACGTTGGTGTCGCAGTGCGCGGGCGCGGTGACCACGTCGCTGTCGCTGCCCGAGGACGACGAGGTCTTGTTCGCGGAGAGGTCGATGTTCGCGCAGTGCGGCACCGGCGCGATCACGTCGCCCTCGGTGGGCAGCACGATCTCCTGGCCGTTGGTCTGGGCGTACTCGCCGCCCAGCGGCTGCACCTTGGCCTCGCCGTTGCGACCGTCGCACAGCGGGTTGCTCGCCGGGTTCCAGCTGGTGCGCTGGTTGGCCATCGGCAGCATCCGGTAGACGTACCAGTCGCTCTGCGTCTCGACCACGATCGCGTCGCACGGCTGGACCAGGTCGATGTCGTTGAACGGGTCGCCCTCACCGACGCGGTGGCCTGCGACCGCGAAGTCGCCGGGCTGGCCCGGCAGCGCGGTGCCGGTGTAGTGGCCGGGGCCGATGGCCAGGTCGGCCTGGGTGGTGCCCTCGATGACGGTGAACTCGTAGTCCGCGCCGAGCGACGGGATGAACATCTTGGCGATGCCCTGGCCGTCGGTCACGTTGAAGTGGTTGGTGCGCGCCGCGCCCGCGTTGTTCCACTGCTGGGTGAGCTGCTGGGCGGCGGTGTTCTGCTTCTGCGCGGCGAAGATGTTGGTGATGTAGACCTCGTAGACCACGAAGAGTAAGACGACCATGCCCGCGGTCAGGCAGACCTCGCCGATCGTGCGGACCGCGTTGCGGCCCCGGCCGCCGCCCGACGCTGCCGGCGGCTTGGTGCTCTTCGGCTCATCGTCCGGATAGTCGTAATCGTCGTAATCCTCGTAAGGTTCCTGATCATCGCGAACCGGCGGGATGTAGGTGGTTTCCGCCATCGCGTCCCGGTCCGGTCGCGGCGCGGGACCGCGCTGCCCACCGGGCGAACCGCGCAGGTCGGAGACGCGCGGGATGAACTCGGTCGGGTACTCGCCCGGTCCGGTGCCGTGCCGGGGTGCGGGCCTGCGATCACCAGGACGATCGCCAGGACCGCTGCCAGGACCCCGAGGTACCGGTGGTTGTCGGCTCACCGTCAAACCTCCGAAGCGTGTGGAAACCACCCTCGTGGACCGGGGCGACGCAACGATCCCGGCAGGATGTGCCTACTCGTTGTTCGCGGGCCCACTCAGTTACGTTAACGTGTTCACCTGGATGTGGTTGCGCGGCTATCGCTTCCGCCGCGTCCACAGGTATGAGCGTTCGTGCCCAGTTCCAGCCAGGCGAGGACAGTATGCCCAAGTCGAAGGTCCGCAAGAAGACCACGTACAGCGCGCCGGTCGACCGTCGCACGCCGGTCAAGGCGAAGATGGCTGGTCCGTCGAGTCCGGTGTACATCGGCGTCATGCTGGGCCTGATGCTGATCGGTCTGGCCTGGTTGGTGGTCACCTACATCGCGGAGAGCCAGATCGGCTTCCTGAACACGCTCGGCCCGTGGAACTTCGCCATCGGCTTCGCGCTGATGATCGGCGGTCTGCTGATGACCATGCGGTGGCGCTGAGCTGATCATGGTCGAGGTCGTCACCCTTTCGAGGGTTGACTGATCCCTCGGCGTCGCACCCGGTTCACCCGTGCGTCATCGAACGACACACCTGTAAGTCATCCCCACTGGGGATAACTCCTGTGGACAACCCGGTACCGGGCGGTTCCCGGTCAGGCTTTGCGGCCGACGCCCGCGTACGCGCTGGCCCGCCACGGGTCGCACACGTCCAGCTCGCCGCGCCACTCCGGGGTGTAGACGATGCCTGGCTCGACGAGCTCGTAGCCGTCGAAAAGGGCAGTCACCTCGGCCCTGGAGCGCAGGAAACCCGGGTTCGCGGTCTTCTGGTAGTGCTGGACCGCCTCACCCACCTCGGGCCTGCCGTCCGCGGTGCCGTGCGAGAGCGAGAGGTAGCTGCCGGACACGGTGGCGTCCCGGTAGGCGGCGATGATCCGGGCCGGGTCGGCCTCGTCGGAGACGAAGTGGATGGACGAGTACGCCATGATCGCCACCGGCTGGCCGAAGTCGATCAGTGCGGTGGTCTGCGGGTTGGTCAGCACCGACTCCGGCTCACGCAGATCGGCCCGCACGATGTCGGCGTTCGGGTTGTCGGCCAGGATCAACTCGCTGTGCGCGACCGCGACCGCCTCGATGTCCACGTAGACCACCCGGGTGCTCGGGTCGACGGCCTGGGCGATCTCGTGCGTGTTGCCGACCGTGGGGATGCCGGAACCGAGGTCGATGAACTGCCGGATACCCTGCTCCGCCATGAATTTCACCGCGCGACGCAGGAAGCTGCGATTCTCGATGGCGAGGAAGGCGACGTCGGGGACGGTCTCCGCGATCTTCTTCGCGAACACCCGGTCCACGTCGAAGTTGTTGGCACCACCCAGGTAGTAGTCGTACACCCGGGCCGCGTTGGGCTTGGAGAGATCGACGTCGTCCGGGACCCAGCTCAGTTCCTCGGCAGCCATTGCCTGATGTCCTCCGGTACGCACCGTGACAGTGAGAGAGACCATGATGCACCATCCCGATGATCGTCAGCAGGCACAGTGGTCGCCCCGACCGGCCCTGGTCGGCATCGGCTGGTTGGCTGCGGTCGGCCTGCTGGTGACCACCGTGTTCGGCGCCAGCGCCGAGACCAGGGTCTTCGCCGCCGTGGCCACCATCGCCTTCGCGCTGGCCGCCGGGTACGGCACGCTGCTGCGCCCCAAACTGCGCGCCGACACCGACGGCATGGTGATCCGGGTGCTCAGCGGCAGGCTGCACCTGCCCTGGCAGAGCACCCGGATCAAGATCGCGCGCACCCGACGGCTCGGCCGGACCGTGTCCCTGCTGGAACTGGACGGCCGGGACGACCAGGGCGAGGAGCAGCTGGTCGTGCTGGGCTGGCTGGAACTCGGCGCCGACCCGCACGACGTGCTGGAGGTACTGCGCGGCTTTCGCCCCTAGAGCAGGGCGGTGAGCTGCGCGTCTCGCAGGAACATCAGGCCGACCAACACCACAACCGATGCCACGATCGCACCCGCCTGCCACCGGTTCCGGTTCGGCTCCGGCGCATACAGGATCGCCGCGGTGACCAGCGCGCCCACCACGAGGCCACCAAGGTGACCGAGCAGCGAAATACCCGGAATGGCCACGCTCAGCACCAGGTTGATGGCGATCGTCGCGATCACCGAACCCGGGTTCAGCTTGAGCTTGAGCACCACCACGAGCACCCCGCCGAGCAGGCCGAACACCGCTCCGGACGCGCCGGCGACCGGAGTCTGCGGATCCGCGAAGCACAGTACGGACACCCCGCCGCCGAACAGCGACACCAGGTACACGGCGGTGAACCGGACCCGGCCCAGGATGCGCTCCAGGTCCTTCCCGATCCACCACAGCGACAGCATGTTCATCAGGATGTGCACCGGTGTGACGTGCAGGAACCCTGCGGTGATCAGGCGCCACCAGCCACCGCCCGCGACGCCCAACGGCCATTCCTCCCACTGCTGGAACAGCGCCGAGCTCTGGACGTCGCCGATGCTTTTCGCCTGAAACGCGGTGAACGCGTAGATCAGCACGTTGATCGCGATCAGCACCGGCACCACGAGCGGCTTCTCCACCAGCTCGGCCCCGGCGATGGTGCGCTGCCGGAACGGACGCTGGGTGCGCGCACCCTGCGACACGCACTCGACGCACTGGTAACCGACCGACGCCTCGCGCAGGCACTCAGGGCACGCCGGCCGGTCGCAGCGGCTGCACCGCAGCCCGGTAGGCCGGTCCGCGTGCCGGAAGCACGTCGGTAACCCGACCTGTCCGGCCGGCGGCCCCGATGGTGTTGTCATCTCTGCCTTCCGACAGGGAGTGTTCAGCCCTCGCGCTTGACGTCGATCTCGACGCTGTTGATGACCACGTCGGTCGCCGGACGGTCGCCCGCCTGGGTTGGGGTGGTCGCGATCGCGTCGATGACGTCCCGGGACTCCTGGTCCGCCACCTCACCGAAGATGGTGTGCTTGAAGTTCAGGTGGGTGGTCGGGGCGACCGTGACGAAGAACTGCGAGCCGTTGGTGTCCTTGCCCGCGTTGGCCATGGCCAGCAGGTAGGGCTTGTTGAACTGGAGTTCCGCGTGGAACTCGTCCTCGAAGCGGTAGCCGGGGCCACCGCGGCCGGTACCGGTCGGATCGCCGCCCTGGATCATGAAGCCGTCGATCACCCGGTGGAAGATCGACCCATCGTAGAATGGGCCGGAGTTGCCTTTGTTGGCGTTGGGTTGCGAGTAGTCCTTGGTGCCCTGCGCCAAACCGACGAAGTTGGACACCGTTTTCGGCGCCTGATTCGGGAACAGGTTCAGCCGGATGTCACCCAGCGAAGTGTGCAGGGTCGCCGTAACGGTCGCCCCAACGAGCGATGCATTGCTGTCAGCCACGCCGCCATCGTGCCATCCACGGCGCGAATGCGGGTGACGGGGCAGGATGGACGTGTCGGAACCCGGCGGAAACAGCCGGCGGTTGCGCTACCGGCGTACCGGGTATCCCTCTTCTAGAATGATCAAGAAACGTCTGGAGTGCGACGATGGATGAAGTGAAGGCCATGGCCCAGGCCGGCGAGTCGGTTGGCAAGGCCGTCCGCACGATCCGGCGTAACGCGACCGAGCAGGCGCACAAGGGCGCCACCGCGGCCGAGCACATGCTCGCCGAGGTCGACGAACTGGTCAAGCAGAGTCGCAAGGCGCGTCGCAAGACCCGCAAGGATGCGGCCAAGGCGACCAAGAAGGTGGCCGAGCAGACCCGCAAGCGCGGCCGCAAGGCGCGCAAGCGGGCCGCGGCCAGCACGGCGGAGTTCAGTCGCAAGGTGCAGAAGAAGCTGAACAAGCTGGAGCACAAGACCGCCAAGGTGCGCCGCAAGGCGGAGAAGAACCCGAGCGGCAAGCGCGGCGGACGCCGCCTGCTGTGGCTGCTGGGTGCGGGCAGCGTCGCCGCGGTGGCGGTGGTCGTGGTCAAGTCCCGCCAGTCCGCCGAGCCCGAGCAGACCGCCCCGGTCATCCCGCTCGGCGGCGACACCCAGTCCAGCAACGGCTCGGCGCCCAGCAACTCCCCGCACGCCGCCGAGAAGAACTGAAGTGACCGGGGCAGGTCGCGCGACCTGCCCCGGTGCGTTCACCAGCCCAGCTTGCTCACCACGTGCTCGGTGATGACCCGGGTCTTGATGGTCTGCTTCTGGTTGCTGATCGCCACCACCGCGTGGCCGCCCTTGGCCACCGCGTAGATCGCGCCGTCCTTGGTCGCCTCAGACCCGCCGGTCCACCCGGCCGGATCGGCCGCCGGGTTCGACGTCGCGACCGGCGCCTCCTGGTTCACGATCGCCTTCGCCACGTCCGGTGAGCCGGTGTAGACCCACACGGTCAGCTGCCAGTTGCCGTCCGGCCGGTAGAAGAAACAGGTCGGCTCGGACTGCCCGTCGGGCGTGACGATCTTCGCCGTGGTCACGTGCTGGCCGTTGGCGTTCTCCGCCGTCACCTTGTCGAGGTACGGACAAGACCCGGTCGTGGCGGCGTCGGCCGTCGGCAACGGCGGCGCGGGCACCGAAGGAGCGCTCGTCGTGGTCGGCGCGGCGGTGGTCACGGGTGCCTGCGCGGCGGGCGAGGCCGGTCCGCAAGCTGTGACCAGCGCGGCGGCCAACAGCAGCGGAGCGGAGAGCGCGGCTCGTCTCATAGGCCCGGGAGTCAACCAGACGAGCGACGCCACCCCCCGACCGGGTGATGAGTTCACCCGTTGCGGGATAAGGGGAATCAGCCCAGATCTCCCCCGTGCAGCAACCAGTTGTAGAGCAGCGAGATCCGCGTCTCCGGGTCCATCTGGTGGCCACCGCTGTCGTCGATCCGGAGGATCGCGCCCGGCACGTGCCGCGCCAGCCACTCGCCGTGCCCGGCGGGCACCAGCACGTCCTTGGTGCCCCACCAGACCGAGGTCGGCACCGAGACCGACTCGACGTCGAAGCCCCACGGCTTGGTGAAGGCCAGGTCGTCGTCCACCCAGCCGTCGACGCTGCGCCGCACCGCCTCGGTCATGCCCTCGCGCAGCACCACCGCGATGTCCGGCCGGGCCAGGATCGCCCGGTCCGCTTCGGGGATGTCGAAGTCGCCCAGCACCGTCGCCGGATCGGCGGCCATCCTGGTCAGCATGCCGTCCGCCTCGCGACGCAGCTCGGGCGCCAGCCGCGCAGCACCGTCCAGCGCCCAGCCGAACTCCTTGATGTTCTCCGGGTCCATCCCGTCGAAGAACGCGTCACCGAGGCGCTCGTAGGGCGCGACGCCGACCACGCAGGCAGCCCTGGTGACCCTTTTGGGCAATCTCGCCGCGACGGCGAGGCAGTGTGGTCCGCCACCCGAACCGCCGGTGACCGCGAACTGATCGAGCCCCAAGTCCGCCGCGATCGCGGCGACGTCCGCGACGCAGTCCACGACCGTGCGCCCGTGGTGCCGGGTCGACGCGCCGTAGCCTGGCCGGTCGTAGGTGATCACCCGCGCACCGATCGCCGCGACCTTGCTGTCGTCAGGGTGTCTGTTCAGCCGCGATCCGGGAGTACCGTGCAGGCTGAAGATGGGGTGGCCGTCCGGATCGCCCCACACGGCATACGCCAGGGTGCGCCCATCGGCGACCGTCACGGTGCGCAGGTTCTCGCTCATGAGCCGATCGTATGGCCCAGCGGACACCTCGTGACACACGTCACAATCGGGCAAAAGTGGCTATTTTCGCGTAACCCCGATCCCCTCGGCGGCAACTGACAAATGCCATACTTTTATTTGTGTTGAGGTCACTGCCCGTCGTGCCCGGTTCTGGACTCCGCAATCGATGGGTGTGGCCACTCGTCTTCACACTGCTGTTCCTGCTGGTGCAGTGCTATCTCGCGCCGCACTCGACGTTGGACGTCGACTCCGTCTGGTACGCCAAACTCGCCTACCAGTACCTGGGTCACAGCCCGCAGGAAGCACACCACCTGGCCGAGATGCTCTGGTGCACCACCGACACGAACCCCGACTGCACGACGGTGTTCGCCCACCACCTGCCCCCGAGCGGCGCACCCCGCTACATCGCGATCTTCGACACCCGCCCCGGCTATCCACTCGCCATCGCGGGCCTGACCACCATCATCGGCAACCTGCGCCTGGCCCTGTGGATCATCCCGGTGGCCTGCACCCTGCTCGCCGGTCTGGGTGTCTACTGGCTGCTCCGCCTGCTCGGCCTGGTCCCCGCGCTCGCCGCGACCGGCCAGGTCCTGTACTACGTGCTCCCCACCGGCATCCTGGGAGTGCACGCCCTCACCGAAGGCCCGATCACGGCGGGCGCGATCGCCGTGATCCTCGGCGGCGTCCTGCTCTCCCGCGGTCGTTTCGCCTTGGGCACGGTCCTGCTGGTCATCGGCCTCGGTTCGATGGCCGTAATCAAGTACTCCACCGCGTTGCCGCTGGCCGGCCTTGCGCTGCTCGCCGCGATCGTCTGCTGGCGGCAGCACGACGCCGACCGGCGCGGCCTGGCCGTCCTCGGCGGCATATCGGCGCTGACCGTCGCGATCGTGCTCTACATATCGAGCAAATTCGCGCTCCCCGGTTTCTCGGACACCGCGCAGGACCTGTTCACCAACCACTTCGCCAAGCCCGACGTCCCCGACGTCATGCAGCGAATGATCGGCGCAAACGAGTCATTCTGGGCGCATTTCCTCACCGTCGACACCAACAACCTGCTGCTGCTGGCCGGCCTTGTCGTCGGCTTGACGGCGTTGTTCCGCTACCACCGTGTCGGCGCCGCTCTGGTCCTGGCCACGGTGCTGACCGGCTTCGCCCTGGCCGTCGCCCACCCCGACCCGTTGGGCGGCGTCCGGCTCTACCTGCTGGCCTGGGTAGGGGTGGTGATCGGAGCCCCCGTTTTCGCCCACCGGGCAATCGGAAACAGGCAACCGAAGCTCGATGAGGCGCCGGCCACCGAGGTCACCGAAGCGGAAACCCAGCAATTCAGCCTGGTCGAGCCCTAAAGGGCCGAAGGCCCAGCGTCAATCCGCCGGGGTCCGGGGTGTGGGGCGGGAGCCCCACCCATGGGGGGCATGGGGGGGTCATCCCCCCAACATGATCACCACACGACAATGGCTCACGCTCTCCGTGAGCATGAGCCATCCAGTCGGGTGGAGATGAGGGGAATCGAACCCCTAACCCCCGCCTTGCAAAGGCGGTGCTCTGCCAATTGAGCTACATCCCCGGGTTGCGCGATCAGCTTAACCGCACAGGAGAAGGCCAGGCGACCGAGTTGAACTACACCCGCGCGCCCGGCCTCCGGTCGACCTTCAACAGGTCGGCAAACTCACTTGTCGGTGGGGGCGGTGGCCTCACGCCACACGTCGGCTTCGGCCTTGCCTGCCCGGCTACGACGGACGATGAACAGGACGGCACCAGCAACGGCCGCCAGAGCGAGGATCTTCTTCACGACGGATCGCCTCCTTGAACGGCGGTTTGAGAACTGCGAGGTTGGAACCCCCGAGCTGTGGGCCTAGGAGGACTTGAACCTCCGACCTCTTCGTTATCAGCGAAGCGCTCTAACCGTCTGAGCTATAGGCCCCCGTGCACCGAAAATATTACCGTACCCGCCACCGGGCCCCAAAACCGGGCGGCGGGTACGGGAGGGGTCTCACTCGCGTTCGGCCAGGGTGACCTCCAGGCCGCCCGCGAGGTCGGCGGAGACGTTGTAGACGAACGCGCCGACCGTGGCCAACGCGGTGAACAGCACGATGTTGATGGCGCCGATGATCGCGGCGACGCCGAACACGCGCTGCACGGTGATCAGCGCGGTCGCGCCCGCCGCGGTGTTGGACTGGGCGAAGGAGTTGTAGTCACTGTTCAGTTTGTCCCATACGCCCATTCCGTCGAGCACGCCGTAGAGCACGCCGACGGCGACCAGCCAGACGAAGAACAGCGCGACGGACAGCACGAACGCCAGTTTCAGCACCGACCACGGGTCGACCCGCTTGACCTGGAGACTCGCACGGCGCGGGCCGCGACCGGGCCTGCGCAGCGCGCTCGGCGGGGTGTTGGACGCGTTCGGGCGGGGGGCGTTCGGCGGGGGTGGCGTGGCAAGGTTCACCGTGGTCCGGCCGACCGGTTCGGGGCCGAGCCGGGCGTTGGCGTTGATGCCGCCCACCTTGGCCGCGCCGGGCATGGCGGCCGCTGCCGCGGTGCCCGTGACCACGGTCGAGTAGTCATCCTTGGGCTGCGTGCTGGCGTAGCCCCACTCCTCGAACCGCTCGGCTGGCGCCTGCTCGGTCGGCGCCTCGTGCTCCTTGGCGTACTGGGCGTCGCTGGGCACCCGCTGCCACGGCGGCGGCGCCGCGTTCACCTCGGGACTGGCCGGGGCGGGCGCTTCGGCGGCAGCGGGTGCCGCCGAGGCGCCGTTCTCGCTCGCACCCGCGGCAGCCTGCTCCGAGCCGCTTTCGGTTTCCGCGCTGTTCCGTGCCACCTGCACGGTCGGTGCGTCCGGGCGCTCCGGCTTCTCGGGTGATGTCACGAGTAAATCCCTCAGCTCGACGTGTCGGTGTCGGTGTCGGTGGTGCCAGTTTCTTCGGTGGGCACGGCAGTCTCAGCGATCTCGGCCGTCTCGACAGCCTCGGCCGTCTCGATTGCCTGCGCTTCCACTCCAGAAGTCTCCCCGTTGTCTGTGACGTCTGACGGGTCCTCCGCGTTGGCTGCGATGGCGACCAGCGTCGTACCTTCACCCAGATTCATCAACCGGACGCCCTTGGTCTGCCGGCCGGCCTTGCGGACTTGCGCTGCGTTGGTCCGGATCACTCCGCCCGCCGAGGTGATCGCGTAGATCTCGTCGTTCTCCTCGACGATCAACGCGCCCACCAGCCTGCCACGCCTGCTGTCGTACTGGATGGTCAGCACGCCCTTGCCGCCGCGGCCCTGCACCGAGTAGTCCACCATCGGCGTCCGCTTGGCGTACCCGCCGTCGGTGGCCACCAACACGAACCGGCCTTCGACGACCAGACCGATGGAGAGCAGTTCGTCGCCGTCCTTGAACCGCATGCCAAGCACGCCGGACGTGGCTCGGCCCATCGGCCGCAGTGCCTCGTCGGTGGCGTGGAAGCGGATGGACTGACCACCGGCCGAAACCAGCAACAGGTCGTCCTCGCCGGAGCAGAGCACCGCGCCGACCAGTTCGTCGTCCTCGCGCAGGTTGATGCCGATCAGGCCGCCCGCGCGGTTGGAGTCGAAGTCGCCGAGCTTGCTCTTCTTGACAAGGCCGCTCTTGGTCGCCAGCACCAGGTACGGCGCGACCTCGTAGTTCGCGATCTGGATGACCTGCGCGATCTCTTCCTCGGACTGGAAGGCGAGCAGGTTGGCCACGTGCTGGCCGCGTGCGGTCCTGGTCGCCTCGGGCAGTTCGTAGGCCTTGGCCCGGTAGACCCGGCCCTTGTTGGTGAAGAACAACAACCAGTCGTGCGTCGAGCAGACGAAGAAGTGCTCGACGATGTCATCCTGTTTGAGACCGGCGCCCTGCACGCCCTTGCCGCCGCGCTTCTGCGCGCGGTACAGATCGGTTTTCGTTCGTTTGGCGTACCCCGTGCGGGTGATGGTGACGACCACGTCCTCGACCGCGATCAGGTCCTCGACGGAAACCTCGCCGTCGAACGGGATGATCTGGGTGCGCCGGTCGTCGCCGTGCTTGTCGACGATCTCCATGAGCTCGTCGCGCACGATGCCGCGCTGCCGCTCCGGCTTGAGCAGGATGTCCTCGTAGTCGGCGATCTCCAGCTCGATCGCGGCCAGGTCGTCGATGATCCGCTGACGCTCCAGCGCGGCCAGCCGACGCAGCTGCATGTCCAGAATGGCGGTCGCCTGGATCTCGTCGACGTCCAGCAACGACATCAGGGCGGGCCGCGCCTCTTCGGCCGACGGTGAGCGGCGGATCAGCGCGATGACCTCGTCGAGCATCTCCAGCGCTTTGACGTAACCGCGCAACAGGTGCGCGCGCTCCTGCGCCTTGCGCAACAGGTAACGGGTCCGCCGGACGATGACGTCGACCTGGTGGTGCACGTAGTGCCGGACGATCTGGTCCAGGCGCAGCGTGCGCGGCACGCCGTCGACAAGGGCCAGCATGTTGACGCCGAAGTTGTGCTGCAGCTGGGTGTGCTTGTACAGGTTGTTCAGCACGACCTTGGCCACGGCGTCGCGGCGCAGCGTGATGACGATGCGCAGACCGCGCCGGTTGTTCGACTCGTCCGCGATGTCCGCGATGCCGGTGAGCTTGCCGTCCCGGACCAGGGTGGCGATGTTCTCCACCAGGTTGTCCGGGTTCACCTGGTAGGGCAGTTCGGTGACGATCAGCGCGGTGCGGCCCTTGCTGTCCTCGTCCACCTCGACGACCGAACGCATCCGGATCGAACCGCGACCGGTGCGGTAGGCCTCCTCGATGCCGGAGGTGCCCAGGATCAGCGCCTTGGTCGGGAAGTCCGGCCCCTTGATCCGCTGGATCAGCGCGGCCAGCGTCTCGTTCTCGTCCGCTTCCCAGTTCTCCAGCGCCCACACCACGCCGTCGGCGACCTCGCGCAGGTTGTGCGGCGGGATGTTGGTGGCCATGCCGACCGCGATACCGCTGCCGCCGTTGACCAACAGGTTCGGAATGCGCGCGGGCAGAACCTGAGGCTCTTCGGTCTTGCCGTCGTAGTTCGGCGCGAAGTCGACGGTTTCCTTGTCGATGTCGGCCAGCATCGACATGGCCAGCGGCTTCAACTTGGCTTCGGTGTACCGCATCGCGGCGGCCGGGTCGTTGCCCGGCGAACCGAAGTTGCCCTGCCCGTCGACCAACGGGTAGCGCAGCGACCACGGCTGCGCCAACCGAACCAGGGTGTCGTAGATGGAGGAGTCACCGTGCGGGTGGTAGTTACCCATCACGTCACCGACGACGCGGGAACACTTGACGTGACTGCGATCCGGGCGAAGGCCGGTGGCGTACATCGAATACAACACCCTGCGGTGCACGGGCTTGAGGCCGTCCCGCACATCGGGCAGCGCTCTGGCCACGATCACGCTCATCGCGTAGTCGATGTAGGAGCGCTGCATCTCCTGCTGGATGTCGACCGGTTCGATACGGTCGCCCGCAGGCGGCAGGGTTTCGGTCACGGCTGCACTTCCGTCTCAGGTAAGGGTTTGCGGTCCGGGCGTCGGGTGAGCTGCGAACTCAGACGTCCAGGAACCGCACGTCCTTGGCGTTTCGGGTGATGAACGACCGGCGGGCTTCGACGTCCTCGCCCATCAGCACGCTGAACAGTTCGTCGGCGGTCGCGGCATCGTCCAGAGTGACCCGACGCAGCAACCGGTTGGCCGGATCCATGGTGGTTTCCCAGAGTTCTTCGGCGTTCATCTCACCGAGACCCTTGTACCGCTGGATGCCGTCGTCCTTGTTGATTTTCTTGCCTGCGTTGATACCGGCTTCGAACAAGGCATCCCGCTCGCGGTCGGAGTAGGCGAACTCCGGATCGATGCGCTGCCACTTGATCTTGTACAGCGGCGGGCAGGACAGGTACACGTGACCGTGCTCGATCAACGGCCGCATGAAGCGGAACAGCAGCGTCAGCAACAAGGTGGTGATGTGCTGACCGTCCACATCGGCGTCCGCCATGAGCACGATCTTGTAGTACTTGAGCTTGCTCAGATCGAAATCGTCGTGAATGCCGGTGCCCAGCGCGGTGATCAGGCTCTGCACCTCGGTGTTCTTCAACACCCGGTCGATGCGCGACTTCTCCACGTTGATGATCTTGCCCCGGATCGGCAGGATCGCCTGGAAGTAGGACTCCCGGCCTTCCTTGGCCGAGCCACCCGCGGAGTCACCCTCCACGATGTAGATCTCGCACTCTTCGGGGTTGGTCGACTGGCAGTCCTTCAACTTGCCGGGCAGCCCGCCGATGTCCAGCGCGCCCTTGCGCCGCACCAGTTCCCGCGCCTTGCGTGCGGCCATCCGCGCCTGCGCGCTCGCCAGCGACTTGGTGATGATCGCCCGCGCGTCCGCCGGGTTGCGCTCGAACCAGTCGGCGAGGTGCTCGTTGCAGCTGGTCTGCACCATCGACTTCACCTCGGTGTTGCCGAGCTTGGTCTTGGTCTGACCCTCGAACTGCGGTTCCTTCAACTTCACCGACACGATCGCGGCGAGGCCCTCACGCACATCGTCACCGGTGAGGTTCGAGTCCTTCTCCTTGATGAGCTTCTTGTCCCGGGCGTACGCGTTGATCACGCGGGTCAGCGCCGCGCGGAAACCCTCTTCGTGGGTGCCGCCCTCGTGCGTGTTGATGGTGTTGGCGAAGGTGTAGACCGACTCGGTGTAGCCGGTGTTCCACTGCATCGCCACCTCGACCTGCATGGTCTCGGCCTTGGCCGTGAACGCGATGACGGTCGGATGGACGGGCTCGCGGGTGGCGTTGATGTGCTTGACGAAATCTTCAAGACCGCCCGGGTAGTGGAAGGTGCGGTCGCGCTTGCGACCCGCCGCGGCCTCCTGGTCGTCCTCCGCGATCCGCTCGTCGTGCAGGTCGATACGCAGGCCCGCGTTGAGGAAGGCCATCTCCTGCAACCGGCGGGCAATGGTTTCCAGGTTGTACTCGGTGGTTTCGAAGATGTCCGGGTCCGCCCAGAACTTGATCAGCGTGCCGGTGCGGTCGGTCGCCTCCGCCTGCTGCAACGGCTCGGCGGGCTCGGACTTCAGGTACTTCTGCGACCACGCGTAGCCGTCGCGCCAGATCTCCACATCCATCCGGGTCGACAGCGCGTTGACGACCGAGGCGCCGACGCCGTGCAGACCACCGGAGACCGCGTAGGAGTCACCACCGAACTTGCCGCCCGCGTGCAGCGTGGTCATGATGACCTCAAGAGCGGGCCGGTGCTCGACCGGGTGCATGTCGACCGGGATACCCCGGCCGTCGTCCAGGACGGCGACGCTGCCATCCGCGCCGAGGGTCACGTCGACCTGCGTCGCGTAGCCGGCCATCGCCTCGTCGACCGCGTTGTCCACGATTTCCTGCACCAGATGGTGCAGGCCGCGCTCGCCGGTCGATCCGATGTACATACCGGGTCGCTTGCGAACGGCTTCGAGACCTTCGAGGACTGAGATCGACTTGGCACTGTACTCGTCGTTCGTTGTCACTAGTCCTCGCTGTCCGTTCCGGCCAAGATCACTTGGCACAGGTCCACTCAAAGCTCTACTGACATTCTACTTGGCCGCATACGCGTACGTGGGTCAAGGACACCTCTAGAAAGCTCTCAGCGGGACGGAAGAAGTTCGGGATGCCCCCGCTGGCGTTCAGAATATTTTAGCTTCTCTACTTCGACCTCAGCCACCCGATCGACGGCGAGTCAGCCATAGGTGTCGCGCGGGCCCCTACCAGGGACGTGCCGGGTCCCGTGCCGCCAACTGGGAGCGCTCGGACCTGCGACTTTGAGGCGCTTCACGACCCCGTTGCCGACCCCTGCCGCGATCTTGGCGATCAACTGGCGTTGCAGCAAGCGCAACTGGGTCGCCCAGGCGGTCGAATCCGCCTGCACGGTCAGCTCACCGTCGGTCAGGCTGACCGGCTGGGAGTGCTCGGCGACGTCCGACCCGACCAGCGCACTCCACCTGCTGAACACTTCGCCACCGTTGAGCTTCTCGGTCCAGCCCCGGTCCGCGGCCATCCGGGACACCAGCCTGCCGAGCAGTTGCGGATCGCGATCGTCCGGCCGAGGACCCGACCACCTGCGGCGACGCCGAGCCGCGGTCGACGCGCCAGAACCACGCGGTCGACCACGGCCGCGCGCCTTCGCACTGGCCTGCGCGGCGCGCAACGCCTCCCGGGCCAGGTCCGAACCGCGCAATTCCGGGTCGGAATCACTCTTCGGCGTGACCTTCGGGTCGGAAATGTCGCTCTTTCTGCCGGTTTCACCGCTGCCGGTGACCTTGTTATCCACACCATCCACAGGTTTGTCCCCAGACGTGCTACCCACCACAGTCACCTCGCTCACCCGCTGTGCAGGAGTCAGCTAACCCGACTGACCTGACCATCCGCGATCTGAAACCGGATCCCGGCCAACTCCGCGGGCACGTCCTCCGGCACGGCCGCGGTGATCAGCACCTGTTCGGCGGCCGCGGCCACCTCGGCGAGCCGGGACCGGCGGCGACGATCCAACTCGGCGAACACGTCATCGAGGATCAACACCGGTTCGGTGCCATCCGCGCGCAACAACTCATATGCGGCCAGCCGCAGCGCGAGCGCGTAGGACCACGACTCGCCATGACTGGCATAACCCCTGGCAGGCGCCTCGCCGAGGATCAACTCCAACTCGTCCCGGTGCGGCCCGAGCAGGCTCACCCCCCGGTCGATCTCCTGCGAGCGAATCTTCGCCAACCCGGCGATCAGCGCCGCCTCCAGCGCCTCCCGGTCGGCGGGCCCACCGTCATAGGGAGTCGCCTCGCCAAGACTGCACTTGTAGCGGACCTGCACCGGCGCGGATTCCGGCGCGACCCCGGCATACGCCTTGGCCACGTGCGGCGCGATCTCCGCCACCAGGTCCAACCGGCCCGCCAGCAGTTCGGCGCCGTGCCGCGCCAGGTGCCCGTCCCAGACATCGAGAGTGCGGATGTCACCGGAGCCACCCGCCCGGCGCGCGCTGCCCGCGGTCTTCAGCAACGCGCCGCGCTGCTTGAGCACCCGCTCGTAATCCGTGCGCACCCCGGCATACCTCGGCGCCCGTGCGACCAGCAGATCGTCCAGGAAATGGCGGCGCTCACCCGGGTCGCCTTTGACCAGGGCGAGATCTTCCGGTGCGAACAGCACCGTGCGCACGATGCCGAGCAGTTCCCTCGGCCGGGACACCGGTGCCCGGTTGATCCGGGCCCGGTTCGCCCGGCCGGGGGTGATCTCCAACTCCAGCCGCAGTTCGCGACCGTCGTTCACCGCGACCGCCCGGACCACGGCATGCGGTGCGCCGAGCCGGACCAGCGGTGCGTCGGTGGCCACCCGGTGCGAACTGAGGGTGGCCAGGTAGCCGAGCGCTTCCACCAGATTGGTCTTGCCCTGGCCGTTGGCCCCGAGCAGCACGTTGGGGCCGGGCTCGAAAGCGAGATCGGCCTGCTCCCAGGAGCGGAAGTCGCTGACCTGCAGGTGCGAAACAAACACGGGCTTAGGCCGGGGACGCCGGTCCCGCCGCATGCACCGCGTGCCCACCGAACTGGTTGCGCAGCGCTGCGACCGCCTTCATGGTCGGCGAGTCCTCCTGGCGCGAGGCGAACCGGGCGAACAGCGCGGCCGAGATCACCGGCAGCGGCACCGCATGGTCGACGGCCTCGTTCACCGTCCACCGGCCCTCGCCGGAGTCGTCGGTGTAACCGCTGATCTTGGTCAGGCCCGGGTCTTCCTCCAGCGCCTTCACCAGCAGGTCGAGCAGCCAGGACCGGACGACCGTGCCCCGGGTCCACGCCTTGAGGATGCCGTGCACATCCGTGACCTCGTCAACCGCGGTGAGCAGTTCGTAGCCCTCGGCGTACGCCTGCATCAGGCCGTACTCGATGCCGTTGTGCACCATCTTGGCGAAGTGACCGGCGCCGACCTCGCCCGCGTGGGCGAAGCCTTCCTCGCGCGGACCCTCCGGGCGCAGCGCGTCGAACACCGGCATGACCCGGTCGACGTGTTCCTGCGAGCCGCCGACCATCAGGCCGTAACCGACTTCGAGACCCCAGACGCCACCGGACACACCGCAGTCCAGATAGCCGATGTTCTTCCCGGCGAGGAACGCCGAGTTCGCCTTGTCGTCGGTGAACCGCGAGTTGCCGCCGTCGACGATGATGTCGTCCTCGTCGAGCAGGTCCGCGAGTTCGTGGATGGTGTCCCTGGTCGGGTCACCGGCCGGCACCATGATCCACACGGCGCGCGGCGCTTCCAGCTTGCCGACCATGTCCTTGAGTGACTCGGAGTCGCTCACATCCGGGTTGCGGTCGTAACCGACCACTTCGTGTCCCGCGCGACGCAAGCGTTCGCGCATGTTGAAGCCCATCTTGCCAAGACCGACGAGTCCGAGCTGCACGGTCGCAGTCCCTCTCTGCTAGAGCCGGGACCGGCACGGTCCCGATCGGTTGGTCGCAGGGCACCCGGAAATCAGTCGTGTTTCATGTGAAACACGGATCAGCCGGGCAGCCGCACCGGCATCAGCAGGTACAGGTACCCGCCGAGCACCTCCCCATCCTCCCCCACCGGCTTGACGAGTGCGGGTCGGTTGGGTGTGGTGAAGGACAAGTGCGCGCGGTCGGTGTGCAACGCGCCGAGGCCATCGAGCAGATACCCCGGGTTGAACGCGATCGTGACCGGCTCGCCCGTGTAGTCCACGGCGAGTTCTTCCTCGGCGCTGCCCTCGTCGTCGCCGCCTGCGGAGAGGCGCAGCGAGCCGTCGGCGAATTCCAACCGCACCTGGGTGCCGCGCTCGGCGACCAGCGACACGCGCTTGATCGCCTCGACGAGCGGGGAGACCTCCAGCACGGCGGCGGAGGTGTGCTCGCTCGGCAGCAACTGCCGGTACTTCGGGAACTCCGCGTCGAGCAACCGCGAGGTGGCGCGGCGGCCGTTGCCTGCCAGACCGAGCAGACCGTCGCCGGAGGCCAGCGAAACCTCGACGCTGCTGCCCGCCGAACCCAGTGTCTTCGCCGCCTCGGCGAGGGTGCGCGCCGGAACCAGCACCGCGACGTCCTGGACGTCGCCGGTCGGCTGCCAGTCGAACTCGCGCATCGCCAACCGGAACCGGTCGGTCGCCACCAGGGTCAGCTTGTCTCTGGCGATCTCCATCCGGACACCGGTCAGCATCGGCAGCGTGTCGTCGCGACCCGCCGCGATCGCGACCTGCGCGACCGCCGAACCGAAGATCTCGCCAGGAACCTCACCAGCGCGCTGCGGCATCGCGGGCAGCTGCGGGTAGTCCTCGACCGGCATGGTCGGCAGGCTGAACTTGGCGCTGCCGCAGGTGATGCTGGCACGGGCGCCATCGACGGAGATCTCCACCGGCTGCGCGGGCAGCGCCTTGGTGATGTCGGCCAGGAGCCGTCCGGACACCAGCGCTTTGCCTTCCGCGGCGACAGTCGCCGGGACGTCGACGGTCGCCGACACCTCGTAGTCGAAACCGGCCACGGTCAGCGCGCCCGAATCGCCGCCCGCGTCCAGCAACACCCCGCCGAGAACCGGGACGGGTGGTCTGGACGGGAGGCTGCGGGCAACCCAGGCGACGGCCTCGGCGAGACCATCCCGCTCGACACGGATCTTCATCGAACGTCTTCCCTCCGCACTTGCAAGCACTGGTGGTGGTTGGCCCGGGAAAACCCGCCGGGGACGGCCAGGGCAGGCCGGGCGGGCGAGGTTCGCTCAGGCGTCGGTCGGCGTGATCCGCCGTTCCCGGCACGAGGCGAACCTCTGCGTGGAGTCCCACCGTAGAGCCTTCTCGGCCGTCTCGTCATCCGGGGCGGCCGATTCCCAAGTCGCCCGGATGGCGGTAGCGCCGACTTGTCCCCACTGTTCACAACCCCTGTTTTTCTTTTCTTTTTTCTCTTCAAAGAGTTAAAGACAGCAGAGATAGTAGGTCCTGTGGATTGTGTGGGTAACTGCCGTTTGCCCAGGTAGGCGGGCCGCGTCAGGTGTGGATCGAGCCGGGGGTAACTCCGTGGACAACTTCGGCCCCCCGTGGACAACCTGTAGCCGTCTACTGGCCGTCCACAACTTGGCCGAGTTGTCCACACAGCGATCCCCAGATGTGGGTGCGGTCGTCCCCAGGTTCGTGGACGGAAATTCTCACCTTGCCGGGCGACGCCGCGCCGGACTTTTCTGCGCTGGGTAGGTCATCGGGCACCGGGCGTTGCCAGAAAAGTTCGCCGCACGCACTCCTATATATGTACGGAGACGGCCGATGCCCCCACGAACCGTGTCGTGGGGGCATCGCTCGCGTTCGGGCGGCCGGTGTCAGCCGCGGGCGCGCTGCTTGATCCGGGACGTCAGTTCCTGAACCTGGTCGTACACCCGGCGGCGCTCGGCCATCTCCTTGCGGATCTTCTTGTCCGCGTGCATCACCGTGGTGTGGTCGCGGCCGCCGAAGGTCTGCCCGATCTTCGGCAGGGACAGCTCGGTCAGCTCGCGGCACAGATACATGGAGATCTGCCGCGACTGGGCGAGCGCCTTGGTCTTGCCCGGCCCGCACAGGTCGTCGATGGTCACCCCGAAGAACTCGGCGGTGACCATCATGATCGTGGACGCGGTGATGTCCGGCGCCTGCGAATCCGAGATCAGGTCGCGCAGCACGATCTCGGCCAGTTGCACGTCCACCGGCTGCCGGTTGAGCGACGCGAACGCCGTGACCCGGATCAGCGCCCCCTCCAGCTCCCGGATGTTGCGCTCGATCCGATCCGCGATGAACTCCAGCACCTCGGCGGGCACGTTCAACCGGTCCTGGGCGGCCTTCTTGCGCAGAATCGCGATCCGGGTCTCCAGTTCGGGCGGCTGGATGTCGGTGATCAGGCCCCACTCGAACCGGGTGCGTAGCCGGTCCTCCAGGGTGCCCAGCCCCTTGGGCGGGCGGTCCGAGGAGACCACGATCTGCTTGTTCGCGTTGTGCAGCGTGTTGAAGGTGTGGAAGAACTCCTCCTGAGTACCTTCCTTGCCCTCCAAGAACTGGATGTCGTCGACCAGCAGCACGTCGACGTCGCGGTAGCGGCGCTGGAACGCGACCTTGCGGTCGTCGCGCAGCGAGTTGATGAAGTCGTTGGTGAATTCCTCAGTGGAGACGTAGCGAACCCGCATCCCGGGGAACAGCCGCTGGGCGTAGTGCCCGACGGCGTGCAACAGGTGCGTCTTGCCAAGCCCGGACTCGCCCCAGATGAACAGCGGGTTGTAGGCCCGTGCCGGCGCCTCGGCCACGGCGACCGCCGCGGCGTGCGCGAAGCGGTTGGACGAACCGATGACGAACGTGTCGAAGGTGTACTTCTCGTTCAGCCGGGTCTGCGAGGTCTGCGGCTTGGCGGGCGCGGTGAACGGCTGGGTCGGCGGATTGGCTGAGGAGTAGGTGGGCCAGATCTCGTGGACGGTGGCCAGCGACTCGCCATCGGCGGCCTTGTCCTCCCCGTCCTCGTCGGCGGCGTCCTCCGGCTCGGTTTCCGCGGCGGGCTCGACGATCGGCATGATCGGCACGACTTCGCCGTCGGCGGCCAGGTGCTCCAGTGCGACCGGCTCGGCCACCGGGGCAGGCACCGGACGGGGCACCGCGGCATCGACCTTCACCGCCAGCGAGACCGCCTTGCCCAACCGGCGCGACAGCGCGGCGGTGATCGGATCCCGCAGCGCGCGCTCAATGGCTTCCTTGGCGAAGTCGCTCGGCGCGGCGAGCAGTGCGGTTCCGTCGAGCAGACCGATCGGGCGGGTCACTCGCATCCAGGCCCGCTGCTGCGGGGACAGTGTCCCGTCCGACAGCTCCTGGACGACCTGCTCCCAGACGAGACCGAGATTGCTCTGCTGGTCGGACACCTGCGGGTTCCCCTCCCCTCATCTTCTGCGACGCCGATACGGGTCGCACGCTGGCGATGGCCGATCCACACGGGACGCGTGGGCTTCGGCGCACGAGTTCCTGAGCGTAGAGGTATCCACAGGGTTGTCCACAACTGTGCACGAGTGTGCGGCAGTCCACATCGAACCCCCCGCAGGTCCAACGTCGTGCTCGCTGGGGCGTCAGCTCCCTCAACTAGGTCCTTGCCCACAGCAGAAGGGGCACGCTAACAAGCGCGGCGTCGCGCCACAAGGCTTCTGTCGGGGCAAGTATTACCAAGGGCGTCCCCCGGCGCTGAACGGCCTGGCCAGCTACCCCCGATTTGGTGAGGCCGGGCGCGGGCACGTACCCTGATAGGTGTCTCCGCTTGCGGCAGGCAATTTTGGCATGCCTGCGCGGAACCTCTCTGGCTTTTACCAGTTGATCGCCACGCGTCGGAGACACTGTTCGACCTACACGCTTAAACGTATCTGAAGCCGGGAGACCGACCGTGAGCAAGGGCAAGCGCACTTTCCAGCCCAACAACCGTCGTCGCGCGAGGACGCACGGATTCCGTCTGCGCATGCGCACCCGTGCCGGCCGGGCCATTCTGGGCGCCCGCCGGCGCAAGGGCCGCGCTGAGCTGTCCGCCTGATTCACTCCGCGAAGCCGTGCTCCCCGCGGCCGCCCGGCTCACCAGTAGCCAGGAGTTCGGGTCGGTGGTTCGCCGGGGACGTCGTGCTGGTCGGCCCCGGCTGGTGGTGCACGCCCTGATGGCGCCCACCGACCAGGACACAGCTGTGTTCGACTCACGTGGGAACCCGAGCGCGCCCACCCGGAATCAGCCCGTGGCAACACGGTCGACCCGGGTGGGCTTTGTCGTGAGTAAGGCGGTCGGCAATTCGGTGGTCCGCCACCGGGTCAGCCGCAGGTTGCGGCACCTGATGCGGGACCGACTCGGAACTTTGCCCACCGGCTGCTCGTTGGTGGTCCGAGCGTTGCCGGCGGCTGCCGTTGCTTCCAGCGCGGAACTCGGTGTCGACCTGGATGCCGCGCTTCGCCGGCTCAGCCGGTAAGGACGCATTGGTGTGAGCGTTTCCGAACTCGAACTCGGGCACCGACCCGGACCAGTGGCACGACTGCTGGTCGCGTTGATCGGCGTCTACCGCCGGTGGATCTCACCGTTTTTCCCACCGGCCTGTCGGTTCTACCCCAGTTGCAGCGCGTACGCGGTCGAGGCGGTGACCGTGCACGGCGCATTGCGGGGAAGTTGGCTGGCATTCCGCCGGCTGTTGCGCTGTGGGCCCTGGCACCCTGGAGGTCTGGACCCAGTTCCGCCGCATACCCACCCTGGCGAGGAGTAGTTTTCCCGTGCTGAATTTCATCTACTACCCCGTGTCGTTCATCCTGTGGTGTTGGCACTGGGTGTTCGGGCTCGTGTTCGGCCCGAGCAATGCCTTCGGGTGGGCACTGTCCATCGTCTTCCTGGTCTTCACGCTCCGGGTGATCCTGCTCAAGCCGGCGATCAGCCAGATCCGCTCGATGCGCAAGATGGCCGCGTTCGCGCCCGAGATCAAGAAGCTGCAGAAGAAGTACGCCAATGACAAGCAGCGCCAGGCGCAGGAGATGCAGAAGCTCCAGCGCGAACACGGCGTGAATCCGCTCGGCGGCTGCCTGCCGATGGTGCTGCAGGTCCCGGTGTTCATCGGCCTGAACCACGTGTTGCGCTCGTTCCATGACCCGAACATCGGCAACTACTTCTTCAGCGCGCACGACGTGAAGACCTATCTCGACGCCGACCTGTTCGGTGCGCACCTCGGCGACGCCATCCTCGGCATCGGCTCCTGGGGCGGAACGCCCGGTTGGCACTGGGGAGTCGCGCCGGTCGCCATCCCGCTGATGATCGCGGCCGCGGTCGCGACCCACTTCACCGCTCGCCTCTCGGTCAACCGGCAGATCTCGACCAACCCGGCCGGTACCCCGCAGACGGCGATGATGCAGAAGCTCACGCTGTGGCTGTTCCCGCTCGGCGTGCTGGTCTTCGGTGGCGCTCTGCCCGTCGGTCTGCTCCTGTACTGGTTGAGCAACAACGGCTGGACGCTCGGGCAGCAGCACTTCGTGTTCAAGCGGATCGACAAGGAAGAAGAATCGAAGAAGGTGGAGGCGGTCGAGCAGCGCGCAGCGCTGGCGCCGAAGGTCGGACAGAAGCCGACCCAGGTTCGCCGCCGCCCAGCCAACGCGACCGCTACCGACACCACGGCCAACCCCGAGGTTGGCACCAAAGCGGCTCCCGGTGCGAAGCCTGCTGTCGGTGCCAAGCCCGCTCCCGGTGCGAAGCCTGCCGCTGGCGCGAAGCCCGCAGCCGGTACGAAATCCGCTGTCGGTGCCAAGCCCGCCACTGGCGCGAAGCCCGCCTCCGGCACCAAGCCCGCTCCGGGTGCCAAGCCCGCTCCCGGTGCGAAGCCGGCGACCGGAGCCAAGCCGAGCACGCCCGCGCGTTCGAACGGCGCGAAGCCGGCTGCCAAGAACGACGGCGCCAAGTCGTCCAACAGTCGTGCTGCCCAGAAGTCGGCACAGAACACCGCCCAGGCGAAGGCCGATGGTTCGACCAACGGCACCGCGGGCAACCCCGAGATTCCCGGCCTGGTCGCAGGCCGTTCCCGGCGAAACAAGCAGGATCGCAAGGGCAGCTGAGCCAGCTGTCGGTCCTGGAGAGGAGACAACGTGTCGGAGACGTTGCAAGAAAGCAGCGTGCCTTCCGATTCCATCGCGGAGGAGCTACCGAAGGCGCGGGAGAGTTCGGACCGCTCCGCTGAGGACTTGCTGGTTCAGGAAGGCGATATCGCCGGCGACTATCTCGAGCAGCTGCTGGACCTGCTCGACTACGACGGCGACATCGACCTGGACGTTGATGCGGGCCGCGCGGTGGTGAGCATCGAGGGCGGCGAGGACCTGGAGAAGCTCGTCGGCCCGCGCGGCTCGGTACTGGAGGCATTGCAGGAGCTGACCAGGCTCGCGGTGCAGCAGGAGACCGGCGCACGGAGTCGGCTCATGCTGGACGTGGCGGGCTGGCGGGCTGCGCGTCGGGAGGAACTGCGCGAGCTGGGTCGGTCCGCTGCCGAGCAGGCGGTGAAGAGCGGCGAGCAGGTGAAGCTTCAGGCGATGACTCCGTTCGAGCGGAAGGTCGTGCACGACGCGGTCGCGTCCGTGGACGGTGCACACAGCGAGAGCGAGGGCGAAGAGCCTCGTCGACGCGTGGTGGTTTTTGTGAAGGCGTAACTCTGCTTGATCTAATGCGGCTCGTTTCACGTGAAACGAGCCGCATTTTTGTGCCCACACCCCGAGTGTCCGGTCGCATGCGCGCCACGGACAATTGACAGATCGGCCAGTTTCACGTGAAACGAGGATGGATGAACGGTCGGCATGAGTGACACAGACACGTTGGTCGCGGCGGACCGACTCTTCGGCGATCGGATGCCACTCGCTGAGCGGTACGTGGATATGCTGACCCGGCAAGGGGTCCAACGCGGTCTGATCGGGCCGCGGGAAATCGGTCGACTCTGGGACCGTCACGTGCTCAACTCGGCGGCCATCGCCGAGCTCGTGCCGGACGACTCCCGGGTCATCGATGTCGGATCAGGCGCCGGTCTTCCCGGCATTCCACTGGCCATCGCCCGGCCGGATCTGTCCATCGTGTTGCTCGAACCCATGGCGCGACGGATCGACTGGCTGACCGAGGTCGTGGACACCCTCGAACTTGACGCGACCGTGCGACGCGGCCGTGCCGAGGAGGGTGATGTCCGACGGGACCTCGGTGGCGCCGATGTGGTCACCGCTCGCGCGGTGGCGCCGTTGGCGAAACTGGCGAACTGGTCCCTCCCCCTGCTCAGGCCGGACGGATGGCTGGTCGCGCTCAAGGGCGCGAGTGCGACCGAGGAACTGGACCGGGACGCTGCGGCGATCGCGCGTGCCGGAGGTGCCGAGCCGTCGGTGCGGATCTGTGGCTCTGAACTGCCCACGCCGACCACGGTCATCGTGATTCGGCGCGACAAACCGGCGCGTGGCCGTGACGACCGACGACGGACAAGGAAGGATCGCTGACGTGCACCCCGATTCCCCGATCGGACCGAGGGATGTTCCACGTGAAACCGCGACCGTTTATCCGCCAGCCCCGGCCAGTGGCCGAGGTCGCCACGGCGCCATCGAACCCGAGGAGGTGCCGCACGTGGTGACACCGTCATTCAACTCACCCGCTGCCGGCAGCAACGCGAACAAGCAACCGAGCACGGACGGCGGCGGCTGGACCCCGATCGCGGAAGAGGCCGAGCGTGCCGCGCGTGTGCTGCACCCGGACTCAGCCCTCCCCCGGCCGCTGCACCGCCGGGTGATGACGATCGCCAACCAGAAGGGCGGCGTCGGCAAGACGACCACCGCCGTGAACATCGCGGCCGCCCTCGCCATCCGAGGGCTCAAGGTGCTCGTGATCGACCTCGACCCGCAGGGCAACGCCAGCACCGCGCTGGCCGTCGAACACCGCTCCGGCACCCCGTCCGTCTACGAGGTGCTGATCGGCGAGATCTCGCTCGCCGAGGCAGCCGCGGTCAGCGACCAGTCGCCGAACCTCTACTGCGTGCCGGCCACCATCGACCTCGCCGGTGCCGAGATCGAACTCGTCTCGATGGAGAACCGCGAGTCGCGGTTGAAGGAGGCGCTGTCCAGTGAGGCGCTCGACCAGCTGCAGCCGGACTACGTTTTCATCGACTGCCCGCCCTCGCTCGGCCTGCTGACCGTCAATGCGATGGTCGCGGCCGCCGAGGTGTTCATTCCGATCCAGTGCGAGTACTACGCGCTGGAGGGTCTCGGCCAGTTGCTGCACAACATCGAGCTCGTCCAGCAGCACCTGAACCCGCGGCTGAGCGTGTCCACGATCCTGCTCACCATGTACGACGGCCGGACGAAGCTGGCCGACCAGGTCACCAACGAGGTGCGCAGCCACTTCGGCGACACCGTGCTCACCACGGTGATCCCGCGTAGCGTCAAGGTGTCCGAGGCACCCGGTTTCGGGCAGACCGTTCTGGCGTACGACCCAGGATCGCGTGGCGCGATGAGCTATTTGGACGCCGCGAAGGAACTGGCCGAACGAGGCGCGCAGCAGGGAGCAACCACGTGACCGAACGCAAGGGTGGGCTGGGCAGAGGGCTCGCCTCACTGATTCCGTCTGGGCCGCCGCCCGGACAGGCTCCTTCCCGGCCCAACCTGACAGGCGTCCCAGACCTGGTGTCGCCTGCCGTCGCGGATGGTCCCGCCGTCTCCGGCTCGGTTTCCGGCGCGGTCTACCGCGAAGTTCCGATCGACTCGATCAAGCCGAACGCGAAGCAGCCGCGTCAGGTGTTCGACGAAGAGGCGCTCGCCGAGCTCGAGTTCTCGATCAACGAGTTCGGTCTGATGCAGCCGATCGTGGTCCGGGCACTCCCTGGCGACCAGTTCGAACTGGTGATGGGCGAGCGTCGGTGGCGCGCCTCCCAGCGGGCCGGACTGGAGACCATCCCGGCGATCGTGCGGGAGACCGCCGACGACGACATGCTGCGCAACGCGTTGCTGGAGAACATCCACCGCGTGCAGCTGAATCCGCTCGAAGAGGCCGCCGCATACCAGCAGCTGCTCGAGGAGTTCGAGGTCACCCACGAGGAGTTGGCGAACCGGATCGGCCGCAGTCGGCCGGCGATCACCAACATGATCCGGTTGCTCAAACTCCCCCTCCCCGTGCAGCGCAGGGTCGCGGCGGGAGTGCTGTCCGCCGGTCACGCCCGCGCCCTGCTCGGTCTGGAAGATCTGGGTGCCCAGGAAGAGCTCGCGGCGCGCATCGTTGCCGAAGGGTTGTCGGTCCGCGCGACCGAGGAGATCGTGACCCTCGCCAAGAACGAGGCACCGGCCAAACCGAAACCCGCGCAGCGCAAACCGATGCAGGCGCCTGGGCTTCAGGAGGTCGCGGATCGGCTGTCGAACAGCTTCGACACCCGGGTGAAAGTCGAACTCGGCCGCCGTAAAGGGCGGATCGTGGTCGAATTCGCGTCAGTTGACGATCTTGAACGCATCGTCGAGCTCATGTCGCAAAATGAGGCAAAAGGGATTTAATTTTCGATGACCCATCACACCAGGTCGTTTCGTCACGGTGACAGGAACTCTCTGTACAACCGATCTGGCTGTGGGTCACTGATGACGGGCGACGGCGCGCTCGACGAGACCGGCGAAAATTTCGCCGAGCGAGCGCCCGGCCGCGTCCGCCGCCATCGGCAGCAGTGAGGTTTCGGTCAGGCCCGGCGAGACATTCACTTGCAGGAACTGCACCGTGCCATCCACCGTGACGATCGCATCCGTCCGCGACACGTCGCGCAGACCGAGCAACCGGTGCGCGTTGAGCGCCAAGTCGGTCACCGTAGTCGCCAGTTCCGGCGACAACCGGGCCGGCGCGTGGAACGTCGTCAGCCCCGCCGTGTACCGCGCGGTGTAGTCGTAGATCCCGTGCTCCGGCACGATCTCCACCGGCGGCAGCGTCTCCGGTCCATCCGGTCCCTCGATCACGGTCACCGCGACCTCGACGCCCGACACGAACTGCTCCGCCAGCACCGTGTCGCCGTACGCGAGACAACCCACCATCGCCGCGGGCAGCTCGCTCGCCTCGCGCACCACCTGTGCGCCCAGGGCGGACCCACCCTGGTCCGGCTTGAGCATCAGCGGCAGACCCAGCCGCTCCACCATCGCGTCCAGCACCGCCTGCGCGCCGAGTTCGCGGAAGATGCTGTGCGGCAACACCACCCAGTCCGGCGTGGAGATCCCCGCGCGCACCAACTCGGCCTTCGCCGTCGGCTTGTCCCATGCCCGCCGGGCGGCGTTCGGATCGGTACCCACGTACGGCACGTCCAACATCGCCAGCACACTCTGCACCGCGCCGTTCTCGCCGGCGCCACCGTGCAACGCGGCGATCACCGCGTCCGGGCGGGAGTCCCGCAGGCGATGCACCAGGTTGGCGTCCACGTCCCACTCGTCGACGGTCAGCCCGACCGAACGCAGCGCGGAGGACAGCCGCCTGCCGGAACGCAGCGACACCTCCCGTTCATGGGACATCCCGCCGGAAAGGACAGCGACCCACCGGTCCGACACCGCGACTCCTGACATTGCTCGCCTTTGTGACGAGCGGGAGCCTACGCGAGATCTGGTGACGGGAACTGTGGCCCGGACACCGCGCGGGTCGTCACCGGACCGAAGGTGCGATAGAGCTCCAACTCGTCGGCGAGCACGTTCGCCAGCCGCCGCACGCCTTCCTTGATTCGCTCCGGCGTCGGATAGCAGAACGACAACCGCATCTGCCGCGAGCCGAGGCCGTCCGCGTAGAACCCGGTCCCCGACGCATAGGCGACCCGGGCGGTGATCGCTCTGGGCAGCATCGCCTTGGTGTCCACACCCTCCGGCACAGTCAGCCACACGTAGAAGCCACCATCCGGCCTCGTCCAGGTGCAGCCGGAGGGCAGGTACTGATCGAGCGCGCCCAGCATGGCGTCACGCCGCTCGCGATAGGTCTGCTGGAACAGCTTGATCTGCCCGCGCCAGTCATGCGTCGACAGATACCGGCTGACGATCATCTGGTTGATGCTCGGCGGGCACAACGTCGCCGACTCGGCGGCCAGTACCAGCCGCTCGCGCACCGCGTGCGGCGCCAGCACCCAGCCGACCCGCAGGCCCGCGGCGAACGTCTTGGAGAACGACCCCAGGTAGACGACGTTGTCCCGGTCGTAGGACCGCAGCGCGGGATAGGTCTGGCCGTCGAACCCGAGCAGCCCGTACGGGTTGTCCTCCACCACCAGCACGCCCGCGTCCGCGCAGATCCGCAGAATCTCCGCACGCCGCGCCACCGCCAGCGTCACGCCGGCCGGATTGTGGAAGTTCGGGATCGTGTACAGGAACTTGGCCCGTCGACCGGACGCGGCAACCGCAGCGATCGCCTCGCGCAGCGCCTCCGGCACCAGGCCGTCGTCGTCCATGGCCACGTGCACCACGTTGGCCTGATAGGCCGAGAATGACCCGAGCGCGCCGACGTAGGACGGACCCTCGGCGAGCACCACGTCGCCCGGATCGCAGAAGATGCGGGTCACCATGTCCAGGCCCATCTGGGAACCCACGGTGACCACCACGTCATCCGGATGGGCGGAGATGCCCTCCAGAGCCATGATCTCGCAGATCTGCTCACGCAACCCGACGATGCCCTGCGCCGACCCGTACTGGAGGGCGACCAGGCCGTCGGTGGCGATCAGCTCGCCGATCTCGGCGGAGAGCGACTCCAGCGGCAACGCGGCCAGGTTCGGCATGCCGCCGGCCAGCGACACCACCTCCGGCCTGCTGGCCACGGCAAACAGGGCACGGATCTCGGAGGCGGTCATGCCTGCCGTGCGGGCGGCATAGCGGGCCAGATGCGGATCGAGGCTGCGGGCGCTCGCCGTAGCGGGCACCGAGGGCAGGTCACCGTTGCTCATCAGGGCCCTTTCCTGCGAGATGGGGATACCCATCCGATGATGGCGGATAGATCGGAAGAGTGTAACCGCCGTACCTGTAGGGCTAGTCACCTTTCGTCCGCGATCACATACGCCTATTCTTTTGTGGTGCTCGATGCTGCCGTCGCAGCGAATGTTCCGGGCAATTCGGGCTGGAGGTCGAGTGTCGGGACGCGTCGTGGGCGTCACACTGGACAACCTGGACCAGCTCCCCAAGCGCTGTCGGCGTTGCCTGTTCTGGGAACTCGCCCCGCACCTGCGTGAAGAAGCCGAACAGTACGGCCAGACCGACTTCGAAAAAGAAGCCTGGGTCTCCAGCGTCCTGCTCGAGTGGGGCTCCTGCGGCAGGCTCGCCTACGTCGACCAGGTGCCCGCCGGGTACGCGTTCTACGCCCCGCCCAGTGCCGTCCCCAGAGCAGTCGCCTTCCCGACCGCCCCCATCAGTGCCGACGCAGTCATGCTCACCGCCGTTCGGATCCTGCCCGAATTCTCCGGTGCCGGCCTCGGCAGGCTGCTGGTGCAGGAAGTCGCCAGGGACCTCACCCGGCGCGGTGTGAAAGCCATCGAAGCCTTCGCCGACGAAGAACCCGAAGTCGACGCCAGCTGCGTCGTCCCCGCCGACTTCCTGCGCTCCCTCGGCTTCAAAACGGTCCGCCCGCACAGGAAGTGGCCGAGGCTCCGCCTGGAACTGCGCACCGCGCTGTCCTGGAAAGAGGATGTGGAAGCGGCCCTGGAGCAGCTGCTCAACACGGTCTCCGTGACCACGGTAGGCGCTCTGGCCGAGCTCCCCCGCGCCTGATCGACGGCCTTATACCCGACTCAGCGCAGCCCCGCCCCACCACTTATCCACAGTCACCCACCCCTATCCACACCCTGTACACACCCATTTGGCCCCACCGTCAGCCCCCAATAGGCTCGACGCGGGGCGCCGGCCCCCGGGTGGGAGGGGGGTAGGCGCGGGGGCGAAAGAAATTCGGGTTTGGTGGGTTATTCGGCTTTGGCGAGTTCGTGTTTGAGGATGTCCTCGAAGGTGAACGTGCCGGTGGGCTGGTCGTTCTCGCCCAGCAGGTACAGCCGCTTGACGGCGATCAGGATGCTTTCGGCGACCAGATCCCGGAAGGCCGGGTTGGCGAGCCGGTCGCGGTCGGAGCGGTTGGTCAGGTAGCCGACCTCGACGCGGACCGCGGGGCAGCGAGTGAGCCGCAGCGGCTCCCAGGTCCTCGGGTGCGTGCGGCAGTCGAGCATGCCGGTGCGCGCGGTCACTTCACGCTGGATCAGGCCGGCCAGCGCCTCGCCGACGGTGGACGTGGTGCCGTTCGGGGTTCCGTAGTGGAAGCAGGCGACGCCTTCGGCCAGCGGCGAGCGGTTCGCGTCGACGTGCAGCGACAGGAACAGGTCGGCGCCCGTCTCGTTGGCGAACGCGGCGCGTTCCGGGTCGGTGGGGTTGCGGTTGGCGCCCCGGGAGAGCATCGCCTGCATGCCGGTGGCGGCCATCTGGCCTTCCAGCCGCCGGGCGAGGTCCCACATCAGGTCGGCCTCGTGCACCTGGCCGTAGGCGGCGCCGGGGTCGTTGCCGCCATGGCCGGGGTCGACCACGATGCGCTTGCCGCGCAGCAGCGGACCGGCCTGCCGGACGCGCTCCTGCTCGCGCAGCAGCACCGGTCGGCCGCCGCGCACCTTCGGCGCCAGTTGACGCAGCGAGCGGACCGTTGCGGGGCCGCAGATGCCGTCCGGGACCAAGCCGTAGTCACGCTGGAAGTTGCGCAGCGCTTTCTCGATCTGTGGCCCGAAGGTGCCGTCCGCGCGGCCCGCGTCGTAGCCGAGTTCGAGCAGCTTCTCCTGGAGGGCGAACACGTCGTCGCCGGTCATCGGCGCGGACACCAGATAGGCCAGCGGCCGTCCGCCGAGGTGGTAGGTGGCGTCGCGCAGCGCGCGGAACGTGGCAGGGCCGACCACTCCGTCGGTGATCAGGCCACGCTGCTGCTGAAACGTACGCACCGCGTGCTCGATCGCCTGGTCGAAGACCGTGTGGTCACCAGGGCGATCCGACGCGGGCAGCAGACCCAGCGCGGTGAGTGTCGAGGAAATCTCGGCTACGGCCGGACCGACGTCACCGCGGCGGCGTACCTGCATGCACCCCTCGCTCGGCTAGAGCACCGACGACAGGCCGGCGCTGGGGAAGTCAATGTTCCGGCTGGTTGAGGGCCAATCGGAAATCGGTTATCACATTGTGCCCTGTGCTGGATCAGGCTGACCGGAGGGATACGTCGTGCACCCGGTCGGCGGCGAAGAGTAGGCCGAGTGGACTCTCCGTGACAACACCTTCAGTGGTTTCCCGACCGCTTTCGAGCAAAACGAAAGGGCGGGTTCACGATCTGGTGAACCCGCCCTTTCGGGTGGTTTTCGCTGCTCAGGCGAGCACGTCGGACAGGTCGTTGAGCAGGGCGGCCTTGGGCTTGGCACCGACGATCTGCTTGACCGGCTTGCCGTCCTTGAACAGGATCAGCGTCGGGATCGACATGATCTGGTAGTCGCGGGCGATGTTCGGGTTGGCGTCGACATCGACCTTGGCGATGGTCAGCTTCTCCGCGTGCTCGGTGGCGATCTCCTCCAGCACCGGGGCGACCATCTTGCACGGCCCGCACCAGGTCGCCCAGAAGTCGACGAGTACCGGCTTGCTGCTGGTCAGGACGTCTTCGCCGAACGAAGCGTCGGTAACGGTAACCGTGGAACCGGCCATGATCTCTCTCCTCGTGGGTGATCGCTAGTTGTGCTGTTGGTCACAGGCGGGCTGGCTCGGGTGGGTCAGCCCGCGGGGTGGTCACGGGGCGGCGCTGTACCCGCCGCCGACGAACTCGGCCGCCAGTTCCGCGGTCTGCTCGCCGTGTTCGGCCAGCCACCGCTCGGCGTCGATGGCCGCGGCAGCGCCGGAGCCCGCCGCGGTGATCGCCTGCCGGTAGGTCCGGTCGACCAGGTCACCGGAGGCGAACACGCCGTCGATGTTGGTGTAGGTGCTCTGCCCGTCGACGTGGACGTAGCCCTCGGGGTCGACCTCGATCTGGCCTGCGACGAGCGTGCTGCGCGGGTCGTGGCCGATCGCCATGAACAACCCGTTGATGGCCAGTTCGGATTCCTCGCCGGTCACCGTGTTGCGCACCCGGATCCCGCTGACCGAGTTCTCGCCGAGGACTTCGAGCACCTCGGTGTTGGTCAGCCAGCGGATCTTGTCGTTGTTCCTGGCCCGTTCCAGCATGATCTTGGAGGCACGGAAGTCCTCCCGCCGGTGGATGATGGTGACCGTCTTCCCGAACTTGGTCAGGAAGGTCGCCTCCTCCATCGCCGAGTCACCGCCGCCGACGACCGCGATCTCCTGGTCGCGGAAGAAGAACCCGTCACAGGTCGCACATGCGGACACGCCGTGCCCGAGCAGTCGCTGCTCGCCGGGGATGTTCAGGTACCGCGCCGCGGCACCCATGGCCAGCACGACCGCCTTGGCTGCGTAGCGGACCCCGTTCGCGGTGACGTACTTCACCTCGCCTGCAAGGTCGAGTTCCTCGACGTCCTCGGAGCGCAGTTCCGCACCGAAGCGTTCGGCCTGGCCGCGCATCTGCTGCATGAGCTCGGGGCCCATGATCCCGTCCGAGAAACCGGGGAAGTTCTCCACCTCGGTGGTGGTCATCAGCGCGCCGCCGAACTGGGTGCCTTCGAACACCAGCGGATTCAGCTGGGCCCGGGCCGCGTACACGGCGGCGGTGTAACCCGCCGGGCCAGAGCCGACAATGATCAGGCTCCGAATCTGCTGCGTAGCCTCAGCCACTGCATGACCTCCGCGTCACGTTTGGGAGCGCTGCCCGAAAGTCCCTGTCTTTCGAGCGCACTGCTGTAACGCGATCGTAGGGTGCTGTTGTTCCTGCTCCATCGGGCGACGGCCATCACATACTGGAGCGAACTCTCCAATATGTGGATTGGCCTGGAACTAGTGAGTCGGGGCGGGCACTCCACCGATGACCTGGTTGGCCAATGTGGCCGAGGACGTGGCCGAACACGACGGACCGACCACCAGCAACCGGTACTGCGCCAGCACGCCGGTGGTCAGCACGAGCAACGTGCCCGGCTTGCCGTCCAGGGTGATCTGCATGGCGCCGACCGGCTTCTCGTTCGGGTCCTGGCCATTGGCCTTCAGACAACCGGAGAGCTGCTGCGGATTGGCCAACGGGCCGTAGTCCGACTTGTGCAGTGCCTGGGCGAGCGCGACCGAACCGAGCTGGCCGCTGTTCACCGACAACTGCGAAGTCGGTGCCCCGCCCGCGTTCTGCGACGTGGACGGCGGCGACGAGCCCAGCCCGGGCAGCACCACGATGGCCGCGCCGATCAACGCGGCCGCGACGCCGACCAGGCTGGCGGTCAGCGCCAGCCTGCGGGTCTGCTTCGGGTCACGTTTGGCACGTCGGGGCCGGTCGCGCGCTGCGTTGATGTCCACCACCGGTGCGATGCCCGCGGCGGCACGGGACTGGACCTCGGCGTCGATGGCCGCGTCCAGCCGAGCCGCGAAATCGGCGGGCATGGGCGGCGGTGCGGCCGTGGTCAGATCAGCCAGGTCGGCTCGGGTCGCGTCCAACGCGGTGAGCATGGCGTCCGCTGTCGGATCGGCGCGCACTCGTGGCCACAGCCGCGCCGCCACGTCGTCCGGCAGCGCGCCGGCATGCAGGTCGGCCAGCACGTCCAGGCTCAGCGGAGGTTCGCCCGGCATACCGCCCCGTTGCTGCATGTCGGTCATCGGCCCTCCCCACGACGTGTCGGACGAATTCTGGCTGCATCAGCTTGCTCAACTGGGACGTTCGCATCCGCACTCGGGTTCCGCAGATGCCCCAGAAGTTTCGCCAGCTTCGCCCGACCGCGCGCGCACCGACTCTTGACAGTGCCCTCCGCGATGCCCAGCATCTGCGCGGTCTCGGCAACCGAATAACCCTCGACGTCAAGCAACAGGATGGGCAGCCGCTGTTCTTCCGGCAGGCTGGCCAGGGCTTCCTTCACGAGCAGGCGGGTCTCCCGGTCGGCCATGGCGTCCCGGACGACGACCGGTTCACCGGGCCCGGTCTCGGGGAGGGGAACGGTCGGTCTGGCTGCTCTGCGCCGGATGCGGTCCAGGCACGCGTTCACCACGATGCGGTGCAGCCAGGTCGTCACCTGGGACTCGGCGCGGAAGGACGACGCGGCGCGGAAGGCCGAGATGAACGCCTCCTGCAACGCGTCGGCCGCCTCTTCCGGATCACGCATCGTGCGCAGGGCAACTGCCCACATCCGGTCCCGGTGTCGCCGCACGATTTCGTTGAAAGCGTGCTGGTCACCAGCGGCATGGGCGGCGATGAGCTCGGCGTCCGTACTGGTGGGGGCGGTCACGCGCTAAGCGTATCGGGCGTGGCAGGGCTCACCCTTCCGGGAACCTACTGAGCTTGGGTGTAGGTGATTTCGCCGATGGAGCTCTGGAAACTGCCACTGCCCGTGGGCGCCAGCTGGGTGATCCACACCAGGATGTACTGGCTGGGCTGGGCCTGGGTGACGTTGATGATGGTCTGGCCGTCCACCAGCGTCGCGTTGCCGATCGTCTGCGTGCTGGACAGGTCCGACGGGTCTGCCGTGTCCGACGTGTGGATCTCGACCACGGTGCCCGGACTCGGCGAGTTGATCGCCACCTGGGCCAGTTTCACCGGCTGGTCGAACTTGGCCATCAGGCCGATGCCGGGTTTGTACAGCGGGAACTGCTGCTGGTAGGTGCTGCTCTTCCACAACGTGCTCGGGTCGCCGTCGATGACCAGCTTGGCTTTGCCTGGGTTGTCGGAGCCCTTGAGGTTGAACTCGGCGACGCTGGCCGGAGTGGCCGCGGCCCCCGGGTTCGCCGACGTCGCGGCGCTGCTCGACGCGGGCGGGGCCGAACTGGACGCCGGTGGCGCCGTCGTGGTGGTCACCGCGACCGCTGGACCACCACCGGTGCTGGACGAACTGCCGGAGAAGAAACCGATCACCGAGGTGACCACCCAGATCACGATGGCCAGGGTGAGTACCGCGACCACGGTGAACCACACGGTCAGCTTGCGTCGCTGTCCCCTGCTCGGCTCGGGTTTCTTGGTGATCCAGACCGCGTCGTCCTTCTCGGCCCTGCTCGCTCCGGTGTTCGCGTCGATCGCCGGAATCAGCGAGGTCGCCGCCTCTTCCTCGGTGACCTGGTCGAGCACCTGCAGGATCGCGGCGCTGGTACGGATGCCGCCGACCGCGGTGTCCTCCAGGCTGCGCACCGCGATGCTGGACAGTTCGGCGGGCACGCCCGAACGCAGGATGTTCGGCGGCACCACGCTGCCGTCCGGTCCGGTCGGCGCGCCGGGCACCGCGGTCGGGCCGTCCGGCAGCGCCCACCGGCCGGTGAGCAGCAGGTAGAGCAGCGCGCCGAGACCTTTGACGTCGTCGCGCAGGGTCGCCATCGGCAGCGGACCGGGAAAAGCCAGCTTCAGTGCGCCGTCCGGGGTGACCCGCACTCGCTGTGGGTGGTCGACGCCGAGCACCAGGCCGACGTGGTGCGCGGTCTCCACCGCGGCGGCGAGCGGTTCGAGCAGCCGGGACGCGGTCGCGGAGGGCACCGGGCCGTCGCTGATCACATCGAGCAGGTCGGTGCCGTGCGTCCACTCGGCGATGACCATGCCGAGGATGCCTTCGCTGGGCACGACGCCGCTGCCGAGGCTGAGCACGTCCAGCACCCGCGAGACGCCGGGATGCACGAAGTTCGCCGCGTGCATGGCGCGTTCCAGAGTGCGGCCCGCGCCGACAGCTGCGGTCGAGTCGGCCGGATCGCCGACCAGGATGGTGAGCGCGACGTCGCGGTTGAGCTGACCGTCGCGGCCCCGCCAGAACTGGGCGTTCGCGCGGTCGTCGATGCCGAACTGGGCGAGCAGCCGGTACCGGCCGTCGCCGACCACGCCTCCGGGCAGCAGCAAGTTGTTCACCGGACTCAGACCACGTCCGGTGCCGGCTCCTCTGGCGTGCTCACTCGGCCTACTCACCGCGATCTCCCGTTCCCGCGCATGCCCCCGAGGCCGGGCGCTCCTTTCAGTGCCGAAACCGCCGTCAACGCAACCGCCGGTAACTCCCGGTTGAGCCTACGGGAAAACTCGGCCCAGCTCATCGTGTGCTGCTCCGACCCAGCTCAACGACGCTTGATCAGGCGATTGAGCCGCTTGAACGCCGGCGTTATCTCGGGCACCC
Source organism: Pseudonocardiaceae bacterium (assembly GCA_036494465.1). GTDB lineage: Bacteria > Actinomycetota > Actinomycetes > Mycobacteriales > Pseudonocardiaceae > CAJCJE01. The sequence goes on from DASXOJ010000023.1 coordinate 37,332, forward strand.
GCAGCAGCCGCATCAAGCTGAACGTGATGGTCAGACCGAGCGCGGTGCCGATCAGCAGGGACAGCCAGGCATGCAGTTCGATCGTCGCGGTGCTGTGCGCGTGCTGCACGTAGGAGATGCCCTTGGCGATCAACAGGGCGGCCGCCGCGCCCCAGATCGACGCGACGATCACCTTGCCGATCGTGGTCAGCACCCGCTTCATGCCGAGCTGGCCGATGCGCGCGCGCAGCCAGATCGCGCCGACGATCGCGCCGATCAGGAACGAGAAGCCGTTGGCGAAGGCCAGGCCGTAGACGACGTGCCGGGCGTCGAGCAGATGCGGGGTGATGTTGAACAGCGTGATCCGGAGGGACACCATGATCAGGTTGATCACGGTTGGGATCCAGGCGTTGCTCATCGCGTAGAACACCCGCAACTGCAACAGGGTGATCGAGTAGCAGACGATGCCGAAGGAGGAGGTGGTCAGCGTCAGGCCGAGCTGGGTGGCGTTGGAGCCGCCGTGGCCCAGCGAGAACAGCGCCTGACCGATCTGCGGGCCGAGCACGGTCATGATCGCGACCAGCGGGATCAGCATCACCGAGGTCATCCGGCTGCCGGTGGACAGGTTGTCCACGACGCCCTTCGTGTCGCCGGTGGCGGCCGCCTTGCTCAGCCTGGGCATGATCGCGGTCAGCAGGGACACGCCGACCACGCCGTAGGGCACCTGGATCAGGTTCCACGCGGACGCGTAGACGGAGTAGCTGCCGGACGCGGCGGAGGTCGCGACCTTGGACAGTTCGGTGTAGCCGACCTGGGTGATCAGCGTGTACAGCACCAGCCAGCCGGCCAGCCTGCCGAACTGCTTGAGCCGCTGGTCGATGCCCCAGCGCCAGCGGAACCGGAAGCCGACCCTGCGCAGCGCGGGCAGGATCACCAGCGACTGCACCACGATGCCCAGCGTCGTGCCGATGCCCAGGACGAGCAGCTTCGGATCGCCCATCCGCACCGGGTTCAGCGAGATTTCGCCCGGCATGACCGCGTAGATCCCCAGCGTCACGAACATGACCAGGTTGTTCGCGACCGATGCCCAGGCCGGCGCCTTGAACGCGTGCTTGGTGTTCAGGATGCCGGAGACGATGCCGAACACGCCGTAGAAGAAGATCTCGGGCAGGATCAGGTAGGTCAGCGCCGTGGTCAGCGCCGGTTTGTCGGTACCGGAACTGCTGAAGTAGATCTTGGTGAGCAACGGTGAACAGGCCACCGCGATCACCGTGCCGATCAGCAGGATCACCAAAGTGACGGTGAGCAGCCGCTGCGCGAATGATTCGCCGCCGTCCTCGTCCTCGGTCTGCGCGCGAACAAGGCTCGGGATGACCACGCTGGCCAGCACGCCGCCGAGCAGCAGTTCGTAGACGATGTTCGGGAAGTTGTTGGCCAGGCTGTAGGAGTCGTTGACCGCGCCGAAGCCGATGATGCTGCCCAGCATTACCGTGCGGATGAAGCCGGTGATCCGGCTGACCAGGTTCGCGATCAGCATCGACCCGCTGGCCTTGGCCAGCGACGGCTGCGCCTGCTCTGCCGGTTTCGTGGCCTCCTGACCTTCGAGTTCGGCTTCGAGTTCGGCTTCCTGTGGGAAACCGGCCGGGGGCGGCGGCGCCCAACCGGACGCGCCGGGGATGGCGGAGAACTGTTCGGTCAGCCCCTCGGCTGCCCAGGCGCCACGGCGCGGCAGCGCCCACTCACCGGACTCGGGCGGTCGCTGGACCTGCCGAGTCGGCTGCGCCTGCGGAGATTCCGGCGGCCTCGGCCCGCGCGGCGGCTGGCCGGGTGGGACGCGGCGAGTCGGCTGCTGCGGCGGTGGCATCGGCTGCTGCCGGGGCGGACTCTGGCGGGCCCCCGGTTGTGGCTGCTGACCACCAGGGCGGCGCACCGGCTGGCCGGGTGGGGTGCCTCGGCGGGGCTGGTTCGGCTGGGGCTGCTGTGGATTCGGCGGCACACCCCGGCGCGGCTGATTCGGGGCAGGCTGATTCGGGGCAGGCTGGCCGCCCTGCCGCGGCGCCGGTCGGCGTTGCGGCTGCTGCGGATCGGGTGGTTGCTGTTGGGACTGCGGCAAGTGCCGGGTCGGCTGATGCGGCGCCGGCCGCCGTCCCGTTTGTCCGTCCCGTCCCTCGCCCGGATGGTCGCCAGGGTAGGCAGCATCAGGAGCGCCATGCTCCCAATCCTGCTGCTCGCCGCGGCGGGGGGCGTTCATGAACGGTTACTCGGCTCCTGCTCTGGGGCGGGCGCGTCGAGGTGTTCCTTCTTGCTCGACCGAGCCCTCATGTAGATCCGGCGCGCGGACAACAGCACCAGCGCCCCGAACGCGACGCCGCTGACCACCAGAATGATGGTGCCGTACGAGGTGGACACCAGTTCAAGCCGGGCGGGCGCACCCAACGCGGTGTTACCGGAGCGCGTGGTCAGCGTCTCGATAAGGCTGAACCGCCCGGTCCTGGTCAACTTCGCGCTGATGTAGAGGGTGAACGGGCTGTGCGCGGGGATTTCGGCGGTGTAGGGGGCGAGCCCCTCCAGGCCCTGTTCGCCGGAGAAGGTGACCTGTACCGCAATATCGACCGGCAGCTTGTTGCTGACCGTGACCGGCAACGGGCTGTCGCTGGAGGCCCGCGAGATCGACGAGGGCTGCGGGCTGATGCTGACCGAATTGGTCAACACGCTCAATTGGTCCGACACGGTGTCGGCCGCGATCGCACCTGCCGCGCTGCCACTGCCCCGCCACGCGCTCGACGCGACCCGCAACAGGTCCACCTGCAACGGCGCGATCAACGCGCCCGGCTGCAGGTGCGCCGGGTTGGTCGGGTCGGCATGCATCGAATCCAGCATGTCCTGCTGGGTCTGGTTCTGGGCGACGATCGAGGACGTCAACGAGATCGGCAGCTCAGCGTCGGTCGTCGCGGGCGAGGACGCCAGCGTCGCCGACCCGGCCGAGGGCTGCTGCCCGACCAGGGAGGTCAGCCCGGTCGCGGTGGCGTGCTGGCCGTCCAGCACCGAGCCCACCGTGGTCAGGAAGCCCTGAAGGTCAGCAAGGGAGGCCGACCAGCGGCGCGGCGGCGCGATCAGCATCGGCTGGTTGCGGGAGTTACCGAACACCGACTGGTAGAGCAGCGCGCCGATGCCGTTCTCGGTGTCGAGCACCGTCTGACTGCTCGGCTGGCTCGGCGCGCCGGCCACCGTCGAACGATCGGTGCTGCCGTCCAGGGCGCCGGAGATGAGCTGGTCGACCACGACCGCGCGGGTCGGCGTCACGGTGCTGATCCCGGTCAGCGGCACGGTGCCGTAGCCGCTCGGCGGGGCCAGCGCGTCCGGCTCGACCAGCACGGTCGTCTGGTTCTGCGACGATCCGAGCCCGGCCAGGTCGGTCATGGTGTGTTGGTCGATCGCGTTGCCGACCGGCCACAGCACGTTGGACAGCTGCTGGATCGACGCGGGCTTGAGATCGGCGGCGACGTTCGCCTCCTGGCTGATCGCCAGTCGTTCCAGGTCCAGTGCGCCCGACCGGGACAGCGCCGCGACGTCCGCGTCCGCGAACGGCAGGGGCAGCACGCAGTGCCCGCCGACGACGCCGCGCAGCGTGCCCAGCCACTGGGTCGCCGCGGCAGTGCCCGCCCCGGGCATCGTCCCCCCGCCGGAGGTGTGCACCAGATAGCCGTGCGACATGGCGACGACGGTGTCCAGCAGGTCGGGGTCGATGGCGTAGCAGAGCGCTGAGCTCGCCGCCGCCGGCGCGTGCCGGGCCGCGTCGAGCAGGTTGAACAGCCGGCCGCCGCTGGCCAGGGAGGTCGCCAGGTGGTCGTCGGTGAGCACGGGCTGACCGCTGGTGGTCGCGGACAACATGCTCGGCGCGGTGTCGACCAGCGGCCAGAGCACCGTCAGCTGGCGCGCGCCACCCGGGTTCGGGGTGCTGCTGCCCGGCACCGAGCGGACCGGCAACAGCACGGCGTCGGTGGCGAGCCGGGCCTGCTTGCCGTAGTCGGGCGTGCCGTTGATGTTGATCAACATCGGGTAGACGCCGGGTTTGCTGATGGCCAGGCCGCTCGGCCCGGAGATCGGCACCTTCATCGTGACGGTCTCGTGCTGGCCGGGTTCGAGTGGATCGCCGATCTTCTCGAATGCGGTGCCGCTGTTGGGCACCACCTGGCCTGCGACGCCCGCGGCGACGGCCTGTTCGGTGTTCGCAGCGACGCCAATGCGCAACTGGCCGACCAGTTGGCTGATGGTCCGGTTGCTGACGTTGGTGATCGTCGCGTTCACGGTGACCGTGCCGTTGCCGGACTCGATGACCTGCGGAGTGATCGAGTTCACGTCCAGTCGCAGCCAGGAAGGCTGGGTCGTGATCGGCTGCGGTGTCCTTGGTTGATCGGCGAGCGCGACTCCCGCTGGCAGGAGCGGGCCGAACAACAGCACGGACGCCGCCGCGAATAACGCGACCGCGAGCTTTCTCACGCGGGCTCCGCTTCGTTGTTCTGGCTGGTCGGGCTGGTGTGGTCGTCGTCGGCCAGCAACCGGATCGCCCTGCGAACCAGCCGCCGCTCGTCCGCGTAGGCCAGCAACTCGTCCAGTTCACCGAGCGCAACCCACGCGACCTCGGTGACCTCGACGTCCTCGTCGGAGAGTTCACCGCCGGTGGCTTCCAGGAGGAAATGATGCACCGTCTTGTGTACCCGCCGGTTCTCCACCACGAACCAGTAGTCGATCGACCCGAGCTCGGCGAGCACCAGCCCGTCGATGCCGGTCTCCTCGTGGACTTCCCGGATCGCGGTCTGCGGCGCGGTCTCGCCCGCCTCGATGTGGCCCTTGGGCAGTGACCAGAGCAGCGTGCCTCGCCGGTCCAGGCGACCGATCAGCGCGGCTTCCCCACGGCTGAGGTTGACGACAAGACCTCCAGCGGAGGTTTCCTCGACGGTGCGCAACCGCCTGCCGCGACGGCGGTTTCGCCGGGTCGGCTTGGCACCTCCGGACCGACTTGGCGACGGCGACATATGTGCAATGTTAATGCGACCAGGCCGAGACCAATGTCGGCGGTGGTGCTCGATCGACGACTCTCCGTATTCGCTGGGCTCGCCCGATATCCTGAGCGTCCTATGTCTGCATCCCTCATCCGGCTCGTGCCGGTCGTCGACGAATTGGCCGCGCGGTTCCGCGCGGCCGGGCACGAGCTGTACCTGGTCGGCGGCAGCGTCCGGGACGCCCTGCTCGACCGGCACAGCAACGACCTGGACTTCACCACCGGCGCGCGGCCCGAGCAGATCCTCGCCGTGCTGACCGGGTGGGCGGATGCCATCTGGGACACCGGGATCGCGTTCGGCACGGTCGGCGCACGCAAGGGCGAGCACATCTGCGAGATCACCACGTTCCGCGCGGATTCCTACGATCGGGTGAGCCGCAATCCGCAGGTCACCTTCGGCGACTCGATCGAAGCGGATCTGCTGCGCCGCGACTTCACCGTCAACGCGATGGCCGTCGAGGTCACCACGAACACGTTCGTCGACCCGTACGGTGGCCGGGCCGCGTTGCGGGACCGCAGCCTGGATACCCCGGCCACCCCGCAGGAATCCTTCGCCGACGATCCGCTGCGGATGCTGCGCGCGGCCCGCTTCGCCAGTCAGCTCGGCTTCGAACCGGCGGCGAGGGTGGTGGCGGCCATGACCGACATGGCCGAGCAGATCGAGCGGATCACCAGAGAACGCGTGCAGGCCGAGCTGTCCAAGCTGATCATCGGCGCGCACCCGCGACGCGGGATCGAGCTGCTGGTGGACACCGGCCTGGCCGACCGCGTCCTGCCCGAGGTGCCCGCGATGCGCCTGGAGATTGACGAGCATCACCAGCACAAGGACGTCTACCAGCACTCGTTGGTTGTCCTGGAGCAGGCCATCGACCTCGAACAGGCCGAGACCCCAGGCAAGCCCGACCTGGTGTTGCGGCTGGCCGCACTGCTGCACGACATCGGCAAGCCCAGGACGCGCCGGTTCGAGGACGGCGGCGGGGTGAGCTTCCACCACCACGAGGTGGTCGGCGCCAAGATGGTGCGCAAGCGGATGAAGGAACTGCGCTACGCCAAGGACATCACCGAGGACGTGGTCACCCTCGTCTACCTGCACCTGCGCTTCCACGGCTACGGCAAGGGCGAGTGGACCGACTCGGCGGTGCGCCGCTACGTCACCGACGCGGGTCCGCTGCTGTCCCGGTTGCACAAACTGGTCCGCGCCGACTGCACCACGCGCAACCGGCGCAAGGCGCAGCTGCTCCGCGATACCTACACCGACCTGGAGAAGCGCATCGCGCTGCTGGCCGAGCAGGAGAACCTGGCCAAGGTCCGGCCCGACCTGGACGGCAACGCGATCATGGCGCTGCTCGACCTGCCGCCCGGTCCGCTGGTCGGTCAGGCCTGGCGGTACCTGAAGGAGTTGCGCCTGGACCGCGGCCCGATGGAGCCGGAGGAAGCCGAGGCGGCGCTGTTCGCGTGGGCCAAGGAGCAGGGCATCACCCCGCCCGCCAGCTAAGCGGTTCGGCCGCGCACCACGGCGACGTACCCGGCGAGCCCCAGCAGGTAGAGGACGGTCGCGGCGAGCACCACCGCGAACGCGCGGCCGTCCAACGGGGTCACCAGCGCGGCGATGCCGATCGCGATCGCCTGGGTCGCGTTGAACACCATGTCGTAGACGGCGAACACGCGGCCGCGCATCTCATCCGGAATGTCCTGCTGCAACGTCGAGTCGACGCACAGCTTCACCACCTGGCCAACCGCGTTGAGAAAGAACGAGGCCAGCAAGATCGACGGCAGCACCATCGGCAGGCCCAGTCCCGCCTCCGTCGCGGCCAGCAGGACGAGGCCGCCGCAGATGGTGGCGCGCCTGCCGAAGCGGCTCACGATCGGCCGGGTCAGCAGCCCGGCCAGCAGAATGCCCGCCCCGCCCGCCACCGCGACCTCGCCAAGACCGGGCAGCCCGGCCTGCAGGATGCCTTCACTGTGGAAGCTGTAACGCAGCAACATCACCGTGACCAGCAGCGATGCGCCGAACGCCGCACGGTGCGCGAACAACGCCACGAACCCGCCCGCGACGCTGGGCACACGCAATGCGGCCCGCGCGCCATCCACAAGGCCGCGGGCGATGGCGACGATCGCGCGCATCGACTGGGTGATCGTGTCCGGCCCGAGGTCGCCGGGCGCGAACCGTGCCAACGCCGCCGCCGCGCCGATCGACCCGATCACCGCACACCCGGTCACCAGCCCGGACCCGACGTTGTGCGAGCCGAACAGCGCCCGCAGCCCCACCGCCGAACCCGCGCCGATCACCGAAATGACCGCGCCGAGCGTGGTGGCGACCGCGTTCCCCTCGACCAGGTGCTCGCTCGGCACCACATGCGGCAGCGCGGCGGACAGTCCCGAATCCACGAACCGGCTGATGCCGACCGCGATCAACGCGCCGATGTAGAGCGGCAGGCTCGGCGCTCCGGTGCCCACCGCGGTCGCGGTGAGCAGGATCATGACGCCACGAACCAGGTTGCCGAAGAACAGGACCCGCCGCCGGTCCCACCGGTCCAGCAGCGCGCCGGCGAACGGCCCGATGAACGAGTACGGCAGCAGCAACACGGCAAACCCGACCGCGACGGCAGCAGGATTCGGCTGGCGCTCCGGATCGAAGAGCACCGCGCCGGCCAGCCCGGTCTGGAACAGACCATCACCCCACTGCGCGGCGAACCGGCTGAGCAACAGCCGCCGGTAGCCGACGAGCCGGAACAACCGCCGAACCCCGAGCCGAGGCGCGGCCGAAGCGCCGTCGGCGCGCCCAGATGTCACGAGGTCAGCCGGAACTCCCACAACGCTGAGCGTACGGCCCAACCCTGACCGCGCCCATGGCCGGATCCACCCATTCACCTGGCGCAACCCGGGTTGTCCACAACTCGCAACGCCATCCACACCCGGTCCAGTTCCGCCCCGCCCGGCCCCACCACCCCCGATAGGCTCGACGCGGGGCGCCTGCCCCCGGGCGGGCGGGGGGTGTCTGGCGGGTGCGAAAAAGATTCGCGTGGGGGTGGGTGTGGGGAAGTAGGACGGCCGACGCACCCGATCGCCTCTCGGCGGCTATGCGCGACGTGGCTCCAGCCGGACGGTATTCCACGACGGCGGTATCAAGTGGGCCCGGGGGATACGGGGTGCGCCGACCGAACTGGACAACGCGGCGCCTCGTGATTTCGTTCCCGCCTGCGCGATTTCCTTCTTGCGTCACATTCGGACCGGGCACTTCGTGGCTGTGCCGGTGGTCCCTGTCGGTCGAGGTGGGATCATGGTGTGGTGCGACCGGACGATGATGTCGAACCCGGGACCTTGTTGGTCGCGGCACCCAGCTTGGTGGACTCGAATTTTCGCCGAACCGTGGTCTACATCATCGATCACCGCTCGGAAGGAACGCTCGGCGTCGTGTTGAACCGACCGAGCGAAGTGGCGGTGCATGACGTGCTGCCGGCCTGGGGTCCGCACGTGAGCAGACCGCAGGCCGTGTTCGTCGGCGGGCCGGTCGAGCAGAAGACCGCGCTGTGCCTGGCGACTCTGCGTACCGGTGAGGACGCCAAGTCGGTCACCGGCGTGATCGGCGTGTGCGGGCCGGTGGCGCTGGTCGATCTGGACTCGGATCCAGACGAGCTGGTGCCCAGGGTGCGCGGGCTGCGGGTGTTCGCAGGCTATGCCGGTTGGGAGAGCGCCCAGCTGGCGGGCGAGATCGCGCGCGACGACTGGATCGTGGTGCCCGCGCTGCCCAGCGACGTGCTCACCCCACCCAAGATCGACCTGTGGGGCGCGGTGCTGCGCCGTCAGGGCATGCCGCAGGCGTTGCTGGCCACCCACCCGGGCGACGTGCACCGCAACTGAGTCACGACGCCAGGTAGGACGGCACCGCGAGTTCGTCGAGGTATTCGAAGTGCCACCACTCGTTGTCGAACGTGCGGTAGAGGCCGAAGTCCTCGCCGTGCTTGTCCAGCCACCGCGCGCCGCCGTACGGGCGCAGGTCCATGGCGTTGCCGCGCACGTGTGCGGACTTGTGCGGCGGCAGTACCCAGCGTTGCGCCGCGCGCACCGAGCCGTAGCGCTGCACCGCGGCGTCGAAGAGTCGTTGCTGAGCGAGCTCATCACGTTTCCCTGATGTGACACCGATCAGCTCGCCGTACTGCCAGAAGGCGACGGTGCGTGCCCCGATCAGCGCGGCGCGGGTGTCCTCGGTGAGGCCGCGGAGTTTCTCTTTCGGGAACCGCAGCGTCAGGGCCCATTCGCTGGCGGTCTGGCGGGCACGTCGACCGCCGGAGACAAGCGCGGCGAAGGGCAGCAGCAGGCGGGCGAGCACCAGCGTGGCGACCCGGTAGGCGTGGTCGCGGGGGCGCTCCTTGGTGGAATCAGGCCAGGTGGCGCGTTCGATGTCGGCTTCGAGGATGCCGGAGAACGACCCGATGAGGGTCATTTCACTCAGCGAAACAGGCGCGATGGGGATCGGAACGGTGGGTGCCGAATCGAATGCGTACGGTGATCCATGCAAGGACTGGAGGCGGACCCGTCGACTCTTGTGGTCGCCCGGTCGTGTCGATGGGTCCGTTGCCGTCATTGTCGGCGTTTGTCCTGCTCAGCGGCTGGTAGTCCAGCCGCTGTAGGTACAGCGGTGCGTTTCATGGCATTCCCCCGAATCCCGATGATCCCCATTTTCTCAGCCGGCGGCGGGCGCTTCACACCCACCGCACGCGCAGCCGACACAGCTTGCCGGACTCGTCGGCTTGCTCGCAACCATCACTTTCGCGGCGCGGTCGCCGAGTACGCCACCGGCAGCGGTCAACGCGACGGCCGCGAGCAGGCCGATGCCCGCGGTGAGGAGGGTGCCCAGCAGGGTCGGCAAGCCGAACGCGGCGGCACCGGAGAAGGCGGCGATCACGCCCGCTACCAGGGTGGGCAGCCCGGCGACCCGGTTGGTCAGCTCGAAGCTGTCCCAGTCGGTCAGCGCGGCCCCGGTACGCACCCCGAGCCGTCCGGCCATGGAGAGCCTGCCGCGCCAGCCGTAGTAGCCGGTGACGCCGAGCAGCACCCCGATCGCCAGCAGCGCGACCAGCAGCACGAGGCGCAGCGCGAACGGCGCGGCGTCCGAGGACGGTGCGATGGCTGCGGCGACCTGGTCGGTATGCACGTTCGCAGCGTAAGCAACCGGGTCGGGTGAGTCGGCTGGCACCCCGCCGGTGGCCAGGAAACGTGCTGGTGGGGGTGCGGTAAACTGCGCATATGGGCAAGTCCCACCTGCTCCTTAGCTAGCCGTGCCGACCGATTCAACCGGTTGGCACGGCGACCCCTCATGGCCATTTGGCGCCTGAGGGGTTTTCTCGTGTCAGGGGCCGCAGCGATCAAGATCCAAGGGAGAACTGGCCATGAGTGAGAGCGTGCCGACCCGGCAGGCGCAGGCCGCCGAGGGCGGGCCTGGGACGCCGCAGGCTGGCGAGGCGACCCCCGTACACCGCTACACCGCGCAGTTGGCGGGCACGCTGGAGCAGCGCTGGCAGCAGTACTGGGCGGAGCACGGCACCTTCAACGCGCCGAACCCGTCCGGGCCGCTGCGCGCCCGCCCGCTGCCCGAGGACAAGCTGTTCGTGCAGGACATGTTCCCGTACCCGTCCGGGGCGGGTCTGCACGTCGGGCATCCGCTGGGGTACATCGGGACCGATGTCTACGCCCGGTACCACCGGATGATCGGGCGCAACGTGCTGCACACCATGGGTTTCGACTCATTCGGTCTGCCCGCCGAGCAGTACGCGGTGGAGACCGGGCAGCACCCGCGCAAGACCACCGAGGACAACATCCAGCGCTTCCTGGCCCAGATCCGCAGGCTGGGGCTCGGCCACGACGAGCGGCGCCGCATCGCCACCACCGACGTGGCGTACTACCGCTGGACGCAGTGGATCTTCCTGCAGATCTACAACTCCTACTACGACGAGAAGGCAGCCAGGGCGCGGCCGATCATCGAGCTGGAGCGCGAGTACGCGCAGGACAAGCGGCGCACGCCGGACGGCCGCAACTGGTGCGAGCTGACCCGGGTCGAGCAGGAAGAGATCATCAACTCGCACCGGCTGGTGTACCTGTCCGAGGCGCCGGTGAACTGGTGCCCCGGCCTGGGCACGGTGCTGGCCAACGAAGAGGTCACCGCGGACGGGCGCAGCGACCGGGGCAACTTCCCGGTGTTCCGCAAGAACCTCAAGCAGTGGATGATGCGGATCACCGCGTACGCGGACCGGCTCAACGACGACCTGGACCGGCTGGACTGGCCGGACAAGGTCAAGACCATGCAGCGCAACTGGATCGGCCGGTCCCGGGGCGCGCGGGTCAGCTTCGCGATCGGCGAGCACCCGGCCGAGGTGTTCACCACCCGGCCGGACACGCTGTTCGGCGCGACCTACCTGGTGCTGGCGCCCGAGCACCCGCTGGCGGAGCAGATCGCGCCCGCGCGGTGGCCGGACTCGGTCACCGACGAGCGCTGGACCAACGGCCTGGCGACGCCTGCCGAGGCGATCGCCGCGTACCGGCGCGCCGCGTCCATGCGTTCGGAGCTGGACCGCCAGGACAACAAGGACAAGACCGGAGTGTTCACCGGCGCCTACGCGACGAACCCGGTCAACGGCGCCACGATCCCGGTGTTCCTGGCCGACTACGTGCTGATGGGTTACGGCACCGGCGCGATCATGGCGGTGCCCGGTCAGGACCAGCGCGACTGGGACTTCGCGACCGCGTTCGGCCTGCCGATCATCCGCACCGTGGCGCCGACGCCGGATTTCGACGGCGAGGCGTTCACCGGGACCGGACCGGCGATCAACTCCAGCATGCCCGGCGGGCTGAGCCTGGACGGGCTCGACATCGCCGAGGCGAAGAAGACGATCATCGGCTGGCTGGAGGAGCACGGGCACGGCACCGGCACGGTCCAGTACAAACTGCGCGACTGGCTGTTCGCGCGGCAGCGCTACTGGGGTGAGCCGTTCCCGATCGTCTACGACGAGGACGGCCTGCCGGTCGCGCTGCCCGAGAACATGCTGCCGATCGAACTGCCTGAGGTCGACGACTACAAGCCGCAGACGTTCGACCCGGACGACGCGAACTCCGAGCCGTCGCCGCCGCTGGCCAAGGCGACCGAGTGGCTCACCGTCGAGCTGGACCTGGGCAACGGCAAGAAGACCTACCGGCGCGACGCGAACGTGATGCCGCAGTGGGCGGGTTCGTGCTGGTACCAGCTGCGCTACATCGACCCGGACGACGACCAGCGGTTCTGTGAACCGGACAACGAGCAGTACTGGATGGGGCCGCGTCCGGCCGAGCACGGCCGGCGCGACCCGGGTGGCCTTGACCTCTACGTCGGCGGTGTCGAGCACGCTGTGCTGCACCTGCTGTACTCGCGGTTCTGGCAGAAGGTCCTCTTCGACCTGGGTTACGTCAGCGCGGAGGAGCCCTACCGCAGGCTGTTCAACCAGGGCTACATCCAGGCGTACGCCTACCGGGACGCGCGCGAGGTGCCGGTACCGGCAGAAGAGGTCACCGAGGTCGACGGCAAGTACTTCTACCAGGGGGAGGAAGTTCGCCGCGAGTACGGGAAAATGGGCAAGAGCCTGCGCAACTCGGTCTCCCCCGACGAGATGGCGCAGTCCTACGGCGTCGACACGCTGCGGCTGTACGAGATGTCGATGGGCCCGCTGGAACTGTCCCGGCCGTGGGTGACCAAGGACGTGGTCGGCGCGCAGCGGTTCCTGCAACGGTTGTGGCGCAACGTGGTCAGCGAGACGACTGGCGAGCTGCGGGTGTCGGACGCCGAGCTGACCGAGGACGACCTGCGGGTGCTCAACCGCGCCATCGCCGGTGTGCACGAGGACTACGTGGGGCTGCGCTTCAACACGGCGGCTGCGAAGCTGATCGAGCTGAACAACCACGTCACCAAGGTCTATTCGGGCACCGACGCGACACCCAGGAAACTGGTCGAGCCGCTGGCGCTGATGCTGGCGCCGCTGTGCCCGCACGTGGCAGAGGAACTGTGGTCGCGACTGTCCCATGAGGACTCACTGGCGCACGGCCCGTTCCCGGTCGCGGACGAGAAGTATCTCATCGACGACACCGTCGAGTACCCGATCCAGGTCAACGGCAAGGTCCGGGCCCGGATCGTGGTGCCAGCATCGGCCGAGCAGGCGGAGATCCGCGCCGCCGCGCTGGCCGACGAGAAGATCCTGGCGCTGACCGGCGGCGCCGAGCCGCGCAAGGTCGTGGTCGTCCCCGGCCGCCTGGTCAATCTGGTGGTCTAGGGACGTCGAGATCGAACGGCGCGGTATCCAGGCTTGGATACCGCGCCGTTTTTATTACTCACGGTAAATCCGTTAGTGTCTTGCGTCGCAGGTCGGGAGGGCCGGATACACACGGGGGGAACCCATGACCACGGACGCCGTTGGCACCGCCGTCGACAGCATCGACGCTGATCGTGCCGACGACGCGACGACCGTCATCGACCAGCGGGAACCACCGAAACGACGCTCGTTCCTCTGGCGGATCGGCTGGTTCTTCTCCCGTGAGGGAACGCTGGTGGTGATCGCCGGATTCATCATTTCGGCGGGGTTCAACTGGCAGCTGTTGTTGCACCCGAAGTCCGCGGATATCACCGGCGTGGGTGACCCGCTGGAAGACATGTGGCAGCTGTCCTGGCTGCACCACTGGGTACTCACCGGCGGCGATCTGTGGACCGCCAACTACTACGTCCCCTCGACGAACAATTTCGCGTTCACCGACTCACTGCTCGGCTATCTGCCGCTGAGCATGCTGTTCGGCGACGGCCAGTACGACGCGGTGCTGCGCTACAACGTGGTCTACGTCTTCGCCTTCGCGGTTGCCTTCGTCGGCGCGTACCTGCTGACCAGGCAACTGGGCGGCCGGTGGCCGGCGGCGCTGGTGGCCGCTGCGGCGTTCGCCTACGCGCCGACCCGTTGGACCCAGGACGCGCACCTGAACATCCTGTCCATCGGCGGGATCGCGCTGGCCCTCTTCGCGCTCGCGCGCGGACACGGGTTCTCGTTGCGCGGGGGCATGCGCCCGGAGCGTGCGAAGCCGTGGTGGGCGCTGGCCGGTTGGCTGATCGCGCTCTGGCAGGTCAGCATCTCGTTCTCGATCGGCATCCCGTTCGTCTACATCCTGGGCGTCGTCGGGATAGTCGTGGTGATCGTCAACCTGCGCAGGCGCCACCAACTCGGCTGGCACCTCCCGGTGGCGAACGCGGTGGGCATCGTGGTGTTCCTGGTGGGCACCTATCTGCTGACCCGCCCGTACCTGAAGATCATCTCGCTCTACGGCTTCAAGCGCGGCTGGACCGAGGTACAGACGTTCTCCGCGCCGCCGCAGGCCCTGCTGACCGCGCCGGACCAGGCCTGGCTGTGGCGGGGCAGCTACCTGAGCATGTGGAACAACAAGGTGTTCGACAACTCGTGGGTGCTCGGCCACGGGGTCGGCGAGGAGTTGTTGTTCCCCGGGCTGTTCGTGACCCTGTTCGCGATCGTCGGGCTCTGCTACAGCGCCTGGTCACGGAAGGTGCGGATCTGGCTGTTCCTGGGCACCGCGCTGGCGACGGTGCTGGCGTTGGGCGCGACCGTTGGCGACACCCACTCGCCCTTCTACTACCTGTGGGCCTATCTGCCCGGCTGGAACTCGATCCGCACGCCAGGCCGGTTGATCATCTGGGCCTTGCTCGGGCTGGCCTTGCTGGCGGCGGGCATGGTGACCAAGCTGGTCGAGACCTGGTCCGCGCGCAGGAAGGCGTCCGGGGGTGCGGTCCGGCTGCGTACCCGGCTCGCCGGTCTTGCGCTGGTGGTGCCGGCGCTGGCCGTGTTGCTGGAAGGTTCGCCGGGCCAGTTGGCCGGTACCCCGCCCGGCATCCCGCCGGACCTGCGGCAGCTGTTCGAGACCAACCACCAGCCCATGCTGATCCTGCCGATCTCGGACACGGACAACGTCGAGGACCTGCTCTGGTCGACCTACGGTTTCCCGCAGCTGGCCAACGGCTACGCGAGCAACGGGACCCCGGCCTACCAGGACATGGCCTTCTCGACGCAGACGTTCCCGGACGTGCACAGCGTCAAGGTGATGCTGCGCTACCACGTCTATCAGGTGGTGATCCTGCGCGTCGCGGCGCACGGGACCGAGTACGAGCAGGCGCTGAACAAGCCGCTGACCGGGCTGCCGGTCACGAAGGTCGTCACCGACGACTACGTGCTGTTCACCGTGCACGGGCCGTTCTGACCTCGGGGATCCGGCGCAGGCTGAGCAGGGCACCGAGGGCGGAGCCGGTCAGTACGCCGATGCCGTGGTTGTTGGCGAGCAGGCAGAGCACGATGCCTGCCAACGGGACCAGGGGCGCGAGCAGCCTGGAGTCGGTGGCTTCGATCAGGTAGCTGGCGGCGAGGGCGCCGACGAGGCCGCAGATGAACACGGAGCTGCCCGCGCCGGTGGGCGCCCAGCCCGCGGCGCTGACCGCGTTGGCGGCGATGCCGCTGGCGAGGTAGACGAGCAGCCAGCGGGCGCGGCCCAGCACGGTTTCGGCGACCGCGCCGACCAGGGCGAGGGCGGGCAGGTTGACGACGGTCTGGACCAGGCCGGAGGACTGCACGAACTGGGCAGTCACCAGGCGCCACCATTGGCCGCTGGCCATGCCGACCGGGTCGCGTTCGAGGGCGTGCAGGATGGCTGGGTAGGGCCATTGCAGGATGGTCAGCACGATGGTGACCAGCAGGAACGCGCCGGTGAGCCAGGCGGGGCGGCGCCAGGCGGCGGCCGCGATGCGCACCAGCCGGTCGGGGGTGACGGGGCCGGCCTGGCGTTCGGTCGGGTAGACCGCGCCGATCACCTGGATGCCGGCCACGATCACCGCGACCGCGCACACGTACAAGAGCACTGTCCTGCTGTCCATGACCAACAGTGTGTTGGCGGCGCGCCCTCGCTGCCCGGATCAGCTGTCAGGACTGGGCCATGACAGGTGTCAGCCGGTCAGGCCGACCTCCTCGGCGAGTTCGGCGAGCATGGACTCGAACAGCAGGTCGGGTGCGGAGACCGCGAACGGGAACCGGCCGAACACCTCCAGTGCGACCTGGCCGTAGAGGCGCACCCAGAACCGCAGCATGGTGTATGTGGCGCCCAGCGGGAACACGTGTTCGGGCAGGTCGAGGCCGGTTTCGGCGAGGGTGGCGAACAGGGCGACGCGGAACTGCGCCAGGTCGTCGTGCAGTTCGGCGGGGACTTCGTGGTCGGCGGGCATGGCGAGTTGGCGGGTGGCCAGTACCCGGCCCGCGACGGTGAGGAAGATCCGGCCGAACGGGTCGTTGAGGTCATGGGTTGGCGCGCCACGGCCGGGTGGGCTGGCGAAGACGAGGCTGAACTCCTGCGGGTGGCGCAGGGCCCAGGCGCGGAAGCCACGGCAGACCGCGAACACCTGTGCCGGAGTGTCCTGCTCGGGGATGGCGGCCAGGTCGGTGGCCAGTTCCGCCGCGAGGTCGGTGCAGATGTCCAGGCACAGCTGTTGGAGCAGGTCTTCCAGCGAGGCGTGATAGCGGTAGATCGCGGGCGCGGTGATGCCCATTTCTCTGGCGATGGCGCGCAGCGTGACGGCCTCGCGGCCCTGGTTGACCAGCAGTTCGCGGGCGACGCGGCGGATTTCCTGCTGGGTGTCGTCCCGGGAGCGATCCCGGCGTGTGGTCTCGGTCATACCCATCCCGATTGCTTGGTGAACGGTGTTAACTCCCGTACCCTGGACTGGTAAACGGTGTTCACTCGTGACATGTCGGTCCAACTGACACGGACATCGTCCACCACAAACCGGGAAGAGGTCGCGGGGATGTTCGAGTGGTGGGGATCGGTGGTCCACCGACGTCGGTGGATGGTCGTCGCCGTCGTGCTCGGCGCGACCCTGATCAGCGCGATCTGGGGCATGGGCGTGTTCGGCAAGCTCAGCCAGGGCGGCTACGACGACCCGGGCAGCCAGTCCGCGCAGGTGGCGAACCTCGTCTCCGGCGAGCTCGGTCACCCGGCGGGCGACGTCGTCGTGGTCTACACCGCGCAGGGCGACCGGAAGGTCGACGATCCCGCGATCAGCTCCGCCGCGCTCGCGGTGCTGCATGCCCTGCCGCGCGACGCGGTACGCAGCGAAGTGTCCTACTGGGACACTCGCGCGCCGCGGCTGGCCACCGGTGACGGGTCTCGTGCGATCGCCAGCATCACGCTCAACGCAAGCGGCGCGAACGCGCAGGCCGACGCCTACGCGCGCATCCGGCACAGCCTGGACATTCCCGGTCTGACCAGCCAGATCGGCGGCACCGTGCCGACCAACGTGGCGATCACCAACGAATCCAGTTCGGATCTGGAGCTCGCCGAGGCCGTCTCCCTACCGATCACGCTCATCCTGTTGTTGCTGATCTTCGGCAGCGTGGTCGCGGCGGCGCTGCCGGTGCTGGTCGGTGGTTTGGCCATCGCGGGTTCGCTCGGCGTGCTGCGACTCGTTTCGCTCGTGGTCGACGTGAACAGCTTCGCGGTCAACGTCGTCTCGCTGCTCGGCCTTGGTCTGGCCATCGACTACGGCCTGTTCACGGTCGGCCGGTTCCGGGAGGAGCTCGCGGCCGGGCGCAGTACCGCCGACGCGGTCCGGGCGACCGTGGCGACGTCCGGCCGGACCGTGGCGTTCTCCGCGACGTTGCTGGTCATCGCGTTGGCCGGGTTGCTGATCTTCCCGCTCGGGTTCCTCCGCTCGCTCGCGTATGGCGGTATGGCCGCGGTCGCCATCGCGGCGCTGATCTCGGTCACGCTGTTGCCCGCCGTGCTCGGTCTGCTCGGGCACCGGGTGGACAAACTGTCGCTGCCGTGGCCTCGGCGGAGTCCGACCGCGACTGCGGCCAACTCGTCTGCGTTGCTGCGCCGGATCGCGGACGCGGTGCTGCGCAAGCCGATCCTGTTCGCGGTGCCGATCGTGGCGATCCTGCTGGCCCTGGCCGCGCCGTTCCTGTCAGTGCGGTTCGGCGCCGCCGACGAGAAGCAGTTGCCGCCGGGCAGCCCGGCCCGGCAGGTCGCCGAGACGATCAGCACCTACTTCCCGGCGAGCAGCGAGAACGGCGCCCAGGTGTTGTTGCGGGGCAGCCAAGCTGACGTCGGGCGGTTCGTCGGCGAGGTTCGCGCTGTTCCTGGAGTGACCGGCGTCGGCGTGGCGGATGCCAAGGGCGAACTGGTGCTGATCGACGCGACTCTGGCCGGTGATCCGCTCGGCGACAGTGCGGAGCAGGCGGTGACCGCGATCCGCGCGCTGGCGGTGCCCTCGGGCGATCAGGTGCTGGTGGGCGGGTTCTCGGCGTCAGTGGTGGACAGCACGGACGCCGTGGTCAGCCGGGTGCCGGTGATGATCGGCATCCTGGTCGCGGCAACGCTGGTGTTGATGTTCCTGGCGTTCGGCTCGGTGTTGCTGCCGGTCAAGGCGGTGCTGATGAGCGCGTTGAGCCTGTCTGCGACGTTCGGTGTGCTGGTCGGGATCTTCCAGCTCGGGCACGGTGCTGGGCTGCTGAACGTGACGCCGGAACCGGTGCAGCCGGGGATGATCGTGTTGATCGGCGCGGTCGTGTTCGGGCTGTCCACCGACTATGAGACGTTCCTGCTGTCCAGGATGGTGGAAGCTCGCGAGTCCGGCATGTCCACATCGGATTCGGTGCGCACCGGGCTGCTGCGCACCGGCCGGATGATCTCCTCGGCGGCACTGCTGCTGATCGTGGTCACCGGCGCGTTCGGGCTCTCCCAGTTGCAGACCATGCGGTTCCTGGGCGTCGGCATGATCGTGGCACTGGTGCTGGACGCGACCGTGGTCCGGATGCTGCTGGTGCCCGCGGTGCTGCGACTGCTCGGCAACGCGGCCTGGTGGGCACCCGCCGGGTTGCGGCGACTGCAACGGCGGATCGGTCTGGCCGAAAAGGATCCAGCGCCCACCGAGGGGCGGGCGCTGGAGAAGGTCGGGTGATGTTCAGACGCGGCTGAGCGGGGTCGCCCGGTAGCGCACCACGATCTGCTGCACGCCGAGCGTCACGGCCAGGTAGAGCAGCAGGGTGCTGCTGCTCAGGCCCTTCGCCGAGGTGTCGATCAGGGTGTCGCCGCCGAAGTGGATGCCGATCGAGACCAGCCAGAGCACGATCGTCAACGCGTTGCCCTGGCGGAACAGCTTGCCGTCCTCGCGCCACAGCCGGACGGTGAAGGCGCGGATAACGCCGAAGACCGCGGCGAGGACCAGGCTGCACACGGTGAGCAGGATCGCTTCGCTGCCGACGGGATGGGACTTGAGGAACGACCCTGCCTCGACGATGCCGACGACCGCGAGGATCAGGAAGATCAACGGGCGGCTGTCTTCCTTGACCGAGCGCTTCTGCACCTGCCTGGCCAGCACCAGTAGCACGACGGCTATGCCGATCACGATTTCGGTGACGTTCACTGTTGCTGCTCCGGTTCGGGTGCGGTGGGAAATTCCTGCGTTGCCAACAGTGACGGCCTCGGCACCAAGTCTCGTCAATCCGGGGGTTGAGCCCAGGTTGATTCCGTTCTTCCCGCACACTGGAGACATGGCTGACCACGCTGACATCGTGCTGTATGCGCGCCCCGGCTGCCCGTTCTGCACGATGCTGCGCGCCGCGTTGCGCGCGAACAAACTGACTTACACCGAACGTGACATCTGGCAGGACGACGAGGCCGCTGCCGCGGTTCGTGCGGCCGCCAACGGGAATGAGACCGTGCCCACCGTGAACATCGGTGACGTGTGGATGGTCAACCCGTCGATCGATGAGGTGCGCAGGGCCCTGGAGGCCGCTGCCTGACGGAGGTATGGTCTAGACCATGTCGAACACGCGGTTGACGGGGGTCGGGGTGAGTCCGGGCGTTGCGTCCGGACCGGTCGTGCTGGTGGCACCGCCACTGCCGGAGCCACCGGACCATCCAGCCCCCGCCGACGCCGCCGCCGAGGCCGCGCGCATCGAACCCGCCGCGAAACTGGTCGCGGACCGGTTGGAAGCCGCGGCCCGCTCCGCCGAAGGCGACGCGGCGGCGATCCTGGAGACCACCGCCGCGATGGCCGCGGACCCGGCGCTGATCGGCCAGGCCGAGGAACTCGTGCGCGGTGGACTGCCCGCGCCCCGCGCCGTCTACCAGGCCGCTGGCACGTTCGCGGCCGCGCTGGAAGCGGCGGGCGGTTACCTGGCCGAGCGGGTTTCCGACATCATCGACATCCGCAACCGGCTCGTCGCCGAGCTGCTGGGCCTCGCCCCGCCCGGCGTGCCGGACCTGGCCGGGCCGAGCATCCTGGTCGCCAAGGACCTCGCCCCCGCCGACACCGCCGGGCTCGACCCGGCCAAGGTGCTCGCGCTGGTCACCGAGGAGGGCGGGCCGACCAGTCACACCGCGATCCTGGCCAGGGCGCTGGGCATCCCGGCGGTCGTCGCGTGTCGCGGCATCCTGGACCAGGAACTGACCGGTCTGGTCGTGGACGGCGACACCGGTGCGGTCGAACTGACCAGCGCCGTGCGCGTGCAGGCCGCGACCACCGCGACCAGGACCGACTGGAACGGCGTCGGCAGCACCGCCGACGGCTACCGGGTCAAGGTGCTGGCCAACGTCGGCAGCGCGGCGGACGCCAAGGCGGGCGCCGCGCAGGGCGCCGAGGGCGTGGGCCTGTTCCGCACCGAGTTCTGCTACCTGGCGGCGACCGAGGAGCCGGGCGTCGAAGCGCAGCGCAAGGCATACGCTGAGGTCCTGGCACCGTTTCACGGGAAACCAGTGATCGTCCGGACGCTCGACGCCGGCGCGGACAAGCCGCTGGCGTTCCTGCACCAGGACCCCGAACCCAACCCCGCGCTGGGCGTGCGCGGTCTGCGGGTCGCACGCGACCGGGTCGACCTGATCGACCGCCAGCTCGAAGCGATCGCGGGTGCCGCCCAGGACACCGGCGCCGAGGTGAGCGTGATGGCGCCGATGGTGGCCACCGCGCAGGAAGCCGCCTGGTTCGCCGAACGCGCGCACGCCGCAGGGCTGAGCCGCGCGGGCGTGATGATCGAGATACCCGCTGCCGCGTTGTCCGCCAAGGAGGTCTTCGCCGAGGTCGACTTCGTCAGTCTCGGCACCAACGACCTGGCGCAGTACGTGTTCGCGGCGGACCGGCAGGTCGGTGCGGTCGCCGCGCTCAATGACCCGTGGCAGCCCGCGTTGCTGCGGTTGATCGCCCTGGTCACCGAGGCTGCCCGGGTGGCGGACAAGCCGGCCGGTGTCTGTGGCGAGGCCGCCGCGGATCCGTTGCTCGCCTGCGTGCTGACCGGTCTGGGCGTGTCCAGCCTGTCGATGAACGCGCCCGCCATCACCAGGGTCGGCGCGACCCTGGCCGAGGTCACCTTCGACGCCTGCGGCATCGCCGCGCGCGCCGCGCTGGCCACCGGCGACCCGATCACGGCCCGCGCCGCTGCCCGGGCCGCGCTGCGGTTGAGCTAACCGTCGGCGTCGAGCCCGTGCTCGATGGCGTAACGGGCCAGTTCGACGCGGTTGTGCAGTTGCAGCTTGCGCAGGGTGGACTGCACATGGCTCTCCACCGTGCGGTGCGAGATCACCAGGCGGTCGGCGATCTGGCGCGCGGTCAGGCCCTTGGCGACCAGGCGCAGCACGTCGGTTTCCCGGTCGGTCAGCTGCGGGGCCTGTTCGTCCTCGGGTCCGCTGACCGACATCCGCCGGTACTCGCCGAGCACCAGACCGGCGAGCCCGGCGGTGAACACGGCGTCGCCCGCCGCGGTGCGCTGCACGGCGTCGACCAGCTCCTCCACCGACGCGGACTTGACCAGGTAACCGGACGCGCCCGCCTTCACCGCCTCCAGCACGTCGCTGTGCGCGCCGCTGGCCGAGAGCACCAGCACCCGGGTGGTGGGCAGGTCACCGGTGATGCGCAGAATCGCGTCCACCCCCGATCCGGTGCCGAGGTTGAGATCCATCAGCACCACGTCCGGGCGCACGGTGGTGGCGATGCGCACCGCCGAGTTGGTGTCGCCCGCCGTGGCCAGCACGGAGAACCCGCGCTCGCTCAGGTCGCGTGCGACGCCATCGCGCCACAGCGGGTGATCGTCGACCACCATCACCGAAATCGCACCACTGTCGGCGCCGGTCATGTTTTCGCCTCCCTGCCTGACCTGCCACGAACCTGCCGGACTCGTGGTACGCGCAGCTCCCATTCCGTGCCCTGCCCCGCGCCGGTGATCAGCTCCGCGGTGCCCCCCAGCTCGCTGATCCGTCCCTTGATCGACTTGGCCACACCCATCCGTCCCTCGGTGCGGGCCGCCCGCAGCCGGTCGGCGGGGATACCCGGTCCGTCGTCGCGCACGCTCAACACGATCTCATCGCCAAGGTCCTCAAGGAGGATCCAGGCCTTCGCGCGTTCCCCGGCATGTTTGTCCACATTGGCCAGTGCCTCGCGGGCGACGCCGGACAGTTCGCTCGCGGTCGCGGCCGGCAGCATCACCTGGGTGGCAGGCACGGACACGGCGACCCTGGCGGTGGTGAGGATCTGGAGATGGGCGCGCAGGTCAACGTCTCCGTCCACAGTGGAGTCCGGCGGTGCCGCGGAGACCAGCGAGCGCAGCGCGACCTCCTGCTCACCGGCGAGCCGGGCCAGTTCCGCCGCTTCCCCACCGAGTTCCGCGCCGCGCCGCTGCACCCTGGCCAGCACCTGCAGCACGCCGTCGTGGATCGAGCGGGCCAGCCGTTCGCGTTCCGCGGTCGCGGCCTCCGACCGCAGCGCGGCCGCGAGCCGGGCCGCCGAACGGCGCGCGGTCCTGGTGGCCAGGCCGATCGCGAACCCGACCGAGACCAGTTCGACCGCGTCGCGGGCCAGGTCGACGTCCACGTAGCCGTGCGTGCCGAAGTTGAACGCGGAGAGCACCAGACCGAAGACCACCCCGCCGATCGGGCCGCCGCCGATCGCGCCCGCCGCCAGCACGCTGGTCACCCAGACCGTGGTCAGCAACGGGGTCGGCGCCTGGCTGGCGAGTTCTGCCGGGGTGAACACGAACCGGGAGCTGGCCATGATCACGCACGCGACCACCAGGTCGAGGATGATCAGCCACTGCCACCTGCTGCTCTCCCGCAGGTAGAGCCAGCAGGTCAGCACGTTCCACGCGCCGAGCACGGCGATCGCCACCCAGCCGAGCGCCGGCCGCGCGTACTGCGTGTCGTAGAGGCCGGTCATGGCGACGGCGAACGCGTAGGTGGCGACCCGCAGCACCACAGCCGCACGCCACCATGGAGTGATCGGGTCGCCAGGCCGCTGCACCCCGCCATCCAGCTGCGCCACGATCCCCTCCCTTCAGGGGACCATCCTGCCCGGTTCGCGCCTGCGCGTAACCACCGCGAGTGGATTCCCGGCTGAAAATCTCACTTCTTGTCGGATGCGTCGCCCGACTCGTCGTCGTCGGATTTGACCGCCGGTTCGAGATGGGGTTGATCCGGCAGTGGGACCGCTTCGCTGCGGCGCAGCGCATGCACGTCCTCCGGGTCCATGGCCGGGTCGTGCAGCAGCGAGCGCACCCCTGAGTTGAGCACCGCCAGCAGCGGCACGGCGAGCAGCCCGCCCGCGATCCCGCCGACGGCGAGCCCGGTGGCGATGGAGAGCACCACGGCCAGCGGGTGCAGCCGAACCGCGCGGCCGAGCAGCCACGGTTGCAGGATGTGGCTCTCCAACTGCATCACCGCGATCACGATCAGCAGCACGATCAACGCGGCCAGCAGGCCCTTGGCCACCAACGCGACCAGCACCGCGACCGCGCCCGCGATGACCGCGCCGACGATCGGCACGAACGCGGCGAGGAACACCAGCGCGCCCAGCGGCGCGGCGAGCGGGACGCCGACGATGGCGATGCCGACGCCGATGCCGACCGCGTCCACGATCGCCACTTCCGCGGTGGCTCGCACGTAGGCGACCAGCGAGGAGAAGCCGCGCCGCCCCGCGACGTTGACCCGGTCCCGGATCGGTGCCGGTACCGCCTTGACCACGAACGACCAGATCGCGGCGCCGTCGTGCAGGAAGAAGATGGTGGTGAACAGGGTGAGCAGCATGCCGGCGAGCACCTCGCCGACGGTGGCGGCGGTGGTGAGCGCGCCGGAGGTGAGCGCATCGGTGTTCGCGCCGATGCTGGACACGAACTTGCTCAGCACGTTCTGCAGCTGCTTCTGGCTCAGATGCAGCGGGCCGTTCTCCAGCCAGTTGCTGATCGTGCCGATGCTCTGGTTGACCTGGGTGGCCAGCTGGGGCAGACCGGCGGAGAACTCGTCGATGACGAAGGTCAGCACGCCGCCGACCGCGGCCAGACCGCCGACCAGCGCGATCGCCGTTGCCAGGCCGCGTGGCACGTGCCAGCGGTTGAGCCGATCGACGACCGGGGCGAGCAGCGCGGCGAGCAGCAGCGCGATCGCTACCGGGAAGACCACGACGCTCAGGTAGCCGGCGACCCAGACGATCACCCCGATGGCGCCGATGATCACCAGGAATCGCCAGCTCAATGCCGCGCCGACTCTCAGCAGCCGGGGAACGTTCGCGGTGACGTCGGTTGGCTTGGCGGAGCCGGGAGTACCCACGGTTGCCACCGTATCGGGCGAGCGTGACGAACGGTCGTTCCTGGAATGCGCCGGGCCGAGGATTCCTGCCAATTTCTCAGTGAGTTAAGGAAAACCCCGGATACGTGGGGTGACCAAGGATCACTACTCAACGTGTCCTGTGGAAACACTCTGTGTTCGTCACACGATCAGGGCAAGTTGGCGCGCCGGAGATGCGCTGGACGCCCCGGAGCTGACAACCTCTGCGGAGTCGACGTCTCGACGAACCTCGGTTTCGGTCAGCACCCAAAGGATCGTGGTCGCACGCCGTCACCGAGACGCCAATCATCAAGACAGGCAAGGAAGGTCAGGCTGATCGTGGGTAGGGCAACCGCAGGAGAGCGCCGCATGCCGCGGCTGCTGTCCCGTGCGCTGCTCGTCCTCGGTGGTGCCACCGCGGCGACCGCCGCTGCCTGGCTGCTCTCGTCCGGAACCGCCGCCGCGGATCCGATGCCCCAGGTTCCCTCGGGTGTCGCACACGTGGTGTCCACTTCGGACAGTGCGGCGACGCCCTTCGAAACTCCACTGTCCACTGCGGTCTCGTCGGTTGCCGACCCGGTGACCGATGCAGGTTCCACCGCGGTCGACGCGGTCACGCAGCCCAGCCAGCACGCGCTGCCGCTGCCTGCCGCCGATTCGACCGGTCTCGATTCGCTGACCACCGGCCTGCGGGCCACGGTCGGCCAGCTCGGTGACCGGCTGCCGGTCAGCAAGGACCTGCCGGCCCAGCTCGTGCAACATCTGGGCCGCACACCGGTTTCCACCCCGGCCGTACCGGTCGTCGCGGTACCCCTCACGCCGGCCACGCCGCGGCACCTGCCCATGCAGCCCGTGCCGTTCGCCAGTCAGCACAGTCATCTCGCTGACAACGCAGGCGACGTTTCCCCCGCACAGCACGGAGAACACGGCACGCCGCTCGCTCCGGGCAACACCGCTCCGGCTGTTCCGCTGACCGTCCCGGCCATGCCCGGTGGCAGCGGCGCCGGTGGCTTCGCCAGTCCGGCCGGTCTCGGCCTGACCAGCGGCACCGCCGGTTACCTCTTCCCCGAACTGCACGTGATCGACGTGCTCGCACCGGCCGCAGTGCCGGCTGCCGTGATGCCCGGCAAGCAGCCCGGCGTCACCCCCGACTGAACTCAGCGCGCGGCCCGCGACAGCGCATAGGCGCATCGCGAATCTCAATGAGATACACGGCCTGCGCGCTTTTTGCGCACCCGTGAACCCGCCGCGCAGACCTGCACGCAGGTCACGTTGGAGCGCCCTCGCGCGCGCTCCGCCAATCCCCCACAGACCCCGAAAGGGAATCCCGCAAGGGAACACGGAAGGAGATCCAATGCAAACCTGGGCTAGGCGCGGCCTCCAAACCGCACTGGTCACCGGTGGTTTGCTGATGCTCGGTACGGGCATCGCTTCTGCCCACGAGAACGTGAGCCCGGACACCCCCGCATCGCCGATCGACGGCGGCGTCTCGGTGCCGGTCAACGTTGGCAACAATGCCCTGGGCACGCCATTCGGCCAGAAGAACCTGCCAGGTGTGGACCGCACGGTCAGCACCCACGAAGTCACCGACGCGGTCACCGGCGCGCTGCCGCAGAGCGCTGGCCTGCCGACCGACGGTGTCACATCGGCCACCGGCAAGCTTCCGGTCGCGCTCAGCAAGGCCGCCCCGAGCGTCAGCAAGGCGCTGCCGACC
>DASXOJ010000024.1:0-17737 GCA_036494465.1 Pseudonocardiaceae bacterium
GATGTCCGCGACGTGGTCGGCGTCCAGTCCGGCCAGGCCGAAGCCGACCACGTCGGTCAGTACGCCGAGGTGGATGGCCGCGATTTCCGGGCCCATCCGGCCGGGAATTCCCGGTGTCGTGTGCAGGGCGATCGCGGTCCACACGGTGTCGGCGGCGGGTGAGAAACCGTGCGCGAGCAGGAACTGGCGCCCGTGGTCGGCTCCGTCGACCTCGAAACGCTGTTCCACCTCGGAAAACGGCGTGCCGAGCCCGACATCGTGGAACATCGCGGCCAGATAGAGCAGTTCCGGATCCGGATTCACACCGATCCGCTGGGCGTGCATCCGGGCGAAGAAGAACACCCGCCGGGAATGCCGGTAGATGAGCGGGCTGGTCGTCTCCTGGAGGAGCCGGGACGCTTCGGCGACCGCCGCCGTCTCGGGCACCGTCAAGCCCGCGATGGCCTCTGACATGGCTCCATGGTGGCGCCGGCCGACGCTCGGTGCAGCGCTTCTCCGGCCAGATATCCCTCAGATCAGGACACGGCCGGTGCTACAGGCCGAGCCGGGTGGCGAGCTGGTCGAGGTGGAACTCGGCGTCGCCGTAGCTGAGCGCGGCGGTGGTGGCGTGCCGGAGGTAGCGGTGCAGGTCGTGTTCGGCGGTGAAACCGATGGCGCCGTGCACCTGGTGGCCGAGGGCGCAGACGCGCTGGTAGGCGTCGCTGACGATCGCCTTCGCGGTGCTGACCGCGATCGCCGCGTCCGATCCGGTGCCGAGGTGCCACGCTGCCTCGTAGGTGGCGAACCGGGCGCCGAGCACGTCGATCGCCATGACGGCGCAGTGGTGCTGCACGGCCTGGAAGCTGCCGATCGGCTGACCGAACTGGCGGCGCTGCCCGGCGTAGTCCACGGTCAGGTCGAGCACAGCCTGCGCGCCGCCGACCATTTCCGCGCAGGTGATCACTGTCGCGTACGCCCTGGCGGCCTGTCCTTCCGGCAGCGGCTGCGCGGGCACCGCGTCGAACGTCACCGCGTAGACGGGCTCGTTGCCGACCACGTCGAGCCGCTCGCTGGTGATCCCTGGCGCGTCGCGCTCGACGAGCCCGGCATCCAGCAGGAAGCCGGTCGCCTCCGCCGCGAACGGCACGAACGGCGCACGCCCGGACACCAGGTCCCCGTTAGAGCGGAGCTCGGCTCCGGCACTCGGGAGCGCGATCGCCGCGCCCTCCACGATGGCAGGCAACCAGCGCTGCTTCTGTTCCTCCGTACCGGATCGGGCGATCGTCACCGCGCCGGCGACGGTCGCCGCGAACGGCGTCGCCATGCCCGCCCGGCCGAGTTCCTCCGCGACCAGGCAGGCGTCCAGGAAGTCGCTACCGATGCCGCCGTGCTCCTCGGGCACCGTCAACCCGGTCCAGCCGAGTTCGACGATCTCTTTCCACAGGTCGGCGCTGGCGCGCCCGGTCAGGAACTCGCGGGCGGTCGTCTGGACGAGTTGCTGGTCTTCGGTCAGGGTGAGGTCCACTACGCGTCCACCGGGATCTTGTCGGAGCGCACCCACACGCCCGGCCGCTCCTCCCAGAACAGCTGGACCAGCACGCCGCCGGTCTGCTTGGGGTGCACGAAGGTGTGCTTCCACGCGGCGCCGTCGATGACGCCCTCCTCGTCGTCGAACGGTTCGATGCCCCGTGCGGCGAGAGCCGCCCTGGCGGCGTCCCAGTCGGCGACCTGGAAGGTCACATGGTGCACGGATGTCCCGTTCTTGGCCAGGAACCGGTCGATGAATGAGTCCTCGCCGCGCGGCATGATGATCTCCCAGCACACCGACGAGCCCGGAATGTTGAGCACCAGGTCCGCCATGTCCGGGATGGCGTCGAGCGGGGTCTTCCAGATCGGCAGGAACCCGGCCAGGTCCGCGTACCAGGCGGCGAGCGCCTCGCGGTCGGGGTAGGCCTGGCAGATGTGGTCCATGGTGACGATGCCGACCGGTTGGCCGGACGCCTCGGACTCGGTGATCGGCTCGGAGTCCTCGTCGCCGACCAGTGCCAGGCTGCCCGGACCGCGCAGCCGGAACCGCACGCCAGGACCCTGCTCGGGTGGGGTCAGCGAGGTCTCGATCCAGCCATGGCCGGAGTCGGTGTAGGCGAGTCCGCGCTTGTCCAGCTCGGCGCGGACCGCGTCCAGATCGGACACTTCGGCGCCGACGTGGTGGAAGCCCGGCCTGCCCTTCTGTTCATCCAAAGTGGACTGGACCGGCGAGTCGTCGCCGTAGGGCGCGAGCACTACCCAGTCCTGGCCCCAACTGCCGGGCACGGCCAGCCGGACGCCCTGGACGCCCTGCTCGGCGTTGGTCCAGCGCCGCGTCGGGCGGAACCCGAAGACGTCGCGCAGCAACGCGACCTGGCCGTCCAGGTCGGGCGTCACCTGCGCGACGTGGTCGATCCGGTAGATCCGTAGCATCGAAAGACTCCCTTACTACCGAACGGCTCAGGACGGGTGGGGTTCGATCCAGTCGTAGCCGCCCTGCACGAGCTCCTTGACCAGGCGCAGGTTGTACCGGTTCATCGCGGCGATCCGGGTCGCCAGCTCCTCCACGCGGGAATCGAACTCCTGCGCTGCGTACACGTCGTTGACCAGACCGAACCGCAGCGCGCGCTCGGCGTCCAACCGCGCGCCGGTGAACAGCATCTCCATCGCGCGGGCCTTGCCGATCCGTTCCGGCAGCCGCTTCACGCCACCCCAGCCGGGCGCGGACCCGCCGAACTCGGGCTGGTCCGGGTCTTCCTTGCCGTCCATGAACTTCGGCTGGTACGGCGCCCGCGCGGAGAGGGTGATCTCCACCAGCCCCATTTTCGCGTTCTCGTGCGCCACGATGAAATCCGCGCCCAGCGCCAGTTCCAGCCCGCCGCCGACGGCGTAGCCGTGCACCGCCGCGAACACCGGGATGGACAGTCGTGCCATCATCGCGAAGGTCTTCTCGCCGAGGCGGCCCTGCTCGATCCGGTCCTTCTTGGTCAGTCCTTCGGACCAGTCGAGGTCCATGCCCGCGCAGAAGGCCCGCTCGCCTGCGCCTTTGAGCACGGCAACGCAGACGTCCTCGTCGTCGTCGATCTCGGTGAACACCGTGCGCAGGTCGTGCAACGTGCCCGGGGTCAGCGCGTTGAGCTTGTCCGGGCGGTTGAGCGTCAGCCAGGCGACCCGATCTTTGATCTGGACGTCAAGGTTGTCGTACATGCGTTTCGTCTCTCCTCTATTTCCTGGGCAGGCCAAGGCCGCGGGTGGCGATCACGTTGCGCTGGATTTCCGTTGTGCCGCCGAGGAACGTGGCCGCGACGGCGTCCAGGCGCAGGTGCGCGTAGGTCGCGTGCAGCGGCGCGTCGTCGCCTTGCCAGAGCTGGGAATACGGGCCGAACGCGGACGCGCCGGTCTGCGCGAGTCGCTGGAGCAGTTCGGCGCCGAACAGCTGGTTCACCGATGCCTCGTAGCCGGGCACGCCGCCCTTGGCCGTCACGGAAACCGTGTACCTGGCGAGGTTGTAGGCGATCCGGATCTCGGTGTACCGGCGGGCGATCTCGTGCCGCAGCAGGCCGCGATCGGCCCGCGCGAACCGGTTGCCTTCCTCGGAACGCAGGTAGGCGATCAGGTCGGCAAGGGCCTGTTCCATCTTCACGCACGCCCCGATGCCCGCGCGTTCGAAGGACAGCGCGTCCATCGCCACGTACCAGCCCTCGTTCTCGGCGCCGACCCGGTTCGCCACCGGTACCCGCACCTCGTCCAGGAAGATCTCCGCGAACGGGGCGGCGCCGCGGATGTCGGTGATCGGCCGGATGGTCACGCCGGGAGTTGTCACGTCCAGCAACAGGAACGTGATGCCCTTGTGCGGCCTCGGCGCGTCCGGGTCGGTGCGGACCAGCAGGAACAGCCAGTCGGCGTGCTGGCCCAGCGAGGTCCACACCTTCTGGCCGGTCACCACGTAGTCGTCGCCGTCGCGCACCGCCTTGGTGCGCAGGCTCGCCAGGTCCGATCCCGAGCCGGGTTCGGAGAAGCCCTGCGCCCAGGTGGCCTCGCCGCGCGCGATCCTCGGCAGGTGCTCGTCGCGCTGATCGTCGGTGCCGTGCGCGAGCAGGGTCGGACCGAGCAGGAACGCGCCGATGCCGTTCACGGTCGGCACCCGCGCCCGCATCATCTCCTCCTGGAGCACGAACTCCAGCAGCGCCGACAACCCGGCGCCGCCATACTCCGTCGGCCAGTGCGGCGCGATCCAGCCCTTCTCCGCCAACGCATCCGCCCACTGGCGGGCACCGTCGCGGCGGGCCGGATCCTCGGAATTCCGGTCGGCCGCCCAGTTGTAGCCCCAGACGTCCTCGGGTTCCATCGAATGCTCGTCGTCGAGGTCAGGCAGGTACGTAGCGGGGAAGCGTTCGGTGATGAACGCCCGCACCTCCTGCCGGAACGCCGCTTCTTCCTCGGTGTCTGCCCAGTTCACGATTCACGCCGTCCTTTCGGCGCCGGGCTGCCCGGCCGCGTCGCGATCCCAGGTCGTCGCGGTGAGGCCGTGCTCGCCCCGCTCCTTCAACCGGTATTTGGCGACTTTGTCCGTTGGCGTGCGCGGCAACGCGTCCACGAACTCCACGTAGCGGGGCACCATGAACCGGGGCAGCCGGTCCTCGCAGTACGCGACCAGTTCGTCAGGATCCAAGGTGGTTCCCGGGCGCAGCACGACGGTCAGCTTGACGTCCTCGTCCTCCAGTTCGGACGGCACGCCGGTGGCCGCGCACTCCACGACCCCTGGGTGCAGGTTGACCTCGCACTCGATGTCGAACGCGGAGATGTTCTCGCCGCGGCGCCGGATCGCGTCCTTCATGCGGTCGAGGAAGAAGTAGTAGCCGTCGTCGTCGCGGTAGCCCCGGTCGCCGGTGTGGTACCAGAGGTTGCGGAACGCGTCGGCGGTCGCCTCCGGCGCGCCGTAGTAGCCGTTGGTGATCACGAACGGCTGCCTGGGCCGCACCACCAGTTCACCCGGCTCGCCCGGACCGAGTAACCGGTCCTGTTCGTCCACAACGCCGACCTCGAACCGCCGGTCGTTCGCCGTGCCGCAGGAGCCGAGCCGCCATTCGCCGTACGGGCTGCCGGTGACGATGCCCGCCTCGGTGCTGGTGTAGGTCTCCGCCGACCGCACCCCGAACCGATCGAACAGCGGAGCGTCCAAAATGGACTTACCCATGTAGAACGTCTTCAGCGGATGGTCCTTGTCCCGCGCGGTCGGCGGTTTGCTCAGCAGGATCGGGATCATCGAGAACACGCTCATGCACACCTCGGCGCCGAACGCGCGCACGTCCTCCCAGAACGTCGACGCGTGGAACCGGTCGATCACCGCGATCGCACCGCCACCGATCATCGCCGAGAACACGCCGTCCCACAGGCCGGCCGCGTGGAACAGCGGCAGCGGGCAGTAGATCGTCTTCCCCCACCGGTCCAGGTAGTCCAGCGAGTCGATCGCGCAGGTCAACGCGAGCGCGTGCGAGCACATCGCGCCCTTCGACGGCCCGGTCGAGCCGGACGTGTACATGATCGCCTGCAGATCCGAGAACGCCACGCCGCGCTGCACCGGCTCGGCGCCGTGTGCGAGCAATTCGGTGAAGGACAGCGTCGGCTTGCCGACCGGGCGCTCCGCCTTGCCGCGCACGATCACCCGGCCCAGTCCGGGCAGCCGCGCCGAGATGGGCGTGATCCGGTCGGCGTAGGCGGCGTCCACGATCAACGTCGACGAATCGGAGCTGGCCAGCACGTGCCGGAGCATCTCGCCGCGGTGCGCGGTGTTCACCGGTACGGCGACCGCGCCGATGCGGGACAACGCGAAGATCGTGAACAGGAACTCGGCGCAGTTCGGCAGCATCACCGCCACATGGTGGCCGCTGCCGATGCCCTGCGCGGCGAGGCCGTTGGCCACCCGGTCGGCCATCGAGTCGACCTCACCGTAGTTGAGTTCGCCCTCGTGGAACTTGAGAAACACCTCGGAACGGTGCGTGACCGCCCGTTTCCGGAGCATGTCGCCGACAACCAGGCTCTCCAGCTGCTCGCTGCCCATCCACCTACCCTCCGTGTCGCTTCCAGATCCAGTGCGCGCCTCCGAGGGCTACCCAAAGACCGTTCGGGAAACACATCGCCGAGGTGAGCCCGGTCACGATATCGCTGTTCAAGCCAGGGCTAAACGTCCTACATTTGGCGCATGCCCAGGCTCCAGAGCAACGTACCGCTGGCCGCCCAGGTCGCGGAGCAGTTGCGGCAGCGGATCGGTTCAGGCGAGTTCCCGGTCGGCGCGAAACTGCCGACCGAGCAGCAACTCGCGCAGGATCTCGGCGTGAGCCGCAACAGCCTCCGGGAAGGCGTCCGCGCACTGGTGCACGCGGGCATGTTGCGCGCGCGGGCAGGCGACGGGACCTACGTGACCGCGACCGACGCGCTGACGCCCGCGTTGCGGCGGCGCACCACCAGTGAACGGGCCGTGCACGTCGAAGAGGTGCGCAGGCTGCTCGAACGCGAAGGCGCGCGACTGGCGGCGCTGCGCGCGACACCGGAGCAACGGGTCGCGCTGCGCGCCGCCAACACCGCCCGCCTCGCGGCGCGATCGGGCGCCGAATACGTGGCCGCCGACCTGGCCTTCCACCACGTTCTGCTGGCGGCGTCCGGTAATCCGCTGTTGTGCGACCTCTACCGGGGCACCGGCGGCATCGAGGAAAGCCTGCACCGCGTCACCCCGGCCGACGCCGCCTACCCGCAGTTCGTTCGACGGCGCGGGGCACTCGACGCCGCGCACGAAGCGGTCGTGGTCGCCGTGGAAGCCGGGGACCAGGACGCTGCCGCGCAGGCGGCGCTGGACTCGGTGCTGTTGTCCGAAGCCCTGCCGACGGTCCGATGACCGCGCTGCTGCTCCGGCGGCGCGCGCTCGCGCTGTTCGGCATTCTGCTGGTCGCGGCCAATCTGCGCGCCGCGCTCACCTCGGTCGGGCCGGTCGTCAACGACATCAGGGGCGAGGTCCACCTGTCCGCGCTCGCGGCGTCGGCGCTGACCAGCGTGCCGCTGCTCGCGTTCGCGGTCGTCTCCCCCGTCGCGCCCGCGCTGGCGAACCGGCTCGGGCTGGAACGCACGCTGGCGGCGGCTGTTTTGCTGCTGGGCATCGGCACCGTGACCCGGTCCCTTCAGCCCGACGACCTGCTCTGGGTGGGCACCGCCCTGGTCGGCGCCGCCATCGCGGTCCTCAACGTCACGTTGCCGTCGCTGGTCAAGCGCGACTTCCCGACCCGGATCGGCCCCATCACCGGCACCTACACCGCGGTGCAGTCCTGCCTGGCCGCCGCTGCCGCCGGTCTCGCGGCACCGATCGCGTCGCACGCCGGTTGGCGGCTGGCCATCGGTGTCTGGGCCGCGCTCGCCGTGATCGCGCTGCTCGGGTTCATCCCGCTGCTGTTGCGTCCCACCGCCGCACCCGAATCGCCGGTACCGCAACCCGAACGCGGTCGGGCCGCCAGTCCGTGGCGCAGCGCGATCGGCTGGCAGGTCAGCGTGTTCATGGGTTTGCAGTCGATGTTCTACTACGTGCTGCTCGCCTGGCTGGCGCCCATCGACCAGGCGGCCGGTGCGTCTCCCGACGGCGCGGGCCTGCACCTGTCGTTCCTCAACTTCGGCAGCCTCGCGGGCAGTCTGGTCTGTTCGTGGTTGCTGCACCGGCTGCCGGACCAGCGGCCCATCGCGATCGGCGGCAGCGTGCTGATGATCGCCTCGATCCTCGGTCTGGTCGGCGCGCCGCAACTGACCTGGCTCTGGTCGTGGACCGCCGGTCTCGCCTGCGGCGTGTGCCTGGTGCTCGCGTTGTCGCTGTTCGGGTTGCGGACCAGGGATCACCAGGCCGCCGCCGCGCTGTCCGGTATGGCCCAGTGCGTCGGCTACGCGCTGGCCGCGACCGGGCCCGCCCTGGCCGGTCTGCTGCACGACACGACCGACGGCTGGACGGTTCCGTTGCTCGCGCTCGGCGTCGGCACCTGTTGCCAACTGGTGGTCGGCACGCTCGCGTCGCGACGCCGTGACTGGCAAGAGTGAACGGGCCTGACAACAGGTCAGAATGGCCGCTATCGCTTGCAGAGGTCTAGACCTCACTTTAGGTTCATTTCAACGTCTCTTGACGCGTTCTTTCTCGCCAATCCGATAGGAGTGTGCTCAACGATGCTCACGTCAGGTCGGGTCAGAACCCGGTTGGTCGTGGCCGCGCTGCTGGCCGGACTCGCCATCGGCAGCACCGCGAGCGCCGCGACGGCAGCCCCTGCGACGCCGGCCGCTCCGGCTGCTCCGGCAAAGAGCGGGCCGATCTCCATCGCGTACGTCGAGGTCAACAGCAACAGCATGGTCAACGTCGGCAAGTACACGCTGGCCAACGGTGGCGGGAACGTCTTCGACATCGCCGTCATCTTCGCGGCCAACATCAACTACGACACCAGCACGAAGTCGGCGGTGCTGTACTTCAACCCGCAGGTGCAGGCGGTTCTCGACAACGTGAGCACCCAGATCAAACCGTTGCAGGCCAAGGGCATCAAGGTCGAGCTGTCGATCCTCGGCAACCACGAGGGTGCGGGCTTCGCCAACTTCCCGTCCCAGGCCGCGGCATCGGCATTCGCCCAGCAGCTGTCCAGCGCGGTGACCAAGTACGGGCTCGACGGCATCGACTTCGACGACGAATACGCCGATTACGGCAACAACGGCACCGGTCAGCCGAACTCCAGTTCGTTCGTCTATCTCGTTTCCGCGTTGCGCCAGGACATGCCGAGCAAGCTGATCACGCTCTACGACATCGGCCCGGCCGCGTCGAGCATGTCCTATAACGGCGTCGACGTCACGAAGGACTTCAACTACGCGTGGAACCCCTGGTACGGCTCGTGGGACGTGCCGGGCATCGCGCTGCCCAAGGCGGATCTCTCGCCGGCGGCCGTCCAGATCAACGCGACCTCGACCAGCACCGCGGCCAGCCTCGCCCAGCAGACCGTGAGCAACGGCTATGGCGTGTACCTGACCTATGACCTGAACGGCACCGACGAGCACACCTACATTTCCAGCTTCACCCAGAAGCTGTATGGCAGTGCCGCTGTTTACCACTCATAGACCGCGTCACCGATCGCGTACCTCGCGGCGCCGCACCACGAGGTACGCGATCGACAGGAGCACGAAGAACGGCACGCCCGCCTTCCACGCCGACTGCAACCCGTCGATGAACGGCGTCGACACGGTCACGGCTGCCAGGAACACGATCGCCAACGGCACGGTGACCCGCGCTCCCCACAACCGCACCGGCGAATCCGGCTCGCCGTTCGCCTGCCGGGTGCGCCGGAACTTCCAGTGCGTCAACAGGATCAGGATCCAGACGACGAGCGCGCCGAAGATCGACACCCCGAACAACGCGACGTAGGCGCTGTCGGCGGCGACAACCGATACCACCGCGGCGAGCGCGAGGCCGATCGCCGAGAGCACCAGCGCGTCCCTCGGCACCCCCGAGCTGCTCAGCCGCCCGACCCTGGCCGGTGCGTAGCCGTCTTCCGCAAGGGAATGCAGCATTCTCGTGGTCAGGTAGAGGTTCGTGTTCGCGCTGGACAGGGCTGCGGTGAGCACCACGAAGTTGGTGATCGCCGCGGCCGCCGGGATGCCCGCGCCAGCGAAGACCCGCACGAACGGGCTCGCGGTCACGGTGCCGCCCTGCGAGACCTCCGTCCACGGCACGACGGTCAGCACGATCGCGATGGCGAGCACGTAGAACAGCACGAGGCGCAGCACCATCCTGCGCACGGCGCGTGGCACATCGCGCACCGGGTCGGCCGACTCGGCGGCGGTGATCGACACTACCTCGGTGCCGATGTAGCTGAACAGCACGAACACCATGGCCAGGAACAGTCCGCCGATGCCGTGCGGCAGGAAGCCGCCGTGCGCGGTGAGGTTGACCAGGCCGGTCGGCGGTGCCTTGGGCAGGCCGACGAACACGAGTACGAGGCCGAGCAGGATGAACACGATGATCGCGGCGACCTTGATCGCCGAGAGCCAGTATTCGGCGGTGCCGAAGAAGGTCACGGCCACCGCGTTCGCGGCCAGCACCACGACCGAGAACACCACCACTGGCAGCCACAACGGGAGCGACGGCCACCAGTACTGGACATAGATGCCTGCCGCGATCACTTCCCCGCCGACCGCGATCACCTGAATCGTCCAGTACGTCCAGCGGAGCACGAATCCGGCCCAGGGACCGAGATAGCGGTGCGCGATCGCGCCGAACGCCCCGGCCATCGGATGGACGACCACCATTTCGGCGAGCGCCCAGGCGATCACCAGGGCGACCAGCGCGCAGATCGCGTAGGCGAGAATCGTGGCTGGGCCTGCCTGCGAGATGGCCAGCCCGGAGCCGAGGAACAGCCCCGTGCCGATCGCACCACCGAGGCCGATCATGGACATCTGCCTGCCGGTCAACGACCTGCGCAGTCCGCCGGAATCGTGCTCCTCCATAGTGGACACGGCTTGGAGCATCCAAGCCAGGCGTCCCGGTGTCAATAGTGGTGCTAAAATCCTTCATCTCTACTAAACGTAGGAGGCAGGCTATGCCGGTGCTCACCGAGTTGCTCGCCGCGATCGGATCGGGGCAGCTGGAGCTGGTCGATCTCACCGCCCCGCTTACCGCGAGCACGCCGGTGCTGAAGCTGCCCGAGCCGTTCGCGAACACGATTTCGTTCCGGCTGGAGGAAATCAGCCGCTACGACGATCGCGGGCCCCGGTGGTACTGGAACGACATCCACACCGGTGAGCACACCGGCACGCACATGGACGCGCCGAACCACTGGGTGTCCGGCAAGGACGACAAGGACATCTCGCAGGTTCCGTTGCGCACGCTGGTCGCGCCCGCGGTCGTGCTCGACGCCGCCGACCGCGTCGCCGCGAATCCGGACTTCCTGCTACAGAAGGACGACGTGCTGGCCTGGATCGACGAGCACGGCCCCCTGCCCGAGGGCGGCTGGCTGCTCTACCGGACCGGCTGGGACACGCGTTCGGACGACCAGGACCAGTTCCTCAACGCGGACGAGTCCGGCTCGCACACCCCCGGCGTTTCCGCCGAATGCGCCCGCTGGCTGGCCGAACAGACGCCGATCGCCGGACTGGGCGTGGAGACGGTCGGCACCGACGCGGGTGGCGCGCCCGCCCTGGATCCACCATTCCCCTGCCACCACTTCCTGCTCGGCGCGGGCAAGTTCGGTTTGACGCAGTTGCAGAACCTGGCCGCGCTGCCGGTCACCGGCGCGGTCCTGGTGGTGTCGCCGTTGCCGATCGTCGGCGGCTCGGGCAGCCCGGCCCGGGTACTCGCGCTCGTCGAACGCGAAGGCTGAGCGATGGACGTCGCACGGCTGGTCGGCACGGCGCTCGCCCGGCTCGGTGCCGGGTCCGCCTTCGGTGTCGTGGGCAGCGGAAACTTCGCGCTGACCAACGCGTTGCGCGCCGAGGGCGTGCCGTTCGTCGCGACCCGGCACGAGGGTGGCGCGGCGACGATGGCCGACGCGTACGCCAGGATGAGCGGCCGGGTCGCGGTGGTGACCACGCACCAGGGCTGCGGTTTCACCAACGCGCTGACCGGGATCGGCGAGGCGGCCAAGAGCCGCACCCCGCTGCTCGTGCTGACCGCCGACACCGCGAACGGTGCGGTGCGGTCGAACTTCCGCATCGACCAGGACGCCGCCGCGCGCTCGGTCGGCGCCATCGCCGAACGCGTCTACTCCGCGCACACCGCCTTCGACGACACGGTCCGCGCCTACACCACTGCCCTCCGGGAGCGCCGGACCGTCGTGCTGAACGTGCCGTTGGACGTGCAGGTTCAGCAGGTCGACGAGCCAGCCGACATCCGCGCACCCGAACCGGCCGTGGCGATCCGCCCAGCCGCCACCTCGGTGTCCGCACTCGCCGACGCGATCACTCGAGCCAAGCGCCCGGTGTTCGTCGCAGGCCGGGGCGGGCGAGCGGCGGCAGCAGAGCTGCGTGCGGTAGCCGAACTCGCGGGCGCGCTGCTGGCGACATCCGCCGTCGCCAACGGCCTGTTCCACGACGACCCCTGGTCGCTCGGCATCTCCGGCGGTTTCGCGTCACCGCTGACCGCCGAGCTGATCAGCGGCGCCGACCTGATCGTCGGCTGGGGCTGTGCGCTGAACATGTGGACGATGCGCCACGGCAAACTGATCGGGCCGGACACCACGGTCGTGCAGGTCGACGTCGAGCAGTCCGCGCTCGGCGCGGATCGCCCGATCCACTTGGGCGTGCTCGGCGACGTGGGCCAGACCGCGACCGACCTGCACACCGAGCTGACCAGCCGAGGCCACCACGCCAACGGCTACCGCGACAACGCGCTCCGCGCCAGGATCGCCGCCGAAGCGCGGTGGCGCTCCGTCCCCTGCCCTGATCTGTCCACAAGCGACCGAATCGACCCGCGCACGCTCAGTGCCCGACTCGACGAGTTGCTACCGGCGGAGCGCGTGGTCGCCGTCGATTCCGGCAACTTCATGGGCTATCCGAGCGCGTACCTCTCCGTACCGGACGAGCACGGATTCTGTTTCACCCAGGCGTTCCAGTCGATCGGGCTCGGCCTGGCCACCGCGATCGGCGCCGCGCTCGCCCGCCCGGACCGGCTACCGGTCGCCGCGCTCGGCGACGGCGGCTTCCTGATGAGCGTCGCCGAGATGAACACGGTGGTGCGACTGGGTTTGCCGATGGTCGTGGTCGTGTACAACGACAGCGCCTACGGTGCCGAGTTGCACCACTTCACCGACAGCACCGACGACGAACTGGCGTCCGTGCGCTTCCCGGAAACCGACATCGCCGCGATCGGCCGCGGCTTCGGCGCGACCGGTGTGACCGTCCGAACCAAGGACGACCTGGGCCAAGTCAGCGACTGGCTTTCCGGCGACCGCGGCACACCGCTGCTGATCGACGCGAAGATCACCAGCGACGGCGGCGCCTGGTGGCTGGCAGAGGCGTTCCACAAGCACTAACGCAACAGATCCCGGTTCGCGCGCAGCGCCGCGAGCAGCCGGTCGATGTCGTCGTCGGTGTTGTAGCAGTGCGGCGACACCCGCAGGTTGCCCGCCCGCGACGAGGTCACGATCCCTTCCGCGCCGAGCCGCTCGACGAGCCGCTCCGCGTCGGTGGACGCGACGGTCACCAGCGGACCGCGCCGCGCCCGGTCCTTCGGCGTCGGGACCTGGCCACCCATCGCCACGACCTCGTCGATCAGCCGGTCATTGAGCCCCTGGACGTGTTCCTGGGTGCGTTCGACGCCGATCTCAGCCATCAGCTCGACGCCCGCGATGGCCGCGTACACCGAGGGAATCGGCGGCGTGCCCTGCTCGAACCGGCGCGCGTCGGGCGCTGGCCGGTACTCGCTGATCTGCATCGCGTTGACGTCGACGTCGGCAAACCAGCCGGTCACCGTGGGCACCAGGTGGCTGGTGGTGTCCGGGTTCGCGTAGAAGTAGCCGATACCCGGCGAAGCGAGCAGGTACTTCAGCGCCCCGCCGGTGACGAAGTCGACGCCGAGCGCGCCCACGTCGATCGGTACCGCCCCCGCCGACTGGTAGGCGTCGACCAGCAGCAGCGCGCCACGCTCGTGCGCCAGCTTGGCGATCGCCGCCAGGTCGAGCCTGCTTCCGGTGCGGTAACTGACATGCGTCACCGCCACCAGCGCGGTCCGCTCATCGATCGCCGCGGCCAGCCGCTCCAGCGACAGCGTGTTGTCCGCCTCGGCGGGAACGTGCACGACCCGGGCTCCACGACGAGCCTGAGCGTGCCAGATCTGCCCGATCGTCGGAAACTCAAGGTCGGTCGTCACCACGGTGTCGCGCTCGCCGAAGTCGAAAGCCGACGCGAGCGAGGCCACCCCCGCTGACGCCGACGCGGTCACCGCCACCGACTCGGGCCGCGCGTGCAGCAGTCGAGCGAACGCCGTCCTGGCCCGCTCCGACTGCGCGATCCAGTGCTCCCACGAGGACCCTTCCGCCTCCAGCGTGTCGAGGTAGCTGCCGTAGGCGGCCCGCACGGTGTTCGCGAGCGCGCCCTGCGAACAACTGTTCAGGTAGACGCGGTGCTCGAAGACCGGGAAGCGGTGCCGGATGTTCGTTGCCGTGT
Organism: Pseudonocardiaceae bacterium; assembly: GCA_036494465.1. Lineage (GTDB taxonomy): Bacteria > Actinomycetota > Actinomycetes > Mycobacteriales > Pseudonocardiaceae > CAJCJE01. The sequence goes on from DASXOJ010000024.1 coordinate 14,170, forward strand.
TCATGTCAGCGGTTTCGCCCCGATCCGACGGTGAGGTGGTCATGGATCCGTTGTGCCGCAGCGCGTTGTTCGACGCGATCCGCCTCGGACGGTCGGCCGCACGCATACTGTTCACCAGCGGTGAAAACGTGCACCGGCCGATGCAGCGCCGTGAGATCCTCAGCCGGATCCCCTTCGACGGCAACCACATCCGCGGCAAGCCCCACCGCGAGCCGGCCGGTGACCGACCCGAGTCCCAGCGCCGCGGCAGCCCGATCCGTGGCCGCCGCGATCACCGCGCGATTCGACATCCCCGCGTCAGCCAGTACGTCGAGCCCGTCGGCGTAGCTCTCGAACGGCACCAGCCCGATACCCGCGTCCGTCCCCGCCACCAGCTCGACCCCGGCGGCGAGCATCCCGCGCAGGTTGGCCAGCAACGCTTCCCGCTCGTCCCACGGGCAGAAGTACGGATCGGGCAGGCAGGCGGTGTTCATCGTCGGGCACACGGCGATCCCCTTGGTCGCGATCGTCGCGGCGATCTCCGGGTCGAACCGGGAACCGTCCTCGGTCACCCAGCCACAGTGCTCGATCATGTCCACGCCCGCCTCGACCACGCGGCGAATGCCCTCGACGCCCAGCGCGTGCGTGGTGACCGGCATGCCGAGCCGGTGCGCTTCCTCGACGCAGGCGCGCAGTTCCTCGACGGTGTAGCGGGCCTCCCACGGACGGCTGCCCGCGGTCATGAACCCACCGGTGGACATGATCTTCACGACGTCCGAGCGCTGTTTCGCTCTGATCCGGACCTCTCTCGCGACCTCCAGCGCGCCATCCGCCTCGCCGCCCATCCGCCAGGCGTGCCCGCCGGTGACGGTGATCGGCGCGTTGGCGACGAGCAGCCGGGGTCCCGGCACGAGCCCATCCCGGATGGCGTCACGCACGCTGCTGGCGACCTCGCCACGACAGCCGAGATCGCGGGCGGTGGTCACTCCCGCGTCGAGCAGCCTGCGCGCGCTGTTCACCATGCGACAGGCCAGTTCGGCGTCACTGCCCGGCATCTCGCTGCCGGTCGCCTCCACGGACGCGCTCATGCCCAGGTGCACGTGGCAGTCGACGAGTCCGGGCAGCAGCGTCACATCGCCCAGTTCCACGACGCGCGTGCCGTCCTCGCGGGACAGGTCGGCGAACCGTCCAATCGCGACGATTGTCCCGTCGCGCACGACCAGGGCACCGTCGGCGATCAGTTCGGTATCCGCGTCCGGCAGCATCCGGTCGGCGCGCAGCACTGTCTCTGGCATCCGGCTCCTTTCGCCGCTTCGAGCATATGGCGGCTTTTAACACGGGTCAACGCGTTCAACCCCATTGACATCACGGGGCGGGCGATGCACCCTGAGGCACCCACTCAGGGAGGCCACCGTGCAGCCAACCCCGCAACCACGACGCCGCCGCTGGCACCGGCTCCTGCTCGTGCTGCCCTTCCTCTGGTGCATCGCCGCCGTGCCATGGGCGGGCGCCGTGCCCTACGCCTTCGGGCACGTGCCGTTCCTGCTGGTGTGGATGGTCGCCGGGGTCATCGTCGGCAGCGCCGCCATCGGCGTGGTCTACCTCATCGACCGTCGACGCGGCGAGGTGAACGACTCATGACCTACGTCATCGCGTTACTGGTCAGCGTCGGCTCGATCGCCATCGGCGCCGTGCTCGCCGCCCGAGGCCGACGCGTCGACGTCACCGAATGGGCAGTCGGCGGGCGCCGCTTCGGCAGCTTCCTGTTCTGGTTCGTACTCGCAGGCGAAACATTCACCACGTTCGCGCTACTCGGCGCGTCCCAAACCGTCTACGTCAACGGGGCAGCCGGCTACTACGTGCTCGGCACCGTCGTACTCACCTCCGCCATCGGCTACTGGGTGGTGCCCAAAATCTGGCGGGCAGGCAACCGGCACGGCCTGCTCACCGAAGGCGACTACTTCACCAGCCGATTCGACGCACCCTGGCTCGGCGCCGTACTGGCCCTGTTCGGCATCGTCGGACTGCTGCTGTACTCCGAAGTTCAACTCACCGGGCTCGCGCTCATCCTGCGCACCCTGTTCGGCGACGGCCTGTCCAACACCGTCTACATCGTCATCGCGGGTGCCGCCGTCGCCGCATTCGTCCTCGCCGGCGGCATGCGCAGCGCCGCCTTCGGGTCAGTCGTCAAAGACCTGCTGCTGCTCATCGTCCTGCTCGCCATCGCGATCACCGCGGCCGGAGCGGCCCATGTGGACGGTTGGTCCGGCATCTTCGACGCGGTCGCCCGCGAACACCCCGCAGCCGCCACCCTCCCCGGCCCGGCAGGCGGCACAGCGACCAACGCCTGGTGGTGGATGAGCTTCCTGCTGCTCACCCCGATCGGCGCGTTCGTGCTGCCACACTCCTTCCAGGTCTCCTACACCGCACGCGACGTCGCCACGATCCGGCGCAACCAGATCGTGCAACCGCTGTACTCGCTGTTCTACATCCTGATCATCGTCATCGCGCTCGCCGCGCTACTCGCCGACCCCGGCCTGAAAGGCGCCGCCGCCAACGGGTCACTGCTGGTCTTCGTCCGCGACCACTCCCCCAGTTGGCTCGTCGGCCTGCTCGCCGGCGCGGGCATCCTCGTCGCGCTCGTACCCACCGGGGTGCTACTGCTGACCTGCGGCAGCCTGTTCACCCGCAACGTCTACCCACTCATCCGCACCACACCGCCCGACCGCGAACAACTCCGCGTCGGCCGGATCGCCGTGATCGTGCTCGCCGCGATCGCCGTCGCCATCACCGCAACCCAGAACACCGCACTGGTCAACATCATGGTCAACGTCTACAACGCGATCGGCCAACTCGCGCCGGCACTGTTCCTGTCCCTGCTCTGGCGGCGCATCACCGCCGTCGGCGTGCTGTGCGGGGTCATCGTCGGCACCGCCGGGATCGTCATCCCGCCACTGAGCTCCGCGCTACTCGCGCTCTGCCCGGCAGGCACCGTCATCGGCCTGCCCGCACTCGTGCTCAACATCGTGGTGACCGTACTCGTCAGCCTGCTCACCAAGCCGCCCAGCACGGCCGCCATCGCCGTCGGCAAGCCCGGCTGACCTGCGACGTGCGAGGATGACCGCGTGGTAGGCAACAGGATCCGCGAACTGCGCGCCGTGCGCGGCATCACCGTCACCGAACTCGCTCGGCGAGCCGAGGTGTCCACCGGCCTGATCAGCCAGGTCGAGCGCGAACTCGCGGACCCCAGCCTGGTCACCATCCGCAAGATCGCGAAAGCCCTCGACGTCCCCCTGTTCAGTCTGTTCGAGGAATCCGAAGCCGACGACGTCGCCGTCGTCCGCCGCGACACCCGCATGCAGATCCAGACACCCGGCGGCATCCAGTACTCGCGGATCTCCGCCGGTCGAGGCCGCCTCGAAGTACTCCAGGGCACGCTCGCCCCCGGCACCGCGTCCGCGACCGAACCCTGGTCGCACCCCAGCGAGGAATGCGTCGTCGTCATCGCGGGCAAACTCGTCGTCGAGGTGGCAGGCACCGAACGCGCCCTGGACGTCGGCGACAGCTGCTACTTCGACTCCCGCCTGCC
>DASXOJ010000025.1:0-13668 GCA_036494465.1 Pseudonocardiaceae bacterium
TGAACGCGCTACTGTCCGTTTCGGACGGTGTGGTGCACCACGGCGGCGCGGGCACCACGATGACCGCGGTCGCCGCGGGCATTCCGCAACTCGTGCTGCCGCAGGGTGCCGACCAGTTCCTCAATGCCGATGCGGTGGCCAGGGCCAGTGCCGGTGCGGTGGTGACCGCGCAGGATCTGGATGCGGCCCGGCTCACCGATCTGCTCACCGGCACCGCGAAGCGGACCGCCGCTGCCAAGCTCGCCGACGAGTTGGCGAGTCAACCGAGTCCGGCCGATGTCGTGCCCACGCTGGTGGATCTCGCCGGTTGACAGCCCACCCAGCACTTCGGGGCGGCGAGCGCGGACGCCGCCCCGAAGTGTTCTTGGTGAGATGTAACGGCCTTACGCCACTAAGGCGTTACAGCGCGGCAGCGAGGTTCGCGCCGTTGTAGCTACCGAGGCCGGTCACCTCGTCATAGCCGGTACCGGCGCGGTAGGCGCCGTTGTTGCCCGAGGTGATGTCGTGGATGGCACCACTGGTGTCACCGACCTTGTACAGCGCCGGGTTCGCGTTGCCCAGCTTGCTGCCCGACTTCGCGTTGTACAGCGCGGTGAACCCGGCCCACATCGGCGCGGCACAGCTCGTCCCGCCATACTCCTGCCAACCGCCCGCCGAGTACACGGCATAGCCGGTGTTCGGGTCCGCGTCGGAGGAGATGTCCGGCACGGTGCGCATGCCGCCGGAGCCCTTCTGCCAGCTCGGCGCCTTGAACACGGTGGAAACACCGCCGCCGGACGCGCCGCCGTCGCTGTTCCAGGCCACTTCGGACTTGTACGCGCCGCCGGTGCCGGTCTTCAGCGAAGTGCCGCCGACACTGCTCACGTTCGGGTCGCTGCCCGGGTAGTCGACCGCCGTGCTGCCGTCGCCGCAGTCGTCCGAACCGGAGTCACCGGAGGCCGAATAGAAACTGATGCCCTCGGCAGCACCCTGCGCCAGCTCGTTGTCCGTGCCGGTCGTGGTCGCCGACGAGCTCTGGGTCTCGCACTCGCCCCACGAGATCGAGGTGACCTGCACCTTGTCCTGGCTGGCGATCGCGTTGGCCATGTCGATCTGGCCCTGATCGCTGTTCGGCGCCTCGTAGACGTAGGTCTTCACCGAGGACGCCATGCCCTGCACGATCTCGATGTCGAGCTCGACCTCGCCCTGACCGTCGCCCGGGTTGCTGTTGTAGTTGGCGCCGTCGACCGAGACCGTGGTCGGCGCGGACGGACTGATGCCGAACTGGCGGTCGTAGGCGGTGATGTTGCTCTGCTGGAAGCCGTCGAACTCCCACAGCGCAACGGATTCACCGGTGCCGGTGCCGAGCGAGCCGGTGTTGTACGCGGTGTGCAGCTGGCTCGGGGTGAAGCCCGATACCGCGGGCGAAGCCGGTTTGTGCACCGCGTCGTTGGTGTGCACCGCGTGGTTGTCCAGGCCGATCACGCCCTGCACGACCGAGGCCACGTTCGCGGGGACGGTCGGCGCCGAGTCGTTCGCGTAGTACTCGCGGTTCGCTTGGCGGTACGTGCCGATGGTGGTGTCGAACGCGTGCGAGATCGTGTCCGCGCTGCCGGTCGCATCCACCACCTGGCCATCGACGTGTGTCACCCTGAGTCCCGCGCCGGTCAGGAAGGACGTCACGGTCGCGACATCCGTCTTGGTGGGGCCGTACCGGGCGTCGAACTGGGCGGGCGTGAGGTAGTGCCGGTAGGTCGGCGATGCCGGATCGGCGACGTCGGCCAGGAACTGGTTGAGGCCCTCGACGTTGTGCAGTTTCAACGACACCGCAACGGACATCGGCGTGTCCGAGGCGAGGGTGGCGAGCCGATCGCTGCTGGCCACCGCCGGGTTGACGCTCTGGGCTAATGCCACAGGCTGAGAAGCCGCGTTCGCGGTTCCGGCCAGCACCAGGCTGGCGAAGATCGGAACCGGGGCCACGGCTGCCGCGAGGATTCGCAGGGTTTTCACGGCAACTCCAAGGCTCTTCTCGGTTGCTTGGAATAACTTTTCGGCCGATTCCGGCCGACAACCAAAAAAATTATGGTGGTTACCGGGCGGAGTCAATCGGCACTACCGCGCGTTTCCTTAACAGTCAATGGTTAACCAATATCGTTGCATGTCAACAAAAACACGGACGGGCCGACCGTTTCTCAGGTCGACCCGCCCGTTTCGCAAGGGCAGTTTTTCAGTTGAGCACGTCGGCGAGCGGTGTGTCCGCGATGTCGTGCGCGACGCCGACCGGGTGGTTGGTCAGCGCGCCCCGGTGCGCGTTGAGGCCCAGCGCCAGCGCGCTGTCCGCGCGCAGTGCGCCCTGCCAGCCGTGCTCGGCGATGGCCGCCGCGTAGGGCAGAGTGACGTTGGTCAGCGCGTAGGTGGAGGTCCTCGGCACCGCGCCCGGCATATTGGCGACGCAGTAGAACACCGCGTCGTGCACCAGGTAGGTCGGGTTGTCGTGAGTGGTCGGGTGCGAGTCCGCGAAGCAGCCGCCCTGGTCGATGGCGATGTCCACCAACACAGCGCCCGGCTTCATGTCCGCGACCAGCTGGTTGTCCACCAGCTTCGGCGCCTTCGCGCCCGGCACCAGTACCGCGCCGATGACCAGGTCGGCCTCGCGCACGGCCTGACCGATCGCGTAGCTGTTCGAGGTGACCGTGCGAAGCCTGCCCTGGAACTGCTGGTCCAACTGGCGCAACCGGTCCACGTTGGTGTCCAGCACCTCGACATCGGCGCCCATGCCGACGGCGACCGTCGCCGCGTTCAGGCCGGCGACACCGCCACCGATCACCGCGACCTTGGCCGGGTGCACGCCGGGCACGCCGCCGGGCAGCACGCCACGGCCACCGGAGGGCTTCAGCAGCGCGTAGGCGCCGACCTGCGGCGCGAGTCGCCCTGCCACCTCGGACATCGGTGCGAGCAGCGGCAGCGCGCCGTTCGCGGTCTGCACGGTCTCGTAGGCGATCGCGGTGGTCCTGGACTTGAGCAGCGCCTCGGTCAGCGGGCGGTCCGCGGCGAGGTGCAGATAGGTGAACAGCACCTGGCCCTCGCGCAGCCGCGGATACTCCTCGGCGATCGGCTCCTTGACCTTGAGCACCAGCTCGCCCTCGGACCAGACGTCGTCGGCGGTGGCCAGCACCTTGGCCCCTGCGGCCAGGTACTCCTCGTCGGGGATGGCGGAGCCAACACCCGCGTTGGCCTCGACGTAGACCTCGTGGCCGCGCCGGGTCAGCTCGTGCGCGCCGGCCGGGGTCAGCGCGACCCGGTACTCGTTGTTCTTGATCTCGCGGGGGACGGCGATCTTCACCGTTGAAGTCCTTCCGGCCGATGTTCACGCGGGCAGTGGTTGACGACAACGGTGGGCCCTGTCGGCGCGGATGTCATCGTCACGACGGCACTATCACTCGACCGAGTACTTGTGGTCCCGGCACAACCCGATCAGCGCCAGAGCATGGCCACCAGTTGGACGAGCAGGGCGAGCCGCAGGTCCGGGTCGTCCAGATCGAATCCGGTGATTTCGACAATTCGCCGCATTCGGTAGCGCAACGTATTCGGGTGGATGCTCAGCGCCTTGCCCGCGGCGCGCGGATCGCCGGGATGGCGCAGCCAGGCGTAGAGGGTGCCCAGGTAGTCGGTGCCGTTCTCCTCGTCCTGCGCGCGCAGACCGGACAGCGGACCCAGCTCGGTGACGCCCGCCGCGCTGGCCGCGTTCGCGGCGCGGTGCAGCGCGAGTACCGCCCACTCCTGCTGGTAGTCGGCGACCCGGCCGGCGACCAGCCCGGCACGCAGCAAACCGAGCGTCTCCTGCGCCTGTTCGCGGGACGTCGGCAGCTCCGCGATCGGCGCGGGTGCGCCGGCGGCCACCAACAGCTGCTCGGTGTCCAGTTCGGACAGTGCGGCACGCAGCGCGGACCAGCCGCCAGTGCCCGGCTCGTCCGGCACGATCGCGTACAGCAACCGGTTCAACTCGGCAACGGCAGGGCGACGTCCGACACCGGCGGTCAGCCGCTCCCACAACGCCAGCCGCAATCCCTCGGCGGCCAGCTCGTCCTCGGTGCCCTTGCCGACCGTGTCGATCGCGACGACCCGGTACGGCACATCGGCGAAACCGAGTTCGGCGGCCGCGACCCTGGTGCTGCCCCGCCCCTCCAGCAAGGCGCGCACCTGCTCGGTGGAATGCCGGCGCTGCGCGTTCACGGCGGCGCGCCGGCGCAACAGGTGCAGCGCCACAACGGAACCCGCGTCCGCGAACGCGGCGGCTCGTGCCTCCGGCACGCGATCCGGCACCACCGCCCACATCGAACCGAGCAGCTCGCCGCCCATCCGGATCGGCACGATCAGCCGGGGGAGCGTGCCATCCCGTTGCGCTGGCACGAAAATCGTGGTGCGCCCCCGCGACAGTTCGCGGAACACGCCGCGCGAGCGGAACCGCGCCAGCACGTCGTCCGGAATGCGCCGGCCCATGATCGTGGCGACCCGCGCCGGGTCGGTCAGCTCCTGGCGGGCCGAGTAGGCGAGCACCCGCGAGTTCGCGTCCTCGATCGTCACCGGCGCGTCCACCACCGCGGCCACCGCATCCGCCAACTGGAACAGGTCGCTCAGCGCGCCCTCGTCCTCACCCGCGTCGGACTCCTCCGAAGCCGCGTCCAGCACCGTGCGCAACAGCCACACCAACTGCGCCCAGCCCGTGCCCGAACGCACCTCAGCCAGTGAAACCCCGGCCTGTCTGGCAGCGGCGACGACCGATGCCGCACTCGCAGCGGGCGGCTTGAGCAACAGCGCGGCCGCGCCCCGCTCCCCGCACTGCCGAACCAGCGGCGCCGCATCCCGCGCCGAAGAAACCGCCACGCCCAGCACCAGATCCCCGGTCGCGAACCCGATCTTGCGCCCAGCTTCCGCGATCACCACGTCGTTCACGGCAACCGGCGTCGGCGCCACGTGGACGGCGCGCAGCAACGTCGGACCCACCCGATCCAGCACGCCCTGCACGGTCAGCATGCCGCCCATCCTCGCTCAAGTCGGAAACGACGTCGCGTCAGGCGGTGCGGCCTCAGCTCTCAGTCGGTGACGAGCTTCAGTCCCTCATGGTCTACGAGGTCCGCGAAATCCTTCACGTTGTTCGTCGCGAGCGGCAAGCCTGCCTCCAGGCAACACGCTGCGATCCATGTGTCATTCTGCGGGCGGGTGCGGCCCCTTCTGCCGCCTGCGCGTACCGAGGCTCAGGTTCTTCGCCCAATGGAACATTCGCCCACTGTCACGAAGGTCAAAGACAGGGTTTGGTCGACCAGTCGCGAAGCCATCGAGTCGGAAAGCTGATTTTTGGTGATCATTGATGCGACGTCGGTGTCGAGAACGACGATCCCCATGGGTCAGCTGAAAAGTTCTCGGGCGAGTGCCGCCAAACGTATAGTTGGGCAAGGAAATCGTCGAGTTCTTCGTCTGACTCGAAGATGTCAGCCGCGAGTTCGTGTACCGAGGTGATCGGGCGGATGCCCTTGTGTCGGATCTGTTCCTCAAGTTGCGCGACGCACGGGTTGGGTTCGGGCTCGTTGGAGTCTGCGTCACTCATGGGCGCACCTCCTCCGAACTGCTGCAACATGGTTCTCCCCTTCATCATGGCACACCTTGGCCTCGGCTGACTGAACCAATGGTCGCTACGCCATATGGCGCAACGACAGGGCATCGCCAAATCGAAGATCAAGCGAGATGTGGGCAATAAAAAAATGGCGCCGATTGCCTTTTTCTTGGGGTAGCGGAAATTTCGGTAAATGGAATTTCCGAGGCTTGAACTTGTTATTTTGCCTCTGTCGAGTTGCGACAACTCGTGGGCGGATCGGCGAGCTTGACGTGCTCGGCAGATGGCAGTCGATCAACTTGCGCTCGGTGAAATCGGGAGGCCCGAAGATCATCCATGCGGAGATTCTTGTGGTAAGCCTGCTCGGCCGGGGTACGAGCGCGAGCGGCCTGGAGGTCGGCATGTTCGGACGGATCGGGCGGAGCTGGGTGGCGGTCGCGGCGGCGGCGCTGGCCGTTGTCGGGGTGGGCGGGACAGCGGGGCCCGCGAGTGCTGTGCCTGCCAGTCCGCCGGGGGTGGCGTTCGGAGCGCCGGGGCGGTTACTGGCGGCGCAACCGGTGACGAATCTGGATCCGTCGCTGGTCGCGCTCGGTGCGCACGAGTGGCGGGTCTGGTACACGTCGCGGTCCGGGCTGGACGACCGGCCGGTGATCGTGTCGGGGATGGTGATCGAGCCGGCGGGCACCGCGCCTGCGGGTGGGTGGCCGGTGATCGCGTGGGCGCACGGGACGACCGGGGTGGCGGATGACTGCGCGCCGTCGGCAACGTCGAATCTGGCTGGGCAGTTGGCGTTGGTGGTTCCGCTGCTCCAGCAGGGTTTTCTGATCACGGCGACGGACTACGAGGGGCTTGGCACGCCGGGGCCGCACCCATACCTGGTGCCGGGCAGCGAAGGGCGCAGCGTGATCGATTCGGTGCGGGCCGCGCGGAATCTGGTGCCGGACACGTCGACGCGGTGGGCGGTGTTCGGGGCGTCGCAGGGCGGGCAGGCCGCGTGGGCGACCGATGAGCTCGCCCGCACCTGGGGGCGGGGGCTGGACTTTCTTGGTGCTGCCGCCACCGCGCCTGCCGCGGACATCGCACCGGTGACCGCCGATGTGCCGAACGGACTGAGCCAGTCGGACCTCGGGCTGTACCCGTTGGTCCTGTATGGCTTGAAGTTGCAGCACCCGAATCTTCGTTACGCCGACTACCTTTCCGGTCAGGCGCTCGCGGAAGCGCCGCTGATTCCGGTCACCTGCGCAACCGAGCAGGTTTTCGCGAGCCTGCCGCCTGCCGATTTCGCGCCGCGTTCGGCTGCCGCGTTGCGGTTGGTGCACCGCTACCTGGAAGAGAACGCGCTGCCGCAGCGTCGCGCGAGCGGGCCGTTGTTCGTGGCGCAGGGGACCGCGGATAACGTCGTGTTGCCCGCGTGGAACGACGCGGCGGTCGCCGCAGCGTGTCGGATCGGTGACACTGTGCAGTACACGAAGTACACCGGCGCCGGTCATCCCGCGTTGCCGGCGGCCGAGGCGGACGTGGTGACCTGGTTGGACGGCCGGTTCGCGGGAGCGCCCGCACCGGACAACTGCGCGCATCACCGACCATCGATTGGGTGAACCTGGGCGGTACGGAGGGAACTCACACCAATCCCTCAGATTTGTCTCAGGTTGTTCTGGTGTGCTTGTCGGTACGGGGTGCTCGGCTTCCTGGAGCGGTTACGCTTTGAGATGCCTTGGCAGGGATCAGGATGTGCACGACGACCATCAACCCCCCAGATGGTCAGTTCGCTCCGGGCACCCCGTCCAACTTTTCGGTCCGCCGCGCGATGACCTTGCCGCGCAGCAGGTCCGCGATACCGGCCAGTAGCACGACGCCGACGACCACCACCGCACCCCACAGCGCGTGTGCGGCCGACGCGTGGAAGTCGCCGTGGCTGGTGGTCAGCTCGCCGAAGAACAGCGAACCGGCGACCGCGGTGCCCATGGCGGTGCCGATCCGCTGACCGGTCTGCAACACCGCCGCCGCGGTCCCGCCCTCCGCAGGCGGCACGTCGTTGAGGGTCAACGTCTGGTTCGGCGAGATCACGATGCCGCTGCCGATCCCGGCGACCAGCAACGGGATCGAGTTGAGCAGTCCGGCGTGGTCGCCGGTGTAGAAGGTGGTCAGCAACGCGGTGCCGGCCAGTCCGACCGCGACCAGGACGAGCCCGCCGACGATCATGGCGCGGCCGAACCGGAACACGTACCGGCCGCCGATGCCCGCCGAGACCGCCGAGCCGATGGCGAAGGAGAGCGCGGCGGCGCCGGAGTCGAGCGGTGAGAAGCCCAGTCCGCGCTGGTAGAACAAGGTCATCACGAGGAACAGGCCGGTGAAGCCCGCGAAGTAGAGCGAGCCGATGCCGACGCCGATCGCGTAGCTGTAGTTGCGCATCAGGTTCAGGTTGATCAGTGGCGGATGGCCGCGCCGGGCGAAGCGCACCTCCCACCCGAAGAACGCGGCGAGCAGCACGGCGCCGATGGCCAGCAGCCACCAGTGCGCGTTTTCCGCGCCCTGTTCGGCTTCGATCAACGGGTACATCACGTCGACGATGCCAAGGCCGAGCAGGATCGTGCCGATCAGGTCGAGGCTTTGCCGGCCACCTGCCGGTTTGTCGCGGGGCAGGAGCCGCCAGCCGCCGATGATGGCGGCGATGCCGATGGGCAGGTTGACGTAGAACACCCAGCGCCACCCGTCCTGCACGCCCGCCGCCTGCAACAGCAGCCCGCCAGCGAGTGGTCCGATCGCGGTGGAGATGCCGACCACGGCGCCGTAGAAGCCGAACGCCCGGCCGCGTTCCTTGCCCCGGAACAGAACCTGGATCAGGCCGACGACCTGCGGGTTGAGCAGCCCGCAGGCCATGCCCTGCAACAGGCGCGCTGCGACCAGCAGGGTCGCGGTGGGCGCGACGCCGCACAGGGCGCTGGTCGCGGTGAACAGGGCGACGCCGAGCAGGAACATCCACTTGCGGCCGTGCTGGTCGCCGAGCCGCCCGGCGGGCACCAGCACCAGGCCGAAGGTCAGCGCATACCCGGAGACCACCCAGGACAGGTCGGCGGCGGAGGCGTGCAGGCCGTTCTGCATGGACGGCAGCGCCACGTTGACGATGCTGACGTCGAGCAGGGTCATGAAACCGGCGGTCAGGCAGATGGCGAGGCCACGCCAGCGCCGAGGGTCCGGCACGTAGGTCTCGGTGGACCCGGTCATCGGGTCACGTCGGTCTCGGTGGACCCGGTCATCGGGTCACGTCATTTCGCACCTGACCAAACTAAGCCACGGTCAATCCTTCGCGGGCCACGACCGTGGCCGGTTGTGCGCTGCGCCGGTCGAGCAGCCTGCCGAGTACCGAGACCAACGTGGCCGCCGGGTTGGTGACCTCGTAACCACTGCGCCAGGCGACGATGCCGTCCGGGCGGATCAGGCTGGCGCCGGTTTCGCCGATGCCGTAGCGCTCGGTGAGCGTCCCGGTCGGGTCGGCGAGAGCGGGACCGAGGCCGTGACCGGTCAGCGGGATGCCGAGGGTGTTCGCGGCGTGGTCGGCGGCGGCGTGCCAGATGCCGCCGCCCTGACCGGTGACCAGCACCCAGCCGATGCCGAACAGGTCTGCGGTGGACAGGGCGATCCCGTTGCGTACCAACGGGATCTTCGGTGCGTGGCAGCCGGGGCGGCCGGTCGGCTTGGCCGGGTCTTCCGCGGGGGTGGGGTCGATGTCTTCGGCCAGGATCGCGCTGGAGCGGTAGCGCAGGCCGAGCAGGAGTTCGTCCGCGTCGAGCGCGCCCGCTGTCGCCGCCTGCGCGAACGCGCGGCGTTCTGCCTGGTAGGTGTCCAGCAGGCCCGCCCCGGCCTGGCCTTTGCAGACCGACGCGAGCTTCCAGCCGAGGTCGAAGCCGTCCGCGATGGCCGCGTCGCCGCCGATGCCGCGCTCGGGTGGGATGGCGCGGGCCGCGTCACCGACCAGGAAGACCCGCCCCTGGCGGAATCGCGCGGCCACGCCCGCGGCCGCGGTCCACCTGCTGATGTCGCGGACGGTCGGCGTGGCGTGCGGGTCACCGAGTTCGGCGCGGATCAGCTCGACGGCGCGATCGATCGGAAAGTCCATTATGGACTCGCCGAGTTCGGGATGGTATTCGGTATCCAGCACGCGGGTTTCGTCCAGCTGGTAGACGATGCCGATGGTGCTGCGCAGTGTGTGGCTGGGGCGTGGGATGCCCAGTTCGCGCCGGATCGTGCTGCGCCAGCCATCCGCGGCGACCAGGTAGTCGGCGTGGACGACGTGCAGGCGTTCGGTCCACCGGTCCAGCAGCCGCGCGGTGACGCCGCCCGCGTCCTGGTGGAAGGAGACCAGCTCGGTGGAGGTGTGCACCGGGATCCTGGCGCGCAGTCGCCCTTCCAGCTGGTCCTGGTCGATGCCGTTCGACGTGGTCAGGCCGACCGTGGCGAGCAGTTCTTCGGTGCGCGGATGGCCGGTATGAGCGCGCGGATGTGGGCAGGCGAGCGGGTGTTTGTCGGCCAGCAGCACCTCCGCGCCGTTCGTGGCAGCGAACAACGCCGTTGCCAGGCCGGCGAGGCCAGCGCCGACCACCAGCACCTGTGTCCGTTCTGGCAGCATGCCAAGAATCTTAGAATCTAAGAGTTATGGACGTCAAGCGAATCTGTGCCCCACAAGGCGGCAGGGCCCCCGATCGCTCGGGGGCCCTGCCGTGGGAACGGGCGAGTTACCGGCCGCCGTTTTCCACCGCGCCGGTCTTCGGGTCGAGGATCAGCGGACGGATGTTCGGGAACTGCCGGAAGTTGAACATGTTGTTCAACGTGCCGGCGGTCGCGTCGTAGGAACCGTTGCCGATCCGCGGGAGGAACCAGTTGTTCTCGATGAACTGGGTCACCGAGGACTGGTCGGTGTTGGTGTTGTCGACGTAGTTGCGCTTGCTCCACGGCGAGATCACCAGCAGTGGCAGGCGCGGGCCCTCACCACAGCGATCCTGGGCGGTGCCTGCCGTGGTCGGCTTCGACGAGCACAGCGCCTGGTCGTTGGCGGCGTCGTGCGAGCCGTTCACGATCGGTGAGGCGACGTGGTCGTACCAGCCGTCCGAGTCGTCGTAGGCGATGACGATCGCGGTGCTGGCCCACTCCGGAGACTTCTCGACCGCGTTGATCTGGGTGGTCAGGAAGGTCTGCTCGTCCAGCGGGTCCGAGTAACCGCCGTGCCCGTCCTGGTACTCCGGCGCCTTGAGGAAGCTCACCGCGGGCAGGTTGTTGTCCTTGAGCGCGGTGTTGAACGAGCTCAGGTCGTAGTTGTGGTTGGCCTGGTCGGTCCGCCCGATCATGGACGGCGAGGACGGCGGCAGGTGCTTCGGGTTCGAGGTGGACTTGTAGTACTCGAACGGGTTGTGGTGCGGGCTGTAGTCGACCTCGGGGATGCCGCCGACGTTGTCGTGCGACGCACCGCAGACCGCGTAGCCGTTCGCCGTGCTGGTCGGTGCGAAACCACCCTGGAACCAGCCCCAGGTGATGCCCTTCGAGTTGAGCTCGTCACCGATGTTCTTGCCCTGCATCGCGGCCAGGTTGCTGGACGTGGTGTGGTTGGTGTCCGAACAGTCGTCGTAGGCCGGGTCCGGGTCGTTGAACACGGTGCCGACACCCTGCGCGTTCGGCGAACCGACCGTGTAGGAGTCCGGCGGGTTGACCTTCTGGCCGGTCTTCGAGTTGACCGCGGTGCCACCGTAGGTGTCGCCCGAGATCAGGTTCAGCGCGCCAGGGGTGGACGGACCGAACTGGTCGTCGAAGGAGTTGTCGTTGAGCGAGTAGTGCTGCGCGTAGTTCCACAGCCCGGTGACCGTGTTGCCGTCGAAATAGTCCATGACCAGACCAGGCTCGCCGAACAGGATGGGCTCGCCGGTGCACACGTCGGTCTCGGTGTTCTGGACGAACTTGTCCATCTTGCCGCCGTCGTACGCCTTCTCCTCAGGACCGTAGCTGTGGTTCTGGTCGCAGGTCAGCGCCTCGCTCGGGGTCAACCGCTTCGGGTTGTAGGAGTTCGGGTTGCCGGTCAGGAGTTGTTGGCTCAGGCCATTGACCTTCGGCGTGTTCGGCAGCGCGTGGAACGGCATGCCGACGCAGCCAGTCCCGCGCGCAGGACTCGAAGTGCGGTCCGAGGATCTGCGCGGCGAAGGTGTTCCGCGCCTCCTGCCACGCCTGCGCCGCGCGCCCGGATTCCACGAGACTGGTCTGCGCCACCGTGATCAGGTTGTGGAACCGGATGATCGGGTCGGCGATGGTGATCACCGGTCGGCGTGTGGTGAGCGGATCGTTGTCGTGGCGGAGATATCCAGCGTCGATCAACGCGGTCAGCGGGCGTGCCAGCGTGGTCCGGTCGCGTTCCAGCAGCCCACCGATCTTCGCCGGGCTGCTCGCGCCGCGCGCGACCGCGTTGATGATCCCGTAGTGCAGCGTGCTGCCGCTGAAGTTCGGGTCCTCGCGCAGCAGGTATTCGGCTTCGCTGCGGGAAAACAGCGCCTGCCCCGGGTTGAGCAGCGAGTCCGCCACCCACTCGTCGAACTCGGCCACCGACTGCGGCGCCTCGCGCGGGCTCAGCGCGCGGTAGCCCGGTGAACCGCCGAGCGCGGCATGCATTCGCAACGCGGCAGGCCGATCCGTGATGCCCACAGGTTCGCGGTTGTCGGCAGATCGAACGGTGCCATCCGCAGATCAACGGCAGCCCGCCCACGCAACGCCTTGGTCCCGGACAGCAGGGTGGTCATCACCGACATGGCCGACCCGCACAGCACCACGCGTCCGCCGCGATGTCCCTCGTCGGCGTGGGACCGGTCGTAGCTGAGCTGGAGCAGACCGGGGATTTCCGGCGAATGGCCAAGCCAGTAGGGCAACTCGTCGATCACCAGCAGCCCGGATCGCCCCTGCCGCTGGACGACCACGTCGATCGCGCTGGTGAGCAACGCCTCCCAGGACGCGCCCGCGCCGATCAGTTCGGGCCTGATCCCGGCATAACGGGCGATGTCAGCGGCGAACCGCTGCCGCGCGGCCGGTGCGGCTTCCTCGGCAACCGCTGTGATGTGCAGACCGCCGCTTGCCTCTGTGAGTGCGCGCAGCAGGTAGCTCTTGCCTACGCGGCGCTGGCCGGAGACGACGCCGATTCGCAGATGTTCGTCGGGGTGGCCGACGAACCCGGACAACGTTGCCCACTCGTAGTCACGACTGACCACCCGCTCAGGCTTCAACACCGGCGGTTGGCTAGCGGACGCGGGTGCCGCGCAGGACGACGGCGGCGGGGTGGCGGAGGGTCGCCGGGTTGTCGCGCGGGTCGTCGTCGTAGGTGACGATGTCGCGGCTGGCGACGCCGAGGTAGGCGTGCGCGTCGGTGCTGGCGGCGCGGAGTGCTGCCGCGACGGGGACGCCGTGTTCGACGAGACCGGCGATTTCGGCGGGGACGGAGCTGACGATGTCGGAGCCGGTGAGCACGTGCACGCCCCGTTCGATCGCGTAGGGGAGCAGTTCGCGCAGCCGGGCGGACATCTGCTGGTCGCGGGCGGCGGGGTCGGGGCCGAGGACGGCGCCGATGGTCGGGGTCCAGGCGCCGCCCCGGGCGGCGAGGGCGTCGAGGTTGTCGGTGGTGAGGCTGCAACCGTGTTCGATGGAGTCGATGCCGAGCGCGATGAGCGTGGCCGCGATCGAGGTGTTGCAGTGCGCGGCGACGCGGACGCCGCGCCGGTGTGCGAGTTCGACGACCGAGGCGACGGCGTCCTCGGTGTAGGTCTGGGTCGACGAGCTGCCCGGGACCCGCTTGCCGCCCGCGAAGGTGGGGAAGTCGGCGACGATCTTGATCCAGCTCGCGCCGTCGTCGATTTCCCGTTCGACGGAGTCGACGAGTTCGGTTTCGGGCACGGGCTGGTGCATGCGCGGAAAGTAACGACCCTCCGGTGCGAAGAATCGTCCGGCGGCCTGGACGATCGGACGTCCGTCCATTTCGGTCAGGTGCAGGGTGACCGAGCGTTCGCCGCCGACGTCGCGCACCAGGCCGATGCCGTCCTGGGCGAGTTCGGCCA
>DASXOJ010000026.1:0-21201 GCA_036494465.1 Pseudonocardiaceae bacterium
TACCGGGCCACACCACCACCGTCCACGCTCTCTCACCGTCCGTGCCCGACCGGTCACCGCCCAATATGACAAAAGGCATGCCGGTTGGTGTTTGGACGCACTGTCGGCCGGCGCAGGTCCGCGACGAGACTCCCAGCTCGCAGGACCCGACCAATCGATCTGGGAGAAACGATGACCAGCACCCTGCTCGCCCAGTCCGACAACACCACCGCCGCGCCCGAACTCGACCTGCCCTTCGCGATCAGCATGTTGGACGGTGGTCTCGGCGCCGTACCCGGTCTCGCAGGCAAGGCTGCCGCGCCGCGCGCGGACGTCTTCTGCTGGTGCGGCTGCATGGTGTGTTTCGTTCCGACCACGCCCTCCTCAGTCGACGACTCGGAGGACTAGCCGCGGCATAATCCCAAGGAGGGCCTGGTGGACAGCCTCGCCGCGTTACGCGTTGACACGTTGCGTTACCTCACGGATGCCACGCGCCGACGGCAGGATCCGCTCGGCCCCGCTCGCGAACTCGCCGCAGGCGCACCACTGCTGAACCTCGGCGCCGCCTGGGTGGCGTCGAGCCACCAGCTGGTGTCCGAGTTGAGTGTGGACCGTCGCCTGTCGATGGACGCTCGCGAGATCGGCCGCACCATCCGGTTCGCGCAACCGGACAACCTCAACCACCTCTTCGGGCTGATGCTCAACGTGCGCGACGGAGCCGACCACCACCGGCTCCGTCGTCTCACCACCGGCGTGTTCAGCGCCCGCCGCGTCGCCGAACTCACCCGCACCGTGCGCGATCTCGTCGCCGACACGCTCGACACGGTCGGCGAAAACGGCCTGCTCGACGTCATCGGCGACCTCGGCGTGCGGCTGCCGGTGCGGATGAACTGCGAACTGCTCGGCATTCCCGCCCAGCACACCGAACGCGTGCTGCACTGGGCGAAGGCGCTGACCCGGCAGATCAACCGCACCGGTCAGACCGCGGCCGAACTGGCCGAGATCGAGACCGTGTTCGCCGGATTCCGCGCCTACTTCACCGATCTGCTCCGCGATGGTGCCCGCGACGGCATCCTCGGCCGACTGGTCGAAGCGCACGAGCAAGCGGTGATCGACGACGAGGAACTGCTCGCGTTCGTGGTCACCCTGCTCACCAACGGCCTCGACACGCTGACCTCCGCGCTGGGCACCCTGCTCTACACCGTCCTCGGCCAGCCTGGCCTGTTGCCGCGACTGACCGACCCCGAGCTCGCGCGGGCGGCCTTCGACGAGGCGATGCGGCTGTGCTCGCCGGTCCGGGTCGGCGCGCGCACCGTGGTCCAGGAGTTGACCGTGCTCGGGCAACGGATTCCGGCGGGCTCGGTCATGATCCTGTACTGGGCGGCGGCGAACCTCGATCCCGAGTTCGTGCCCGAGCCGAATGCGTTCCGGCTCGACCGGGGCAGGCTCAAGTCCTACGCCTTCGGTCACGGACCACACCACTGCCTCGGCGCGCCGCTGGCCACGCTCGCCGGTATCGAAGTGCTGCGCCAGCTCGCGGAACACTTCCCCGCCGCGCGCGTCGACCAGGACGAACTGGCCTGGCAGGAAACGTTGCCGTTCTGCGCGCCGGAACAGCTCTTCGTTCGTTTGTCCACTTCAGACGTTGCGGTGGTGGCCTGATGTCCGCCGCGCCAGCCCGACTCATCCCGATGCCGCTGCGCCTCGCCGTGCTCGGCCTGATCGGCGCGTTCATCGCAGGCGGCATTTTCCTCGCCACCGCACCAGTTTCCCGGTCCATCCAGGTGGTGGCCGCCGTGGTACCCGCGCAGGGGATCAGTATCCTGCGCGCGCCGGCTGCCGGCGCGCTCACCCAAGTTCCGCCGGCAGCCGGCACCCTTGTCCAACGCGGCCAGGTGCTCGCCGCGTACGCGCCGAACGGCGGCGCGCCGATCGAACTGCGCTCACCCGCCGATGGCGTCGTGCTCGGTGACCCTGCGGTGCCGGGGGTCGCGGAGGTCGCAGGGGCGGTGCTGGTGCGCGTCGCGCCCGCCCGGTCGACGCCGACCGTCGAACTGTTGTTGTCGCCGAGCCAGGTGGCGACGGCGAGCCCTGGCTTGCCGGTCTCGCTGGTGCTGGGCCGAGCCGAGATGCCCGCCGTGCTGGGTGCGTTGCCCGCAAGGGCGAGCGGGGCGAGCCTGGTGCGCGCCCAGCTCGGGCTGGCCGATGACGACGTGCCCTCGGTGCTGACCGGCGACAACCTGGTCTACGTCGTCCCTGCCGTGTTGCCTGCACCAGCGCAGTCGAACCTCGCGCTGCTGACCACGGCCACTGTCGCATTGGAACAGACGACAGCGCTCAACGTGGTGCTGGGACGGCAGTCATGACCCTCACCCAAGAACGACCGTTCGTGCGCACGCCGATCACACCGCAGCTGGAGAACGCCGACTGCGGCGCGGCCTGCCTCGCCTCGATCCTCGGCGCGCACGGCCGACGCGTCGAACTCGCCGAAGTCCGGCGGGTGATCGGCCTCGGGCGAGACGGCGCGAGCGTGGCCGCACTCGGCAAGGCCGCCGCGAGCTACGGGCTGCGGGCGGCGGCGCGGATGCTGCGCTTCCCGCCCGACGCGGACATCGCCGCGATCGCGACGGTGCTCGAACCGGTGCCGATGCCCGCGATCGCGTTCGTCGACCAGTCGCACTTCGTGGTGCTGGAGGGCGTGCGCGGCGGCACGGTCCGGATCAACGACCCGGCCATCGGGCACATCTCGCTCTCGCCCAGCGAGTTCGCGCGACGGTGCAGTGGCGCGTTGATGGTGTTGCGCCGCACCGACGACTTCACGGTCGGCGGCAAGCGCTGGCCGGTGCTGCGCGTGCTGATCGCCCGGGCGCGACCGTATCTGCCGCCGCTCGTGGTAGCGGTCATGCTCGGCGTTTTCGCTGCCGCGCCGACCGTGCTGACCGCGTTGCTCTCGCGGGCGCTGGTCGTGCGGGTGATCGGCGCGCGCGAGCTGAGCATCGTGCCGTTGCTGCTGATCGGGTTGGGCGGGGCCGCGCTCGCCGCTGCCGCCACCGTCTACGTGCAGCGGTCACTGATCTCGCGGGTGCTGGCTGCGATGGCGCGGCACACCTCGTCGGACTACCTGTGGCGGATGCTGCGGCTGCCCGGCAGCTTCGTGCACCGGCGCAACCCGGCGACGCTGGCGTTCCGCGTCCAGCTCAACGACGGCCTCGCCGTACTCGTCGCCGACCGGCTGACCAGCGGCATCGCCGCCACCATGGTGCTCGCCATCGACCTGGTCGCGCTGTCGCTGATCGCGCTGCCGCTCGCCGGGATCGCGCTGCTGGTCGCGGTGCTGCAACTGCTCACGTTGCAACTCGTCGCCAAGGTGCGGGCGGCGGAGTTCTCCCGGTCGCTGTCGGAACAGATGCAACGCGACACCACCGCGCACGCCGGTCTGACCATGATCGAGTCGTTGAAGGCGGAAGCCGCCGAGGGCTGGTTCTTCGCGCGCTGGGCGCAGAACCAGGCCGACGCGCTGCACGCCGACCAGCGGATGGCCGCGCGCACCCAGGTGACCATGGCGATTCCGGCCGCGATCGCGTCGCTCGGCACGACCTCGGTGATGCTGGTCGGCGTGCTGCTGCTGCGCGCGGGCTGGTTCGACTACGGCACGGTCGTCGCGGCGCAGACGTTGCTCGGCGCACTGCTGGTGCCGGTGAGCACGCTGGTCGGCGTCGGCGCGGACCTGAACACCGCGCAGGCGCAGGTGTCCGTACTGGCCGATGTGGACGGTGAAGAACCCGATCCGCGATTCGAACCGATCGCCCCGACGGACGAGCCGACCCGCAGACTGAGCGGCAGGCTGGAACTGCGCGACGTCGAGTTCCGCTATGACCCGAACGCGCCGCTCGCCGTGCGGCAGATCTCGTTCACGGTGGAGCCGGGGCAGCGGTGCAGCATCGTGGGTGCGACCGGCAGCGGCAAGAGCACGCTGGCCCGGTTGCTCGTCGGTGCCGCCGACCCGACCAGCGGGCACATCCTGCTGGACGGCGACGACCGGCACGAGTTGTCCCGTCCGGTACTGGTCGGCTCGGTGTCCTATGTGGAGCAACAGGCGCGGTTGCTGGACGGCACGGTCGCCGACAACCTGTCCGGTTGGGACGCCAGCTTCCCGCGCGAGCGTTTGCGCGCGGCGTTGTCCGACGCCTGCATCGCCCGCTTGGTCGACGATCGCGGCGGACTCGACCAGGACTGGCTCGGCGACTCCGGCCGCACCCTCTCCGGTGGCGAACGGCAACGCCTGGAAATCGCGCGAGCGCTTGCGCCCGACCCGACCGTGCTGATCATGGACGAGGCGACCAGTGCGCTGGACGCCGAAGTCGAACGCCAGATCGACGCGAACATCCGCGCGCGCGGCTGCACCACGGTCGTCATCGCGCACCGGCTGTCCACGGTCCGCGACAGCGACCTGATCATCCTGCTCGACAAGGGACAGATCGCGGGCCGGGGCACGCACGAGGAACTGCTGGCCGGCAACGCCACCTACCGCGCGTTCGTCGAGGAGGCGTGAGATGACCGCCGAGATCACCACGCCAGTGGTACCCGCGCTGGCCCAGCCGACCGCGATCGACCTATGCGACCGCACCTCCTGGTGGCAGGTCGTCTCCGGCGACGTCGTCGTGCGCCTGGTGTCGCCTGCTGGTTCGCGGCACCGGCTGCGCGTCGCGGGCGACGGCGACTGCCTGGTCGGCCTGCGCGCCGACGACCTGCCCGATGGCTGGTCGGTCGAGGCGACCGCGTCCTCCGCGACCGTGCTGCGGCACGGCTCGGCGGTGGGCGGCTGGTTGCTCGGGCCGAACCTGCGCGCCGATCAGATCGGCAACTGGCTGAGCGGCCTGTTCGCTGAGCAGCGGATTGGCGCGGCACCCGACGATGCGTTGCGGCTGTTGGACTCGCGCGAGTTGTCGGCCGGATCGGCCTGGGTCGCGGCGGATCTGCTCCAGGTCACCGTCGAAGCCGGGGAGTTCTCGCTGGGCGGGGTTGGCGACACCGTGTTCGTGCCGCCGGGCGCGTGGGGGCGGGTCGACGAGACGACCCGGCTGAGCTTGCAGGTGGTGACCAGGTGGACTGCCGAACCCGAGCAGGCCGACGTGCTGCGCGCGACGCACCGCGTGCTGCTCGGCGCGCTGGTCGAAGGCATCGATGTCGACACGCGGGAGCGCGCGGACTGGTTGCGCGGACGCGGGAAGCGGGCCGAGGAGGAGTTCGCGACCGCCCGCGCCGAGGTCGCGGATGTCGACGGGACGGCGGAGCTCGGCTCGGTGTCGATCGCCGA
This sequence comes from Pseudonocardiaceae bacterium, assembly GCA_036494465.1. Lineage (GTDB taxonomy): Bacteria > Actinomycetota > Actinomycetes > Mycobacteriales > Pseudonocardiaceae > CAJCJE01. The sequence continues at coordinate 5,297 of DASXOJ010000026.1, forward strand.
GGTCATCGCCGAACACGGCGGCTTCGAGGCCGACGCGACAGGGGCGCGGCCGAGCGAGGTTGTCGCCGCGCTGGAGCGGGCGGGGGCGCGGGTGCGGCCGGTCGAGCTGACCGGACAGTGGTGGCGCGGACTGGGCGGCGCGCTGGTCGGCACCCGCAACGGTGTGGCGGTGGCCCTGCTGCCAGCCGCCCGGGGGACCGTGCTCGTCGAATCGTCCGGTCCGCGTATCCGAGTGGACGCGACCGTGGCCGCGAGCATCGGCGAAAACGCCTGGCAGGTGTACCGGCCGCTGCGGGACTGGCGGCTGCGCAGCCTGTTCGCGTTCGTGCTGCGCGGGTTGCGGGCGGATCTCGGTTGGCTCGCGGTGTGCGCGATCGGCGTCGCCGCGACCACCGCCACGGTTCCGTTGCTGGGCGGGTGGTTGCTGCGCTCGGCGTTGAACGGCGGGTCGGGATTGCTGGCGGGCGCGTTGACGGCGGTGATCGCGGTCGGCGCTGGCGGCCTGTTCACCGCGGCCCGAAACCTCGGACTCGCCCGGATCCAGGGGCGGGTACAGGCCGCGCTGGAACCGGCGGTCTGGAACCACCTCCTGCGCTTGGACACGCCCACCCTGACCGCGATGCCGGCCAGCGAGCTCGTGCAACGCGTCAACGGCGTGACTGAGCTGCGCGATCTGATCGGGGAAGCCGCGGGCAGCGCGGTGCTGAGCCTGGTCGCGGCCTTCGTCGGGATCGGCATGTTGTTCTTCGTGAACACACTGGTCGCGATCGGGGTGCTGGTCGCGGTGGTCGTGGTGATCTGCGTGCTCGGCAGGCTCGGCGTTCGTCAGCAACGGCACGAGAGCGCGGTGCACGAAGGCTTCGGCGCGGTGCACGCGAAGCTCGCGGTGCTGCTGGGCGGGATCGACAAGATCCACGTCGCCGCCAGCGAGGTGCCCGCGTTCGGACGCTGGGCCAAGCTGTTCGCTGAGCAGAAGCGCGAGGACTCGGCGGCGCTGCGGTTACAGGCGGTCATCGCCGCGATCGACGTTGCCCTGCAACCGTTGCTGCTCGCGGTCGCGCTGATCGCCATCGCCGAAGGCGGCGCGAACCTGTCGGTGTCCGCGTACCTGATCGTCACCATGGCGGTCTCGCAGGTACTGCTCGCCTCGCACGAACTCGTCCAGGCCGCTGTCGGCGCGTTCGGGATGTTGCCCGCCGCGGAACGGTTGCGGCCACTGTTGCAGGCCGAACCGGAGGTGCACGAATCGGCGTCCGATCCGGGCCGGTTGCGCGGCGAGGTCAGCCTGGGCGCGGTCAGCTTCGCCTACCCGGACAGCGCGCCGGTGCTGGACAACGTCAGCGTCCACGCCAAAGCAGGCGAAATGGTCGCGATCGTGGGGCCGTCCGGCGCCGGTAAGTCCACTGTGGTCAGACTGTTGATCGGACTGGACAAGCCGACCGAGGGCGAGGTCCGCTACGACGGCCAGCGCTTGGCCGGGCTCGATGTCTCGGCGGTGCGCGGACAGCTCGGCGTCGTCCTCCAGGGCGGACACCTGTTGCGCGGCAGCATCCTGGACAACGTGCGCGGTTCGGTCGCCACCGCCGAGGCCGACGACGTGTGGCGCGCGCTGCGCATGGCGGGCCTGGATGCCGAAGTGGCTGCCATGCCGATGGGCCTGCACACCATGGTCGCCGACGGCCTGCTCTCCGGCGGCCAGCAACAACGCCTGCTGATCGCCCGAGCGCTGCTTCGCGCACCAGCCGTGCTCGTGCTCGACGAGGCGACCAGTGCACTGGACAACACCACGCAACGGTTGATCAGCGAGCGAGTCGCTGCCTTGCGGGTGACCAGGATCGTGGTCGCGCACCGCCTCTCCACGATTCGCGGCGCCGACCGCATCTATGTGCTCGATCGCGGCAAGGTCGCCGCCTCCGGCACGTTCGACGAACTCATGACGGACAGCCCGATCTTCGCGCGACTGGTCAGACGACAGGAGGTGGCCTGACCGTGAGCACCACGACCCGGCCCGACACCGGCCAACCCGTTGCGGCCGACCCGGAAAGCGGCCTGCTCGGCATCCCCCGGGGCGACGAGCGGCTGCTGACCCTGGTCGCGCTCGCCGCCCCGTTCGCGGACCGCGCCGCGCGCGAGTACTTCACGCCTGCCAAGGGTTCGCGGCGCGTCGTCGCGCAGCGTTCCGCACGCTGGCTCGCGGCAGCCGTCGGCACCGGACCGGAGGCGGCCACCGCGACCACGACCCTGCTGCGGCACCGCGAACGCACCGGGCGCGATCTCGGCGCCGGGTTGGTCGACGTCGTGGTCACCGACCCGACCCGGCTGCCGGACTGGGCATACGCGCTGGTCGAATTCCTGCTCGCGCAGCCGCTGACCGCCGACGTCGACCCGGCGACCGGGTATGTCGGCGCGCCGCTGATGGCGTTCCGCCGCGCGGCCAACCGCCTCGTCGACATGCGCGGCGACCGGCTGCGCGGTATCCGCGTCGCGGACGAGGGACGCGAGGACATCGCCGGTCAGCTCATCGAGCGGCTGACCACCGCCTGCGACGGCGCGCTCGGCTTCGAGTACGACCTGGCGGTCGGACCGGCGAAGCCTGCCGGACACACCTGGGCGATGTACGACAAGTTCGACGTCAGCCGGGCGGGCTGGCTGGAGCGGATGGAGTCGCTGCCCGGCCTCGCGCACCTGATCGGCGTCACCTGCTTGCAGTGGCGGACCGTCATTCGCGAGCTGTTCGACCGCCTGTACACCGATCTGCCGGACCTGCGCCGCGCGCTGTGGCAGTGGCGCGACCCGGGCCCGCTGATCTCCTACTCGGGCGACTCCGGCGACCTGCACGATCACGGCCGCGTCGTCTCGCTGCTGACCTTCGAGAGCGGCGAACGGGTTGTCTACAAGCCGAAGAACCTGGACACCGTGGTCGCCTTCAACGACCTGCTCACCTACCTGAACACGCACGGCGCCCCCTCGCCGCTCTCGACCCGGCTCGCGCTGAACAAGGGCGACTACGGCTGGGAGGAGTACGTCCGCTCCAGCGACTGCGCAGGCACCGAGGAGTTCGGTGGGTTCTACTTCCGGCTCGGCGAACTCGCCCGCGTCGTGCAACTGTTGCAGGCCCGCGACTTCTGGGCCGACAACCTGATCGCGCTCGGCCCGCACCCGGTGTTCATCGACCTGGAATGCCTGCTGCAATCCCGCCCCACCCGCACCGCCGCCCAAGAAGCCGTGCGCGGCGACGAACTCTGGGAACGCCTGGAAGAAGGCCCGAGCCGCACCGCCGTCGTGTCCATGGCGCGCCCGTTGGCACCCGGTCGCCGCTACCAGGACATCGGGTGCATGGCCGCGCTGGAAGAACAGATCGCCGAGGACTCGACCGGCTTCCCGCCCGGCTGGGAAGCGCCGCGCTACCGCCCGCGCACCGAGGACACCGTGGCCGACCCGCGTCAGTTCCACGCCGAATTCCTGGCTGGCTACCAGGCGATGAGCGAGTTCCTGACCGAGCACGCCGACTACCTGACCGACGTGCGCGGCCCGCTCGGCCTGCTGCGCGACGCGCCGGTCCGCTACGTCTGGCGCAACACCTTCGACTGCACGTCCATCATTCGCGGCTCGCTCGGCCCGGCGGCGCTCTCCAGCGGTGTCGCCAGGGAAATGGTGCTGGCGCGCACGTTGCGCGGTTTCGTGCCACTGCTGGCCGAGGGCGACAGCGACGCGCGCGAGGACATCCTGGAGATCCTGGAACAGGAGATCGACGCGTTCCGCAGGCTCGACGTGCCGCTGTTCCTGGCCAAGCCCGTGTCGACGGCGGCGTACACGCCCGAGGGAACCTCGATCCCTGATCACTTCTCCGGTGCCGCCTGGGACCGGTTGCTGGACCGGTTGCACGCACTCACCAGCGACCGCGCCGATGCCGAGCTCGCCGCCGACACCGACGAAGTCGCCGCGATGTTGTGGATCTCGGCCGGTGAAGCCGAAACCGAGCCGGACGAACCCCGCGAAACCCCGAACGTGCAACGCATGAAGGGCATGCCGGTCTACAAACCAGGCGAACTGCGCACCGAAATCGGCGAAGACGAACTGGTCGCCGCCGCCGTCGAGGTCGGCGACACCGTGCTTGCCTCGGCTCGCGAACTGAGCGGCGAGCGACTGGGCTGGACCGGGCTCGTCCAGTACCCGACGCACGGCATGCCGGTGCTCGAACCACTGCACGGCGACCTGCTCTCCGGCACCGGCGGGATCGGCGTCTTCCTCGCCGAGCTCTACCGCAACACCGGCAAACCCGCCTACTGGACCGGTTCGCGGCAAGCCCTGGAAGCGACCATCGAATTCGCCGAACACGCCACCGGCACCGTCGTGCACCGCTGGCTCGCCGGGCCAGGCGCCGCGATCGGCGGGTTCATCGGCCTCGGCGGCGCCTGCTACGCGCTGGCGCGCGGTGCTGACGCGCTCGGCGAACCCGGCCTCGCCCTGACCGCCGCCGGCCTGATCAGCCGCGCCGCCGTGCCCGCCGGACAGCTGATGGCCGCCGACGTGATCACCGGCGCGGCAGGCCAACTGCTCGCGTTCCGGGCCCTGCGCGCGGCAACCCCCACCGCACCCGACTGGCCGGAGTGGACGGAGCTGCTCACCGAACGCCTGCGCCGCCAACTGGCGACCGGTCCCGATGTCAGCTGCCACCCGTACCCGGCAGGCTGGCGACTCGCCGAACTGGTGCCGTCGGGCTGGGCCGGAGTTCGCTACGCGGCAGCCGTCCTCGCCGCCGATGGCGCCGAGCTCGACAGCGGCAGCACCTGGCCCATTGACGGCGAACTCACCATCGCCACCGCCTACGCACTGGCCGGTTCGGCCTCCGCTGCCGAAGCGCCCGTTCCCGCTGCCGTGCCGGAAGCGTTGCGCGGTTGGAGCAAACGCTTGCACGCGCTGTCCGGCGCGCAGGTGCTCGCGGTCGGGGAGCTGGCCTGGACCGTGGCGACCGCGTTCGATCTCGACGAGTTCCGCCCGCTCGCGCACCGCTGCGCCCGCTCGCTGCTGTCCCGCCAGCAGCGGCACGGATCGTACTTCCCGGAACGGGGCGCGCCGGACTCGTTGATGTTCTCCGCGATCAACGGGTCTGCCGCGGTCGGCCTGTTCGTGCTGCGGCTGTGCGACGAAGACATGCCCGATCTCCGGTTGCTGTGGTGAAAGGACGCCTGACATGACGAAGCTTCCTCGGATCAAGCGGCACCTCGGAGTCAGCGTGGTGCCCGGCGAGGGCGCCTACCTGGTGTGCGAACACGGCTCTGCTGTCGTCACCGATCCGCTCGCGGAGAAGCTGTTGCCGCTGCTGGACGGCAAGCACGACCTCGATGCGATCGTCGATGCTGTCCAGGGCGAGGTCGCGCCGGAACTCGTCTACCACGCGGTCAACCAGCTCGAACGCATCGGCCAGGTGGTCCAGGCCGACCCGGAGGTCGACGAGCGCGCGGCGGGCTACTGGGAGTCGCTCAACCGGGACGGCGATACCGCGGTTGTCGTCGCGACAACAAATCCGGTACGTGTCACGACCTTCGGCGACGTCGACGCGGCCGAGTTCACCGACGCGCTGCGCGGCGCCGGGCTGACGGTCGCGGACGACGAATGGGCGCTGGACATCGTGCTCACCGACGACTACCTGCGCCCCGGCCTCGCCGAGTTCGACCGGGAAGCCCGCGCGCAGGGCCGAGTGTGGCTGCTGGCGAAGCCGGTCGGCGTGATCGCGTACGTGGGACCGGTGTTCGCGCCGGACGGCGCCTGCTACGCGTGCCTGCAAGTCCGGCTGCGCGGCCAGCGCCGCCCCGAGGACTACCTGGAAAGCAAGCTGCCGGGCGTACGGGTCGCCTCACCGGTCGTGGACATCGCGGCCAGCCGCGCGCTCGGTGCCGCCGCCGTCGCCACCGCCGCCGCGCACTGGCTCGGCGGCCACGTGCACGACGGCACTCACGCCGTGCTCACCCTGGACACCGCCAACCTCACCACCACGACGCACACCGTCCAGCGCCGCCCGCAATGCCCCGAATGCGGCGACGCGGAACTCGTCGGCACGAACATGGCCAAGCCGATCGAACTGAAGCCCACCCTCAAGACCTTCTCGGCCGACGGCGGGCACCGGGCCAAGAGCCCAGAGCAGATGATGGCCATCTGGGGTCACCTGATCGACCCGGTCACCGGCGCCGTCCCCGAACTCGTCCCGCTCTCCACCGGTCTGCCCTTCGCGCACGCCTACGCCTCCGGCTACAACCGCGCGCTGCGCGTCAACTCGTTGCGCGCGTTGCGGGAAGGGCTGCGCACGCAGAGCTGCGGCAAGGGTGCCACCGACATCCAGGCCAGGGCGAGCGCGCTCGGCGAGGCGCTGGAGCGCTACAGCGCGGTGCACTTCGGCGACGAGCCGCGCATCGTCACGAGCCTGAACGCGCTCGGTGCGGACGGGATCGCGCCCAACGACTCGATGCTCTACAGCGAACGCCAGTTCGCCGAGCGCAAGCGGTGGAACGGCAAGCAGATCGTGTTCCAGTCGGTCGCCGATCCCATTCCGTCCGATGTGGACATCGAATGGACGCCGATGTACTCGCTGACCGAGCAGCGCGCCAAGTACGTGCCGACCGGCCTGCTGTTCTTCGGCTATCCGAACCGCGGACCGCTCTACTCGCTCGCCGACTCCAACGGTTGCGCGGCGGGCACCAGCCTGGAAGACGCGATCCTGCAAGGGTTCTACGAGCTCGTCGAACGGGACAGCGTGGCGATCTGGTGGTACAACCGGCTGCGCCGCCCCGGCATCGACCTGGACGCGATGCGCGAACCGTTCGTCGACGAGATGACGCAGCGCTACGCCGAGCTCAACCGCGAACTCTGGGCGTTGGACCTCACCGCCGATTTCGGCATTCCAGCGGTCGTCGCGGTCAGCAGGCGCACCGACAAACCGGCAGAGGACATCATCATCGCCTTCGGCGCGCACCACGACGCGCGCATCGCGGTGCTGCGCGCGATCAGCGAGCTCAACCAGTTCCTGCCCGCCGTCGCGTTCACCACGGCAGACGGTCGCGGTTACAACTTCCCGGACCCGGTGCAGCAGGAGTGGTGGCAGACCGCGCACATCGCCGACCACCCCTACCTGCGGCCCGACCCGGCCGCGCCGCTGCGCCAGGTCCCGGACATGACGCTGCCGACCAGCACCGACCTCGCCGAGGACGTCGCCGCCTGCCAGCGGATCGTCGAGGCGAAGGGCATGGAAATGCTGGCCATCGACCTGACCAGGCCGGACATCGGGTTGCCGGTGGCCAAGGTGATGGTGCCCGGGATGCGGCACTTCTGGACCCGGTTCGCGCCCGGTCGCCTCTACGACGCGCCGGTCCAGCTCGGCTGGCTGCCCGCCACGTTGTCCGAGGACGACCTCAACCCGACACCGATGTTCGTCTAGGAGCCAGACATGACCAACCTGATTCCCCGCGCCGAACACGTCTCGCCGATGGCGATCGGCACCGCGCGGCACCTGGTCTCGCTGCGCGAGGACGTCGTCGTCGACCGGCAGGGCGCCGACCTGCTGCTGCACCACCGGTGGGGTTCGCACGTGGTGCGCGACGCGTCGGAGGGGCTCGTGGTCGCGGTCGAGCGGCTGACCTTCGGGCCGGTGCTCGCCGACAACGTGCTCGACCTCGTCATCACGGCCGCCGACGACCCGCTGCCCGAGATCACCCGGATGCAGTCGCTGGTCAACGGCGTGCAGTTCCTGTTGGTGCACTCGGTCGAGCTCGACGCGGTGATCATGGCCGATGTCGTGCCCACCTCCAACGGTGCCCGGTTCGCCGGATTCGCCGGCCCGGCGCGCACGCCCGGCACCGCGTCGGTGAGCCTGTCCCGGTTCGCCTATCTGCACCAGGTCGACGGCATTCTCACCCTGGAAAACCCGCTGTCCCGCTACCGCGCGCGCCTCTACGACCCGCTGCTCGCCACCCTGCTCGCCGCGCGACCCCGCACGGTCGCCGAACTCGTCGCGATCGTCCCCGAACCGGCCCGCGCGGGCGCGCACGCCGTCCTCGACCTGCTCGTCACGGCGGGCTTGCTGGACAGCGAACCGACGCCCGAACCGCAGCGAACCCGGCTACGCCAATGGGGCTTCCACGACCTGCTGTTCCACGTGCACAGCAGATCAGGCAGGCACGACGACGAAATCGGCGCCACCTTCCGGTTCACCGGCGAGATCGAACACGAGAAACCCGTGCGCGAACTGCCATCCGGCCCGGTGACCGAGTTGTCCCGCCCCGACGTCGGCGACATCCTCGGCGGCGACGTCACCCTCACCGAAGCACTGGAACGCCGCTCGTCCATCCGCACCCCCGGCGCCGATCCGCTCACCATCGACCAACTCGCCGAACTGCTCTACCGGGCGGCCCGGGTCCGCGCCGTCTATGGGCCGTCGCCCGAAGCGCAGATGCCCTACCAGGGCGTCGACAAGCCCTACCCGTCCGGCGGGGGAGCGGGCGACCTGGACATCTGGCTCACCGTCAACCGCTGCGATGGCCTGCCGCGCGGCATGTACTACTACGACCCGGCGGGCCACCAACTCGTCCTCGTCAACACCAGCGAGGCCGACATCGACGCGATGCTGGGGGTCGCGTCGATCTCCGCGGGCAACTCCGCCGCGCCGGACGTGCTGCTCACCATCACCTCCCGCTTCCAGCGGCTCGGCTGGAAGTACAGCGGCATTCCCTACGCGACCACGCTCAAGCACGTCGGCGTGCTCTACCAAACCCTCTACCTGGTCGGCACCGCCATGGGGCTGGCACCGTGCGGACTGGGCGTCGGCGACATCGAACTGTCCACCCGCGCCTTCGGTCTGGACTGGGAGCGGGAGAGCAGCGTCGGCGACTTCATGATCAGCTCCGCGCCCGCAGGCACCGACCGGGGCCGGCACCAGAGCCAGGACGGGCCCGGCTGGCACGCCTGCAACTCGGCGGAATGGCGGGCCAGAACCTCGGAGGTGCAACAGCCATGACCGCCACCGCAGTAGCCGTAAGTCGCTGGGAGCGAGCGACCCCGACCGACCAGACCCGCCCCGAACACGCCAAACGAGTCGTCTGGGTGCGGCGCGCGGTCACCGCGTTCGCCGTCGTCATGCTCGTCTACCTGGTGCTGCCCATCGTCACCACGCTCGAATACACGCCCAACCAGCCGCACCTGCCGCTGCTCGCGGCCGGCGCGTTCGTGTTCGGCGGGTGCCACCTGCTGATCGTGCGGCTCGACCCGCCCGGGTGGCAGCGCTCGCTGCAAGGGGTCGCGCTGGGCGTGCAGGCGGTGCTCACCTTCGTCATCCCGATCTTCGGCGGGGTCGCCTGGCTCGCGCTCGGCGCTTACCTGCTCGGGTCGCTCGGCATCGTGCTGCGCCCCCGGCTCGCCGCACCGCTGATCGCCGCAGCGACCGCGGGCGTGATCGTGCTGATGTTCCAGGAACAGCTCGGCGCCACCGAGATCGTGCTGCTCACCCTGCAGAACGTGATCACCGGCCTGTGCATCGCGGGCGGTGTCCGGGTCGGCGGGCTCGCCGTCGAACTGTTCGCCGCGCGCGACGAATCCGCCGCCCTCGCCGTCGACAACGAGCGGCTGCGTTTCGCCCGCGACCTGCACGACGTGCTCGGCCACAGCCTCAGCGCGATCGCGCTCAAATCCGAACTCACCGCGCGCCTGCTGCGCGTCAAACCGGACGCGGCGGAAAGCGAACTCGACACCATCCGGGACATCGCCGCCAAATCCCTGACCGACGTGCGCGCCGTCGCCAAGGGCTACCGCTCGCTGAACCTCACCCGCGAAGCCGCCTCGCTCACCTCGGTGCTGCGCAGCGCAGGCGTGCACGTCGCCGATTTCGCGGTGCCCGAAGACCTGCCCCCACAAGTCGCCGACGCGCTCGCCTGGACCCTGCGTGAAGGCGTCACCAACATCCTCCGGCACGCCAACGCCACCCGCGTCGAACTCGACTGCCGGCGCGACGCCACCGAGGTCGCCCTGACGCTGAGCAACAACGGCGTCGGCCTGACGAAGCGCAAGACCGACGCGGTCGGCGGTAACGGAATCGCCGGGCTCTCCGAACGTGTAGACGCGGTCGGTGGCCGGCTCGGCACGGAAAGTCCGCGAACCGACTGGTTCGCGTTGACCGTACGTATCCCAAGCGACACAACAAGTATCGGCCAGGACACGAAAGGCAGCAGGCGATGAACCAGATCACCACCATTCTGGCCGACGACGCCGCACTCGTGCGCAGCACGATCGCCCAACTGCTCGCGCTCGAACCGGACATCGACGTCCTCGGCGAATACCCGGACGGCACCAGCGCCCTGGCCGCCATCGCCAAGTCGCACCCGGACGTCGCCGTGCTCGACGTGAACATGCCCGGCCTGGACGGCATCGAAGTCGCCGAGAAGGTCGCCGCGGATCACCCGGCCACGCGGGTACTTATCCTCTCAAGCATCACCGCTTCGGGCACCTACCATGCGGCAATGAAGGCTGGAGTGTGCGGTTACATCTCGAAAACCGCACCCTCCTACCGCCTTGCCGACGCGGTGCGCGCCGTGTCGGCAGGCGGGCGCTTCATCGATGTCGAACTCGCCGAGGACGCCGTCAGCGAGGCGCCGTCGTCCACATCGGAACGCACGCCGTTGACGCCCCGCGAACGCAGGGTGCTGAGCGCATCCGCGAGCGGCCGCTCCACGCGCGACATCTGTGAATCGCTCGGCCTCTCCTCCGAGATCGTCGGGCTCGTGATGACCACGCTCCTGGTGAAGACCGGCGGCCAAGATCGTCGCGAGGCAGCCACCATCGCCACCGCACGCGGCTGGATCTGATGCCCCGCCTGGGGGCCTGAACAAGACGGGTTGGTAACTGCCATGGCAGGAAAGTCCAACGCTGGGGTGCCCGTCGAACTGACTGGGCGATCCTGGCTGCGCCGCCACCTGAGACCAGGCGCGGGCGGCACCGGGCACGTGGTCGGCATCCTCGCGCTGCTCGGATTGGCCGCGTACATGGCGCTCATCGCGACCTATCCACTGCGGTCGCTACCAGAGCTGCCGAGCCTCGCCGAACGCCTCGTCGACCTGGTCGCGTTCGGATTGTGGCTCGGCGCCTACATCTTCGCCACCATCACCGTGCTGCGTGGCAGGCGCCACGACCCGATCATGCCGTGGCTCTCGGTCGGCGCGCTCGCCGTCGCCCTGCTCGGCTTCTTCGCCTACGGCGCCGACTGGGCCGCGCCGCCCGCGTTGAGCTTCTCGGTCGTGCTGCTGTGCCTGTCCGGCCGGGCCCGCGGCATCACCACCGTGCTCGCGCTCGGCGCCTACCTCGCCGTCACGCTGACCAACTTCCACGGCGGCGACGTCGTCCGCAACGCCGAAGAATTCGCGTTGTCCACGCTGATCTTCTACTCGATCCCCCGACTTGTCGTGTTCGCCCGCGAACTGGAGGACACCCGTGCGGAACTGGCTGGTGCGGCCGTGAGCGAGCAACGCCTGCGCTGGGCGCGAGACCTGCACGACACCCTCGGACACGGGCTGTCCGTCGTGGTGCTCAAACTCGAACTCGCCGAACGCCTCGCCGCCCGCGACCACGACCGCTCCCTCGCCGAACTCCGCGAAGCCCGCGCGCTGCTACGCGATTCCATCGGCGAGATGCAGACCGTCGTGGCAGGCATGCGCGACACGTCTCTCGCGGGCGAAGTCGCCAGCGCGCGCACGATCCTCAACTCGGTCGGCGTGCAGACCAAGATCGACCTCGCCCCGATCGAACTCGACCAGTCGACCTCGCAGGTGCTCGCCTGGATCGTCCGGGAAGGCGCCACGAACGTCGTCCGGCACAGCGACTCCACCCTGTGCCAGGTGCGGCTGCGCGCCGACACCGACCAGGTCGTGCTCGAACTCACCAGCGACGGCAAACCGATCACCACCCGCCGGGTCCCCTCCGGCGGCCACGGCCTGCGCGGCATGCGCGAACGCCTCGCCGAACTCGACGGCGAACTCCAAGCAGGCGCCCAACCCGGCGGCGGCTTCCTGGTCCGCGCCTCGGTCCCGCTGCCCCAGTGCGCGGCAACTCCCGCGTCGATCCCCGCGGCGACCTCATGACCACGGCCCGCCCCACCACGATCCGGATCTTCCTCGCGGAGGACCAGATCATGGTGCGCTCCGCCCTGGTCTCGTTGATCGAACTGGAGCCGGATCTGTGCGTCGTCGGCGTCGCCGAACGCGGCGACCGCGCGGTCGAACGCATCGTCGAACTCCGCCCCGACGTCGCCGTGCTCGACATCGACATGCCCGGCCTCGACGGCCTCTCCGCCGCCGACACCATCCGCACCAAAGTCCCCGGCTGCGCCGCACTGATCCTGACCGCACTGAGCAAACCCGGCATGCTGCAACGCGCCCTGCAAGCAGGCGCCAAGGGCTACATCGTCAAACACGCTCCCGCCGACGAGCTCCTCTCCGCGATCCGCGGCGTCGCCGCAGGCGAACGCGTCTTCGACTCCGACCTCGCGGTCGCCGCGCTGGAAGGCGACGTCCTCGTCACCCAACGCGAACTCGACGTCGTCCGCCTGGTCGCCGAAGGCGCCTCGGCCCGCGAGATCGCCGGCCGCCTGTTCCTGTCCGAGGGCACCGTCCGCAACTACACCTCGAACATGATCAACAAATGCGGCGCCCGCAACCGCGTCGACCTCGTCCGCATCGCCTACGACCGCGGCTGGCTGTAGCTTGCCGACGGCTGCGCGGGAAAGTCTCGAAGCTTGCGGATTGGGCTCGCGATGAGAATGCCCAGCGACAAGGTGAGCAACACGGTCATCGCCCACATTGTCGGCCGGGTACCGATCGCGTCGGCGAGGATTCCGCCCAGGAGCGCGCCGAGCGCGACCGTGCCGTAGTTCACCACAGCCGAACTCGCGCTCACCCGCCCACGCAACTCGGCGGGGCAGTAACCCTGTAGGAATCCGGCGAAGATCACATTCGATGCGACGATCCCAGCCACCTGAACGAACTGGCCGATCGCGAACGGAGCCAGGCCGAGACCCGGACCGGCCAACGGCAGCAGTAACCCAAACGGCACAGCACACAACTGACACCACAACACAGCGCGAGCGGTACCGAACCGGCGCGCGATCCGGCTCGCCAGCAACGCGCCGATCAATCCGCCCACGCTCCCGGCCATCAACATGCCGCCGATCGCACCCGGCCCGACGCCGACATCGCGAAGCAGAAACACCGGTTGAATGGCCTGATAGCCCATCAGTCCGAGATTCACGACGGCGCCATATGCCACGAACGAGTGCAGGATCCGATCACCGGCGACGAATCGCACGCCCTCGATGATCTGCGCCCGCAGCGATTCCCGGCTGGTCGGCCTCGGCAGCTCAGCTTCCCGCGCGCGGATCGACAGCAGACACATCGCCGACACGAGGAAACTGGCCGCGTCGAACAACAAGCCCGTCACCAGACCGAGAAACTGGGCGATCAGCCCGCTGGCGCCCGGCCCAAGCGCTTCCGCCGAGGATCGTCCGGCCTGAAGCCGCGCGTTCGCCGACGTCAGCTCCGACTTGGGCACCAGCGTGGGAAGGTAGGCGTGATAAGCGGTCGTGAAGAACACGGTCGCGGTGCCGCCGAGCACCGCGACCACGATCAGTTGCACCGTGGTCAACAGTCCGAGCCACCATGCCACCGGGATACTGACGTAGCAAGCGGCGGCGGCCAAGTCGCACACGAGCATGATCCGCTTACGGCGCACGCGATCCACCCAGGCTCCGGCAGGCAACCCGAGCAGTAACCAGGGCATCCAGGCAGCAGACGCGAGCAGACCCACGACGAACGCGTCGGCGTGCAACGTGGCGGCCGCGATCAACGGGAACGCGACACCGGTGATGTTGCTGCCGAACTCGCTGGTGGTCTCGCCGATCCACAGCAGCCGGAAGTCGCGACTCACGGCTGCGCTGGTACACCGTGCGCGAAGATGAACACCGGCTCGCGGGGTTGACCATCATCCGGGATCTCTCGCTCGGACCAGCGGTTCAGGAGAGCCTGAACCTCGGCGGAGAGCTCGGCGAGTTCGTTCGCGGACAGGTGCAGCCACGATTCGGTGGCGAAGTACGCCTCCACCCAGCCGGCGTCGTAGCCTTCCCGTTTCGCCAGCCACGCTCGCACGATCGATGCCTGACGATCCAGGTTCAACGAGGTGGCGGCCTGCTCCACCGCCGCCACGGCGGGATCGCCATCGAAGTCCATCGGCGACCAGTTGATGGACCCGACCCGCAGTCGCCACCATCGTTCGCGCAGGTCGTTGGCCAACTCGGGAGCCTGCTCGACCAATTTGGCCCCGGCCAGCACCTTCATGTGATGGCTGACATTGCCGACCGCCTGGTCGGTGTGCTCGGCCAAAGCGGAGACAGTCGCCGGACCATGCACCTTGAGCACGTCGAGCAACCTGCGCCGCAGCGGATGCGCCATCGCCGCCAGCACTTTCGAGTCGGTGATCCGCCGGTCGTCGTCGCTCATACCGCCAGTCTGGACGCACAAGAAATATTGTGCAAGAGTCCTTGTGTAGTTGTCGGCTAGCCGGTGAGGCAGTGTTTGCGTACACGTTTGCGTAGACGCAGGGGCGAGCGCACGCCGTGCAACGTGTTGCGGCGAGGGCTGCGGGCCGGATCGATGAAGCCGGGTGGCAGGAATTCCGGGAATCCTTGTCTCATCCGGATTTCCCATTCGCTGCGGTGAATGAGCACGTGATGGCGTCTGCACAGCAGGGTCATGTTCGCGAGAGTGGTCGGCCCGCCATCCAGCCACGAGATCACGTGGTGCGAATCCGTCCACGCACTTGGCCGATCGCACCCGGGGAACGCACACCCGCCATCCCGCCAGACCAGCGCTTTGCGGATCCCCGGCGGCGCGGTTCGCTTCGCCCGCCCCACATCCAAGGGCTGTGAATCGCCGTCCAGCACCATCGGCGTGACCTTCGCGTCGCAGGCGATCCGCCGGACCACGCCAGCGGTCAAGCTGCCCAGATCGCCCAACTGCGCGCGGCCGACCTCGGTCCGCAAGTCCTCCAGTGACATGGTCACGGTCAGGTGTGGGCGCTCGCCACCATCGACCGGTGCGGCAGCCGCGTTCGCGGTCAGTTGCAGGAGTTCGGCGAAGGCATCACCATGCCGCTCACCGACTCCGCGCAGATCCGGCACACCATCAGCGGGACGAGGTTTGGCCAGCGGGCTGAGCAACCCGACCAGCAGCGCACCGGCCTCCGGGCCCAGCTTTCCGACGAAGCGGACGTGTCCATCGCGGTACTTGTCGAGGTGTAGCTCGTTGACCGGCCCCTCGGGCGGATCGGCGGGCTCGGGACCGTCTTGGTCCAGCCAGGCCAGGATCTGCCTGGCGGCGTACCTCAACGCCAGCGAATCCAGGGTGCGAGCCTGTTCGACCAGCATGGTCTCGGCTTGCTCGCGTTGCTCGGCATCCACCCGGGAGGGGATCTTGGCCAGAGTTTTCACGATCACGTCGAGGTGATCCGGCCCGACCGCGCCTTCGGCCACCGCCGCGCGAGCGACGGGCGAACGATCCAGGAGTTCCACGTGGGTTTCACGGCGGATGGCCTCGGTGAGCGGGATCCGGGCCGCGTCCTTGACGGCGACGCGAGTGCAGTCGTAGCCACCGGTCACGCCGCGCTCTTGAGTCTGAGCGTGGATGGCCAACTTGGCGGCATTCACCCGGCGGGAGAGGTTTTCCAGCTCGCCCACTGCCGCGAGAAGCTCAGCCTCGGAGGCTCGCCACCATTCGGTGGCGAGCAGCTCGTCTGCTGATTTCCCCATGATCCAATAGTACCAAGGAAAACTCTGCTTGATCAAATCCCGATCGAGTGAATCTTGTTTCCTGTCAACGAGT
>DASXOJ010000027.1:0-91355 GCA_036494465.1 Pseudonocardiaceae bacterium
GGAAGGACTGCACTGGGACGGACCGGGCCCGGTCGTCTTCCTGATCCTCGCCCTGCTCACCCTGTTCGTGCCCGGCCGCCACATCCTCATGCTGAGCGCACTGCTCGCCGCCGCGTTCGTCTACGGCGCCATCGACAACGCTCCCGCCGACCACCTGACCACGCCGTCCGACACGATGCCGTTCATCTGGGCAAACCTGCAGATGCTCGGTTACCTCGTCGCCACCATCGCGGGCGCGATCGCCTGTCTGCCGGTCAGAGGCGACGGATCGCGTCGATACTCGTCGTCTCGTCCGGGTCTTCCGACGTGACAGCCAGAAATGCCCGGACGCAGTCCAGGGCGACGTCGGGGGCGAGCCGTTTGAGGCTCATGGCGAGCACGTTCGCGTCGTTCCAGCGGCGCGCGTGTTCGGCTATCCACGGTTCCCAGGCGAGGGCGGCGCGGACGCCGGGGACCTTGTTGGCGGCGATGGACACGCCGGTGCCGGTCCAGCACATGACGACGCCGAAGTCGACCTCGCCGTCGGCGACGCGTCTGCCCACCTCGCGGGCGAACTCGTGCCACGGCGTCTCGGTGCAGATCTCCAGGTCGGCGACGGTGCGCAGGTGTTCGGCAACCGCGCGGACACACTCGTTGTCATCGTCGGCACCGAAGGCGACCTTCATGTGTCGATCTTGTCGTGGCCCGTTGTGAACGGTCAATTCTTGAGCGATTCACCTCGCCGGACCTACCTTTGAGTAGTGCTGCGAACCATTGCGGGTCTGGCGGTCGGTGTCCTGGGGCTGAGCTTGGTTGCCGCGCCCGATGCGGCGGCGCGGAGCTCGTTCAGCGGGCCGTTGATGGGGTGGAGCAGTTGGAGCGTGGAGTCCAGCACGCACCCCAACTACGGCACCAACTGGCTGAACGAGGGCAACATCAAGAATGCGGCCGACGCGCTGAGCACCAAGCTCAAGTCGGCCGGCTACCAGTATGTGGACATCGACTCGTTCTGGTCCAACGGCACGGACGGCAACGGTATCCCGAGCGCGGACACCGGCCGGTTTCCCGACGGCATGGCCTCCGTGGCGTCCTACATCCACAACGACGGCCTGAAGATCGGTCTCTACGACACCGCCGGTCTCTCGCAGACCGTGTACAACGCCAACAACCCGATCGCGGGCACGAACTGCACGACGCAGCAGATCGCGGTACAGCCGCTCACCGCCACCAACAAGTGGGGGAGCAACTGGAAGATCGACTACTCGAACCCGTGCGCGCAGAGCTACATCGACTCGATCGTGGACAAGTTCGCGTCCTGGGGCGTTGACATGATCAAGATCGATGGCGTCACCTCGGACAACATCCCCGACATCAAGGCGTTCTCGCAGGCGATCGACCAGTCGGGGCGGCAGATGTGGTTGACGGCGAGCGCGTGGCCGGTGGACATCTCCGCTGCCGACGGGCTCGCGCCCTACGCGAACAGCGTGCGGGTCGACACCGACGTGGAGTGCTACTGCGACACGGTCTCCAGTTGGAACAGTTCGGTCAGCGCGCGCTGGAACGACCTGCCGCAGTGGCTCTCGCACGTGAACAGCGGCTACCGGCCCGACCTGGACTCGATGCCGATCAACAACAACACCGGCAGCGGCGTGCAGGACGGGCTCAACGACGACGAGCGGCAGTCGGTGATGAACTTCTGGTCGATGGCTTCCGCCCCGCTCTACGTCGGCGGCGACATCTACTTCATGGACAGCAAGGCGATCTCGATCCTGAGCAATCCCGAGGTGATCGCGGTCGACCAGTCGAGCGTCAATCCGAGCCAGGTGACCGGTGGGAACTCGCAGGTCTGGACGAAGGTCATCGGGTCGAGCACGTACGTCGCCGTGTACAACATGGGTTCGGGCACGACCAGCATCACCGTGAACTTCGGCAATGTCGGCGTGTCCGGCACCCGTGATGTCCGCGACGTCGACGCGCGCCAGGATCTGGGCAACTTCTCCGGTAGCTGGACCGCGTCGAACGTGCCAGCGCACGGCTCGCGGTTGATCAAGATCGGCTAGAACACCGGGTTGGAGTTACCGCGTTCGGATTCCGGGCGCGGGCCGAAGATGCGGCGCTGCGCCTGGGTGATCGGCACGTCGTTGATGCTGGCTTCGCGCCTGCGCATCAGGCCCTCGTCGTCGAACTCCCAGAGTTCGTTGCCGTAGCTGCGGAACCACTGGCCGTCCGCGTTGTGCGACTCGTACTGGAAGCGCACCGCCATCCGGTTGCCGCGAAAGCCCCACAGGTTCTTGCGTAGCGCGTAGTCCAGCTCGCGCTCCCACTTGGCGGTCAGGAAGGCGATGATCTCCGCGCGACCGGTGATCAGCTTGTCTCGGTTCCGCCAGACCGAGTCCTCGGTGTAGGCGAGTGCGACGCGTTCCGGGTCGCGGGTGTTCCAGGCATCCTCCGCGGCCTGGACCTTGATCAGCGCGGATGTCTCGTCGAACGGGGGCAGCGGCGGCCGGGGTGCCATCTGGACTCCTTGAGTCGATGCAGAGAACGTGCGTTCTCTGGGTACGACGCTACTCTAGGGGAACGATCGTTCTCGGGGCTAGTGGGAGTTGTGGTGGACGTCGACGAGACCAGGGTTGCGCTGCTCGACGCGGCCGAGGCGCTGTTCTACGAGCGCGGCATCCAGGCCGTCGGCATCGACGAGGTGCGTGCTGTGTCCGGGGTCTCGCTCAAGCGGCTCTACCAGGTGTTTCCGGCAAAACGGCAACTCGTCGAGGCGTACCTGCTGCGGCGCGACGGCAGCTGGCGGGCGCGGCTGGCCGGGTATGTCGAGGATCACCCCGAGAACGCGATTCCGGCGGTGTTCGGCTGGCTGCGCGAATGGTTCGCCGAGCCGGGCTTCCGCGGCTGCGCGTTCGTCAACTCGTTCGGCGAACTGGGCAGCGTCGAACCGGGCGTAGCGGACGTGGTGCGCGCGCATCACGCCGCGGTCCGGGAATTTCTGGCTGGCCTGGTCGCTGACCTGGACGTGACCGACCACGACGCCCTCGCTGACCAGCTCTGGTTGCTGTTGGTTGGCTCGTCGACCGGCGCCGCGATCACCGGTGATCCGTCGATGGCCGATCGGGCGCGCGATGCGGCTGAGGTGCTCGTCAACGTCGCTACCAGCGGAAAGCCACGATCGCTCTGAGCGAACGCCTGTCGGAAACAATCCCGGGCTCAGGTTGGTTGAGTCGGTTGTACTCAACTTACCAAGGGTTATCGAAGGGCAGTGTGACGGGACATGAGCCAAGATCTGGTGCTCCCTATCCTGGCGCTGGATGACGAGGTGGTACTGCCCGGAGTGGTCGTGCCGCTGGACTTCTCCGACGCCGACGTCCGGACCGCCGTGGACGCCGCTCAGGCCGCCAGTGCCGAGCGCTCACCTGCGAGTTCGGGTATTCGATCCACGAAGCCGGAAGCCGCCAACGCGCGGGTGCTGCTGGTTCCCCGCCAGGACGGCCGCTACGGCTCGGTTGGCACCGTCGGTGTTGTCGAGCAGATCGGCCGGATTCGCGGTGGCCAGAAGGTCGTCGTGGTGCGCGGTGTCAAGCGCGTCCGGGTCGGTGCTGCCACCACTGGACCGGGTGCCGCACTCTGGGTGGAAGCGACCACCCTCGACGACATCACGCCGACCGAAGACCTCACCGAGGCGATGCGCGAGTACAAGGGGATCCTGTCTTCGATCCTCCAGCAGCGTGGCGCCTGGCAGATGGTGGACGGCGTGCAGCAGATCGACGACCCGTCCGCGCTCGCGGACCTCGCCGGGTACGCGCCCTACCTGACCGCCGAGCAGAAGATCACCCTGCTGGAGACCGTCGATGTCGCGCAGCGCCTGCACAAGGCGCTGGACTGGGCCAAGGAACACCTGGCAGAGCTCGACGTGAACGAGACGATCCGCAAGGACGTCCAGGAGGGCATGGACAAGCAGCAGCGCGAGTTCCTGCTGCGCCAGCAGCTTGCCGCCATTCGCAAGGAACTGGCCGACCTGGACGGCAAGCCGGCGACCGAGGAGCAGGACTACCGGGCTCGGGTCGAAGAGGCCGATCTGCCGGAGAAGGTCAAGGAAGCCGCGCTGTCCGAAGTGGACAAGCTGGAGCGCACCTCAGAACAGTCGCCGGAAGTGGGCTGGATCCGCACCTGGCTGGACACGGTGCTGGAGATGCCGTGGAACGAGCGCACCGAGGACGCCTACGACATCCCGGGCGCCCGCGCCATCCTGGACGCGGACCACGCCGGTCTGTCCGACGTGAAGGACCGGATCATCGAATACCTGGCCGTGCGCAAGCGGCGTGCCGACGCGGGCCTGAACGTGGTCGGCGGTCGGCGCAGCGGTGCCGTGCTGGCGCTGGTCGGTCCGCCCGGTGTCGGTAAGACGTCGCTTGGCGAGTCGGTCGCGCGGGCGATGGGCCGCAAGTTCGTCCGCGTCGCGCTCGGTGGTATCCGGGACGAGGCGGAGATCCGCGGTCACCGGCGCACCTACGTCGGCGCGCTGCCCGGCCGGATCGTGCGGGCCATCAAGGAAGCCGGCTCGATGAACCCGGTCGTGCTGCTGGACGAGGTCGACAAGGTCGGCTCGGACTACCGGGGCGACCCGACCGCCGCGCTGCTGGAAGTCCTCGACCCTGCGCAGAACCACACCTTCCGGGACCACTACCTGGAAGTCGAGCTGGATCTGTCCGATGTGGTCTTCCTGGCCACCGCCAACGTGCTGGACTCCATTCCCGGCCCGCTGCTGGACCGGATGGAACTCGTCACGCTGGACGGGTACACCGAGAACGAGAAGGTCACCATCGCGGCGGATCACCTGTTGCCGCGTCAGGTGGACCGGGCCGGGATGTCCATCGAGGACATCACGCTGACGGATTCGGTGCTGCACAAGCTGGCCAGCGAGTACACCAGGGAAGCCGGGGTCCGCAACCTGGAGCGGGCGATCGCGCGGGTGCTGCGCAAGGTCGCGACCGGGGTCGCCATGGAGAAGGTGACGCTGCCGGTCACGGTCGACGACGACCGGCTCAGGGAGTACCTGGGCCAGCCGAGGCACACGCCGGAATCCGCGGAGCGGACCTCGCTGCCGGGTGTGGCGACCGGCCTCGCGGTGACCGGGGCAGGCGGTGACGTCCTGTTCATCGAGGCGTCGCTGTCCGACCCGGAGACCGGGTCGACCGGCCTGACCCTGACCGGTCAGCTGGGCGACGTGATGAAGGAGTCCGCGCAGATCGCGCTGTCCTTCCTGCGCTCGCGCGGTGCCGAACTGGAGCTGCCGGTCGGCGATCTGAAGGAACGCGGCGTGCACCTGCACGTCCCGGCCGGTGCGGTGCCCAAGGACGGGCCCAGCGCCGGTGTGACGATGACCACCGCGCTGGTATCGCTGCTCTCCGGCCGGCCGGTCCGCTCGGATGTGGCGATGACCGGTGAGGTGTCGCTGACCGGGCGGGTGCTGCCGATCGGTGGCGTTAAGCAGAAGCTGCTCGCCGCGCACCGGGCCGGTATCACCACGGTGATCATCCCGTCCCGCAACGAGCCGGACCTGGAGGACGTGCCGGAGGAGGTGCTGAGTCAGTTGGACGTGCACCCCCTGTCCGACGTGCGCGAGGTGCTGGAGCTGGCGCTGGAACCGGCCGAGACCGCGGTGCCCGTCGCGGCCTGATCAACCGCGCTCGACAGCGATGGCCCGGAAGTGAGCGGCTCACTTCCGGGCCGTCGCGCTGTTCGGAGAAATCGCTCTATCGAGGCAAAAAACCGTGTCCGGGACCCCGGTCACCCGGTTTTGACGAGTGGTGTGCCACCCTGCCAAGCAACCCACGTGATTGCACAGCGTCCTACCCGGTGTAGGACTATTAAGCCTGTTGGACGACTCTATTCGGGGAGAGACGCGTGAACGACTGGCCGAGGCAGGGTGATCCCAGGCGCGGAGACGCGCCTCGTGGTCAGGTCCCGCCAGGTCGCCGTCCCGACCCGCGACGGCAGCCACCGCCCCGGCAGGGCGGTTCAGCTGGCGATCCCCGGCGCCGCGAGCCGTATTCGCGCAACCCGCAGCCCCGGTCCGAACTGGACCGGCGTCGCTCCGACCGGGGTGACCGCTCCGAGGATCGCCCGCGCTCGTCGCGTCCGTCCTCGTCCTCGGCGCGGAACAGGTCGGTGCCGCCGCCCGCCTCGACCTCGTCCAAGGTCGTCTGGGTGCGCGTCGGGCGGGCCGTGCTCGCGCTCGCCTCGGTGATCACGTTGATCGCGCTCGGCACCAGTTGGGCCGAGACCAACGGCATCAGCACCGCGAACGTGATCGACCCGAACGCGCAGAACGCCACCGGCGACCAGAACATCCTGCTGGTCGGCCTGGACAACCGGACCGACGCGCAGGGCAACCCGTTGCCGCAGAGCCTGCTCGACCAGTTGCACGCCGGTGACCAGAGTGACGGTGGCGACAACACCGACACGATCATCCTGATCCACATCCCGGCGGGCGGTGGCAAGGCGGTCGCGTTCTCCATTCCCCGTGACTCTTATGTGCAACTCGCGGGCGGCTACGGCACGCACAAGATCAACTCGGCGTACACCTATGCCGAGGTCGCCGCGCAGAAGTCGCTCAAGGGACAGGGTGTCAGCGGCCCGCAGCTCGCGGTCCAGGCCGACCAGGCGGGCGCGCAGAACGCCATCCACACCATCCAGAACCTCACCGGTCTGACCATCAACCACTTCGCGTCGGTCAACCTGGCCGGTTTCGATTCGATCAGCCAGGCCATCGGCGGCGTCCCGGTCTGCCTGAAGGCGACCGTGCACGACTCCTACTCCGGCGCGAATTTCCCGGCCGGGCAGCAGACTCTTCAGGGTTCGCAGGCACTCGCGTTCGTCCGCCAGCGGCACGGCCTGCCGCTGGGCGACCTCGACCGGATCCGGCGCCAGCAGGCGTTCATGGCCAGCATGGCGCACACCGTGCTCTCCGCTGGCGTGCTCACCAACACCACCAAGCTGTCCAACCTGATCGACGCGATCAAGCAGTCGGTGGTCATCGACCAGGGCTGGGACATCTTCAGCTTCGCCCAGCAGATGCAGAGCATGAGCGGTGGCAACATCCAGTTCCAGACCATCCCGATCATCACCGAGTCCTACCCGACCAAGTCCGACGGCGACGCGGTCGAGGTGAACCCGACGCAGGTGCAGCAGTTCATCTCCAGCACCATCCAGGCGCAGGGCGCCACCTCCACCACTGCCGCGCCGCCACCGAGTTCGGCCGCGAACAGCAGCAGCTCCGGCAACGCGAACAATGCCAAGATCACCGCCGAGGTGCTCAACGGCAGCGGCAAGACCGGGCTGGCCAGCAAGGTGCTCAACGTGTTGACCGGCAAGGGATTCACCGCGGGCAGCACCGGCAACACCGCGTCGCGCACCACCTCGGTGGTGGAGTACGGCTCCGGTGGATCGTCGAGCGCCCAGCAGGTCGCGGCCGCGCTCGGCGGGCTCACCACCGAGTCCTCCAGCAGCCTGGCCGCGGGCAAGGTGCGGGTGCTGATCGGTACCGCCTACAACGGCCCGACCTCGGACACCGCCGGCTCCAGCAGCACCGGCTCGACCAGTGGCGGCAGCACGTCGACCACGTCCTCGACTCCGCAGGGCGCCACGCCGAGTATCACCGCCGACGGCGTCACCTGCGTGGACTGACCTGGGCGGGTTGACGCGACTCGAACAGGTAGGCGGCCACCAGCAGGAACGCCTGCTTGAGCACCCGCGCGGGATTGCGGCCGTGCCAACCGGCCGCGATCATGCCGCGGTGCGCGCCGACATGCTGCGCGAGCACGTCGTGGCCGAGCCCGTGGGCCTTGCCGAACAGGCGGTACGCGCCGTCGAAATCGCGCTCTGCCAACCGTTCGCGGGCAGCCGTCATCGCATCGTCATACGTCATTGTGGACAGTCCTTTGTGTCTCAGAGTCCGCGGATCAGCAGATCGAACGCGTTGTCCAACAGGTCGGGCAATGCGCGATCGCTGATGCGGGACGCGTTTTCCGCTGTTTGCAGGGCCGCGAACGCGGCGTTGACCAGTAGCCCCGGATACAGATCGATAGCTGGATCGGTGCCCGTGCGCGCGGCGATTTCCTTGACCAGCGCGGCGATCGTGATGTCGACTTTGTCGACGCGCATCTTCCCGAACAGTTCCGGATGGCGTCGGTAGAGCTCCTGGAGAAGTTCCCATTCCTCGGCGAAGTTCGCGAAACCGGCCGCCTCGGCCATGACCTTGACGACGGCACGCATCGATTCGACCGGCGCCTCGTCGGCGGGGCGGGCCTTCAGCTCGGCGATGATCTCCTCGGTGCTCCACTGGTGCGGTTCGATCGAGAAGACGTCGTCCTTGCTGGGGAAGTAGTTGAAGAACGTGCGCGGCGAGATGTCCGCCGCCGCGCTGATCGCGTCCACGGTGGCCGCGTCGAGCCCCTCGTCGAGGGCGAGGCGGATCGCGACGCCGCGGATGGCCGCTCGTTTGGCCACCCGTCGGCGCTCGCGTCGATCCTCGCCCGTGCTCACGGGTTACAGACTATGCAAAGTTTGCAGACTCTGCAAGACATGCATCATCTGCAATTCAGCCTGCGGCGCTGTCCCAGTGCTCCTGGTCGGTCGGGTCCATCGCGGCGATCTCGGCACCGTCCTCGGTCTCCACCAGCCTGCTCGCCATGGCGGTCGCGGCGGCCAGCGCGAGTGTCGCGTGCACCTGCGCGACGGCGACCCGCTGCCCCGCGTCCTCGGGGTTGGCGGCGACGTCTTCCAGTAACGCCTCGGCGGCCGTGTAGTGCTCAGCTCCGGTCATGGTGATTCGTTCTCCTGCGGTGACGGTGGGGTGGTTCGGGCGAACGATACTGGCGAAGATCCGCACGTCGAAAATTGGTTGCCGGTGTCCGCGGCGACCGGTTCAATTGCCTCTCGTTCGCCCGTCATCGAGACAGAGGAGTGGTCATGCGTCCAGCGGTCATGTCCGACCAGTACGCCACTCGCACCTATCTCAAGGACATGACGTTTGATGCGGACAACCGTGAACCTGGGGATCGTCGCCCATGTTGACGCAGGCAAGACCAGCCTGACCGAACGCCTGCTGCACGCTGCCGGTGTCATTGCCGAACTCGGCAGCGTGGACGCTGGCAACACCACGACCGACACGCTCGCGCTCGAACGCAGGCGCGGCATCACCATCAAGTCGGCGGTGGTGTCCTTCGCCATCGACGACCTCACCGTCAACCTGATCGACACACCGGGCCACCCGGACTTCATTGCCGAGGTCGAGCGGGTGCTGTCCGTGCTGGACGGGGCGGTGCTGGTGGTGTCGGCGGTGGAGGGCGTGCAGGCGCAGACCAGAGTCCTGCTGCGTACCCTGCGCCGGCTGCGCATCCCCACCCTGATCTTTGTCAACAAGATCGACCGCACCGGCGCGGACGTGCCGCGCGTACTGGCCGAGATCGCCGCCCGGCTCACCCCCTCGGTGTTCGGCAGCGGCGACGACACCGCCACGCTCGACGTGCTGACCAGGCACGACGACACCCTGCTGGCCACGTACGTGGCAGGCGGGGTGCCTGCGGACCGGTTGCGCTCCGCGCTGCGCGCGCAGGTCGCGGCCGGGCTGGTGCACCCGGTGTTCGCCGGTTCGGCCATCACCGGCGCGGGCGTGCCCGAACTCGTCGGCGGGATCAGCCGCCTGCTGCCCGGCGCTCCCGCCGACGCGGACGGTCCGTTGTCCGGCACCGTGTTCAAGATCGAACGCGGCCCTGCGGGGGAGAAGATCGCGTACGCGCGCATGTTCGGCGGCACGCTGCGGGTGCGGGACCGGTTGCCTGCAGGCAAGATCACCGCGTTGAGAGTGTTCGCCGACGGCGGCGCCACGGAAAGCGACTCGGTGTCGGCGGGCCACATCGGCAAACTGTGGGGCCTCGCGGACATCCGGATCGGCGATTCGATCGGCGTCGCGCGCCGGGTGGACAGCCAGTTCGCCCCGCCGAGCCTGGAAACCGTGGTGAGCGCGGTGCATCCGGCCGAAACCGGCGCGCTGCACGTGGCGCTGACCCAACTCGCCGAAGGCGATCCGCTGATCAACCTGCGGCAGGACGACATCCGGCACGAGCTCTCGGTGTCGCTGTACGGCGAGGTGCAGAAGGAAGTGATCGAGGCGACCCTGGCCGACGAGTTCGGCATCGCGGTCACCTTCCGGGAAACCACCACCATCTGCGTCGAGCGCCCGACCGGCAGCGGTGCGGCGGTGGAGATCATCGCCAAGGAGCCCAACCCCTTCCTGGCGACGATCGGTCTGCGCGTCGATCCTGCTCCGATCGGCACCGGCGTCGAGTTCCGGCTCGAAGTCGAACTCGGCTCGATGCCCTACGCGTTCATGCGCGCCGTCGAGGAGACGGTGCGGGACGTGCTGGGGCAAGGACTGCGTGGCTGGCAGGTGACCGACTGCGTGGTCACGCTGACGCATTCCGGTTACTGGGCGCGGCAGAGCCACGCCGGTGCCAAGTTCGACAAGAGCATGTCCAGCACGGCAGGTGATTTCCGCAACCTCACGCCGCTCGTGCTGCTGGATGCGTTGCGTAGGGCCGGAACCGCGGTGTGCGAGCCCATGCACCGCTTCCGCCTGGACCTGCCTGCCGAGTTGTTCGCGCCGATCCTGCCGGTGCTGATCCGGCTCGGCGCGGAGGTGGACACCTCCTCCGTGCGCGGCACGACCCAGTACGTGGAAGGCGTGCTACCCGCCGCTCACGTGCACGATTTCGACCGCGCGCTGCCGGGCCTGACCAGCGGCGAAGGCACGCTGGAGACCGAGTTCGACCACTACCGCCCGGTGCGCGGCGATGTTCCGGACCGCCCGCGCACCGACCACAACCCGCTCAACCGCAAGGAGTACCTGTTGCACGTGCAGCGCGGTGTCTAATCCCGCACCAGGGTTGACGCGACGAGAGCGACCGTTCGATCGTCGTCGTTGGTCAACTGGCGCAGGGCATCCTGCGCGGCGGTGCCCGACAGTTCGGCGAGCGCCTGGACAACTCGGATCCGCACCGCGGCGTCTGCGGCTCGCTGGTTGACCAACGCGGCCACGATCCGGTCCGCATCGTCGGGATTCCGGGACAGGATGCCGAGGGTCTCGGCTGCCTCGACGTCGTTCGCGCCGTCGACCACCATGCCGACCAGGATCGGCACCGCCGCGCTGGCTCCTCGCGAACCCGAGGCCAGCGCGGCGTGCCTGCGCACCGCCGCGTCCGGGTCGTCGAGCGCGTTCGCGAGCGCCGCGTCCGCCCCGGCCCCTGGCAACTCGGCGATCGCCAGCACCGCGCGCCGCCGGACGTCGACATCCGAGGACGCCATGCCGGATGCCACGCTCGCCACGCCATCGGCGCCCGCCCTGGCGAGCGCCCACCGCAAGGCACCCGCGACATGCGGATCGGATTCGCTGAGCAGCGCGTCGGCCAGTACTTCGGTGGGCACGTCTTCGGTCGGGGCGAGGACGGTCTGCTGCCGGTGCGCGGGATTGGGCGAGCCGAGCCCGTGCAACAGTTCGACGATGCGCAGCACGCCCTCCCAATCCGAGGGCGTGGCGGCATCGACAGCATGGAGCCGATCGAGCAATTCCTGTTCGCACGCGATGCGTTCCTCAGTGCGCCGAATCAGCTCACTGACCAATGTGGATGGTGTGAAGCCGGGGTCCGCCAGGGCGCGGCCGATCTGGCGCAGCGACAATCCCAGCGAGCGCAGGCTTTCCACGTGGAAGATCCGGCGAATGTCCGCAATGGAATATTCGCGGTAGCCGCCGACCGTGCGGCCGGTGGGGCGCACCAGCCCGAGGGAGTCGTAGTGCCGGAGCATCCGGGTACTCACCCCCGAGCGGCGCGCCACTTCGCCGATCAGCACGATCGTGGTCCGAGCGCGACGATCCGCTGCGCTTCGTCGAAAGCAGCGTCCGGGTCGAGCCGGAGCCGCTCCGTGGCGTGGGCATGCGCACGGATCGTTGGGTTGTTGCTGGCCAGCGCCGTGCGCAAGGCAGGCTCAAGCACCTCACGGAGCGCGACCAGTGCCCGGCTCAGGCTCATCCGCACATTCCGGTCACCGCGACCCAGCTCAGCCACCAACTCCTCCGCCAGCCTGGCCCGTTCCCCGTCCGGCACCAGCACGACGGCCGCCCGCCATGCGCTGCGCGCCACCTCGTCGTCGCCGTCGTGCAGCAACGACCGGGTGATCGCCGGCCAGGCAGTCGCGTCCCCGATCTTGGACAGCGTGTGCAACGCCTGGCTCCGCGCCTGCGCACGCTCGGATCGGAGCTCCCCGACCAGCCTGGGCATCGTGACCTCGGCGGGGAGGCGGGTCAACGCCCAGGTGAGCATCTCGCGCACGAAGAAATCCGGCTCGACCGCGCACCGAGCCAGGAGCACGTCCACCAGACCGGGGTCCGGGTACGTACCCGCCGCCTGCGCGGCGTGCAGCCGGGTCGAGGGGTTGGCGCTGGTCAACGCGTTGGTCGGGTTCATGGGTACCACCTCCTGCACCCAGTGAAGACCTTGTCACAGTGTCAAGGTCAACGCCCGACATGGGCCAAGGAGTACCTGCGGCACGTCCAGCGCGGCGCTCAGCGGATCAGTCCTTGATCCTTCGCCCAGGGCACGAAGTCGCCTCGTTTGAATGGCAGCCGGTACTCGCTTTCGAGCAGATCATCTGCGAGTGCCGATGCCATCTCAACAGTGATGTGACCATGGTTGACCGCATCACAGACCAGGCCAAGCGTTCCCCGGCACGGGATGCCGTACTTTTTCGCTGCTTTGCGAGCGGGGCCGTCGTCGATGATGGCAGTCGCGTTGTGGACTGAGGCGTAGGCGAGGACTCCAGCCTCACCCCAGTTCCGGTTCCCGGCGACCAGGAACGAGGCGAAGGTTGCGAAGGTGGCGACTTCGGCAGGGCTGGTCAGATATGGGCGGTTGTTCAGGCCCGCGCGCAGTTCGGCGACGACGGTGTCCGGGATCACCGCGCGGCTCCCGTTGGTGATGAACCGCAGAGCGCCGAGCCAGCCCTGCTTGGCGATGTGACTGAGTGGGCCGGTATCGAACACCAGCACGTCGGGTCCGTTGGGCATTGTCAGAGGTACTGCCAGATTTCGTCTTCGGTTCGCTCACCCAGCGCTGGCAGCGCGTCTTCGTCCCAGGTGTCGAGCAGTAGGTCCAATGCGCGGGCAGCCGAAATCGTCTCGGCGCGGTACAGGCGCAGCACTGACCGCTCATACTCGCGAGGCAGCGTTGGCGGGCTCAGTTCGTCGCCGACGACGAGGTCCATTTCAACGATGTCTGCTCTGGTCGTGCGGGTCGACCGGATACGACCTGCCTGGTCCGAGTCGATGAGGTCGAGTTCGCCAAGGCGACGGGCAAGGGTGGCCATGTCGACCTGGTAGGTACTTGCCAACCGTACGGCGACGGACCGCAGCTCGTAGCGGCCGTCATCGCGGAATTCCTGCCAGGCTCGCCGAATTCCCGTCGCTGGTAGCAGTAACGCGCGCGCGAATCGGTCGAGCAAGGACTCCCTGCGCTCCGGATTGGTCTGCTCCGCGACTCGCCAGTCCACCGTGTACTCGTCCGCCACGAGGAAGTGGCCGAGCTCGTGCGCCAGCGCCAGCCTGCGACGGCCGACGCGCATCGTTGCGTTGATCACGGACACACCGCCGGTCGCGAGCAGGATCGTGGCGGCATCGGCCGATTCGGTGCCGAGGTCCAGCGCGAACACGAGCAGGCCCAGTCCGGTGAGCTTGTCCGCCAGTTGACGACACGGCTCCACATCGTCGATCTCGAGTAGACCCCTTGCCCGGCTGGCGAGCGTTTCCGCGGCGTCGACGGTTGCCGGTGGGGTATGTTCGGGTGCCACGGCAAACTGGAAGCGATCGTCGTTGGCCAGCACGAACTCGACGTCGCGCGCGATGCGTTCGATCCAGGCGTCGATGGCCGGGCTGGGTGCCCCTGGCTCTTGGGTGTTGCGGTGCGAGATCAGTGCCTCGGGCGCCTGCTCGACGAACCACTCGATTCGGGTGTGCAGTGCGTCGGCGATCTGGGCGAGTTCGAGGGCGGAGACTCGTCGGCTGCCCAGCTCGATCTTGGTCAGCGCCGATCGATCGAGTGAGACGGCGGATGCGAGGTCGGCCTGCGTCAACCCGGCTCGACCACGTGCTTCCGCGATCCGCTGGCCCAAGACCTCCGAACTCACCGACATGTGTGCGATTTTAGAACATTTTGGCACGGCTTGGCACGATACAGCACTCGCGCTGGCCCATTTGGTCTAGCTACCGGACGTGCGCCCTTTCCAGGATCGCGGAGGTGTTGATGCCGGTGGGGAGGGTGCCGAAGGCGATGCCCCAGTCGCCGCCGAGGCGGGACGCGCAGAAGGCGTCGGCGACGGCGGGGTCGCCGTGCCGGACGAGCAGGCTGCCTTGCAGCACGAGGGCCATGGTTTCGGCCAGGCGGCGGGCGCGGGTTTCGATGTCGTCGAGGTTGGCGAGGTCCTTGCGCAGACGCTCGGCCGCCTCGTCGAGGCGGTGGTCGGCGCCCGCGGCGAGGTCGACCTCGGTGAAGTAGGCGTCCAGGGATTCGGGTTGACGACCCATGGCGCGCAACGCGTCCAGCGCCGCGACGTTGCCGGATCCCTCCCAGATGGACGCCAGTGGCGCCTCGCGGTAGAGCCTCGGCATATCGGACTCTTCGACGTATCCGTTGCCGCCAAGGCATTCCAACGCCTCGACCGCGTGGCTCGGCGTGCGCTTGCACACCCAGTACTTGGTGACCGCGAGCGCGAGCCGCCGGAACGCGGCTTCCTGCTCATCGCCCGCTGCCAGTCGGTCGGTGGCGCCTGCCAGTCGCATGGCGATCGTGGTGGCGGCTTCGGATTCGATGGTGAGGTCGGCGAGCACGTTGGCCATCAACGGCTGGTTGATCAGCTCTTTGCCGAACGCCCTGCGATAGGTGGCGTGGTGGGTGGCCGCGACGAGACCGGCGCGCATGATCGCGGCGGAGCCGATCACGCAGTCCAGGCGGGTCAGGTTGACCATTTCGACGATGGTCTGCACGCCCTTGCCCTCGGGCCCGACCAGCCAGCCGACCGCGCCGTCGTACTCGATTTCGGCGGAGGCGTTGGACTTGTTGCCGAGCTTGTCCTTGAGGCGCTGCACCATGATCGTGTTGCGCGAGCCGTCCGGCAGGATGCGGGGGAGCAGGAAGCAGGAGACGCCGCCGGGGGCCTGCGCGAGCGTCAGGAACATGTCCGACATCGGCGCCGAGGTGAACCACTTGTGGCCGGTGAGCCGGTAGACGCCGTCGCCGGTCGGGGTCGCGGTGGTGGTGTTGGCGCGCACGTCCGAGCCGCCCTGTTTCTCGGTCATGGACATGCCTGCGATCAGGCCGCGCTTTTCCGTCGGCACGCGCAGACCGAAGTCGTATTCGCGGGCGGCGAGCAGGGGTTCGTAGGTGGTGGCGAGGCCGGGGTTGCGGCGCAGCGCGGGCACGATCGCGTAGGTCATCGCGATCGGGCACATGTGCCCGCCCTCGACCTGGCTCCACACCAGCTCTTTCGCCGCGCGGGCGACGTGCGCGCCGGGTCGCGGGTCCTGCCACGGTGAACCGTGGATGCCGTTTTCGACGGCGACGGTCATCAGTTCGTGCCAGGCGGGATGGAACGCGACCTCGTCGATGCGGTGGCCGTAGCGGTCGTGCGTGCGCAGCACCGGCGGATTGGCGTTGGCCTGGCGGCCCCATTCGATGGCCTGTTCGGTGCCCGCGAGGCGACCCAGTTCGTGCACCTCGTCCACGGCCCAGGCCGCGCCTTCGCGGCTCAGACCGTCCAGCAGGGTCTTGTCCTCGGCGACGTCGTGCCCGACCAGCGGCGGGACCTGGTTGAGGACTTCATGTGTTGCTGGCATCGATACCTCCGATGGCGCGCAGGATGAACTGGACGAGGGAGGGCACGGTGTCCGCTTCGGGCGCACCGTCGAACAGCGGGCCGACCAGGCCCTCGCTGAGCGCGCCGACCGCTGCGGACGCGGCGTACCG
This sequence comes from Pseudonocardiaceae bacterium, assembly GCA_036494465.1. Taxonomy (GTDB): domain Bacteria; phylum Actinomycetota; class Actinomycetes; order Mycobacteriales; family Pseudonocardiaceae; genus CAJCJE01. Next base: position 16,056 of record DASXOJ010000027.1, read on the forward strand.
GGCGTTCTGCGGCGGCAGCGCGCCGGTGCGCACGCCGTCCGCGATGATCTCGGCGATCACGTCCCGGTGCGCCCGCCGGTAGACCAGGCGTTCGGCCTCGATCGCGGGGTCGACCGGTTCGGTGAGCAGGGCGTAGGCGAGTCGAGGCGACTTCAACGCGCGGGTGGCGAAGGTTTCCACGTAGGCGGCGATGCGTTCGACCGGCGGGCCGGATTCGCCTGCCGCTTCGGTCGCGATGGCCACCTCGTGCCCAGCGCAGTACCGGAACACCTCGGTGAGCAGGTCGGACTTGCTGGGGAAGTGCTTGTAGACGGTGCCGGTCGCCACGCCAGCGCGGGCCGCTACCGCCGAGACCGAACAGGCCGCGTAGCCCTCCTCGGCGAGCAGGGCGATGGCGGCGCGGCGGATCGCCTCGCGGGAGGCGTCCAGCTTGGCCTGGACGGCGGGCGTGCGTCGGTACGGCACGCAAGTAGTGAACTACGGTTCAGACCTTAGGGCAAGGGGCAGAGCACGCAAGGGGGGTGACCGTGAACCGGCGGTTGCTGAGCGAGGGGTTCTTGCTGCGGACCGCTTCGACTCGGTCGGTGGACAGGCGCGCGATCGCCAGGCCGGGAGACTCGCCGGCACCGGCGAGCACGGTGCCCATCGGGTCGGCGATCAGGCTCTGCGCGGCGCAGTACGGACCGGTCTGACCGGCGGCGCACACGTACGCGGTGTTCTCGATCGCGCGCGCCCGGATCAGCGTGGTCCAGTGGTCTTCCTTGGCTGGGCCGACCACCCAGGCGGCGGGCAGCACCAATGCCTGCGCGCCCGCGTCGATCAGCGTTCTGGCGATTTCCGGGAAACGCAGGTCGTAGCAGGTCATCGTGCCGAAGGTCAGGTCGCCGACGGTGAACGTGAACGGCGTGGTGATCGGCCCCGGCCGCAGCGTGTCCGATTCGCGGAAGCCGAACGCGTCGTAGAGGTGCACCTTGCGGTAGACGCCGAGCAGTTCGCCGCCTGCGTCGACCGCGACCAGTGTGTTGGACGAGCGCGGGTCGTCGTCGAGCGTTTCGGTCATACCGGCCACCACCGCGATGCCCCTCGCTCGTGCGGCTTCCCGAACAGCGCTGACGAACGGGCCGTCCAGCGGTTCGGGGTAATCAGGGTCGGTGCCGATGTTCTTGGCGTCCCAGTACATCGAGTACTCGGGCGTGATGACCAGGTCGGCGCCCGCGTCCGCGGCGGCGTCGATCGCCTCGACGACCTGCTTGCGATTCGCGTCCTTGTCCAGCCCGGCGGAGAACTGCGCAACGGCAACGGTAGTCACCGGATCAATGTACCCAGCGCAGCGCGGCCGCGACCTCCTCCGGGGTGGCCGTGGCGAACCGCTCGACCTCGGCCTTGCGCAGGTCGACGAGGGTAGTGGCGACGGGCTCGCCGAACGCGTCGAACAGCGTGTGATCCGCCTCGAACGCGGCGACCGCCTCGGTCAGCGACGCGGGTAGCGGGCGGATGCCGTGCCGCAGCAGTTCCTTGGTGCCCAACGTGGCCGGGTCCACGTCGATCGGTTCGGCCAGCGTGGCATTTTCGGTGATGCCGGCCAGACCGGCGAAGAGCAGACCGGCGATGGACAGGTACGGGTTGGCGGTCTGGTCGAAGCACTTGATCTCGATGTTGGCCGCCTGCGCCTGGCTGCCGCTCGCGCCGGTGACCAGGCGCAGCGCGGTTTCCCGGTTTTCCAGCCCCCACGCGGCGTACGCGCCTGCCCAGTGTTGCGGGATCAGGCGCAGATAGCTGGCCACGGACGGCGCGCCGAGCACCAGCAGCGCGGGCAACCGGCCCAGGATGCCCGCCGCGAACGACTCGGCGGTCTCGGTCATGCCGAACCGGCCGGGCCCACCCGCGAACAGGTTCTCCCCGTCGCGCGCGATGCTCAGGTGCACGTGCCCGCCGTTGCCGACGCCGTCCGCGGTCACCTTCGGCGAGAACGACACCCGCAGCCCGTGTTGCTGGGTGACCGCGCGGATCGTCTCCCGGACCAGCACGTACGTGTCCGCGGCGCCGACCGGGTCCTCGGCGGCGACCGACAGTTCGAGTTGACCGGGCGCGTATTCAGGGTGCACCTGCACGACGTCGACGTCCTGCGCGGCCAGCGCGGTGAGCACGTCGCGCAGATAGGTACCGGACTCGGCCAGCCGCGCCATGCCGTAGGCGGGACCGGAAATCGCGGGCACGAACTCGCCACTGCCCGATGGCAGGCCGATCACCCACTCGACCTCGATCGCGGCCTTCGCCGTGTACCCGGCTTCGGCGAGCGCGGCGACCGCTTTCCTGGTGAGCGCGCGCTGATCGAACGGATGCGGGTTGCCCTGCTGGTCGTAGCGATCACCCGGCGCCCACGCCCAACCCGGTTGCGCGGCGAGCACGGTGAGCCGGTCCAGATCGGGGTGCATGCGCAGGTCACCGACGGCGCCGGGGGCGAACTTCCCGGAAACGGGGATGTCGTCGATGCCGAAGGCGTCGAACACCGGCGAAATGCCGACGCCCCACGCCGCCGCCGAGTCCACACTGGCCAGTGGCACGCCCTTGACCCTGGTGATGCCCACATTGTCCACGTAGGTGATCGCGACTGCGGTCACTTGCTGGCTCAGCTGCCGCTGAATGACCTGGGCCCGCTCGCGCGCGGTCCGCCGATCCTGCTCGTCCACTGTGCTTGCCTAACGGCTTGAACGGTTGCCGTCAACCAGGCGCGCGGTCGAACATGGACAACCATGGCGACGACCACCCAGGCGCCCGCGTTGCGCCGGAACCTTTCTGTGTGGCAGGCAGTCGGCTTGTCCATCGCGCTGATGGCGCCGAGCATGGCCGCGAACATCAACCCCCAGCAGACGGCGAGCGCGGCCGGTCGCGCCGTGCCGCTGTCCTTCGTGCTCTCCGGACTCGGCGTGTTGTTCGTCGCGTACGGGTTCGTCCGGCTCTGCCAGTACTACCAGCACGCCGGTTCGGTGTATGCGTTCGTCGGCGCGACGCTCGGTTCGCGCGCGGGCGTGGTGTCCGGCATCGGCCTGCTGGGCGTGTACACGTTCTTCGCGGTGGTGACCGCGTGCGCGGCGGGCAATCTCGGCACGGCATTCCTCACCGAGGTCGGCATCTGGCCGAATCCGCCGAGTTGGGGACCGTACGTGCTGGTCGGCGTCGCGCTGATCGGTTGCTGGCTGCTCGCTGTGGTGCCCGCGCGCCGGGCGACGAGTCTGCTGCTCGGCATCGAAGGTGCGACCATCGCGCTGATCCTGCTGGTCACGGTCGTGATCGCGGTCCGGTTGATCAGTGGCAGCGCGCCGACCGGCAGGCACTTCACGCTCAGCGTGTTCACCTTCAGCCCGGGTACTGGCTGGTCGGGGGTGTTCCTCGGCGCGGTGTTCGGGTTCCTGTCCTTTGGAGGTTTCGAGGCCGCGGCGACGCTCGGCGAGGAGACCAAGGAGCCGAAACGGGCCATTCCCAGGGCGATCCTGGGCACCGCGATCTTCGGCGGCATCTACTTCGTGGTGGTCACCGCGATCGAGATGATGGCCTTTGGCACGGACGACAAATCGGTGGCGAGCTTCGTGGCGTCGCCGTCGCTGCTCGGTCAGCTCAGCGGCACGTATGCCAGTTCCTGGGTGGGCGATCTGATCAGCGTCGGTGCCGCGATCAGCGCGTTCGGCTGCTGCCTGGCCAGCATCGTCGGCGCGTCGCGACTGCTGTTCGCGTTGGGCCGGGATGCGTCCAGCAACGGCCGGTTGGGTTCGGTCAGCGGACGCGGCACGCCCGCCGTCGCCGCGACCTGCGTGGCCGCGCTCGCCGCCGTGATCATCCTGTTGTGCGGGTTGGCGTTCGGTGCGACCGCGACCGACACGTTCGCCTGGTCCGGCACGATCGGCACGCTGATCCTGCTGATCATCTACCTGCTCGCCACGCTCGGCGCGATCCGGCTGGTGTTCGTGCAACAGAAGCTGGCCGTGCCCTGGTGGCAGATCGTGTTCCCGATCGGCGCGATCCTGCTGCTCGGCTACACCGTCTACACCAACGTGGTGCCCTACCCGACCAGCGGCGCCGCCAAGTGGTTCCCGGTCATCTCGGGCGGGATCCTGCTGGTGGCGCTGGTGTTCGTGTTGCTCGCGCCGAAGCTCGCGCGGCGGGTCGGCGCCGGACTGGCCAGGATGGACGCATGATCGACCATCACTGCCACGGTCTGGTCACCCGCGATCTGGACCGGACCGGGTTCGAGGAGTTGCTGACCGAGGCGGACACGGTGTCGCCGCTGGGCACCAGCCTGTTCGACTCGTCGATCGGGTTCGCGGTGCGGCGCTGGTGCGCGCCGGTGCTGGACCTGCCCAGCTACGCCCCTGCCGAGGATTACCTGGCGCGGCGCGCGGAACTGGGCGCCGCCGAGGTGAACCGGCGGTTGCTGCGCGCGTCGGGCATCGACATGTTCCTTGTCGACGACGGCTTCCGCGCCGCTGAACTGACCACAGTGGACGAACTCGGCGCACTGGCGGACGCGCGCGTGGAGCGGATCATCCGCTTGGAAGCCGTCGCCGAGCAGGTGCTGGCGCGGACCGACGCGACCAGCTTTCCGGACGCGTTCCGCGCCGAACTGGCCGCGCAGGCACCGGGCGCGGTCGGCTGCAAGTCGATCGCCGCCTACCGGGTCGGGCTGGAACTGTCCGGTGCGCGGCCGACGGACAACGAGGTGCGGTTGGCCGCGCCGGGTCAGAGCCGGGTGGCGCATCCGGTGCTGCACCGGTTCCTCATCTGGACCGGTATCGACCTTGGCCTGCCGGTCCAGTTCCATGTCGGCTACGGCGACCGCGACATCGACCTGCACCGCGCCGATCCGCTGCTGCTGACCGACCTGCTGCGGGCCACCGAACCGGCGGGCGTGCCGATCCTGCTGCTGCACAACTACCCGTTCCAGCGCAACGCCGCCTACCTGGCGCAGGTGTTCTCGCACGTGTTCGTCGACGTCGGCCTGGCCACCCACAACGTCGGCGCCCGGGCGGGCGCGGTGCTCGCCGAGTTGCTGGAACTGGCACCGTTCGGCAAGGTGCTGTTCTCCAGCGACGCGTTTGGCCTCGCCGAGTGCTACCACCTGGGCAGCCTGCTGTTCCGCCGCGCGCTGGCGGAGTTCCTGCACGCGGCTGACGTGCCCGCGACCGACGCGCAGCGCATCGGTGAGTTGCTGGCCAGGGGCAATGCCGAACGGGTTTATCGTCTGCACCAATCCACCTGGGCAGGGGCACCGAATCAGAGCTGTCATCCCAGCTGAGAGGGGCCAGCATGAACGACTCGGTTCGGCCGCTGCGCCGAACGGCCGCGCCTGGCCCCGGAGTCGTGCCGCCGAGCGCGGAGCAGCTGCTCGTCGAGGTCGCCAGGGGGAGCGAGACCGCGTTCGAGCAGCTCTACGACGTCATCTCCGGCCCGGTCTTCGGGCTGGTCCGGCGCATCGTGCGCGACCATGCCCAGTCCGAGGAGGTCACCCAGGAAGTCCTGGTCGAGCTGTGGCGGACCGCTGCCCGGTATGTGCCGAGCAAGGGCAGCGCGTTGAACTGGGCGTTGACGCTGGCGCACCGGCGCGCCGTGGACCGGGTGCGGTCCGCGCAGGCCGCGACCGACCGGGACGAGCGGGTCGCCGCGATGTCCGGCAGCCGCGAGTTCGACGAGGTCGCCGAGGAGGTCGCAACCCGGCTGGAAGGGGAGCAGGTCCGGCGCTGCCTGTCCGGTTTGACCGAACTGCAACGCGAGTCGATCCTGTTGGCGTACTACAAGGGAAGTACCTACCGCGAAGTGGCCGAGCTGCTCGACACGCCACTCGGCACGATCAAGACACGACTGCGCGACGGGTTGATCCGGCTGCGCGATTGTCTGGGGGTGACCGGATGAGTAGCCCGGATGTGCACACCTTGACCGGGGCATACGCCCTGGACGCGCTGGATCCGGACGAGCGGGCCGAGTTCGAGACGCACCTGGCCGAGTGTTCGGACTGCACGCACGAGGTCGCCGAACTGCGCGCGACAGCGGCCCGCCTCGGCGCTGCCGTCGCGTTGCCCCCGCCGGAGGACCTCAAACAACGAGTCATGGTGACGATCGCGAGGACCCGGCAGGATCCGCCGAGCGGGCTGCGCCTGGTCGGCGCCGATCCGAACCGGCGTCGCACCTGGACGGTGCGGCTCAGCGTCGCCGCCGCGGTGATCGCGGTGGCTGCGGCAGGCACGTTCGGTGGCATCGCGATCAGCGCCAACTCCGCGCTGCACACCGCGCAGAGCCAACTGAGTCAGGCGCAGCAGCAGTACGGGCCGGTCGCGCAGTTGCTGGCCGCATCCGATCTGCGGGTCGCGAGCGGCACCGCGGACGGTGGTTCGGCGACGCTGCTCACCTCGCACCAGCTCGGGCGCAGTGTGCTGGTCACCGCGCACATGCCAGTGCAGCCGACGAACAAGACCTACCAGGTGTGGGGCATCGGCTCGAGCGGCTTCACTTTCGCTTCGCTGGCGGTGCTGGGCAACGGCAGCGGCGGCACGTTCACACTGGGCGGCTTGGGCAACGCGACCACGATCGGCATCACGCTGGAACCGGCGGGCGGTTCCCGCCAGCCGACCTCGTCGCCGATCATGCAGTTCAGCATCCCGGCCTGATCGCGGGCCGGGACATGCCAGGGCGCCGACGCGGTAGACCGCCGTCGGCGCCCTGGTCCTCTTTTTACCCTTGGCAGAGCTTAACCCTTGGCAGTGCCTTGGTCGGAGACGGTGAAGCCGTCGCCGGAGCCGTTCGGAGCGGACGGCTTGTAGTAGGTGGTGCCGTTCTGCACCAGGTCGATCGCGTCCGAACTGGACAGACCGGGGCTGGAGCCGTTCACGGTCGCACCGGAGAAGGTGGACTCGGACAGGTTGGCGGGCGTCGCGATGCCCCCACCCACCTCGGGCGACTCCTCGATGTACTCGACCGACTGGCCGGGACCGCTGTAGTTCTGGGTGGTGTTGAAGGACTGGCCGGTGCTGTTGTCGGTCAGCGTGATCTTCCAGCTGCTGCCGCTGGACTTCGCGACCGTGCCGGTCATCGAGTCACCGGCGGAGATGGTCATGTTCGGGATCGGCGTCTCGGCGGCGGGCAGGATCTCCCACCAGGCGCCGTACTGGGCCTGGCCACCGACGTAGTCCTGTTCGGTGCCGGTCTGGATCAGGTCCTGGTTGCCGTCACCGTCGATGCCGACCCAGTCGGAACCGTAGGAGTCGCCGGAAGAGGACGACACGGACGGCACAGTCCACGTGACACTGGCGTTGGTGTAGCCGGAACCGGTCTTGGCGTACCCGGCCCAGTTGCCCGACTGCTGGTCGAACGGGGTACTGGCGAGGATGTGATCCGGCGCGTGCACGATGTGGTTGGCGGCGGGCGTGGCTAACGCGGCAGGCGCGACTACCACCATTCCGCCTGCGGCCAATGCGACGACGGTCAGCGAGTGCAGGGATTTGGTGCGCAAAGAAAACTCCTTCGCAGATGTGTAACGCGTCGCGGACGACAACCGATATTTGTTGATGGCGACGTGGCAACAGTCTGCTTACGAGCGCGCGCGAAAAACAAGGCCACTGGTTGAGAACCCTACGAAAGTCGGCTTACGCCATTCGGTGCAGCGGCCGACGAAGCCACTGCTCACGGGTACCGGAAATTAACGGATATCGAAATCTGTTAAGGTGAATCCGCTGGTGACACTTGACAGATGCCCAGCCTTTCACGGGGATTTCCCGAAATCTTCGGAGAATATGTTTGGCCGAAGTGGATTCCGGGTAGCGATGTGCTCTTGACCACAGTGGACGGTCAGCCACTCGGCCAGGTCGAGCGCCGCGCGCTCCGCGTCGGTGAAGAACGGCGCGTCCCGCCAGGCCGCGATCAGCACCAGTCGCTCCTCGGTCTCACCCGCGCGCTTCGCCGCCTGGTGGTGACCGTAGACACTCTCGCCGCAGCCGTTGAGCTGACTGATCCGCAGCCCGACCAGCCGCACCAGCTCATCGGGCAAACTCGGCTCCATGGCGTTCTCCTCGCGTGTCACATCCGGCCGCCGGCTCGTGTCGCTGATATGACACGAGCGAGAAGAGGAATGTGACCCATGGACGAACGTGACGTGCTGGCCGCCCGGTTCGAGGAACACCGCGGCAGGCTGCGTGGCGTCGCCTACCGGATGCTCGGCTCGCTCAGCGAGGCCGAGGACGCCGTGCAGGAGACCTGGCTGCGGTTCAGCGGCGCGGACAGCTCAGAGGTGGACAACCTCGCCGCCTGGCTGACCACGATCACCGGCCGAGTCAGCCTGAACATGCTGCGCTCGCGCAACCAGCGCCGCGAGGACCCGATCGGCGCCCAGCTGCCCGACTTCGTGCTGGCCAGTCCGGATGCGGACCCCGAGCAGGATGCGGTGCTGGCCGACTCGATCAGCATCGCGCTGCTGATCGTCCTGGAGACGCTGAGCCCGACCGAGCGGCTCGCATTCGTGCTGCACGACCTGTTCGCGGTCCCGTTCGACGAGATCGGCCCCATCGTCGGCCGGACCCCGACCGCGGCCCGCCAGCTGGCCAGCCGCGCGCGGCGACGCGTGCAGGGTGCCGGCCCGGCCCCGGACGCCGATCTGGCCGAACAGCGCAGGGTGGTCAAGGCGTTCACGGCCGCCGCGCGCGGCGGCGACCTGACCGCGTTGATCGAGGTGCTCGACCCGGATGTGGTCGTGCGCACCGACTGGGGCCCCTCACGGCCCGGCTTCGTGCGGCGTGGCCGCGACGAGGTCGCCAAGGGCGCGGTGGAGTTCTCCCGGCTCGGCGCGCACAACGTGGACGCGCTCGTCAACGGCGCGCCCGCCGCGGTCGCCATGCTGAACGGCAAGCCGATCTCGATCGCGGTGTTCACCGTGGCAGGCGGGAAGGTCATCGCGCTGGACGTGCTGGCCGACCCGGACCGGATCGCCGCGCTGGACCTCACCGTGCTCGGCGACTGATCACTTGTTGTCGCAGGTGTCCTGGATCTTCATGGTGTGGCCGGGATCGAAGTACGCGTCCGGGTTCTCGGTGCCGGTCGACGCACCGGGCGCGGCCTGGTCCGAATACGCGGGTCCCAGGAAACCCTTGGCCGCCGCCGAGCAGGATTCGCTGGCGACGTAGGCGCTGGAGTCCGACAACCACACACCGCGATCGGCCGCCGCGTATCGCGAGCCGGCCACGGTCTCCAGGTCGGCCTGGACATGCACGACCGCGACGACCTGCCAGGCGTAGTCGATCGTGCCCGGATCGGCGGGCGCGAACGGGTAGGCGAACACGTAGTTCGTGTGGATGACCAGGTTCCCGGCGGCGTCGATCTGCGGCGTCATGCTGCCGTCGACCTTGATCGGCACCGGCAGCAGCCGGTAGCCGGGCGCCAGCAGCGTCAGCATGCCGCCGTAGTCCGGGGTTGCCGGGTTGTTGATGTCGTGGCGGATGTGGGTCTGCATGGTCGGCGCGAACAGTGACAGGAACGTGCTCGGGTCGTGGTCGACCAGCACCCGGTTGTCCAGGTGCCCGGCCACCAGTACCTGTTTCGCCGCTGCCTCGGCGGAGCCGACCTGCTGCGCGGAGAAGTCGCCGACCGCGACCGGCGTCGGCAGCGCGATGCCGTCCGCGGTGTCGCCCCAGCTCGCGGCGGGCGTGTTCGCGTAGGGCTTGGCCGGGTCGAACTGGCTGACGTGCTCGGCGCCGGTCGGACCGGCGGCCGGTGTGGTGATCGGCGTGCTGCCGAGCGCATTGCGCAGAAACAGCGCGGCACCGCCCAGCACGATGATCGCGATGACGACCGTGCTGACGATCGGACCGCGCCGCTTCGGCCGGGGCAGCGACTGTGCACCGTAGGTTTTCGCCCAGCGACGCCGGATTTCCTCATGACTGGGCGGTTCGCTCACTTACGATTGGTCGCGCGGTGCGGTCGCTTCGTTACCGGTTCTGTTTGACCATGCCGAACTGCCAGACGTCGAGGTACTCCCCGCGAAAACCGGCTTCCGAATAGGCGAGGTAGAACTCCCACATCCGGCGGAAGGTGTGGTCGAAGCCGAGCTCCGCGACGCGCGGCCACGCGGCCAGGAACCGCTCCCGCCACAGCCGCAACGTGGTCGCGTAGTGCGTGCCGAGTTCGCGGCGCGCGTCGATGCGCAGGCTGGTGTGCCCGGCGACGGTGCGCTCGATCGCCGGAACGGACAGGCACAGGCCGCCGGGGAAGATGTACTTGTGGATCCAGGTGTAGGAGTTCCTGGTGGCCAGCATTCGGTCGTGCGGCATGGTGATCGCCTGGAGCCCGAGCCTGCCGCCCGGCTTGAGCAGCCGGTCGATGGTGGCGAAGTAGGTGGCCCAGTACTCGGCCCCGACCGCCTCGATCATCTCGACGCTGACCACCGCGTCGTAGCTACCCTCGGCCTGGCGGTAGTCGCGCAGCCGCACGTCCACCCGGTCCGCCAGCCCGGCCTCGGCGATCCGGCGCACGGCAAGGTCGCGCTGCTCGACGGAGATGGTCAGCGAGGTGACGCGCGCGCCCCGGCGCGCCGCGCGCAGCGCCAGTTCGCCCCATCCGGTGCCGATCTCCAGCACCGTGCTGCCCGCGCGCACGTCGGCAAGGTCGAGAATGGCGTCGATCTTGCGGTGTTGCGCGTCGGCCAGGTCGGTCGAACCGGGCCTGAACCAGCCGGACGAGTACGTCATGCTCTCGTCCAGGAACGCGGCGAACAGGTCGTTTGACAGGTCGTAGTGCCGGTGGATGTTCTCCCGCGCGCCGTCGACCGTGTTGCGTTCGAAGTTCGGTTGCCGGGCGTCCACCCAGCCACGCAGCGTCTGCAACGGTTTCGGCACCAACGTGGCCATCCGGCGGGCGAACGGCGTGAGCAGGTCGGCGATGTCGTCGGTGGTCCAGTCACCGGCCATATAGGACTCGCCGAAACCGATCTTGGCGTCCACCCCGAGCCGGTGGAAGAAGTCGACCGGCCGGTGCAACCGCATCAGCGGACCGGCCGCGTCCCCGCCGCCGAACATGGATCCATCCGGCAGCACAACGCGCACCGGCAACCGGTTGACCACGAACCGGAACAGCCGTTCGGCCGCGTACGCGCGAAACGGCGAACGCGGTGCGGCATACAGGTCCGTCCAGGCGTTGGTCGCGGTGCTCTTCTCTTGGATAGTCATTGGACGCCCTCCTGCGGCTGGTGCGGGGTGCGAGGAACGATCGGGATCCCGCGTAGCCACAGCACGATGCCGTGCACGCGGATCAGTGCCGAGACGCGCTGCGGCAGCAATGGCCTGCGCAGCACCGTCTTCAGCAGATTCCAGGTGGTGGCTGGGGAGCGCGTGCCGCGCAGGACCGCGGTGAGCGGGGTCGCGTCGCCCTGCCGCAGCGAAACCGAAATGGACAGTTTCGCGTCCGGGCGCGGCACGCGCATCCGATAGTGACCGTCTCCGGTCAGGAACGGGGAGACATAGAAATCCTTGGGCACCAGGGCATTGCCGTGCTCGTCCGGGTGCAACAGGTAGCAGTGCCGCTCGCCGTAGGTGTTGTGCACCTCGGCCACCACGCAGGCGAGCGCGCCATCGGGCCGGTGGCACCAGTACAACGTGATCGGGTTGAACACATAGCCGAGTACCCGCGCGTTCGCCAGCATCGACACCCGGCCGCAGGCCAGATCGATGCCTTGGGTGGCCAGCCAATGGCCGAGATTCTCGCGGATGGTCCGGTTCGGATCGCCGAGGTGGTCGGCGGCGCGGAACCGGGCGAACGGACGCAGTGCGCGGGGGAGTCGCGGCAGGTCGTCGAGGTCGACCAGCCAGTAGTAGACGGCGTGGGTGAACGCGCGGTGCGGCCGTTCCCGCCGCACGTGCGTGACCGTCGCGTCGTAGAGCGCGGTCACCAGGTCGCTCCGAGTGCCGCCGCCGCGCGGACGCCCGACGCGCAGCCGTCCTCGTGGAACCCCCAACCGTGGTACGCGCCCGCGAACGCGGTGCGGCCAGTGTTCAACGACGGCAGTTCGCGTTGCGCGGCAACGGATTCCGGTGTGTAGATCGGGTGCTCGTAGACCATGGTGGCGATGACGTGTTCGGGTGCGACGTGCTCGGCGCCGTTGAGCGTGACGATGTGCTCGCTGGCTTCGTCCAGCCGCATCAACCGGTTCATGTCGTAGCTGACCAGCACCGAACCGGGATCGCCGGCACAGGACGGTTTCCGGTAGTTCCACGAGGCCCGCGCACGCTGCGCGCCCGGCAGCACGTTCGGGTCGCGGTGCAGCACGGTCTCGTTGCGCGAGTACCGGAACGCGCCCAGCAATCGCGCCTCGCCCGGCGTCGGTTCCAGCAGGGCGAGGGCCTGGTCGGGATGGGTGGCCAGCACGACGCGGTCGACGTCGTATCGAAGGTCGCCCGAGTCCCGGATCTCGATACCGTCCGCGTGCCTGCTGACTGTCCGCACCGGACTGCCCAGGTGCACAGCGGTGAGGTTCTTGGCGGCGAGTTCCACGTAGCTGCGCGAACCGCCGACGACCGTGCGCCAGGTCGGTGAGCCGCCGATGGCAAGCAGGCCGTGGTGGTCGAGGAAGGTGAACAGGTAGCGCGCAGGGTAGTGCTTGGCGGTCCCGCGATCTGCCGACCACACCGCGGATACCACCGGCAGCACGAAGTGCTCGACGAAGTACCGCGAATAGCCGCCGATCGCGAGGAACGCGCCGAGCGTGGTGTCGCCGGCGTCCGGTTCGGCGATGAGACGGCGGGCGTGCCGGTGGAAGCGGAGGATTTCGCCGAGCATGCGCAGAAAGCGCGGATTGGCCGCGTTGCGCGGTTGCGCGAACAGGCCGTTGAGCTGGCGGGCGCCCGCGTATTCGAGGCCGCACCCGTCGCAGCGCACGCTCATGGACATCTCGCTGTCCTTGGTGGGCACGCCGAGTTCGTCGAAAAGGCGCAGCAGGTTCGGGTAGGTGCGCTTGTTGTGCACGATGAACCCGCTGTCCACGGCGACCGTCCGGCCGTTGGCGGCAGGCACGTCGTGGGTGTGCGCGTGGCCGCCGAGCCGGTCGTCCGCCTCGAACAACAGCACGTCGTAGCGGCGTTGCAGCAGGTAGGCGGCGGTCAGGCCGGACACGCCGCTGCCGATCACGGCGACTCGTTCCCGGGACATGCCAGGCGTTCGGTGCCCGCCGTCGGTCAGCTGGCCTTTTGTGACTCAGGTCACATGTCCAAACCGGCTGCCGGGCCACGCCGAATTCCTGCCATGAGCGATGTCGCGTCGACCATTGCCGGGTTGCTGCGCCAGTTCCTCGGTACCGGGCTCCCGATCGGGCTGCGTGCCTGGGACGGCAGCACGGCCGGGCCGCAGAACGGACCGATCGTCGTGCTCCGCTCGCGCCGCGCGCTGCGCCGACTCCTGTGGGATCCCAACGAACTCGGCATGGCGCGTGCCTACGTCTCCGGTGACATCGAGGTCCAGGGCGACCTGACCGACGGGCTGCGCGCGTTCTGGGCGATGCTGCGCGAGCAACCGCACCGGCGGAACCCGAACATCGCGGAATGGCGCACCGCGCTGCTGACCGCTGTCAAGCTCGGCGTCATCGGGCCACGTCCGAAGCCGCCCGCCGAAGAAGCCCGGCTGACCGGCAGGCTGCACACCCGGCTGCGCGATCGTGCCGCCATCGCGCACCACTACGACCTCGGCAACGACTTCTACCGCACCGTGCTCGAATCGCAGATGGCCTACTCGTGCGGGTACTGGACCTCGGACGATCCGGACTACACGCACAGCGACGCGCAACGCGACAAGCTGGACCTGATCTGCCGCAAGCTCGAACTGCGCCCCGGCATGCGCCTGCTGGACGTCGGCTGCGGCTGGGGTTCGCTGATCATCCACGCCGCCAAGCACTACGGCGTGCACGCGGTCGGCGTGACGCTGTCCAGGGAGCAGGCCGGGTTCGGCCGCGCGCGGGTCGCCGAATACGGCCTGACCGGCCAGGTCGAGTTGCGGTTGCAGGACTACCGCGAGATCACCGGCGATGCGTTCGACGCGGTGTCCTCCGTCGAAATGGGCGAACACGTGGGGGAGGAGCACTACCCGGCCTATGCGGCGACACTGCACCGAATGCTCAAACCGGCCGGACGGCTGCTGCTGCAACAGATGTCGCGCGGGAAGGTCGCGCCCGGCGGTGGCGCGTTCATCGAGTCCTACGTCGCCCCGGACATGACCATGCGCCCACTCGGCCGCACCATCGACCACCTCACCAACGCCGGTTTCGAAGTGCGCGACGTCGAGGCGATGCGCGAGCACTACACTAGGACAATCCGCGCCTGGGGCGATACCGTTGACAAACGCGCCGAGGCGCTGACCGCGATCGCGGGAGCCGGCCAGGTCCGGGTGTGGCGGCTGTACCTGGCGGGCGGCGCGCTCGCGTTCGAGGAGAACCGGATGGGTGTCGACCAGATCCTCGCGGTACGCACCACAGTGGACGGTCGCAGCGAGATGCCGCCGACCCGTTCGTTCCTCTCCGGAGTTCTGCGCTGATGGTCTGGATCAACAGTGCGATCATGTTGGGTGTCGCGATCGGACTGATCGCGATCACGTTCGGTGTCGCGTTGGTCCGGCGCCGTTACGACACCATCGACACCGCGTGGGGACTCGGGTTCGCGGTCATCGCACTGGTCACGTTCGGGATCTCGAACGGAAACCTGGTGGTGCGCATCGTGATCACCGCACTCACCGTCATCTGGGGCGTGCGGCTGTCCGTGCACATCCACACCCGCAACCACAGCAACGGCGAGGATCCGCGCTACGCCGCGATGGTAAGGAAAGCGGGTTCCGCGCCGCGCCGACGCATGTTTTTCCGGGTATATCTGCTGCAAGCCGTGTTGCTGTGGCTGATCTCGTTCCCGGTTCAGGTCGGGCAGTATTCCGCCAGCGGACTGAACGTGTTCAGCTGGCTGGGTATCGCGGTCTGGTTGGTGGGCCTTGGTTTCGAGAGCGTCGGCGACGCTCAGCTGCGCCGGTTCCGCGCTGACCCGTCGACCAAGGGCCAGGTGCTGGACACCGGACTGTGGCGTTACACGCGGCATCCGAACTATTTCGGCGATGCCTGCGTCTGGTGGGGCCTGTATCTGCTGGCCTGCCGCGACTGGCCAGGCGCCGCCACCGTGCTCGCTCCGGTGATCATGACCGCGCTGCTGGCGAAGGGCAGCGGCAAACCCATGCTGGAGAAATCGCTGCTCCAACGCCGCCCCGGCTACGCCGACTACGTTCGGCGCACCAGTGGCTTCATCCCGTCGCCACCCAAGGGGTGATCATCTCACTCTCGGCGAGTCGCGCCAGAACGCGCTGGTTGGCTGTTTAATGGCGAGAAGGAACTACAGTCAGTAGGAGCCATTCTCGACAGGAGCGCGGCGGTGGGTAAGACGACACCCGATGGTGAAGGCACCGGATCGACTGAGGAGGTCGTCGTTCCGGACAGCACCGTGCCCGAGGGTGCCGTGCCGGACAGCGCGGTCGCGAACACGACCGCCGTCGTCCGGATCATGAACGAGCGCGCGGTCTATCAGCGCACCCGCCAGCTCGGCCAGGTTTCCGCCTCGCAGCTGGTCGCGGCGACCGGCTTGTCCAAGCCGACCATCGGCCTCGCCCTGGGCAGCCTGGAACGCGCCGGCCTGTTGCGGCACGTCGGACACCGGGTCGGCCAGGTTGGCAGGGCGCCCCGGCTCTACGAGATCAGGCCGGACGCGGGTTCCGCGCTCGCGGTCGACGTCGGCGCGTCCTGGATCCGGCTGGCCATCGCCGACCTCGCTGGTCAGATCGTGGTCCGTTATGACGAGCGGGTGAAGGCGCGCACGGCGGAAGCGCTGGTCAAGCAGGTGATCGACCTGGCGCGTAGCGTGCCGGTCAAGGCGGGCCTGAAGTTCGCCGACGTCACCCACACGGTGCTGGGCATCCCCGGCTTCTACGAGCCGGAGGCCCAGCGGATCAACGCCGCGCCCAACCTGCCCGGCCTGGACAAACCCGGTTCGGTGCGGGGGCTGCGGGCCGCGCTCGGCGAGCGGTTCTCCATCGACAACGACGTGAACCTGGCGACGCTGGCCGAGCAGGCGTATGGACGCGGTGCGAACGTCGGCAATTTCGTGTTCGTGTCGGTCGGTACCGGTGTCGGCATGGGCATCGTGATCGACAACAGGTTGTATCGCGGTGCAAACGGTCGCGCGGGCGAAATCTCGTTCCTGCCGGTCGGTGACCAGGGCCCCGTGCCGCTGTCCGGCAGCGTCGCGGACGCCCGTCAGCACGGCATCCTGGAAACGGTTGCATCCGCTGAGGGCGTCGTCGCCACCGCGCGCAAATGCGGGATGACCAGCGCGAAGACCGCCGAGGACGTGTTCGAGGCCGCGCGGGCCGGCGACGCGGCGGCGGTGCGCGCTGTCGACGCCGAGGCCGATCACATCGCGCGGGCGGTCGCCGCGATCATCGCGATGCTCGATCCGGGGCTGATCGTGCTCGGTGGTGGGGTGGGCAGCAACGCGGATGTGCTGCTCGAACCGGTGCAGCGGCGGCTTTCCGAACTGCTCGCGCTGGCGCCGCCGCCGATCGAGATGTCGGCGTTGGGTCGGGAGAATGTGGTGCTCGGCGCGCTGGCCGCTGGTCTAGACCGCGCCCGAGATGCGGTACTTGCCCAGCTCGGGTCCTGATTCGCAGGTCATCCACGCACTGAGAAGGCATTACGAATCACTCGTTGACCCCTTGACTACGTATGTAAGGCAGGCATACAAATTACCGGGACTGCCACGGGTCGGGTGAGACGGGATGGGTGCTGCGATTATGAGGCGACGGGTAGGCATAGGGCTCGCCGTTGGCACGGTGCTGGTCTTGGGCGCGGCGCTGGGCACACCGGCCGCGCTCGCGTCCAATGCGAACAGTGCCGCACCGGCGAGCGACACGGCGCAGAGCGGGCACCCGGCGATCGGGTTGAACACGCTCGGCGTCAACACCGGCTGGAAGGTGCTGACCAGCGCGACCGCCACCCAGGGCGGCGCGGCGATCTCCGCATCGAACTTCGACACCAAGGGCTGGTTGTCGGTCAAGGCCGACGACGCGGGCGCGCCCGGCACCGAGATCAACGCGCTGTTGCAGAACGGCGCCTGCCCGAACGTCTTCTACGCCGACAACATGCGGAAGTGCTTCGGCTACGAGGACAGCGTCGGCAAGGAAACCGTGCCGCAGTTCATGAAGCCGTGGTGGTTCCGGACCAACTTCGCGCCGAACCTGCGCCCCGGCCAGGACGCGTCGCTGATCATCAACGGCATCGTCGGCCAGGCGGACGTGTGGGTGAACGGCCACGAAGTGGCCACTCAGGACACCGTGACCGGCGACTTCACCAAGTTCACCTTCGACGTCACCAAGCTCCTCCAGAGCGGTAACAACTCGCTCGCGCTGGAGGTCTACCCGAACGACGTCAGCACCATGTTCACCCTCGGCGACGAGGACTGGGAAGAAGTGCCGCCGGACAACAACACCGGCATCCAGTTCCCGGTCCAGCTCCAGGTCGCCAACGCGCTCTCGGACGGGAACGCGCACGTCAACCAGGCCAACGCGGCCGATCTGGCCAGCTCGGCGCTGACCGTGGACACCGACGTCACCAACAACACCGGCAGCAGCCAGACCGGCAACGTCACCGCGACCGTCAACCCGCCATCGGGCGGCGGCCTGCCGATCGTGCTCAACCAGTCGGTCACCGTGCCCGCGCACGCGACCAAGACCGTGACGTTCACCCCGGCCGCGTACCCGCAGCTGACCATCAAACACCCGAAGATCTGGTGGCCCTACCAGATGGGCGCCCAGCCGCTGTACACATTGGACACCGCAGTCAGCCAGCACGGCATGGTGTCCAACTCGACCGACGAGACCTTCGGCATCCGCACCGTGACCAGCTCGCTGATCGGCCCGTCTGCCGGTGCGCCGCAGGGCGTGCGCAGCTACTCGGTCAACGGCAAGGCGTTCGTCGCTCGTGGTGGCGGCTACGACGAGGACATCTTCCTGCGCTACTCGAAGCAGGACGTGGCGCACCAGATCTCGTTGATGCGCAACATGGGCCTCGACATGATCCGCCTCGAAGGCCACTTCATGCCGCAGGACTTCTACGAGCAGATGGACCGCGCGGGCATCATGATCGACTCGGGCGACGAGTGCTGCGACGACACCTGGCAGCCCACCAAGCCGCCCACCCAGAAGGCGCTGGACATCATGGCGCTCTCCGCCCTGACGACCGGCCAGAACGAGCGCAACCACCCGAGCGTGGTCACCTTCAGCTGGAGCGACAACGAGCCGGTGCCCACCCAGGAGGACGTCTCGCTCAAGGCGTTCAAGCAGGCCGACTTCGACGTGCCGATCGTCTCCTCCGCCGAGTACAAGAGCTCGCCGCAGCTGGGCACGTCCGGTGAGAAGGAAGGCCCGTACGACTGGGTGTCACCGAGTTACTGGTACGACTCCGGCACCTACGACCCGACCGACTCCAGCCTGACCAACGTGGGCGGTTCGTGGGGCTTCGACAGCGAGGAGAGCGGCGGCGACACCGTGCCGACCCTGGACTCCATCCAGCGCTTCCTGTCCCCGTCCGACCAGGCGAACCTCTGGCAGGACCCGAGCTACCACCAGTACCACGCCAACTACGAGTCGGGCGTCGGCGGCTACGCCTTCGGCACGCTCTACGACTTCGACACCGCACTGTCCAACCGATACGGCCAGTGGAACAGCCTGAACTCCTACGTCCAGGAGGCGCAGGTCGCCGAGTACGAGAACACCCGCTCGCAGTTCGAGGCGTTCATCGACCACTCGACCAACAAGCAGGCGCCCTCCACCGGCACGATCTACTGGCAGCTCAACAAGGGCTGGCCGACGCTGCTGTGGGACCTCTACAACAACGACGGTGACCAGCCGGGAGCGTTCTACGGCGCGAAGAAGGCCAACGAGTCGCTGCACGCCCTCTACACCTACGACAACAACACCGTCACCCTGGACAACCTCGGCGGTGCCAGCGAATCCGGCCTGTCCGTCGAAGCCAAGGTGTACGACACCAGCGGCAAGGTGCTCGACGACCAGACCGCGAACGGCATCAACCTCGGCGCCCAGGGCGTCAAGAACTCGGTGCTCACCCCGAAGATCCCGGCAGCCACGACGGCTCCGGCACCGGCGAGCACCTACTTCGTGGAACTGATGGTGCGCGACCACGGCCAGGTCGTTGACCGCAACGTCTACTGGCGCTCGACCCAGGACGACGTGGTCGACTGGAGCAAGACGCTGGGCAACCCGCAGGCCACCATGTCGCAGTACGCCGACCTGCAGGGCCTGCAGAACCTGGCGCCCGCCAACCTGAAGGTGGTCGCCGCGACCAGTCACCAGCCCGGCCCGAACGGCGCGGACACGGTGACCAGGGTGACCATCACCAACACTTCGAAGACCCCAGCGGTCGGCTTCTTCCTGCGCGCGGACGTGCGCAAGGGCAACGCGGCAGGTAAGCCGCAGTCCGGTGACAACCAGGTCGTGTCGGCGTTGTGGAACGACAACGACGTCACGCTCTGGCCGGGCGAATCGGAAACCCTGTCCACCACCTACGCATCGCGTGATCTTGGCGGGGCGCAGCCGGTGGTCAGTGTCAGCGGTTGGAACGCCGGCACCATCGACGTCGCCGCCCCGTCCACACCGGGTGGCTGCGCCGCGCAGCAGGCCGCGGCGAACGCGCCGGGCGTGTCGCACGTCGATGGAGTGAAGGAATAAGCAGCAGGTGCTGAAGCCGGCAACCAAGACAATGACCCAACCACCGACAATCCCCGGCATCGCGGCCGACGAGCCCGCCGAAGTCCTGCTCGGCATCGACTTCGGCGGCACCAAGGTCGCGATCGGGATAGCGGATTCGGCCACCGGTGCGCTGCTGGTGGAGCGCAGGCTGGACACCAACGCGGCCGACGGTGCCATCCAGGCCGTCGATCGCGCGGTGGCAGCAGCAAAAGAACTGCTCACCGAGTACGCGCAGACGCATTCCGTGCAGTTGCGCGCGGTCGGTGTGGTGAGTCCGGGCATCGTGCTGCCGGACCGGATCCTGCTCGCGCCGAACGTGCCGGGCTGGGGCCGGTTGCGGCTGCGCGACGAGATCGCCGAACGGATCGGCGCCCTGCCCATCGCCACCGGCACCGACGCGAAGGCAGCCGCCCTCGCCGAGGCGCGCTGGGGTGCGTTGGACGGCGCCGATCCGGGGATCTTCCTCTCCCTCGGCACCGGTCTCGCCGCCGCGATCGTGGTCGGCGGGCACGTGCTGACCGGCGCGAACGGCGCGTCCGGCGAGATCGGCTACAACCTGCGCAGCGTCGATGACCACGGCGGCTACGCCAACGGCAACGCGTCGCTGGAAGAGGCGGTCGGCGGGCGGTGGCTGGGTGAGCGGGCGAGCGCGCTGTTCGCCCGGCCGATGACCGCCGCCGAACTGTTCGCGCTGGCCGAACACGACGACGTGGCGCGGGAACTGATGAACGGCGCGCTGGACGAGTTGGCGGTGCACATCGCCAACCTCGCCATCACCGTCGACCCGGCGCGGATCGCGGTCGGCGGCGGGTTCACCCGCTCCGCGGACGTGGTGTTGCCCGCGTTGCGGCGCAGGCTGTTGCAGGCGGTGCCGTTCCCGCCGGAACTGGTGCCCGCCCGGTTCGAGCAGGACGGTGCGCTGCGCGGCGGGGTCGCCCTGGCGATGGACCTGGTCTCCGAATCGATCGAGACCGCGCCACAAGTGGATCTACCAACACAAAGTGGACCGTCCCGACCTGTTCGGTAATGGAAGCAGCGTCCCTGCGATATAAGTTGCATGCTGGGAGAGCATGTCGGCGCCGCGAACTGGGACTCCTTCGACGAGGAGAGCCTGGGCGCGGAGTTCGACCTGGAACGTCCCAACGCTGCGCGCATGTACGACTACTGGCTCGGCGGCGCGGCCAACCTCGCCGTCGACCGGGAACTCGCCGACCGGATGATCGCCATCGATCCGGCCGTTGTGGACATCGCCCGCGCCAACCGGTCCTTCCTGCGTCGCGCGGTCCGGTTCTGCGTCGCCAACGGTATCCGGCAGTTCCTCGACCTCGGCTCCGGCATCCCGACCGTCGGCAACGTGCACGAGATCGCGCAACGCGCCGACCCGGCCTGCCGAGTGGCCTATGTGGACACCGAAGCCATCGCGGTCGCGCACAGCAGACAGTTGTTGCGGCACAACCCGTTGGCCACCGCCACCCACGCCGACCTGCGCGACGCCGACGCGGTGCTGACCGCGCCCACCGTGACCGGCCTGCTCGACTTCGAGCAGCCCGTCGCGCTGCTCGCGCTGATGGTGTTGCAGTACTTCCCAGGCAACCCCGGCGACATCATCGCCCGCTACCGCCAGCGGTTGGCGCCCGGCAGCTTTCTGGTCATCTCGCACCTCACCAGCGAGGAACGCGAGATCGACATGGCCGGCCTGACCAAAGCCACCTCGACCGCGAGCACGCCCGCCTACCTGCGTTCCCGCGCCGAGTTCGGCACCATCTTCGGTGACGCGCAACCCGTCGACCCCGGCATCGTCGGCGCACCCGACTGGCGCCCCGACGACCCGCACGAACACCACACTGGCTCGCACGCGGGCAGCTACGTCGCGGTCGCCCGCATCCCCTGACCCGATTTCCGGGGTTCCCCCGGGGAAACCCCGGATGTGCCGACGGCGCCCGATCGGGACCCTGGATCCATGAGTTTCCAGGGGCAGGACACCACACCAGTACATCCGGCTCGGGTCGGGCGGGTGGTGGTCGGGGTGGTCGCGGCGCTCGGCTCGGCCGCACTGTTCTACTTCGGCACCGGGTTCGCGCCCATGGCGGTGCTGACCTGGCTCGCGCCGCTGCCGGTGCTGTTCATGGCACCCCGCGTGCCCGCCACCGCGACCGCCTTGATGGCGTTCTTCGGCTACTTCCTGGGCACCATCAACGAATGGGGCTTCTTCACCCACTCCCACGACGAACCCGTCAGCGTCGGCCTGACCGTGTCGGCGGGCTGCGCGCTGGTGTTCATGGTGCTCACCCTGATCTTCCGCGGCCTGCTGCTGCGCGGCCGGCCCGTGCTCGCCGTGCTGGCCGCGCCCGCGTTGTGGGCAGGCGCGCTGTCGCTCGTCGCGCGGTACAACCCGACCGGCGTCATGGGCACGTTGGCGAGCACGCAGACCGAACTGCCGATGCTGCTGCAAACCGCGTCGATCACCGGATTCCTCGGCATCGAGTTCCTGATCCTGTTCGTGCCGTGCGTGCTCGCCGCCCTCACCGCCGCCGCCGAGGTCCGGCCGGTCGCCCGCGTCCGCACCCTGGTGCTCGCCGCGGTCCTCGCCGGTCTCGTGCTCGGCGGCGGCGCCCTGCGCCTCGCCCTGGCCCGGCCGACCGGCCCCGCCGAACACGTCGCCCTGGTCACGTCGACCAACACCACCTGGGCACCCGACCTGACCACTCCCGCAGGCACCGCCCTGCTCAACGGCTACGCCGCCGAGATCTCCGCTGTGCCAGCAGGAACCCAGCTCGTCGTGCTCCCCGAAGGCGCGTTCACCGCCAACGGCACCGGCCTGTCGGTGCTGGTCGGCAAACTGAGCCCGATAGCCACCGACCGCAACGTGACCATCGTGGTCGGCGTCGTCGAGGGAGCCGGCAACCTCGCGCTGAGCATCCTGCCGAGCGGCAACACCGTGAACTACCTGAAGTGGCACGACACCGTCGCCACCAAGGGCCACCAGCTCGTCTACCCGTCGCTGGCCGGCGCCAAGCTCGGCGTCGAAGTCTGTGCCGACGTCGACTTCACCGACCCCAGCCGGGCCTACGCCCAAGGCGGCACGCAACTGCTCGCCATCCCCGCGTCCGACGAAGGCGCGGACGGCCTGGAACACGCCAATACCGCGCAACTGCGCGGAGTCGAGAACGGCCTCGGCGTCGCCTGGGCCGACCGGAACGGCGAAATGCTCGTCGCGGACGGCTTCGGCAACGTCGTCGCCAAGACCGACTCGGCCACCGCGCCCGGTCAGTTCGCCGTGCTCACGGCAGCCATTCCGCCGAACCCCGGCACCACCCTCTACACCCGCCTCGGCGACTGGTTCGGCTGGTTCTGCCTCGGCCTGGCACTGCTCGGCCTGATCAGCTCCTTCATCCCGCGCCCGGCCCGCGAGCCGGCGCCGAGCCAGAAGGCGGATTCGCTGGTAGGCAGCGGTCAGCTCGGATAAGGCACTGCCGCACGGGCCGCCTGCAACGCGCCCGCCCACCAGGCCAGCTGGTCGAGCATGCCCTTCGCTCGGCCTGCTGCCTCCGCGTCCCGTGGATGACCGTCCTGCCAGTTCTGGTAGAAGCTCGGAAAGACCAGTCCATCGTGGACGATCACGGCATGCAGCTCGACCAACACGTTTTCCAGGTGCAGCACGGCATGCCTGCCACCGGCGACCCCGCCGTAGCTCACGAACGCGACCGGTTTCGCGGTCCACTGGGTGAAGTGCCAGTCGATCGCCGACTTCAACGAAGCCGGGTAGCTGTGGTTGTACTCCGGAGTCACCACGATGAACGCGTCCGCCTCCGTCAACGCCGTGGTCAACGGGGCCATGCCAGCCGGTCGCGGGTAATCGTCGCCCGCCATCTTCGGCGACGTCGACGGCAGGTTCAACGGAATGTCGACGTCGGCGAGATCGATCACCTCGACTTCGAAACCGCCGTGCGTTCGCGCCTGCTCCGCGACCCACGACGCGGCGACCGGACCGAACCGTACGTCCCGGACGCTGCCGACGATGATCGCCAACTTGTACTTGTTCGCCATGCCGATCACTCTCCGGCCGATGCGCGCGACCAACCAGGCCGAGCGCAGGCTGGCCCTGCCAGGGCCACGCTGCGCACGGTTGGGCGACTTATGCTGGTGTTCGTGGGGACACCGTTGGGGGATTTCATCCGCGCCAAGCGAGACCGGATCCAGCCCGAGTCGCTCGGCCTGCCAGAGCACGGTCGTCGCAGGTCACCGGGCCTGCGCCGGTCGGACCTGGCAGCGCGAGCAGGCATCAGCGTCGAGTACCTGACCCGCATCGAACAAGGCCGCGACCGCAACCCGTCCATCGCCGTGGTCAACGCCCTGGCCGACGGGCTCAGCCTCGACCAGGCCGAACGCCAGCACCTCCGCTACCTCACCAAGATCAGCGGCAACCTCTGCGTCGGACACCTCCGGCCCGCCGCGCCCAACCGCGAGATCCGGCCGTCGACCAGGCAGACGCTCGCGCTGATGGAACCAGGGCTCGCGGTCGTGATGAACCGGTTGGGCGACATCCTGGCGTACACCAGCGGATACCGGGCAGCCGTCGAAGGCACCGGCCTGCTCGACGCGGAACAACCCAACCTGACCCGCTACGTCTTCACCGACCCACGTTCCCGAACCGCCTTTCCGGAATGGGACGAGATCGCCGACGAGCAGGCCTTCGACCTGTGGCTGGGTCCGAGCATCGAGAACGTCTACTGGTTCATCAACGATCTGGCCCCCGTCGCCTGCGAGGACTTCTCCCGCCGCCTCAACCAGCACCAGGTACCCGCCCGCGGCGTGCTGCGCCTGCAACCCTCGACCGGTCCCGAACTGCGGCTGATCCGCGAAACCATGGAACTCACCGACATGGCGCAGCAGCTGGTCGTCCTGCTTCCGGCCGACGACGAGACGGCGCAGTCGATCGAGCGGCTCACCCAGCCGCAGCGCGGCACCCTGCGCGTCATTTCCTGATCATGGGTGCAGGTCCCGCTGTCGACCAGCCGAGGGCCGACTCGCCGATCGGCAGCGGAACCTGACCTCCCAGGCTGCTCCGTGAGCGCCCGGCCCCGGCGAGTGGAGGGGAATCACGCGCCGGGATGCATCATTTGGTTCGATGCTCATACCAATCTTGACGCCCTGGTCCGCTGCTCACAAGCTTTTCGAGCAGGCTTGAATCCGCTACCCGCTATCCTGTGAAAATGGGCCAACTAGGTGATATGTTTCCCGGCCGCAAACTCGACGATCAGGGCAAAGAGGCAGGTGACGGCCAACTGTTCGAACCCGGCCCGCTCGACCTCGGCGGCGGCGTGATCCGCATCCGCCGCGCGGCGGAGCCCGCCAAGTCCGCTGAGCCCGCCAAGTCCGCAGAGTCCGCAGAGTCCCAGGGGGACACCGAGGGCTGAGTGCCGGTCATTGCGCGGCTGGCAGCCTGAGTGCTGGTTTATGGTGCGGCTGGCGGCCTGAGTGTTGGTTCATCGCGTGGCCGGCAGTCGAAACCGGGCCACCAGCCGCTGCTGCCGTAGCGCCAACCCACTTGCCCGCGCCCACCCTGCGCTGTGGTCGTCAGGCGCGATGCGCAGGCGTAGCTCCTCGCCGGTCGCGAACCATTCCGGCACGTCGAACCACCACAACCGGTAGTCGTCGATGCCCGCCGCAGCCAGCGGTTCCACGACCCAGGACCGCACCTGTTCATAAGGCAACGCCCCGAAACCCGGCAGCCCCTCCGCCCAACTCGGCCGAGGCGGCCCGCCCGCCGGATGCATGATGACGACCTCCGCGCCCGGTCGGGCCACCCGGCGGATCTCGTCCAGCCACTTTTCGGCAACGGGCCCACGCCGGTTGACCACCACCGTGACCGACCCATCGGCAAGCGGGAGTCGGTTATGTGGCAACACCAGTTCGAGAAATCGAACATTCGTCGCGCCGCGCTCGTCGGCCAATTCCCGAGCCAGTGCCAGGTATCCGGAATCCCGATCGACGCCGATCGCGGTCCGGGCGTGCTCCGCGATGGCCAGCGTGAGTTCGCCGTGCCCGCAACCAAGATCGAGCACGACATCATCCGGCCCGACGATTTCGTCAACGGTGGCCAGGAAGAAGTCCTCCCCGTTGCCCTCGGCAACTTGGGATATCCCGGCGTGCATGAACCCGCGCTCGGCGATGCGTTGGTCAGAAGGTGTTGGTGTATAACAAGCTTCACCCGTTGGTGAGTTGATCACGAGAGTTTTCCCTTGGTATCATTGACGCATGGGGAAGTCGGCAGACGCGATGCTCGCCACTGAATGGTGGCGAGCGAGCGACGCTGAGATCCTGGCGGCGATGCGCGAAGCGGAAGAACTGGCGCGCCGATTTTACGCGACCACGCTGGCTATTCATGCCGAAGCCGAGTCGCGTGGCCTGACTGGTGGCTACGACTGCACTCGGGTTGTGCTCCATGACGCCGCTCGTATCCCCCTTACCGAAGCCGTCCGCCGCGAATCCCACGCCAACCTGCTGCAGCATTCGGACGTCGCGCGTGTCGCCGTGGCCGAGGGCGCGATGGGCGCCGATCACCTCGATGTGATCGTGAAGACGCTGGCCAAAGTCCCGTCGACTGCGAGTGTCGAGCAGCGGGAGCTGGCGGAGTCGACGCTGGTCGAGAACGCCCGCACCCTCGATTCCGGCGGTTTGCAGCGGATCGCCCGCCAGGTCCTCGCGTGGCTGGACCAAGACGGTTCCGAGCCTGTCGATTCGCCGGAGCCGCCCGTCAATGAGCTGCACGTCGACACCCGGCGCAACGGTGACGTCCGCTTCGTCGGACGATTGGGGCCGGAGGCGGGTGCGTTGCTGGTGGGGTTGTTGAGCCCGTTGGCCAAGCCGCATCCGGCTGACGGTGTGCGTGATTGGCGCGGTGTCGGTGAGCGGCAAGGTGACGCGTTCGCGGAGTTGTTGCAGCTGACCGCCAACGCGGCAACCGTGCCTGTGGATGGCGGTGAGCGCCCGCATCTGACGGTGACGATGTCGCTGGGCGCGTTGCGTGCGGAGATCGGCCACGGCCAGCTCGGTGGCCTGGCGGATCTGGGTGGTTTGAGTGCCCGGCAGGTGCGCCGTATCGCCTGCGATGCCACGGTTGTGCCGATGGTGCTGGATGGCGACTCGCAGCCGCTGGATGTGGGTCGTGCCAAGCGGACCGCGCCGCCCGGAGTCCGGAAGGCGTTGGTGTGGCGGGATGGCGGTTGTGCCTTCCCCGCCTGCGGGCGTCCTGCCGAATGGACGGATGCACATCATGTGCGGCATTGGGTTGATGGTGGGCCGACGAGTGTGGCGAACATGGCTCTGTTGTGTCGGCGGCACCATACGTTGGTTCATCACTCGGACTGGGAAGTGCGGATTCGGGACGGGGTTCCGGAATTTATTCCACCCAGTTTCATCGATCCGGATCGTGTGCCTCGCCGCAACACGTTGCATGGGGTGCGATCGCCCCTGCGCAAAAAGTGCCTCACCGGCTAGCTCTGGGACCGCCCAGTGGCACGGTTGAGGAAGTTGCCGATTTCTTTTGCCACTGCTTCGGGTTCGTCCAGCATGGACAGCACGTACGCGCCGGGGATTTCCGCGTATCGGCTGGCGGGCAACAGGTCGGCGAGGCGGCGGCCGTGTTCGGGTGGCATCACTCGGTTGTCCGGGGACCACAGGACCAGGGTGTCGCCGGTGAAGTTGGCCAGCGCTTCGCTGTCTCGGATGAGTTGGCCGGGGTGGAGCTTGGTGCGGCAGTAGGCGAGCAGGTCGCGGCGGATGGCGGGGTTGGTGAGCAGGGGTTCGGTCCAGGCTCGGACGAGGTCGTCGGGCAACGGGCGCCGGGCCATCTGTCCGAAGGTCATCGGTAGCCGGCGGACCCAGCCGATGCGCAGTTGACGCGCTGCGATGGTCAGACCGCCGGGGATGGCGGCGGCCACGATGACGAGCTTGCCGGGGAGGCCGGGTGGGAAGTTGTCGAACGCTTCGCACGGCAGGATCACCTGCCTGCTGACGCGCTCGTCGCGCCCGTGTGCGGTGAGGAACAGCGCGCCGCCCCAGTCGGTGTGCACCAGGGTGACGTCGCGCAGGTCGAGCGCGTCCAGGAAGTCGGCGACGAGGTGGACTTGGCCGGGCAGGGTGAGGTCGGCGCCGGGGTTCATCGGGGTGCGGTGGGCGCCGAGCGGGAGGACCGGCCGGAGGTAGGTGAAGCCGGTGGGCAACGACGGCAGGACGCGGTCCCACAGGGTGTGATCCATCAGCAGGCCGTGCAGCAGCACAACCGGCGGGCCGGATCCGAACTGGTCGTATTCGATCGTTCCTGCTGGCAGTGACACTGTGCGCATCGGCTCCCCCTTCGCTAGAACGCTCTCTCTAGAGAGACTGTTCTAGCATAGTTCGATGGACACCGAGAACCGGATCGTGCTGGCGATGGCCGAGCTGCTCCGCGTGCAGGGTTACGCCGCGACCGGAATCAACCAGCTGGTACGCGCGGCGGACGCGCCGACCGGGTCGATCTATCACCACTTCAAGGGCGGTAAGCGCGAGGTCGCGGCCGCTGCGCTGCGTCAGACCGGCGCCGCGTACATCCAGTTGCTGCCGCTGTTGCTCGATCCGCACGAGGACCTGGCCACCGGTATCGAAGCGGCGTTCGTCGCGGCGGGTGAGCAGATGCGGGACACCGGGTGGATGAACATGTGCCCGGTGGGCACGGTCACCGCCGAGATCGCGGACACCGAGCCTGCGTTGCGCGAGGTCGCGGCGGAGGTGATGGCGTCGTGGGTCGAGCAGGGGAGCGCCTATCTGGTGGGGCGCGGGCTGCCCGAGGCGACGGCTCGATCGGTGATTCATGCGCTGCTCGGGGCCTTGGAGGGTGCCTTTTTGCTGGCTCGGGGGCTGCGGTCCGTCGAGCCGTTCGTGGCGGCGGGGCGGGCTCAGGCCGCCTACGTGACCTCGCTGAGCGGGAGTTCCAGGCAAGTACTTGCCTGAGTGGAAAGTGTCAGCTACTTTCTCCTTAGGCAAGTACTTTCCCCGAGGAGGTAGAACGATGGTGACCACGGACCGACGACCGCAGCAGGATCTGGCTCAGCAGCAGGTCAGGGGCCTGCCGGTGTGGTATTTCGTGCTGGCTGGACTGCTCGTCGCCAGCTTCGACATCAGCCAGCAGTTCAGCGCGAACCATCCGCTGATCGGGCTGGTGCCGCTGGCGTTCGCCGCAGTGCACCTCACGCTCTGGTTCACCCTGCTCTCGCGCCGCCGCCAGTACATCCGCTCGGTGTGGCGCTCGCCTCGGGCGCGACTGCTGGTCGTGGTGCTGGTCGTGGTTCGCCTGGGGTTGCAGTTGGGGCTGACCAAGCTGACCGACAGCGCGGCACCGCTGCACACCTACGCGCACCTGATCATGGGACTGGCCCTGCTGGTGCTGACCTCGACGGGCGCATGGTTTGATCAGTGGCTGATTCTGCGAACCGTGAACAAGGAGCGGCAACGGTGAACGAGCCAACGCCGGAGGAGGCTGCGGCGGCGCTGCGCGCCGTGCGCGAGGGCCGGGAGCAGGTGATGAAGTCGGCTGTCGGGGCGCGCTGGCTTTCGATCGGCGGTGGGCTGATCGTCTTCCTCTACTGCGCGTCTGTCGACCTGTTCCCCTCGGCAAGCCCCTGGCTGATCTGGGTTCTGCTGGCCGTCGTGCTCCTGCTGGTCTTCGGCCTGCGCACCCGGGTGGGCAGCAGTCTGGTCGGCAGGCCGGTCGGGGTGTCGAGCCGGACGATTCCGATCAGCGCGAAGTGGCGCCTGGTGCGCATGGTGCCGATCCTCGGGATCGCGGTCGCCGCGGCCCTGATCATCCAGCTGTTCCACGTGCCGCACGGCATCATCTACTACGGCGCGCTTGCCGGGCTCTACATCATCTTCCTTGGCCCCAGATTCCAGCTGTGGCTGCTGCGCCAGCAAGACAAGGGTTGAGAGACAGTGGCCGAGCTTGACCAGCTGCTGCTGGACCCGACGAGATTGGCCATCGTCTCGCTGCTCGCCGCTGCGGAATGGGCCGAGTTCGGGTTCGTCCGGGACTCGGTGAAGCTCTCCGACTCCGCACTGTCCAAACAGGTCACGAATCTGTCCAAGAGCGACTATGTGGAAGTCCGCAAGGGCTACGTCGGCAAGAGACCGCGCACCTGGCTCAACCTCACCGAGACCGGGCGCAACACGCTGGCCGAGCACATTGCCGCGCTTCAGGCGATCGCCGAGCGGGCTCGGTTGGACGGTGCGCAGTCGCCTCGCGACTAGGCCAGGATGTCGGCGAGTTCGACGACTTCGATCATGGGGGCGTAGCCGCTGAGGAGGTCCAGCGCCTTGTGGTGGCTCTCGTCGGTCAGACCCGCGCAGGCTTGCGCGACGACCCGCACGTGCACCCCGGCATCGGCCGCGGCGACGGCGGTGGACAGGACGCAGCAGTCGGTCGCCACGCCGGCCAGGACCATTTCGCCTGGTGAACCTGGCGAGCCGATGGTGGCGGCCAGGTCGGCGTTCCATTTGCCGAAGGTGGGCGCGGTGACGACGGTCGCGCTGGGGCCGGGGATGAGCTCGTCGACGATGTCGTACATGTGGTGGCCGGGTTCGACGAGTTCGGCGGGCCACTGGTCGTAGTAGGCGCGCCAGGAGCCCACTGGTTCGGCGGGTGCGACGAAGCGGGTGTAGACGACGTGGTCGCCGAAGCTGGGCAGGAGTTTGCGGATCGGCGCGATGATCTCGTCGAAGCGCGGGGTGAACCAGTCGCTGCCGCGTTCGGCGAACACTCGTTGCATGTCGATGATGGTCAGCCACGCTCTCATGCGAGCGCCTCCTGCCGACGGACGCGGGCGCGGTCGGCGACGAACACCACGACGAAACCGAGCACGAGTGCGACCAGCACGCCGACGTTGGCGAACGCCCAGGAGCCGGTCCGGCCGCCGAGGCCGAGGGGGGCGAGCAGGTAGCCCTGCCAGGTGAGCCAGCTCGCGGACGTGTTGGTGACGAGCCCCCAGCCGATCGCCGTGCAGACCAGGACGAGCGCGATCGGGAACGGGCGCACGTCGCCGTAGCGGCCCTTCGGGTTGAACAGGTCGGCCTCGGTGTAGTCGGTGCGGCGAAGGGCTATGTCGGCCAGCATGATGCCGCACCAGGCGGCGATCGGCACGCCGAGCGTGGTGAGGAATCCTTCGAACTGGCCGAGGAAGTGGCCTGCGATGAACACGACGTAGATGGTGCCGATCACCATGATGGTGCCGTCGATCAACGCCGCCACGTAGCGCGGCACCCGCAGGCCGACGGTGAGCAGCGACAGGCCGGACGAGTAGATGTTCAGCACGGCCCCGCCGACGAGGCCGAGCACGGCGACGATCACGAAAGGGATCAGGTACCAGGTGGGCAGGATGGTGGCGAGCGCGCCGATCGGGTCGTCGGCGATGGCGGAGCTGAGCTTGTCGGACGATCCGGCGAGCAGCAGGCCGAAGACGAGCAGCACGACCGGGGCGATCGACGAGCCGAAGGTGGTCCAGCCGATCACGCCCCTGCTACTGGAATTCCTTGGCAGGTAACGGGAGTAGTCGGCGCCCGCGTTCACCCAGCCGAGGCCGAAGCCGGTCATGATGAACACCAGCGCGCCGATCAGCTGCTGCGCGGAGCCGGACTGGACGTGCGAGACGGTGGCCCAGTCGATCTTGGGAATGACGAAGATGATGTAGCCGACGGTCAGTATCGCCGTGACGATGGTGATCACGGTCTGCATGCGCATGATCAGGTCGAAGCCCATCACGCCGCAGATCACCACGAGCGCGGCGATCACGATCAGCGCGATGATCTTCGTGGACGCGCCGCCGCCCCAACCGAGCCGGTCGAACACGGTGGCGGTGGCCAGGGTGGCGAGCACGCTCAGCACGGTTTCCCAGCCGACGGTCAGCAGCCAGGACAGCACCGATACGAACCGGTTGCCGCGCACGCCGAAGGCCGCCCTGCTGAGCACCATGGTCGGTGCGGAGCCACGTTTGCCGGCAACGGCGATGAAGCCGCAGAGCAGGAAGGAGACCACGATGCCGATCAGGCCCGCGATCGTGGCCTGCCAGAAGGAGATGCCGAAGCCGAGCACGAATGAGCCGTAGCTCAGGCCCAGCACCGAGACGTTCGCGCCGAACCACGGCCAGAACAGCTGGCGAGGGGTGCCCTTGCGATCAGCGTCGCTGATCACGTTGATACCGTTCTCCTCGATCTGCAGCGCGCGGGTCTCGGCGCCAGAGGCGCTCACCGGGGCATCGTCCAAACGCGCCATCACCAGCTCCTTTGAGCCTGTTCAGACCTGTTCATTTTCCCGGGACCATAGGCACTTCTCAGGAGTGAGTCAAGCACGTCGCCGCGTGCGCGGCGGTATACCTGTTGTGCTTGGCCTTACCTATGGTGAGGCAGGCCCTACTGTCGGGGAGGCGGGATGAGCGCGACATCGAAGTTGGGCTCGGCGACCTATGTGTTCGGTGCGCTGGGCGGGCTGTTGTTCGGCTATGACCTGGGAGTTGTCGCCGGGGCGCTGCTGCTGATCAAACCCGAGCTCGGGCTCAGCGCCCTTGAGGTCGGGTTCGTGACCAGCTCGTTGCTGGTCGGCTGCATGATCGGCGCGCTGGGCTGCGGGCGGCTGGCCGACCGGATCGGGCGACGCGGGTTGGTGGTCGCGGCGGGCGCGGTGTTCGGGGTGGGGTGTCTGGTCGCGGCCGTGGCACCGAACCTGGGGATCATCGTGACCGGGCGGTTCGTAATGGGGCTGGCGGTGGGGGCGTTGTCCATGACGGTGCCGATCTACCTGTCCGAGATCGCACCGGCCCGGGTGCGCGGCGCGTTGTCGGGGCTGAACCAGCTGATGATTTCGAGTGGGATCCTGATCGCGTATCTGATCAATCTGGGGTTGTCGGATGGTGAGGAGTGGCGGGTCGCGTTCGGACTCGCCGTGGTTCCCGCGGTTGCGCTGGTGATCGGCGTCTACTTCCAGCCGGAGTCGCCTCGGTGGTTGATGCAGCGGGCGCGGGAGGACGACGCGCGGGCGGTGCTGGCGCGGATCACCGATGACGTGGACGGGGAGGTCGCCCGGATCCGGGAGGCCGCTCGGTCGGGGGTTGGTGCGTTGTTGAAGGACCGGCGCGTGCGGCGGGTGTTGTTCATCGGGGTTGGGGTTGCGTTCTTACAGCAGATCATCGGGATCAACACGATCATCTACTACGCGCCGACGATCCTGACCGCGTTGGGGTTCGGCAAGTCCGCCGCGTTGCTGGCGAATGCTGGGCTGGGCGCGTTGACGGTGGTGGTCACCGTGATCATGTTGATGGTGGTGGACCGGATCGGGCGGCGGCGTCCGCTGATCTACGGGGCTGTCGCGATGGCGGTTGCCATGGCGGCGCTGGGGACGGTGTTTTCGGTGGCGGGGTTGAAGGGCGGCGGTGCCGTGGGGTGGTTGGCCATCCTGTGCCTGGCGTTGTTCAAGATCAGTTTCTCGATGAGCTGGGGCGGGATGACATGGATCCTGCTCGGAGAGGTGTTCCCGCTCAACGTGCGCGGGCCCGCGATGTCGCTGGCCACCTTCGCGAACTGGTCGGGCAACCTGTTCGTGGGGCTGTTCTTCCCGGTGCTGCTCGGCGTCGGCACCGGGCTGGTGTTCTACATCTTCGCGGCCGTCGGGGTGATCTCCTGCGTGTTCGCGATCCGGTTCGTGCCGGAGACGCGTGGGCAATCCCTTGAGCAGATCGAACAGCAACTGGTACCGGACTTGAGGGGAGCCGTCTGATGGGTCGGTGCGAGGTTTCCTGGTTTGCCGCGTTGTGCGATGACGACTATGAGTATCTGGGTCTTGCCGATCCCGCGCTGTTGTCCAGTTGGGAGCATTGCCGGGGGATCGCGTTGCGTGCCGAGGAAGGCGGCTTCGACAATCTGCTCCTGCCTTCCGGCTATGAGATGGGGATCGATTCGACCGCCTTCGCCTCGGCTGTTGCCAGCGCGACGCGGCGGATCCAACTGCTGGTCGCGGTGCGGATGGGGGAGATGTGGGCGCCGCAGCTCGCTCGGCAACTGGCCACCATCGATCAGATCAGTGGCGGTCGGCTGACCATCAACATCATTTCGTCCGATCTGCCGGGCGCGCCGTTGCCGTCGGCGCCGCGTTATGCGCGGACCCTGGAGATCATGACGGTGTTGCGGGCGTTGCTGAACGGCGAATCCGTCGAGCACCACGGGGATTTCGTCAATGTGGAGCTGGATCCGCCGCGGATCTGCCGGGATGGCATCGCGCCGCCGTTCTACTTCGGTGGACTCTCCGAGAACGCGCGGGACGTGGCGGCGCGGGCGGCGGACGTGTTCCTGATGTGGCCGGACACCATGGCCGGTATCGCGGACGTGCTGACCGACATGCGCGACCGCGCGGCCAAGTACGAGCGGGAGTTGCGGTTCGGGTACCGGGTGCACGTGATCGTGCGGGAGACCGAGGGACAGGCGGTGGACGCGGCGCGCCGGTTGCTGTCCAAAGTGGATGTCGAGACGGGCGAACGGGTGCGGGCCCGGTCGCTGGACACCACGTCGGCGGGCAACGCGCGGCAGGGCGAACTGCGGGACACCTCGGACGACGACGGGTTCGTCGAGGAGAACCTGTGGACCGGGATCGGCAAGGCGCGCTCGGGAGCGGGCGCGGCGATCGTCGGCGATCCGGACCAGGTGCTGGCGAAACTGAAGGCATATCAGGAACTTGGTCTGGAAGCGTTCATCCTGTCCGGGTATCCACATACGACGGAGTGCGACCTGTTCGCGCGGCATGTGTTGCCGGGGCTGGATCATGGGCCGTTGCGGTGTTCATTGGATGGGCGGGGAGGGGCGACCGGGTAGGCCGCCCCTCCGTGGAACCGATCAGCTCACTGCGATGTCGTCCGCGTACACGTTGCCCAGTCCGTACCAGCCGTGCACGAACACGGTGACGGTGCCGGAAGAGCCGGTGGTGAACGGGACGCTCACCTGGGTCCAGCCGCTGGAGGAGGTCCAGGTGCTGGCCGAAGCGCCGCCGCTGACGCCGACGAAGGCGTAGCTGCCCTGCACCCACGCGGTGAGCGTGTGGCCGGCGTTGGCGGACACGGTGATCGTCTGGTCGCATTCGCCGGTCTGCGACGAGGTCGCGGCCACCTGCAAGGTGTGGCTGCCGGAGTGCGCGGGGCTACCCACGACCGCGCCGCCGGGCTGGCAGGTCCACGGGCTCAGGCTGCCGCTCTCGAACCCGCCGTTGGTCAGGCCGTTCGGGGGCGGTGGCGTGGATCCGTTGACGGTCAACGTGTACGTCGCCGTGTGGCTGCCGGAAGTCGCCTTGCCGGTGACCGTGATCGGGTAGCTGCCGGGCGCCGCCGACGACGTGGTGCTGACGGTCAGCTTCGACGAACTGCCCGCGGTGACCGAGGTCGGGCTCAGCGAGACGGTGACGCCCGCCGGTGCGCCGGTGGCGGCCAGGGCGACCGACTGGGCGGAACCGTTGGTGACCGCGGTGTTGATCGTCGAGGTGGTGCCGGAACCCGGGTTCACCGCACCGGAGGACGGGGACAGCGACACGGAGAAGTCGTTCGCGGGCGGCGGTGGCGTGGTGCCGCCGCCGCTGGTGAACGGCTCGAAGGTGTGGCTGAACTGCCAGGTGCTCTGCTGGATGCCGGAGCAGCTGTCCGAGCCCTTGGTGCCGACGCAGCCGCCGTTGTCGCGCTGCAACGCCCAGAAGGACAGCGTGCTGATGCCCTTGGACACGGCCCAGTTCTCGATCGTGTTGCCGTCGGCGGTGGTGAACGTTTCCGGTGAGCCGTAGTCGTCGATGCCGATCATCTCGGTGATGCCGACCATCGCCCACAGTTGGGCCTGCGTCTTGGACGGGTACAGGCCGGCCAGCTGGTTCACCTCGGCGGCTGCCGCCGCTTCGGTGTCGTTGGCCATTTCGTGGGTGGCGCCGTCGTAGAAGTCGAACGTCATCATGTTCACGACGTCGATGCGCGCGTTGTTGCTGACCGCGTTCTGCAGGACCGTCATGTCCTGCCCGGACAGGCCGGACGGGGTCGAGGGCAGGGTGTAGGAGAACTGCACGGTGCGGCCGTTGCCTGCGGCCCACTGTTCGACCTGCGCGATCGCCTTGTTGCGGCGGTCGATGCCCGCGCTGTTGGTCAGCGAGTTGTCCTCGGTGTCCAGGTCGAGCCGGGTGACGTTGTAGGTGGTGATGACGCTTTCGTAGGCGGCGGCGATGGAGGCGACATTGGTGCAGCTGTCCGCGATCTCGGTGCCGCCGTCGTCGGCGCCGTAGCCACCGAAGGACGGGATGACGTCACCGCCGGACGCGCGGATGGTCGCGATGTCGCTGCCGTAGCTGGACGAGGAGATCGCCTGGTTGCCGTTCCAGGTGGGGGTGCAGGATCCGACGCTGGGCGCCTGGATGAACGCCATGGTCAGGTATTTGGCGCCGGACTGGCTGGACAGGGTGGCCGGGGAATCGCTGTTGTACGCCTCGAAGTAGGGGGCGAACACGTGGGCCGGGAGGGGAGTTGGCGCCGCTGGGGCGGCACCGGCACCCGTGGCGAGCATGCCTGCGGTGGTGACCGCGGCGGCCAGCACGGATGCCATGGCTAACAAGGGTCTTCTCATGAGCGCTCCTGCTCGACGTTAGGCGGGATGCTCACCAGAATTGGACTAGACCACGTAATTGTCAAGGGGGCTATCAAAAACGGTAGGGACGACCAGGGGGCCGTCCCTACCGTCAGTTACTACCAGCGGGAAGTGAACGGCTCGAACGCGTGGCTGAAGAACCAGTCACTCTGCGCGACGCCCGAGCAGGCGCCCGCGCCCTTCGTGCCGACGCACGTGCCGTTGTCGCGCTCGATCGCCCAGAAGGACAACAGGCTCAGGCCCTTCTGCTGCACCCACTTCGCCACGGTCGCCGCGTCGGCGGTGGTGAAGGTTTCGCTGGGGCCGTAGTCGTCGATGCCGACCATCTCGGTGACACCCATCATCGCGTAGAGCTGCTGGGTGCTCCGGTGCGGGTAGAGCGCCTTCAACTGCGCGACGACGCCGGTCACCGCGCTCTCGGTGTCGGTGGCCATCTCGTGCGGCAGGCCGTCGTAGTAGTCGAAGGTCATGATGTTCACGACATCGACCCGCGCGTGGTTGGCCACCGCGTTCTGCAGTACGGACAGGCCGTTGGTGGTCAGACCGGTCGGGAAGGTCGGCAGCGTGTAGGAGAACTGCACGGTGCGGTGGTGGCACGCGGCCCACTGTTCGACCAGGGCGATCGCCTTGTTGCGACGGTCGATGCCCGCCGGGTTGGTCAGCGACTTGTCTTCGGTGTCCAGGTCGAGCCGGGTGACACCGTAGGTGGTGATCACGTTCTCGTAGGCGGCCGCGATCGCGTTCACGTCGGTGCAGCTGTCGGCGATCTCGGTGCCGCCGTCGTCGGCCGCGTAGCCGCCGAAGGACGGGATGACGTCGCCGCCGTGCGCCCTGATCTGGGCGATCTGCTTGCCGTACTGGGCGTAGGCGATCGGCGTCGCCGGCGAGCCGTTCCAGTCGACGGTGCACGAACCCGGCGTCGCGGTTTGCAGGAACGCCATGGTCAGGTACTTCGAGCCCGACTCGCTCGCGAAGGCAGCGGGGTCGTCGGTGGTGTTGTAGGACTCGAAGTACGGCGCGAAGAGGTGTTGGGGCAGGGCGTGCCCCGAGGGGGATGCGTTCGCGGTGCCGGTGAGGACGACGCCTGCGGCGGTGATCGCCACGGCTGCCGCGGACAGGATGGGTCTTAATCGCATGCGTGCACAATTGGACTAGACCAACATGACTGTCAAGAGTCAACGCGCCGTTCACCCGGGCGGCCCAGGCGAATTCTGGGATTTGTCGGCTATTGGTGACGCGGCACTGACCCGGGACTGAGATGTCGATGTTTGGCCGATGTCCGCTCTGGGTAAGTACGCCGCGCGGGGACTTGGGGGCCGCGCGATCGAGGTTGTCGGCGAGTGGGTGCGCCGGCAACCTCGATGCGTGCTACAGCTCGATGATCCGGTCGCAGCGTTGCGCGAAATCGGGATCGTGGGTGGCGACCAGGACGGTGGTGCCGTGCTCGGCAGTGCCGAGGATTCGGTCCATGACCAGCGCGCGGTTGTCCGGGTCCTGCTGGGACGTTGGCTCGTCGGCGAGCAGGATGCGCGGGTGCAGTGCGAGCGCGCGAGCCACCGCCACCCGCTGTTGCTGACCGCCGGAGAGCTGATCGGTGCGACTGTCCGCGTGGCCGCCCAGACCCAGCTCGACCAGCGCGGTGGCCGCCGCCGCATTGGCGTCGACCGGGTCGGTGCCCGCGCAGCGCAGCGCGACCGCGACGTTCTCGGCGGCGGTGAGCAGCGAAACCAGGCCGTAGCCCTGCAACACCACCGCGAGACCGTGCCGGGTCGCCGGTTCGTTGCCGGGCAGCGCCCTGCCGTCCACGAAAACCTGGCCACTGGTGGGTTTGGCCAGTCCGGCGAGGATCGCCAGCAGCGTCGTCTTGCCGGAGCCGGACGGTCCGACGACCGCGATCCGCTCGCCCGGCCGCACGTCCACGTCGACATCGGCGAGGATGGTCTGACCGGC
Organism: Pseudonocardiaceae bacterium; assembly: GCA_036494465.1. GTDB lineage: Bacteria > Actinomycetota > Actinomycetes > Mycobacteriales > Pseudonocardiaceae > CAJCJE01. The sequence continues at coordinate 54,498 of DASXOJ010000027.1, forward strand.
TCGGACGTAGCCGATGCCTTCGGCGCGCAACGGCGACAGCGTCTCGGTCGTCATTCGGCACCCCGCAGTTCCACCGCGTTCTCCTTCACGATCACCTTGGCCAGCGTGCCGGGCGGCAGCGCGGACATCGCTTCCGGTGGCAGCACCAGGTTGCCATCCCGGCCGATCACCACGTACTGCTCGCCGGCCCGGCCTTCCGCGCCGACCCGGCCGTCGCGGATGGTGATGGTGCGACCGAGCGCGTCCGCGACGGCGGCGTCGTGGCTGACCGCGACCACCGTGGTGCCCAGTTCGGCGTTGGCGGTGCGCAGCAGTTCCAGCACGGCGGCCGCCGAGCCGCGGTCGAGCTGGCTGGTCGGTTCGTCGGCGAGCAGCAGCCGGGGCCGGTTGGCCAGCGCCACCGCGACCGCGAGGCGTTGCTGTTCGCCGCCGGAGAGGCCACCGGCGAGCCTGCGGGCGAGTTTGCCGATGCCCATCGCGTCGAGCAGTTCCTGTGCGCGGGCGCGATCTCGGTGCGGGCGCTGCGCGAACATCACGTTCTGCAGGGCGCTCGCGTGCGAGAGCAGGTTGGCGGCCGGGTTCTGCAACACCATGCCGACCTCGCTGGCGCGCAGGTTGGTGACCTCGCGGGGGGCGAGGTCGGTGATCCGGTTCCCGAACACGCTGACCGTGCCCGCCGTCGGCGCGAGCAACCCGCCGAGCAGCCAGAGCAGCGTGGACTTGCCCGACCCGGACGGACCGAGCAGCGTCACGGTCTCGCGCGGCTGGATGACCAGATCCACCTGGCGCAGCGCGACGATCTCGGTGTCCGAGGTGCGGTAGATGTGCACCAGGTCCTCGCAGCGGACGGCCATGTCGGTGCTCACGGGGCGGCCTCCCGCAACTGGTCGGGGCGGACGGCTCGGATCAGCATCACCGCGCTGGTCACGGCGGCGACGGCGAGCAGGACCACGGCGATGCCGAGGAACGTGGACAGTTGGCCCGCCGACGGGTCGTAGTGCAGCGGCGCGGCGGAGCCCGGCGGGAGGTTCACGAACTCCGGAATGGACGGCACCGCGAGCACCGTCGCGAGCAGGCCGGCGCCGATGCCGAACAGGGCGCCGAAGCCGAGCGTCATACCCTGTTCGATGAGCAACCCGTTGCCCAGTGAGCGTTTTCGCGCGCCGGTCGCGACGAGAGCCGCCATTTCGTGGGTGCGTCGCCGGCCTGCGAGGTGCATGCCGAGCACGGCCCCGCCCGCGGCGAGGATCGCGGCTGCGGCGGCGTCGGCGAGGAACAGGTCCAGCGCGAGCGCGGGTCCCTGGCGGCTGAAGGTGTCGATGGTGCCGGTCGCGGTACTGGTGGACAGGATCGTGACGCCTGTCGCGCGCAGTTTCGCCGCGAAGTCGGCCGGCGCGGTCGGGGCCAGCCAGACCTGGGTGTTGATGTCGCCTGCGACTCCGGTGCTGGCCAGTTCGGCATAGTCGCGGTCGACGATCAGGCCGTCGGTGCCCGCACCGGGAAGGGCGGTGGCCACCGTGACCGGATGCACGTTCAGCGCGATCTTGTCGTCGACGCCGAAGGTCTGCGCGGTGCTCGGGCCACCGGGGCCGAGCACCGACCCGGTCATGATCGCAGGCAGCACCGCCGGCGTGTCGACCGGTGCGATGGCCGGATTGGCCTGGACGCCGGAGAAGGCCGCCGATTCGGAGAAGTTGTCGACGAGGCGACCCGGGCCGACGGACAGTTTGCTCGGGTCGTGTGGCCCTCCCGAGGACAGGGCCCAGTGGCCTTTCGTACCGAGCCCGGCGTCGACCGGGTGCCAGCCGGTGTCGTTCTGCACGGCGATGCCGCTGATCGCGAGCGTGCCCGCGAACGGCTGGTCCATGGTGCTGCTGGAGAAGTTGGTGCTGAGCTGCGGTTCCAGGTAGAGCTGGCGCAGCGTGCAGGCGCGCGGCGCGCAGTTGGGCAGTTGCCCGGTGAACGTGCCATTCGTGCTGTGCCCGACCGGACCGAGATCGACCGAGGTGAAGCCGGATGCCTGGTAGCCCTGCACCGCGGCGTAGAGCTCGGCGGCGTCCGCGCCGGTGTCGATCGTCACCTGCGCGGTCACGCTCAGCTGGTCGCCGGTGAGTGCCACCGGCGCGGGTTCGGGCGGGTCGAGCTGTTTGGTGAGGCTCGCCAGCGAACCCGGTGCGAAGTCGCCGCGCCAGTACGCGACCTTGGCGAAGCGGTCCGGGTCGACCGCGAGCAGGGTGCGCTGCTCGTTGTCGATGTTCGGATCGGGCTCGTTCTGTTCGTCGACGGCGACCGCGTTGCCGCCGGACGGGTCGAGCTTGTCCACGATCGTGTTCAACTGCTGCCCGGACGGAACGGACACGGTCAGCACCTGCGCGGCGCCGACCTGGGTCCAGCCGACGTCGTGGATGTTGCCGACCATCACCGACCAGGCCGCGACGGTGAACGTGACCAGACCGAACGCGGTGGTCAGCGCGATCGTGGTGCGCCCGGCGCCCGGCCGGCGCGCGACCTGGCGCATGGCCAGGAACCCGCCGAGTCCGCCGTGCCGCGCGGTGCGGGTGAAGAACGCCTTGCTCAACAACGGCAGCGCACGCGAGGTCAGTAGCGCGATGGTCAACGCGATCAGGCCGGGGGCGAGCAGCGCGAGCGGGTTGTGGTTGGCGTCGCCAAGCACCCCGGACACGAACAGCTCGACGAGCCCGGCGACGGCGAGCACGGCGACCACCGCGTCCAGCACCCAACCGCGCTTGCGCGGCGCGCTGGACACGTGACTCCACTGCGCCAGCACCGAACGGGACAGCGTGCGCCGCGCCGCACCCACGGCGGCGAGCGCGCCACCGGCGACCGCGATCCCGGCGGCGGCCCAGCCGAGCCCGACCAGCGGAACCGGCGTGCCGCCGCGCAGGATCGCCGAGGCGAGTACCCGGGTGGCCAGCCAGCCGACCAGCGCACCGACCGGCAGCGCGATGCCGAGCAGCACGAGCTGTTCGGACAGTCCGAACAGGACGGTCTGGCGCCTGCTCAGGCCGCGCAGCTTCGCCAGCGCCACTTCGTTGCCGCGTGCCTCGACCGCGTCGGTCACCAACAGGAACAGCAGCAGCCAGCACAGCACCAGCAGTTGGAGGGTCACCAGGAACACCGGCACCGCGAGTGCCTGCTGGCTGGTCGCCGCCGCGTCCAGCACGGTCGGGATAGTAGTGGTCACCTGCGCCGACTCGACGTGCGCGCCGATCTGGCTGGCGAGTGCCTCGATGCCCGTGCGCGCCTGGTAGGTGAGGGTGGCCGGGTTCAGCGGCAGGTCGAGGACGTCCAGACCTTGGCTGTAGGAGGCCGCCGTGGCGAACGTCGAGTGCGGGGTGAACAGGCCATCGGTGTAGACGGGGCCCTTGCTGATGTCGTTGCCGCTACCTGCCACCGCGGTGAAGTACGGGCGCGCCGACCAGTACGCGCCGAATGGATCAGGCACGTCGTAGAAGCCGGTGATGGTCAGCGGAACCGCCGCGCCGCTGTCGGTCTTGAGGCTGTCGTCGAGCTGTTGGCCCAGGCGCAGGCCGAGCGCTCGCTTCAGCGCGGTGCTGACGATGACCTGGCCTGCCGCGCTCGGGCACTGTCCAGAGGCGATGGTCAGCTGCGCGCAGTCGCCGTCCCGCCAGGTCAGCAACGTCTGAAAGGTCGGGGGTTCGCCGGAGAGGTGGCCGACGAACTCGACCGCCCGGATCGGCGCGGCGAATCCGCTCGCCGACGGCGAGGCGGACACCACCGAGTGCACGTCGTCCGCGAGCGTGTCGACCCGGTTGACGTCCAGATCCGTCTGGCGCACCACATCGATGACCTGACCGCTCGCCGGCGCGGAGCGCACGGTGTCCTGCAGGATCGACGTGCCCGCCGCGTTGAAGTACACCGGCCCGACGGTCGCGGCGGCGGTCGCCACCACGGCTACCGCGAGAATCGTCGCGGTCACGCCGCGTCGTCCCCAGATTCCGCGCAGCGCGATACCTAACCAGGTACGAATAGTTCCCACCATCCCCCATCGCAGTCTGTTGGTGATTCTGCGACACAACGGGTCCCGAGCGCCAGGAAAATCGGCTGCGTTGACCAAATCGTCCTGCTACGGTGCGCGATTGGCTGTCCGAAATCACGGAAAGGAACGGCGAATGCGCCAGGAGTTGCGGTCCACCCCAGAAACCCGTTGCCGGATTACTGATTTGGGGACGATCTCACTCCATGCCGACCGTGAACATCGGAATATTGGCACATGTCGACGCAGGTAAGACCAGCCTGACCGAACGGCTGCTGTTTCGCGCCGGGGTCATCGGCGAACTGGGCAGCGTCGATGCCGGCAGTACCCAGACCGACTCGATGGCCATCGAACGGCAGCGCGGGATCACCATCCGCACCGCCGTCGCCACGCTGACCGTCGCCGACCGCACCGTCAACCTGATCGACACACCGGGCCACTCGGACTTCATCGCCGAGGTGGAACGGTGCCTTGGCGTGCTCGACGGCGTCGTACTCGTGGTCTCGGCCGTGGCAGGCGTGCAGGCCCAGACCAGGGTGCTGATGCGCACGCTGCGCGCGTTGCACCTGCCCGTGATCGTGTTCGTGAACAAGATCGACCGGCTCGGCGCCCGCACGCAGCTCACGGAGCTGCGCAAGATCGCGCCCGGCGCGGTCGCGATGTCGACCGTGCTCGACATCGGCACCCGTGCCGCGCGGGTCGTATCGGCGGAAAACGCGGAACTTCCCGAATTCCTCGCGGAAAACGATGACGCGTTTCTCGCGCGTTATCTCGACAACGCGATTTCGGACGTGGAGCTGCGCGCCGAATTCGTGGCTCAGGTGCGTCGTGCGCAGGTGCAGCCGGTGTTCTTCGGTTCGGCGATGACCGGGGTCGGCGTGCACGAACTGCTCGCCGGGATCGGCGCGTTGCTGCCCGCCACCGAGGCGGCCGACGGCGATCCGGTCGGCGTGGTCTTCAAGATCGACCGGGGCCGGGCCGGGGAGAAGATCTGCTACCTGCGGCTGTTCGCGGGTTCGATCGCGGCCCGGGAAACGCTGGTACTGCACGGGAATGACCACGAGTACCAGGGGCGGGTGACGTCGGTCGCGGTGTTCGACCGGGGCGCGCACCGGGTGTCGCGGCCCGCGCGAGCTGGGGACATCGCGGTGGTGACCGGGTTGGCGGGGGCGCGGATCGGCGACTGGCTCGGCACACCGGTGCGCGAGACGCCGCGGTTTCCGCCACCGAGCCTGGAAACCGTGGTCACGCCGAGCCGGACCTCGGACGGCGGCCGGTTGTTCGCGGCGCTCGCCGAACTGGCGGAACAGGATCCGTTGATCGACGTGCGGCGCGAGGACGGCGGCGAGATCTCGGTGCGGCTCTACGGCGAGGTGCAGAAGGAGGTGATCCGGGCCCGGATCGCCGACGACTACGGCGTCGCCGTCGATTTCGCGCCGACCCGGTTGGTGTACCTGGAAAAGCCGGCCGGGACCGGCTCGGCGGTGGAGGAGTTCGGCAAGGGCGGGCCGGAGTACTTCTACGGGACGGTCGGCCTGCGCGTCGAACCGGGTGAGCCGGACAGCGGCGTGGTGTTCCGGTTGGCGGTCGAACTGGGCGCGTTGCCGTTGGCGTTCCACAAGGCGATCCAGGAGACGGCGCGGGCCACGCTGACCCAGGGCCTGTACGGCTGGGAGGTGACCGATGTCGTGGTCACCGTCATCCAGACCGGCTACTTCAGCCCGCTCAGCACGGCGGGCGATTTCCGCAAGCTGACGCCGCTGGTGGTGATGAACGCGCTCGCGCGGGCAGGCACGGCCGTGCACGAGCCGGTCGACGAGTTCGAACTGGACATTCCGGTGTCCGCGCTGAGTTCGGTGCTGGTGTTGCTCGGCGAGGCGCGGGCGCGGTTGCGCGAACCGGAGCTCGACGGCGAGTCCTACCGGTTGCGTGGGGAACTGCCGGCCGGCCGGGTGCCCGATGTCCAGCGGGCGCTGCCGGGACTGACCGGGGGCGAGGCGGCGTTCGCGGCGCGACCGTCCGGGTTCCAGCCGGTGAGCGGTCCGCCGCCGACCCGGGAGCGCAGCGACAGCAATCCGCTCAACCGCGACGAGTACCTGTTGCGGGTGCTCAGGCACCTGTGAATCGGTACTGATCTGGTCAGGTGTCGTTTCTGATGTCATTATCTGAAACGACACCTGACCAGAACTTCGGAGAGTGCCATGTTCGAGCAGGTACGGGCCGTTGGTGTGCTGCACCGCGCCGGGATGATCAACCTGTTCCGGCCGGATCAGGTGCTCGCCTCGATGCGGGCCGTGCGCGCGTACGGCCCGATCGCGGGCCCGGCGCGGATCGCCGCGCGTCGCGACGCCGACGCGGTCGCGGTGATCGACGAGTTCGGCGAGCTCAGCTACCACCAGCTCGACCGGCGCTCGAACGCGCTGGCCCGCGCCTGGGCGCGGCAGGGCTTCGGGGCCGACTCGGTGATCGCGGTGCTGTGCCGCGATCACCGCTGGGTGATCGACACCATGCTCGCGTCGGCCAAGCTCGGTTCGCGGCTGCTGCTGATGAACACCGGTTTCGGCGCCACCCAGCTCGCCGACGTCGCCGCGCGCGAGGGGGTGACCGCGCTGGTGCACGACGCCGAGTTCGCCGATCTCGTGCCCGCCGGGCTCACCAGGTTCGTCGCGGATGAGCGGTTGGAAGACCTGATCACCGACACCGACGGCGCCGACCTGCCGGTGCCGCGTCGAGCGGGCAGCCTGGTGCTGCTCACCAGCGGCACCACCGGCACGCCGAAGGGCGCGCCGCGCCAGGTCCGCTCACCGCTGGCGGCGGCGCAGTTCCTGGACCGGATCCCGTTGCGGCACGGGGAGAGCACGTTCCTGGCCGCGCCGAGTTTTCACGGCACCGGATTGTCGCAGCTCATCCTGACCTTCGCGCTCGGCTCGACCGCCGTGCTGAGCCGCAGGTTCGACGCGCGCGCGACATTGGCCGGTATCGCCGCGCATCGTTGCACCGCGCTCGTCGTTGTACCGACCATGCTGCGGCGGATCATGGACCTGCCCGAGGCGGTCCGCGCCGAATACGACACATCCAGCCTGCGCGTGCTGTTCAGCGCCGGGTCCGCGCTCGGCCCCGATCTCGGCAACCGGGCCACGGCGGCTTTTGGGCCGGTGATCCACAACCTGTACGGCTCGACCGAGGTTGCGGTGGCGACCATCGCCACGCCGCAGGACTGGCGCGCCGCGCCCGGCACGGTGGGTAAACCGCCGTGCGGCTGCCGGGTGCGGCTCTACGACGACGCGGGCAAACCGGTCACCGGCATCGGCAAACAGGGGCGGATCTTCGCGGGCAGTTCGCTCGCCTTCAGCGGATATTCGGGCGGCGGGCACAAGGAGATCATCGACGGGCTACTGTCCACCGGCGATGTCGGGCATTTCGACGAGCAGGGGCGGCTGTTCGTGGACGGGCGCGACGACGACATGATCGTCTCCGGCGGGGAGAACGTGTTTCCCGGCGAGATCGAGGAACTGCTGGCCGCGCACGACGACGTGGTCGAGGCCGCGGTGATCGGCGTGCCGGACGAGGAGTTCGGCCAGCGGCTGCGCGCGTTCGTGGTGCTGCGATCGGGTGTCGCGCCGGACGCGGAGCTGTTGCGCGCCCACGTGAAGGCGAACCTGGCCCGGTACAAGGTGCCCAGGGAGGTGGTCTTCCTCGACGAGTTGCCGCGCAACGCGACCGGCAAGCTGTTCCGGCACAAACTCATCTGAGAAGGGCTCCCAATGAAGCGAGGCTTGATCATCGCGCTGGCGGGCGCGCTCGCCGCCGCGTCGTTCGCGGTACCGGCATCGGCCGCGCCGCAGCCGCCGCAGAGCGATCCGTTCTACCAGCCGCCGAGCGGCTACCAGGCGACCGCACCGGGCACGATCCTGAAGACGCGCACGGTATCCATTGCCGCGTTCGCGTACCTGCCGCAGAAAGTGCAGGCGTGGCAACTGCTCTACCGGACCACCGACACCCAGGGCAATCCCGAGGCGACCGTGACGACGGTGCTGGAACCGTTGAACGCCACGCCTTCGGCGAACCGTCCGCTGTTGTCCTACCAGGTCGCCGAGGACTCGTCCGCGCCGCAGTGCGCGATTTCCTACCAACTGCAACAGGGTTCGGACAACTCCAACACCGTCGCCGAGGCGGAGGTGCTGCTCATCGACGCCGCCGTCGAGCAGGGCTGGGCAGTGAGCGTGCCGGACTACGAGGGCCCGGCGAGCGCGTATACCGGCGGTAAACAGGCAGGTCAGGCAGTGTTGGACGGGATCAGGGCGACGGAGAATTTCGGCACCCTCGGTCTGGCCGGTAGCGCGACCAAGGTCGGCATCTGGGGCTATTCGGGTGGCGCGCTCGCCTCAGGGTGGGCGTCCGAACTGCAACCGGGTTACGCGCCGGACCTGCACATAGCGGGCGTCGCCGAGGGCGGTCTACCGGTCAACCTGGCGGACGTGCTCAACGGGATCAACGGCGGACCGTTCGCCGGTATCGCGATGAGCGGCATCGCGGGTCTGTCGCACGCCTACCCGCAACTGGCCGATTTCCTGAACACCTACCTCACTCCGGCAGGCAAGTCGGCGTTCGACACGGTGAACTCGCAGTGCAACGCGCAGAACGCGGCGCGGTTCGCGTTCAGCAACATCTACCAGTACTTCACCATCAGCGATCCACTGAGCCTGCCGGTGCCGCAACAGGTGCTCACCGACGACACGCTCGGCCAGCACACGCCGACCGCGCCGATGTACGTCTACCAGTCCGTGAACGACGAACTGGTCCCGCACGCGGACACCGACGCGGTGGTGCAGAAGTACTGTGCGGCGGGCGCGAACGTCACCTACCGGCGCGACATCCTCAGCGAACACGTCATCCTCGCGGTGACCGGCGCGCCGGACGCGTTGAACTGGTTGCGCGACCGGCTGACCGGGAAGCCCGCGCCGAGCGGGTGCAGCACGAGCACGGTTGCCTCGTCGCTGTTCTCGCCCGGCGCGTTGCCGACGCTCGGATCGGTGCTGTTCAACGATCTGCTTGCGCTGGCCGGTCAACCGATCGGGATGGCCTAGCGGGTCACCCGTCGATCCGGATAGCCAGAGCAGGGCAGCGAATCGCTGCCTCGTCGACGGCGGCGCGCTGGTCGTCGCCGGGCGTTTCGTCCAGCAGGACGGCGATACCGTCCTCGTCCCGCTGGTCGAACACGTCCGGCGCGGCCAGCACGCACTGGCCTGCGCCGATGCAGGTGTCCTCGTCGAGGATGATGCGCATCAGCTCTGCTCCCAGGTGACCGGCAGGGACCGCACGCCGTAGGCGAGCGCGTTGTCCTTGAACTTGATCTCCTCGAACGGGACCGCGAGCCGCAGGGTCGGGATGCGGCGGTAGAGCCGGGTGTAGACCTCCTGCAGTTCGACGCGGGCCAGTTGCTGGCCGATGCACTGGTGTGCGCCGAAACCGAAGGCCAGGTGCGCGGTCGGGTTGCGCCGCACGTCGATGTCGGCCGCGTCCGGGAAGACCGACTCGTCGCGGTTGCCCGAGGCGAGCGCGGCGACCAGCCATTCGCCCGCCTGGATGGTCTCCTCGCCGTATTCGATGTCCTCGGTGGCGTAGCGCAACAGTCCCCATTGGACGATCGTGAGGTAGCGCAGCATCTCCTCGACCGCTGATTCGGCCAGTGCCGGGTCCGCGCGCAGGATCGCCAGCTGCTCCGGGTTGCGCAGGAAGGCCAGCGTGCTCAGGCCGATCATGTTCGCGGTCGTCTCGTGCCCTGCGATCAGCAGCGACAGACCGAGGGTGACCAGCTCCGGCACGGTCAGCGGTTGCTCGCTCGCGTTCGCGCGCTCGATCAGCCTGCTCAGCAGATCGTCGCCCGGCTCATTCATCTTGGTCATGACCAGGTCCGCGATGTAGGTCTGCACCTCGTGCACGGTGGCCGCGAACTGGGTCGGCTCGGCATCGGTGCTGACCAGGACGGTGCTCTGGGTCTGGAAGCGGTCGCGGTCCGCGTAGGGCACGCCGAGCAGTTCGCAGATGACCAGGGACGGGATGGGCAGCGCGAAGTCCTGGTAGAGGTCGACCGGGCCGCCCTTGGCCAGCATCGCGTCGATGTGCGACTCGATCAGCCCGGCGACGTACTCGCGCAGCGCGCGCATGCGCTTCACGGTGAACTCGGGGGTGAGCATGCGGCGCAGCCGGGCGTGTTCGGGGCCGTCGAGGTGGATGATCGAGCCGGGGGCGGCTTCGGTCTTCAGGTCGCGGTCGACGATGACGTGGTTGGACACGGCGCCGCGCGAGCTCAGCCTCGGGTCGTTGAGCAGCGTGCGCACCTGCTGGTAACCGCTGAGCAGGTAGGCGTCGATACCGGCCGGTGTGTCCACCTTGTCGAGGGTGGGCGTGGCCCGGAACTCGGTGTATTCGGCCGCCGGATCGAACGGACAGCCGGTGGGCCGCGTGGTGGGGAAGCTCGATGTGTCGGTCATGAATGAAATTATGGCAGTTAGTGCCACCAGTTCCTTGGTGGGGTTGTCCGACTGGACGAGCGGCGCGTCGCCCGGCACACTGCCACCTAACATTCGCTGTCAATTGGCAGCTCTTTATTGATACTGGAACGAGGCAGGCACGTGGGCCTTCGCGAGATCAAGATGGGACGGACGCGGCGACAGATCGCCGACCACGCGTTCGCCCTGTTCGTGGCGCAAGGCTTCGAGTCGACGACGATCGAGCAGATCGCCACCGCGGCCGAGGTCGGCACCCGAACGCTCTACCGCTACTACCCGACGAAGGAGTCACTGATCGTCGACTTCGTCGAGTCCAGCCTGGGTGCCGCCGCCGAGGAGCTGCGCAGCCAGCCCGACGAGATGCCGCTGCCGCGAGCCCTCTACACCATGATCGACACGGTGCTGCGGGTCACCAACGAGGACACCGAACGCGTCCTCGCCGTCTACCGGCTCGCCGACCAGGCACCCTCTGTGCAGGCGCGGCTCGCCGAACAGGCGCTGCGCTGGCGGATCGAGGTCGCGGGCGAGGTGAGCAGGCGGATCGGCGGCGGCGAAGACGCCGAGCTGGTCGCCGCGCTGACCGCGGCCAACGTCATGAACATCATCGACATCACCATGCGCACCTGGGTGATGAGCGGCGGCGCGCGCAACCCGGACGTGATCAGCGAGCAGATCCTGCGCGTGTTGCACGAGGGTGTGCCGATCCCGACCGCGTCGGTCGCCTCCTTCAACTAGCGCCCGACAACAGGACGTCCACCTCGTACCGGTCCGGCGCCGTGGTCGGGCCACGTTTGGTCACCGCGAGCGCGGCGGCCGCGTTCGCGCGCAGCGCGGCGGCACTCGACGTCAAGCCCGCCGCCAGACCGGCGACGAACGCGCCGACGTGCGCGTCGCCCGCGCCGTTGGTGTCGACCGCGGTCACCGCGAATCCGCCGATCTCCTCGGGCGCGTGTCGCGGCGCGGCGAGCACGCAGCCGTGCGGCCCGGTGCGGACCACCGCGCCCGCGTCGATCCGCTTCGCGAGCGCGCGAGCCGCGCTGAACGGGTCGACGGCGCCGGTGAGCAGCCCGGCTTCGCGCTGGTTGGCGCTGAACCAGTCAGTGCGCGCCAGCACCGCGTCGAGCACCGGCGCGGGAATGTCGGCCACCAGTGGACCGGGATCGAACATGACGGTCGCGGCCGGGTCGATGGTGCCCAGCCAGTCGGCGAGCGCCGGTCCGTTCACCTCGTGCACGAGGCCGTAGCCGGACACGTACACGAAATCGGTGCGCAGCACGGTGATCCGGGCGAGGTCGGCGGCGCCGAGTTCACCGTCCGCGCCGACGCTGGTGGCGAAGGTGCGCTCGGCGGAATCCTCGACCAGGGCGACGTCGAACCCGGTGTCCTTGCCCGGGTGAACCGGTTGCAGGAGCTCGATACCCGCCGCGCGCATTTCACGGCGGGCGAGATCGCCGAACGGTCCGGTGCCGTGCATGCCGCCGTACGCGGTGGGCAGGCCCTGGCGGACCGCGCTGATCATCACGTTCATGCCGCCGCCGGGCACCACCTGGCTGGCCGACGCGATCATGTCGCCGCCGCGCGCGGGCAGCTCCGGCAGATACATGACGATGTCGATCACCACGTTGCCGACGTTGACCAGCCGGCTCACGATGCGGCTCGGATCGCAAGCAGATCGGAAGCCAGCCGCGCGAGCGGCAGATCGTTGACCTTGTTGATGATTGTGGTCGCGGAAACCGGAAAACCGGCGCTGCCATGACAGGCGCCGGCGATCGCGCCCGCGATCGCCGCGATCGTGTCGCAGTCGCCACCCAGTGACGCCGCCATCAGCACCGCCTGCCACGGGTCGTCCGGATGGACGGCGAGCACGCCGAACGCGGCAGGCACCGATTCCTGGGTGGCCACGCTGGTGCCGACGAGCCGGTAGATCCGGTCGGCAGCGTCCTCGGCCGATCGGCCGTCGACGAGCTCGCGCGCCAACAGGATCCGGCCGCCGACGTCACCGGCCGCGACCCAGTTTCCCTTGCTGGCAGCCAGTTCCGCCGCGCGCACACCGACCTCGGTCGCCTCCGCGACGTTCGCCCCAGTCAGTCCCGCGCTCACTGCCGCTGCCACTGCCGCCGCCCCGGCCAGCGCGACGTCGGTGTTGTGGGTGACCCAGCTCGCCTCGACAACGCGATCGACCAGCACGGGCAGATCCGTTGCGGGACAGGCGATGCCGACCGGGGTGATGCGCATGGCCGCGCCGTTCGTGGTGCCGTTCCAACCGGCTTCCTCGATCGGCACGCCCGCAGCGACCGCGGCCACTGCGGCCTTTGTGGACGGACCAAGCAGGTCGAGCGAGCCGCGCCTGCGCATGTCCTGCTCCCACGCGAGCAGGTCACCGGCGAGGCGGTGCGGGTCGATCCGGCCGTTGCCAGCGACCAGCAGGTTGCCGACCAGCAGCGCCTGCTCGGTGTCGTCGGTGACCGAACCGGCAGGCATGTTCGGCGCGATCGGCTGGTCCGGTGGGCCGGGGTGGAAGTCGGTGAGCGTGCCGTAACGGGCGGTGATCTGCTCGCGCGGCAGCGCCTGGGTCGGCATGCCGAGCGCGTCGCCGATGGCCAGCCCGGTCAGCGCGGCCAGCGCGCGATCGGCCAGGTCGGTCACTGCTCGCCGCCGAACGCCATGTGCAGGCGGAAGCGATCCGGGTCGAGCAGGCTTTCCACGTGTTCGACGAAATCGCCGGTCGCGGTCCTGCTGTGCCTGCGCGTGCACAGGAAGCGTTCGCCGGGTTCGCGCTGGAGGTGGGCGGCTTCCTCGCCGGTCAGCCGGACCAGTTCGACCCATTCCTCGCCCTGCTCGGGGATGAGCCCTGCGGCGTGCAGCGGCTCGTAGAGCGAACCCGTCAGGCCGAGTTCGGGCAGGTCGCGCAGTGCGCCCCTGGCCGGGATCCGGCTGCGCTCATAGGAAATCGGCGCACCGTCCACAATGGTGCGAACCCGGTCGACGGCGACGAATTCGGGCGAGTCGACCACCAGTCGCGCGGCCAGTTCCGCCTCGATGACCAGTTCCAGGCGCACGACCGTGGTCACCGTGTCGACGCCGTGCTTGGCCAGCGCCTTTGTCCAGCCGAGCCGTTCGTCTAGAGTGCGACCGTCGAAGGTCACGAACGAGCCCTTGCCCGACTGAGTGGCGATCAGCCCTCGGTTGCTCAGTTCGGTGAGCGCTTGGCGCACGGTGTTGCGGCTGACGTCGAAGCTCGCCGCGAGCGCGTGTTCGCCGGGCAACTGGGCGCCGCGCGGCAACCGGCCACCGCGGATGTCCTTGGCCAGCGCGTCGACGATCCGTTCATGCTTCAGTCGCGGGACCTGTCCAGACATGTCCAGAAAATAGACCCGCCTCGAACCGAAGGCAAGAACGGCGCTTGACGCAACCAATCGGTTGCCATAATGTGGCAACCAGAAGGTTGCGACGAATGAGGAGACACGATCATGGGATTCCCCGACAGCATCCAGCGGACCGTCGAGCTCAAGAGCGCGCCGACCAAGGTCTGGTCCGCGATCACCACCGCCGACGGGCTCGCCAGCTGGTTCGGCGACACCGCGAGCATCGACCTGCGCCCCGGCGGCGAAGCGCGGATGACCTTCGGCGGCGAACACACCGCCAACATGCGGGTCGAACGCGTCGACGAGCCGAGCGCGTTCGGCTTCACCTGGCACATCTACGGCCTGCCGGAAGACGACCCGCGCCGCACCTACGTCGAGTTCACCCTCGAACCGAAGGGCGCGGGCACTAGGTTGACGGTCGTGGAAACCGGTTTCGCCCAACTGTCGGACGACGCGTACAAGGTCGCGTTCGACGGCAACACCAGGGGCTGGCGCAGCGAACTGGACGAGCTGATCCAATACCTCGATGCCGCCTGACACCGAGGGGATCGCCGAGCAGGTCTTCACCGCCCTCGCCGATCCGAGCCGCCGCGCCATCCTGGCCGCGCTCGCGTCGGCGGGACCGGCGACCGGCACCGAACTGGCCGCCCGGCTGCCGATCACCCGGCAGGCGATCGCCAAGCACCTCACCCTGCTCACCGACGCCGGCCTGGTCACGGCGGAGCCGGGGGAGCGCCGCCGGATCCGGTACCGGCTGCGTTCGGCGCCCATGCGGGTCGCGCAACAATTCCTCGCCGCGCTCGCCCGGGACTGGGACAGTCCGCTGGACGCGTTGCGCCAGCACCTTGACGGCTAGGCGATGTGGCTTGCGTGCTCGCGGAGCAGTTCGTGCAGGCGGTAACGGTCCGGGCCGGTCGACTCCAGCAGGTGCACGTCGACAAGGCCCTCCAGCGCGGCCTCGGCGGATGGCAGGTCGAGGCCGGTCAGCACGGCGGCAAGGCGGCTGTCGAGGTCCGGGCCTTGGTGCAGGCCCAGTAATCGGAACAGTCGCTGTTGCGGTTCTGGCAGGTCGCGGTAGGACAACGCGAACGCGGCCGACATGGTGCCGTCACCGGTGCTGAGTTCGCCGAGGCGGCGCTGCTGGTCGAGCATGTCCACAACGGACCAGGACGGCCGCGCCCGCAGTCGCCCGCCGACGACCCGGATGGCCAGCGGCAGGTAGCCGCAACGACGCAACAGCTCATCCGTGGCGATCGGATCGGCGGTGGCCCGCTGCTCGCCGATCATGACGGTGAGCAGCGCGCGTCCATCCGGGACCGGCAGCACGTCAAGGGACAGCGGTTGCGCGCCGTCCAACGCGGCCAGGCTGCGCCTGCTGGTGATCAGCACCAGACAGTCGGGGGAGCCGGGTAGCAGCGGGCGGACCTGCGCCGCGTCGGCCGCGTTGTCGAGCGCCAGCAATGCCTTGCGCCCGGCGAGTTCCGCGCGCCAGCACGCCGCGCGTTCGTCGAGCGCGTCCGGGATCTGCCCGCCGGGCACGCCGAGCATGCGCAGCAACGAGTCCAGCGCGTCGGCCGCGGCCAGCGGCAGGTGGCGGTCGCTGTGTCCGTGCAGGTCGATGAACAGCGCCGCGTCCGGGTAGTTCGCGCGCAGTTCGTGCGCCACGTGCACGGCGAGTGTCGTTTTGCCGATGCCCGGCATGCCGTCGATCACCCGCACCGGGGGACCGTCCGAGTCGGTCAGCAGCGTTCGTTCGTGGACCCGGCCGGTGAAGTCGACCTTGTCGGCGGGCAGGCTGTTCGGCGCGTTGCGATGTCCGCGCACGACGCCCGTGGCGATCGCCTCGTGCAGGTCGCGCAGCGCTTCGGTCGGGATGGTGCCGAGTTCGTCGGCGAGGATGCCGGTCAGCTCCTGATAGCAGGCGATCGCCTCGTCGCGCAGGCCCGCCGCGTGCAGCGCGCGCATCCGCTGCGCCCAGAACCGTTCGCGCAGCGGGTATCGCGCGGTCAGCTCGGCGAGTTCGGGCAGGACAGTCTCGGGGCGATCGAGGTCCCGTTCGATGCACTGTTCGGTCGCGGTGAGTAGCTGTTCGGTCAGGGCCGGTACGACCGATTGGCGCAACCCGTCCGACGGCACGTCGGCGAGTGGCTCCGCGCGCCACAGCGCCAGTGCCTCTCGTAACTGCCCGCGCTCGACCAACCGTCCGAACGCGACAAGGTCGATGTCGTCGTCGGCGACCCGGATCAGGTAGCCGCCCGGATGCGTCTCGATCAGTTCGTCCGCGTCGAGCAGTTTGCGCAGTCGCATCACGTAGCTCTGCAACGTCGACCGCGCCGTGGACCGGGCAACGCCCGGCGTGCCGTGCTCCCAGATCCGCGCGCACAGCTCGTCGACCGACACCACCCGGTTGGCCGCGACCAGCAGCGTGGCGAGCAGCACGCGCAGCTTGGCCGCGCCGATCGCGACCGGGGCCCCGTCGGTGCGCTCGACGAGCAGCGGCCCCAGCAACCGGAACCGTAATGCCACTCCCACCCCCAGGGCCTATTGTCCGACCTGTGCCGGATATTTGTGCAGGATAGTAGGAAAGGCTCTGGCGAATGCCCACTTCATTGTGATAATGACAGTAATCGCAGGTCAGGGCGTTTCTGGCGAACCGAATAACGGTGGCATTTTCTGCCAGCGCGGCGAATCGTGAAACCTTCTTCAAGCCGGACCCTGGAGTGATACCGTCATCCGTCGGTATGCACGACCGGGTGCATCCCCTGCATGACAAACCCGGAGAGTATATGCGCGTATCACGCTTTTCCCGCGTAGCGGCCGTTTCGCTGCTGGCCGCGTCCGCTGTCGCGGTCGCGACGCCCGCGGTCGCGGCCACCGCGGCCATTTCGCCGGATCTGGTGCACATTCACCCGACGGCCACCCACGTGGGCTTCGCCCAGGCGGCGCCGCCGACCACCGCGCAGTGCGAATCGCAGTTCAAGATCGCCTGCTACGGAGCGCAGCAGATCCAGACGGCCTACGACCTGCCCGCGCTGTTCAAGAAGGGCAACGAAGGTCAGGGCCAGACCATCGCCATCGTCGACTCGTTCGGTTCGCCGACCATCCAGGCGGACCTGAACACCTTCGACGCGGCGTACGGCCTGCCCGGCACCAACGTCAAGGTCATCCAGCCCGCCGGTGCGGTTCCCCCGTGGGACCCCACCAACGGCGACATGACCGGGTGGGCCGGTGAGACCACACTGGACGTGGAGTGGGCGCACACCATGGCGCCCAAGGCGAACATCCTGCTCGTCGAGACGCCGGTTTCGGAGACTGAGGGCACCACCGGCTTCCCGGAGATCGTCACCGCGGAGAAGTACGTCATCGATCACCACCTGGCTTCGGTGATCAGTCAGAGCTTCAGCGCCACCGAGGAGACCTTCGCCACGAAGCAGGACCTGCTCGCGCTGCGCGGCGCCTACACCGACGCCTACCAGCACCACGTCACGGTCCTCGCGGCCTCGGGCGACAGCGGCGCTGCCGACGCCGAACTGGACGGCAGCACGCTCTACCCGAACGCGGTGACCTCGTGGCCGGACAGCGACCCGCTGGTGACCGGGGTCGGTGGCACCCAGCTCAAGCTGGACGCCAACGGCGGCCACACCGGCAAGGACGTGGTCTGGAACGACACGTACGACACCGCGACCCAGCAGTTCATCTTCGGTGACAACGGCCCGAACCCGCTTTCCGGCGGTGGTGGCAAGTCGGCGATCTTCAACCGGCCCGACTACCAGGACGGTGTCGCCAAGGTCGTCGGCAACACTCGCGGTGTCCCGGACATCTCGATGAGCGGTGCCTGCAACGGTGCGGTCAACGTGTACCAGAGCTTCCCCGGTCAGCCGGCCGGCTGGTACCCGACCTGCGGTACTTCCGAGGCGACGCCGCTGTTCTCCGGCATCGTCGCGCTCACCGCGCAGTTCGCCCACCACCCGGTGGGCCTGATCAACCCGGCTCTGTACGCCATGTCCGCGATGCACGCACCGGGCCTGGTGGACGTGACGTCCGGTAACAACACCGTGTCGTTCACCCAGGACGGCAAGCAGCAGACCGTCACGGGCTTCAACGCGCTCCCCGGCTACGACCTCGCCTCCGGCGTTGGCACCGTGGACGCCGCGAAGTTCGTGCCGGAGCTGGCGTTGTTCTCCGGTCTCGACAACTGATTCGACAGAAAGAAAGAAGCCGGGCTCCTCGCGAGCCCGGCTTCTTTCTGTGCTGTGTCAGGGTTTGCGGCCCGCGCCCGCGTACACGCCGGACTTCTCCGGCTCGGCGCCGACCTCGGAGGAGTGCTCCGGCCGCCACTGCGGGGTGAACACCAGGCCCGGGTCGATCAGCTCGAACCCGGTGAAGAACTTCAGGATCTCCTCGCGCGGGCGCAACGTGACCGGGTTCGCGGTCTGCTTGTAGGCGTCGCCGAACGCCTGCAGATCCGGGCGGTTGTCGGTGGTGCCGTGCGAAATGGCCAGGTGGCTGCCCGAGGGCAACGCGTCCCGGTAGGTCGCGACGATGCCCTGCGGATCGCTCGAGTCGGAGATGAAGTGCAGGATGGTGCACATGATCACGCCGATCGGCTGGCTGAAGTCGAGCAGCCGCTGGGTGATCTCGTGGTTCAGCACGACCTCCGGCTCGCGGATGTCGGCAGGCACGACGTCGGCGAACTCGTTGTCCTCCAACAACAGTTGGCTCTGCGCGACCGCGACCGCCTCGTAGTCCACATACACAACGCGCGCCTGCGGATCGACCCGCTGGGCGATCTCGTGCACGTTGCCGACGGTCGGAATGCCCGAGCCGAGATCCAGGAACTGCCGGATGCCGAGCGCGGAGAGTTCGCGCACCGCACGTTGCAGGAATCGCCGGTTCATCAACGCGACGTGATCGACGTCGGGCAGGCGTTTCTTCTGGTCGTGGGCGAATTGCCGGTCGACGACGAAGTTGTGCGCGCCGCCGAGGTAGTAGTCGTAGACCCGTGCGGCGTTCGGCCGGTCCAGGTCGACATCGGCGGGCACCCAGTCAGCGGTCCGTTCGTCCGCAACGTTTTCGGGCATGCGGCGAACAATAGCGCACTGATCCTTTCCGGGCTGGCGAGCCGACTATCGGCCCTGGTGAATGCCGCGCGCGGAGAGAACGATCCCCTGGTCCAAGAAGGGAGATTTCCACATGCGTCCGATCAACAGAGTCGGGGTGGCGTTGTTGGCGGTGGCCGCGGCGGGTGCGGTCGCCATCGACCCGGCCGCCGCCGCGCCGCCGCCGACGCCGAGCCAGTCGGTCATCGTGGTCATGGCGGGTGCGTCAACTGCGAAAACCGCCCAGTTATCGATCAACAGCCAGTTATCCGGCGCGCAGGACGTGCACCGGATGAATCTGATCAACGCGGTCAGTGCGAAGGTGACGCCGCAGCAGGAAGCCCAGTTACGGGCGAATCCGAGCGTCGCCGAAGTCGTGCCGGACGCGCAGATCAAGCTCATCCCACCGGCTCAGGACTCGGCAACGACCGGGACCGGAACGGATCAGGGGCCGCTGCCGCCCGGTGCGTGCGCGCCCAACGGGGGAGTGCAGCTCGACCCGGAGGCGCTCTCCGCGATCAACGCCGACTCGGACGTGCCCGGTGCGAAGACCGCGCGGGCCCTTGGTGCGACCGGCGCAGGCGTGACCATCGGCGACATCGCGGGCAGCATCGATCCGAACAGCCCCGAACTGGTCCGGCCGGACGGCTCACACGTCATCACCGACTACCAGGACTTCACCGGCGAAGGATCGGCGACACCGTCGGAGGACATCGAGTCCTTCCTCGACGACAGTGTCATCGCCGCGCAGAGCCGCCAGGTCTACGACCTCGCCGACTACACCGTGCACCACCTCTCGCAGCCGTGCCGGATCAAGCTGGAAGGCATCGCGCCGCAGGTCAACCTGACCGCGTACAAGGTCTACTCGGACAACGACTTCACGACGACATCGGCGTTCCTGCAGGCTATCGACTACGCCGTCAACATTGATCACGTCAACGTGTTGAACGAGGAAGCCGGCTCGTTCCCGATGCCGGACACCAGCGCGGACCTGATCAAGACCGCGAACGCCAACGCCATGGCGGCGGGCGTCACCATCACAGTGCCCTCCTACGACTCCGGTCTGACCAACACGATCTGGTCGCCCGCGTCGCAGCCGGGCGTGATCTCGGTGGGCGCCTCGACCACGTTCCGCTCGTACGCGCAGTCGGACGAGGCCGGGTTCTGGGGAATCGGCGCAACCGGCTGGGTCAGCGACAACATCAGCTCGCTGTCCTCGGGCGGGTCCACCGAGCAGGGCCGCAGCATCGACATCGCCGCCCCCGGTGACCTGGACTGGATCGCGTGCACCGGCGCGGACTGCCACACGGCGGCTGGTACCCAGACCGGGTTGATGCTGGAGGGCGGCACCAGTGAGGCAGGCCCGATCGTCGCGGCGGTCGCCGCGCTGGTCATCCAGTCCTACCGGGCGGCGCACGGTGGCGCGAGCCCGAGCCCGGCGCAGGTCGACTCGCTGATCGACGGCACCGCGGACGACCTCGACTACCCCGGCGCGCAGCAGGGCGCCGGACTGGTCGACGCCTACCGCGCGGTGGCTGCCGCGCGTGCGATGAGCGGCGTGGTCGCCAACACCGACCAGCTCGACGCGATCGGAAACCCGGGCAGTAGCAAGAACTTCAACGTCACGCTGACCAACACCGGTTCGAGCACCACGCATGTGGACCTGTCCGGGCATACCCTCGGCCAGACCACGGTCGTCAAGGACGCCAGCCCGAACCTGACCACCTCGGATCCGAGCTACGTCAACGCGAAGGGCGCGACCCGCAACTACCTGAAGGTGCCGTTCACGGTGCCACCCGGCCAGAGCATGCTCGATGCGGACATCGCGTGGCCGTCGACGAACGGCACGGTGGTGGACGTGACCGTGCTCGACCCGCAGGGCCGCGTCGAGGGGTACAGCCTGCCGGAGGGCTCCGGCAACCACGGGCACGCGGACCTGCGCGATCCCGAACCAGGCACCTGGACGGCGGTCATCGCCGCGACCGAACCCGGCTACACCGGGGTCGTGCACTTCGAGGCGTCGGTGGCCGGCGACGTCGCGTTCGGGCACGCCAGCCCGGGCAGCGTCACGCTGGCGCCCGGCAAGTCCGCGAAGGTCTCCTATTCGGTGAACCTGCCCGGCCAGCCGGGCGACCAGAGCGCGTCGCTGCGCTTCACGACACCCGGATCACCGGCCAGTTCGATCCCGCTGACGTTGCGTTCGCTGGTCAACGGTGGGCAGTTCACCGCCGACCTGCGCGGTGGCAACGGCCGCACCGGCACGCCGTCGCAAACGTTGTTCTACAACGTGGACGTGCCCGCAGCGAAACCCGCGCTGGACGTGACAACCACGTTGGCGGGAAACAACAACGATCCGTACTACGCCTACCTGATCGACCCGCGCGGGCAGACCGCGGCCCAGGCCAGCAACCAGTTGCTGGTCGGTTCCACCAACGGTTCCCCGGTCACGGTCGGTGGACCGGGTGCGCACCTGCATGCGATCAGTCCGGTCAAGGGGCGGTGGACGGTGCTGATCACGTTCACCAACCCGGTCACCGGCAACCTCCAGTCGACGCCACTGCACGGGACGGTCGGCTACGCGCCGGTCGCGCCGAAGGTGACCGGGCTGCCGACCGGCGGCACGTTGCCTGCCGGGCAGGCGCACGTGGTCGCGGTGACCGTGCACAACGGTTCACCGGCGCCGGAGTCCTACTTCCTGGACGCCCGGCTCAACACCACCACGACGATGGCGCTGACCTCGATCACGCCGTCGCAGAACCTGACCATGCCGCAACCGGCGAGCGCTGTCCTTCCACAGTGGATAGTGCCGACCAACACCAGCCAGGTGGTGGCGACGGCATCGGCGACCGCACCGATCATGTTCGACACCGGCCCGTTCAACGGCGAACCCGACCTGGGCTCCGTGGCCAACGGCAACGCCGCCAGCGCGGAGTTGACCGCACCGAACATCACGCCGGGCGACTGGCAGATCGCGCCGCAACTGGTCGGACCGGGCGGCGTGAACGGGTTGCCGGGCGCGACCGCGAACCTCGGCATCACGGTGACCACGGCCGCCTTCGACCCGGCGGCGTCCTCGCCGAACGGGGACATCTGGCAGTCGCAGAACGGGTTCACCCCGGTGATCGTGCAACCGGGCCAGAGCACCACGCTCTACCTGACGATCAGGCCGAACGCGCCGAGCGGCAGCCTGGTCAGCGGCAAGCTGTACCTGGACGACGCGTCGCAGCTCACCCAGTACGGCACCAGCCCCAGCGGTGACCAGCTCGTCGCGTTGCCGTACGGCTACACCGTCGGTTAAGGCTGTTTGGGCTTGTCGAGCAAGGTGGTGGCCGGGTCGAACAGCGGCGGTGTCGCTGAGGGCCCGTCCACCGCCTTCTTGGCGCGGCGCTCGCGGAACAGCCAACCGCCGACGATGCCCGCGCCGAAGCCGAACGCGTGCGCCTGCCAGCTGACGCCGTTGTTCTGCGGCAGCAGATCGGTGAACTGGTAGGCGAAGCACAACGCCATGACCAGGCCGATGACGATGTCGATCCCGTGCCGGTCGAAGATGCCGCGCACCAGGATGTAGCCGAGGTAGCCGAAGATCACGCCGCTGGCGCCGACGGTGCTCGATCCAGCGGCCGAGGTCAGCCAGGCGCCGAGGCCGCTGACGATGACGATCAGCACCGAGACGGCCCCGAACTTCTTGACCCCGCGATAGGCGGCGAGGAACCCGAAGATGAACAGCGGGCCGGAGTTGCCCTCGATATGCGCCCAGCTCACGTGCAGGAACGGCGCGGTGAAGATGGTCGCCAGCGTGCCGACGTCCCGCGTGTGGATGCCGAGCGACTGGTCGAAGCCGTAGCTGTCCAGCGCGTTGAAGATCTGGATGATCCAGAGGATGGCGAGCACCGCCACCATCACCCAGAACGCCTTGCGCGCCTCGGCCACGATCACCTCGGCGCTGACGGTTCGCTTGGCTCTGGGGCTGCCCTCGGTACCGACGCTCACGGTGCTCTCCTCCCGTTGACCCGCAGGATAGCCGGTGAACATCGCGAGGCGATGTCGAAGGAACCAACCCGCGGGTCGTGACGGAGAGTTGTGCTCAGTTGCCGTTCGGCGCCTGGCGGCCGAAACCACCGTGACCGCTCTGGCCGCCCTGGCCGTATCCATTAGAGAAGCCGTATCCCTGGCCGGAGTTGCCCGGATAGGTGTGGTAGTGCCCGTAACCGGGGCCGCCGGACGCGCTGTCGACCAGGGCGATGGTGCCGCCACCGATCAACAGGCCGAGCACGGCCGCCGCGGTGATCTGGGTCGCGCGGTGCCGCACGAACCGGCCGAACCCGTTCGACTGACCGGGCACCGGCACCCCCGGCGGGTAGTAGTAGCCGCCACCAGGCGGTGGCACCGCACCCGGCGGGACGGGGCCGGGCGGCATCGCACCCGGTGGCACGGCGCCGGGCGGGACCTCGCCCTGGACCGGGGCCTGCACCGTCGGCGCCTCCGCCGCGGACGCCTCGGACGCTGGTTCCGGAGCGGGCGCCTCCGCCGGGTGCGCCGCCTCGGCACTCGGCTGCTCGGGTGACTGGTTCTCCTCGGACATCGCTGCTCCCGCGTTGTGGGCGGCTGGTTCGCCGCCACTACAACCAGAGTGCGCGCGAAAACTGAGCAAATCCTGTGCTTCGGGCAAGAAACACCCAAACAGTGGTCAGCTCGCGGCGTTCGTGTCCACGAAACCGATGGTGACCGGTGCCCGGCGCGCGGTCCTGGCGATGTCGGCGGGCAGCACGTCGTGCAGGAAGGCGTACTGGTGGCGGACTTCGTCAGCTCTCGGATTGGCCTGGATGCTGTGCCACCACTGGGCGATCTCCGCCCAGCCGGGCGCGGCGAGTGCGCCACCGAAGTGCGCGACCGACAGCGCGGCCGTCAGATTGGCGAAGCGCAGCCGGTCCGCCAGCGACCACCCGGCCAGCGTGGCGACCACGAACCCGGAACCGAACACGTCGCCCGCGCCGGTCGCGTCCAGCGCGTTGGTCAGCAGGCCGGGCACGTTCGCCGTCTCGCCGGTGCGGCTGTCCACCGCGAGCGCGCCGTGCCCGCCCCGGGTGATCACCGCGACGGGGACCAGGTCCGCGAGCCGCGCCAAGGCGGCGGACGCCGTGTCCGTCCGGGTGTAGTGCATGGCCTCGGTCTCGTTGGGCAGGAACGCGTGGCAGAACTGGAGTTGCTCCAGCACGTCCGCCCGCCACGCCTCGGACGGGTCCCAGCCGACATCGGCGAACACCAGGCTGTCGTTGGCCTGCGCGGCCCGCATCCAGTCCTGGCGCTGCGCGTCCAGGCTCACCACGCACGCGCGACTGCGCGGGGGAGTGCCGATCAGTTCGTCCGGCGAGATCGGCGGCCGGTGCCCGTGCGTGACCATGGCCCGGTCCTCCTGGTAGGCCATCGACACGGTGACCGGCGAGTGCCAGCCGGGGAAGTAGCGCGACCGGGACAGGTCGACGCCCTCCTGCTCGCTGAGCACGTCCCAGCAGTATTCGCCGTACACGTCCGGGCCAAAGGCCGCGGCGAGCGCGGTGCGCAGGCCCAGCCGTCGCAACGGGACAGCGAAGTTGGCGATTCCGCCCGGCCCGGAACCCATGCCCTCGGTCCACACTTCGGTGCCGGGCGAGGGCGGCTGGTTGAATCCGGTGAAGACGATGTCGAAAAACAGCAGCCCGGACACGAACACGTCGACTTCGGGGACTTCGGTCACCTGCCAGATCGTGCGGCAAGCCATCCGGTTTGGCAATAGAAGACCACCTCGTGGTGGGTATGCTGACCGGGTGAAACTGGCGATTCTGGGTGGCGGTGGGTTCCGGGTTCCGTTGGTGTATCGAGCTTTGCTCGACGAAGCAGGCGGGATCACCGAGGTGGCGCTGCACGACGTCGACGAGTCGCGGCTGCGGGTGATCGGCACCGTACTGAGCGAACTCGCCGACGATGTCCCGGCCGCGCCCAAGGTCACCGTGACCACGAGCCTGGACGACGCGGTACTCGGCGCGGACTTCGTGTTCTCCGCCATCCGGGTAGGTGGCCTCCCCGGGCGCACCGTCGACGAGCGGGTCGCGTTGCGGGAAGGCGTGCTCGGTCAGGAAACCGTTGGCGCGGGCGGGATCGCGTACGGTCTGCGGACCGTGCCGGTCGCGCTGGACATCGCCCGCCGGGTCGCCCGCCTGGCACCGGACGCGTGGCTGATCAATTTCACCAACCCGGCCGGACTCGTCACCGAGGCGATGTCCGCCGAACTCGGCAACCGCGTGATCGGCATCTGCGATTCCCCGGTCGGGCTGGGCAGGCGGGTCGCGGCCACGCTGGGCGTCGACCCGGCGACGGCGCGTTTCGACTATGCCGGGCTCAACCATCTCGGTTGGCTGCGCAAGGTCGAAGTCGATGGCGTCGACCAGCTGCCGCGCTTCCTCGCCGACCCGGCCGCGCACCGTTCGTTCGAGGAGACCCGCCTGTTCGGCCCGGACTGGCTGCGCACGCTCGGCTCGGTGCCCAACGAGTATCTGTATTACTACTACTTCAACCGCGAATCCGTTGCGGCGGCGACCGAAGCCACCCAGACCCGCGGCGAGTTCCTGCTCGACCAGCAGGCCCGCTTCTACCACGAGGTCGCCGAGGGCGAGCCAGCGCTGGTCAGTTGGGAACACACCAAGGCCCAGCGCGAGGCGACCTACATGGCCGAGGCGCGTACCGAGGAGCGGGACGCGATCGACCTCGACGGCGGCGGCTACGAACAGATGGCGCTCGCCCTGATGCGCGCCATCGCGCAGGACCAGCCCAGCACGCTGATTCTCAACGTGCGCAACACCGTCGGTCTGTCCGGGTTGGACGATGACGCGATCGTCGAGGTGCCGTGCCACGTTGACGGCAACGGCGCGCGCCCCTACGCCCTCGCCCCGCTCGACGAACACCAGGCCGGTCTGGTGTCCAGCATCAAGGCGGTGGAACGGGCCACCATCGCCGCTGCCACGTCCGGTTCACGCCGCTCCGCGCTGCGCGCGTTCGCCCTGCACCCGTTGGTCGACTCGGTCGGCGTCGCGGGCAGGCTGCTCGACGCGTACCTCGCCGAGCACGCCCAACTCGCCTACCTGCGTTAGACGCTCGGCACCGGCTTGGGCGGCGTCGGGCCGACGTAGCGGGCGGACGGGCGGATGATCTTGCCGCCCGCCGCCTGTTCCAGGATGTTCGCGCACCAGCCGACCACCCGGCTCACCGCGAACGTCGGCGTGAACATGGCGCGCGGGATCCCGCACAGTTCCATCACCACGCCCGCGTAGAACTCCACGTTGGCGTACAGGCTGCGGCCCGGCTTCAGCTCGGCCAGCACGTCCACCACGCGCTGCTCGACGGTGGTCGCGAAGTCGACCAGATCGCCGCCGATGCTCCGGGCGATGTCGCGCAACATCAGCGACCGCGGGTCATCGGTGGTGTACACGGCATGGCCGAAGCCCATGATGCGGTCACCGGCAAGAACCTTGCCGCGCACCCAGTCATCGACCTTGTCGACACTGCCGATCTCGTCCAGCCCCTCCAGCGCGCGATCGGGCGCGCCACCGTGCAGCGGACCGGAGAACGTGCCGATCGCGCCCGCGATCGCGGACACCACGTCCGCGCCCGCCGATGCGACGACGCGCGCGGTGAACGTGGACGCGTTGAAACCGTGGTCGATCGTGGCGATCAGGTACTGCTCGACCGCCCGCGCCCGCTTCGGATCCGGCACCTGGCCGGAAATCAGATACAGCCAGTTGGTCGCCGAATCCAGCTCGGCGCGCGGTTCCAGCGGTTCCAGCCCGGCGCGGATCCGGTACAGCGCGGCCAGAATCGTCGGCGTCACCGCGCAGATCAGCTTGGCGTCCGCGCGATGCCGCGCGGCGTCGGTGTCCCACAACGGTTCCAGGTTGCGGCTCGCGCCCAGCAACGACAACGCGGTGCGCAACCCCGCCAGCGGGTTGAACCTCGGCCCCGCCAACGCGATCGCGGGCAGCACCGGCCGCAGTTCGGCGGGCAGCGCGCGCAGCGGCGCGATTTCCGCCGCGAACGCGTCGCGTTCGGCCGCTGAGGGGAGCCGCCCCTCGAACATCAGGAACCAGACGTCCTCGAACGTGCGGGTCTGCGCCAGTTCGATCGCCGAGTACTGCCGGTAGTGGTAGAAGCCCTCGTCGCCATGCACGTCGCCCAGTTCGGTGTCGGTCACCACGACCTTGCGCAAACCGGCCGGGACCTCGATGAGTTGATCAATTGTGGCCATGTCGTCAACTGTGTACATGCCAATCAACTATCGTCAATATTGATTCAGTCAACATCGACGACGAAGGACCAGGTCATGACGATCAGCGGTGACGAGCGTTACCTGACGACTGCCGAGGTGGCGCGCGTGCTGGGGGTGAAGCCGGCGACCGTCTACGCCTACGTCAGCCGCGGCCTGTTGAACCCCGTGCAGGGCAAACGCCGGTCCTTGTTCAAGGAGGACGAGGTCACCAACCTGGCCGAGCGCGGCCGGGAGCACCGGCGACCCGCCGATCCGCTGGGACATGTGGCGACCAGCCTGTCCCTGCTCGTCGACGACGAGCTGTACTTCCGCGGCTACCGCGTCGCCGAACTGACGCCGTTCTACCCCGTCGAGGCCATCGCGGAGCTGCTCTGGGCAGGCAAACTCACCGACTACGGCCCGTGCATCGCGTCGTCCGAGTTGCTGGATTCGGTGCGCACGGCCATCGCCACGTTGCCGGAGTCGGCTCGGTTGACCGATCAGCTGCGGGTCGCGGTCGCGATGGCGGGTGCCGCCGATCCGCTCCGGTACGACCTCTCGCCTGATGCGGTCGTCCGGGTCGGGCGCACAGTGCTCGCCGTGCTGGTGGACGGCATCGCGCCGTCCGTCAAACCCGGTTCGCTGGCCAACCGGCTGTGGCCAGCGCTCACCGGCAAACCGCAGCCGCCCGGCCTGCTCGACGCGGTGTTGATCGCGCTGGCCGACCATGATCTCGCGGTGTCCACGGTGGCCGCCAGGGTCGCGGCCAGCGCGCGGGCGCACCCGTACGCGGTCGTGTCGGCTGGCCTGGGCGCGTTGGACGGGCACTACCACGGCACCGCGAGCACGCAGGCATACCGGTTCCTCGTCGAGGCGCTGCCAGATCCGGTCGCCGCGCTCTCGGAGCGGTTGCGTACCGGTACGGGCGTACCCGGTTTCGGTCATCGGGTCTACCAGAGCCGCGACCCGCGTGCCGAACTGCTGATCAACATGCTGCGCGACGCGAACCCGGGCTCACCCGCGCTGCTGGCGGTGGACGTACTCCAACGGCACCACACCTTCCTCAACGTCGACATGGCGTTGGCCCTGGTCATGTACGAGTACGGTCTGCGGCCGGACGCGGGCGAGGCGATCTTCGCGATCGCGCGCACGATCGGCTGGATCGCGCATGCCATGGAGGAGTACCTCGAACCCGGCCTGCGGTTCCGCCCGGAGGGCGTGTACATCGGCGAACGGCCGCGTTGAGCGACATTCACCGGGATGGACGACAACCTTTCCGGGCCGGCGAGCGTCAGTCCCAGCGTGCAGGGACAAAAGCAACGGGCTGCCGGCGCGGCGTCGAACCGAGGGCCGATCGCGGTGATCGCGGGGGCGCTCGTCGTGCTGGTGGTCTGTCTGATCACCGCAGTGATCATCGGCCGCGTGAGCCCGTCGGCCAGCAAGCCGGCGGTCCAGCAGCCCAAAGCCGGTTCGCTGGTGGCCCCGGACTCGTCGGCCGCCCTGACTCCGACCGGTCCCACGCCGACCTCGACCAGCGCCCCTTCCGCAACGCCGAGCACCGTGGCGCCGGTTGCCAACGTCGCCGTGACAACGTCGAGCGAGCCACCGGCGGCGCCGCCGTCGACGTCCGCGCCGTCGTACCCGTCCGGGACCTATGTGGACGGCCCGCTGGATCAGCCGCACTACTTCATCACCTTCAACGGCGCGCCCGGGGGAATGTTGGGGGGCGTCGTCGACTACGCGTACCAGGACGGTCAGACCGGGGTTGCCTTCACCTTCAACGGCAGGATGAACGGCACGGTCATGACCCTCTACCCGAGCCAGGTGCAGACCCAACCGGCCGGGTCGCCCCAGATCGCCGGGAACGTGCCGACGGTGATCAGCGCGGTGGGCGATCGCAGCGGCTTCGAGCTCGGCCAGTGCGCCCAGTACCTGACGGCCGTCCAGTCAGCGGCCGAGTGCGAGTTCACCCCCTGATGTGTTCACTCTGAGCGAACGGCCTTCGCTGGTCGCGGACAACGCGTTGCGCGACAAGGGAGATCGTTAGTCTGCGGCGCATGACACGACCGATTTCCGGTGTGGCGGCAGGGGTTCCGTTCACCGCGCTGCCACCGTCGAGCGACGGACCGGCACCGCTGGTGATCGCCTGGCACCTGCTCGACGCGCCGTGCACCGATGCCGCGTTCGCGGCGGCGTTGCCGCTGAGCGAGGTGGCGGCCTGGCGGGTGTATCTGGGGTTGCCGATGTGCGGGGCGCGGTCCGCGCCGAACGGGCAGGACGCGATCGTGGCGCTGGCGCGCGAGGACATCGTGCTGCGCTACGTCGACAACCTCGTGCGGCAGGCTTTCGACGAGTTTCCGGCCGCGCTGGCCGAGATCCGCGCGAGGTTGGGCATCGCGGACGGGCCGATCGGGGTGGTCGGCGGTTCGCTGGGCGGTGCGGTCGCGTCGCTGGTGCTGGCCGAGCGGCCGGTGCCGATCGCGGCGGGCGCCCTGCTCAACGCCGCGATCCGGGCGCGATCGGTGGCCGAGGTGGTCGAGCAGGGGATGGACACCCCGTACGTCTGGACCGATGCGGCGCGCGCGGCCGCGGACCGGCTGGACTTCGTCGCGCACGCCGATGAGCTCGCGGACGTGCCGGTGCTGGTGGTGAGCGGCGAACTCGACCATCCGCCGTTGCGCGCGGACGCGCTCGAACTGGCTGCCGCGCTGCCGCGAAGTCGGTTGGTCAGCGTGCCGGGGCTGGATCATCCGCTTGCCGAGCGACCCCGGGTCGAGCCCGCGCCGCAGATTCCGAACGCGCGCGTCGTGGATCACGCGGTGACGGACTGGTTCAACCAGCACCTGACGAGTTAAGGTCGGAACGCGCTTTCCCGAACCGGAGGTGGTCATGCAGTTCGACGTGCCCAGCGGCAACCCGGCGACCATCTCCACCCCGGATCCCGGGGATCCCCGATTGGCCAGGCTCTCGCTCAACCAGGCCACCACCAAGCGCTGGAGCGTTGCCGAGGCGGTTGAGGGGTGCGTCTCGGCGGGAATTCCGGCGATCGGGTTGTGGCGGGAGCCGGTCGCGGAGATCGGCGTCGACGCGGCGGCGAAACTCGTCGACGCGGCCGGGCTCCGGGTGTCGTCGCTGTGCCGGGGCGGCTTCTTCACCGCGGACGAACCCGAACGGCGCCGGGCGGCGATCGAGGACAACAAGCGCGCCATCGACGAGGCGCACGCGCTGCACACGGACACGCTGGTGCTGGTGGTCGGCGGCCTACCGGACGGATCGCGGGATCTGCCGGGCGCACGGGCACGGGTCGCGGACGCGATCGGCGAACTCGCCGACTACGCGCTGGACGCGGGCGTGCGGCTGGGGCTGGAGCCGCTGCACCCGATCTACTGCGCCGACCGCGCCGTACTGTCCACATTGGACCAGGCGCTGGACATCGCGGAACCGTTCCCTGCGGACGCGGTCGGCGTGATCGTGGACGCCTTCCACATCTGGTGGGACCCGGACGTGCTGCGCGCGATCGGGCGGGCGGGCGAGCGGATCGCGTCGTTCCAGGTATGTGACTGGGTGCTGCCGCTACCCGAGGACCCGCTGCTGGCCAGGGGCATGATGGGCGACGGGCACATCGACTTCCGCGCGCTGCGCCGCGCCGTCGAGGCGGCGGGTTACACCGGCGACATCGAGGTGGAGATCTTCAACGCCGACATCTGGGCGGCGCCAGGCGACGAGGTCATCGCGACGATGGCGCGGCGTTATGTCACCGAGGTAGTGGACTGACGGACCACCAGGTCGGCCTTGATGCGGATGGTGCGCGGGCTCCGGTCGGACGGTTCCAGCAGCAGGCGCATCGCGCGCTCGCCCATCTCCTCCAGCGGCAGGCGCACCGTGGTCAGCGCGGGGGTCACGTCCTGCGCGGTGGGCACGTCGTCGAAGCCGATCACGGATACGTCCTGCGGCACCGATTTGCCGATTTCCTCGCGCAGCGCGGCCATCGCGCCGACCGCGGTCGGGTCGTTGAGGGCGAAGACCGCGGTCAGTTCGGGGTGGCGCTGGTCCAGTTCGAGCATGCCCGCGTAGCCGCCGTCGCGGGTGAAGTCGGCGGTGACGATCGCGTCGTCGGGCACGTCGGCACCGGCCGCGCGCAGCGTGTCCCGGAAACCGGCGAGCCGGTGTTCGATGGTGCTCAGGCCGTCCGGTCCGCTCAGGATGCCGATCTTGCGGTGCCCCAGCGCGAGCAGCAGTTCGGCTGCTTGCGCGGCGCCGCGCCGGTTCTCCGGCAGCACGGTGTCGAAGGGCAGCGACTGGTGGCGGACCAGGGCGACCCGGCCACCGGTCTCCACGAAGTCGGTGAGCTGCTCGGAGAGGCGCTCGGTCAGTTCGGGGTCGGTGAAGCCGCTGCCGACCAGGACCAGGCCGAGGGCGCGGTGCGCGCGCAGCCGGGCGACGTAGTCGATCTCGCGTTCCGGGTCGCGGAAGGTGTTGGCCAGCATGGTGAGCAGGTCGTGTTCGGCGGCGACGCGCATGGCTCCGGCCGCGATCGCGGCGAAGTACGGGTCGTCGACGGCGTGCACGATCATGCCGACGACGGTGGTGCGCGAGCGGGCGAGCGCCTGCGCGGGCGCGTTCGACACGTAGCGCAGGTCGCGGGCGGCCCGCATCACGCGCTCGGCGAGTTCCGAGCCGACGATGCGCGAACTGCCGTTGAGCACACGCGACGCGGTCGCCCGGGACACGCCAGCGGTGTCCGCGACGTGTTGCAGGGTGACCGGTCCGGGCTCGGTCCTGGCCACCCTTGACTTGCTTGCTGCCACCTACGTACCTTAGCCGTTGGAAAGCGCGTTCCCAAGGATGCAGGAGGCAGCGTGTCGCGGACCCCGATCGGCATTGCCATGAACGGTGTCACCGGTCGGATGGGATATCGCCAGCACCTGCTGCGGTCCATCCTCGCGATTCGGGAACAGGGTGGACACCGGCTGGCCGACGGCACCCTGCTGTGGCCGGAACCGCTGCTGGTCGGGCGCAGCGAGGAGAAGCTGCGCGCCATCGCCGAGCGGCACGGCCTGACCCGGTGGACCACCTCGCTGGAGAAAGCGCTTGCCGATGACGACATCGAGATCTATTTCGACGCCCAGCTGACCAGCGCGCGCGAGCCCGCGGTGATCGCCGCGATCGAGGCCGGAAAGCACATTTACGCCGAGAAGCCCACCGCGACCAGCCTGACCGGCGCCGTGCGCCTGGCCCGTCTCGCCGACGCGCGTGGGGTGCGCACCGGTGTGGTCGCGGACAAACTGTTCCTGCCTGGTTTGCGGAAGCTGCGCCGGCTGGCCGACGCCGGGTTCTTCGGCAAGGTGCTCTCGGTGGGCATCGAGTTCGGGTACTGGGTGTTCGAAGGGGACTGGCAACCCGCGCAGCGACCCTCCTGGAACTACCGGGCCGAGGACGGCGGCGGCATCATCAGCGACATGTTCCCGCACTGGCGCTACGTGCTGGAGGACATCGTCGCGCCGCTCCGCTCGGTCTACGCGACCGGTGCGATCGCCATCCCGCAACGCGTCGACGAGCAGGGGCAGCCCTACGACGCGACCGCCGAGGACATCGGCTACGCGATCCTCGAACTCGACGGCGGCGTGCTGGCCACTATCCGGTCCTCCTGGGCGACCCGGGTGAACCGCGACGAGCTGGTGCAGATCCACGTGGACGGCACCGAGGGCAGCGCGGTCGCGGGCCTGTGGTCGTGCCGCACCCAGCACCGCGTGGCAACGCCGAAAGCGGTCTGGAACCCAGACCTGCCAACGGATCACGAATTCCGCGCCGACTGGCAGGAAGTGCCCGCCAACACCGAGTTCGACAACGGGTTCAAGGTGCAGTGGGAGGCGTTCCTGTCGCACGTGGTCGCGGACACCCCGTTCCCGTGGGACCTGATGGCGGGGGCGCGCGGCGTGCAGCTCGCCGAGCTCGCGATGGAATCCGCGCGAGCCGGCAGCAAGCTGCCGATTCCGGACCTGGCGCTGTGAACACGCTGCGCCTGCCAGGGATCGGCGACTACCGCTGCGTCGGCGCGGCACCATTGCCCGCCGATTCGGCGCCGTTCCGGTCCAGGGTCGCGTTCGCGGCGGCGCACGTGGTCGCCGATCCGTTCGCCGATTCGACGTCCGCTGTGGACTGGACGGCGACCCTGCGCTTCCGGCACCACCTCTGGTCGCTCGGGCTCGGCATCGCAGATGCCATGGACACCGCGCAGCGCGGCATGGGCCTGACCTGGGACAACGCCCGCGAGCTCATCAGGCGTTCCGGCGCGGAAGCCAAGGCCGTTGGCGGCCGGCTGGCGTGCGGCGCGGGTACCGATCAGCTCACCGGACCGGCGACGGTCGCCGAGGTGCTCGCGGCGTACGAGGAGCAGGTCGCGCTGGTCGAGGAGGCTGGTGCGCAGGTGATCCTGATGGCCAGCCCGGCGCTCGCTGTGGCGGCGAAGGGACCGGAGGACTACCTCGCGGTGTACGGGAAGCTGTTGGCGCAGACCAAGGAACCGGTGATCCTGCACTGGCTCGGGCCGATGTTCGCGCCCGCGCTGACCGGCTACTGGGGTTCCGTCGATCTCGACGTGGCCACCGAGACGCTGCTGGAGTTGTTGCGCGCCAACGCCGCCAAGGTCGACGGCATCAAACTGTCCCTTTTGGACGCTGCTCGGGAGCGTGCGCTGCGCGCCGCGTTGCCGGACGGTGTGCGGATGTACACCGGCGACGACTTCAACTACTCGGACCTGATCGCCGAGGGGAGCAACGCGCTGCTCGGCATCTTCGACCCGATCGCGCCGGTCGCCTCGGCCGCGCTGCGCGCGTTGGACGATGGCGACACCGCGCGCTACGCGGAGTTGTTCGCGCCCACGATCGAGCTGTCCCGGTTGCTGTTCGCCGAGCCGACCTACCACTACAAGACCGGCGTGGTGTTCCTCGCCTGGCTGACCGGTCACCAGGACCACTTCCTGATGGTCGGTGGTCAGCAGGGCGCGCGGTCGCTGCCGCACCTGGCCAAGGTGTTCGTGCTCGCCGATCGGGCCGGTCTGTTCACCGATCCGGACCTGGCGGCGGACCGCATGCGCCAGCTACTGTCCGTAGCAGGGCTGGTCTGATCAGGCACAGTACCTGCCCAAAGGTGAGTACATGAAGATACCACCGTGCTGACCAGAGGTAGGCTTAAGCCATGACTGAGGTTGTTCCGCCTGCGGTCGACGAGCACGGCCAGCTCGTCTTCGACGTGTTCGCACGGGCCTGCACGTCCCGCGAAACGCTGGAGCACATCACCGGCCGGTGGGGCATCCTGGCGCTCGCCGCGCTGATGGACGGGACGTTCCGGTTCAACGCGCTGCGCAGGAAGGTCGACGGGGTGAGCGAGAAGATGCTCGCCCAGACCCTGCACGCCCTGGAACGCGACGGTTTCGTGCTGCGCGACGCGCAGGCGACGATCCCGCCCCGCGTGGACTACAGCCTCACCCCGCTCGGCCGGGCGATGGCCGAGAAGCTGCTCGACCTGATCGAGACGCTGGAAGGGCGCATGCCCGAGGTGCTCGCGGCGCGGGTAGCGGTGGATGCCGCGAAAGCCAAGTAGGCGGCGCCGGGCGAAGCTGGTGATCAGCGCGGCATCTTGCGCCAGATCGCGCGCGGCAGCAGGCGGAACGCGGCGAACACGAGCCGCAACGTGCCGGGCACCCAGACCTCGCCCTTGCCCTTGACGAACGCCGCGACGGTCGCGTCCGCGACCTGGTCCGGGGTGCTGGACAGCGGTGCGGGCGACATGCCGTCGGTCATCCGGCCGATCACGAAACCGGGCCGGACCAGCAGCAAATGCACGCCGGTGCCGTCGAGCGCGTCCGCGAGCCCGCTGGCGAACCCGTCCAGCCCGGCCTTCGCGGATCCGTACACGTAGTTCGCACGCCGCACCCGCACACCGGCGACCGACGAGAACACGATCAGCGTGCCCCGGCGGGGGTGGGCCCCCGTCAGGGGGTCGGTCGTGACACTGCCCTGTTCGCGCAACATGGTCGCGAGTTCGGACAGGATGCTCACGTGCGCGACGTAGTCGGTGTGCACGATCGAGAGCGCGTGCGCGGTGTCGGTTTCCGCGCGCTGCTGGTCGCCGAGGATGCCGAACGCGGTCACCACCACGTCCAGCGGACCGTGCTGCTTGGTGATGTCGGCGAGGAACGTGGCGTGCTCGCCGACCTCGTCCGCGTCGAACTCGACCCGGGCCACGTTCGCGGCGCCCGCTTCGCGCAGCGCGGCTTCCTCGGTGTTCAGGTCGGCGCAGCGGCGCGCGGCCAGCACGAAGTCACGATGGCCCTTCCTTGCCAGCCGGACGGCAACCGCCAGCCCGATCTCGCTGCGGCCGCCGAGCACCAACACTGTTCCGCTCATGGGCGCCTAGTGTGCCGGACGGTGAAACTCCGCCCGCCATTGGCGGTAACCCGAGTCGCCGGCGAGCTCCTCGACGAGTACCTGGTCCAGGTCGAACGCGTCGATCTCGGCGCGGGTCATCTTCCACGGCGGTCCGGCGATCGGTTCACCGTCGGCGCGCACCATCGCGATCACCAGCAACGTGCCGCCCGGCGCGACCATCGAAACGACCGCCTTGGTCGCGTCCGCGCGCACGGTCGGCGGCAACGCCTGCACCGTGTAGCTCTCCACCACCAGGTCGAAGGCGCCGAGCAGATCGGCGGGTGCGTCGAGCAGGTTGGCGACGCGGTAGTGCACGGTCGAGTCGGGGTAGCGCTCCCGCGCGGTCTTGATCGCGGTCTGCGCCACGTCGATCGCGGTCACCGTGTAGCCGCGCGTCGCCAGGTATTCGCTGTCGCGGCCGAGCCCGCAGCCGATCACCAGCGCCCGCGCGCCCACGCCATCGCGCCGGTCGCCCCATTCGGCGATCAGACCGTTGGGCGCGCCCCGGTCCCACGGCATGCCGTGCTCGCCGCGTTCGCCCGACGAGTACAGCTCGTCGAACCACCGCGTCGGGTCGCCATCGGAAACGGCCGCGTTGGCGAGGCGGTCCGCGGTGCCCTCCCAGTCCCTGTCCACGCGCTCGATTCTTACAGCAACTTGTCCAGCGTGATGGGCAAACTCCGCACTCGTTTGCCGGACGCGTTGTAGACGGCGTTGGCGACGGCGGCAGCCACGCCGATGATGCCGAGCTCGCCGATGCCGCGCATGCCGATCGGGGTGAACTTGGTGTCCGGGTAGTTCAGGAAGGTCACGTCGATGTGCGGCAGGTCCGCGTTGACCGGAACCAGGTAGGAGCCCAGGTTCGCGTTGGCGATCCGGCCGCTGGTCTCCAGCACGCTGCCCTCCAGCAGCGCCTGGCCGATGCCCATGATCACGCCGCCCATGATCTGGCTGCGCGCGGTCGTGCTGTCCACGATCGTGCCCGCGTCCATCACGGACAGCAGCCGCGACACCCTCGGCTCCGCCGTCCACTTGTTCACCCGCACCTCGCAGAAGTGCGCGCCGAAGGAGTAGTAGCTGTAGCCGGAGGTCGTGGTTTTGCTCGCCGTGCCGGTCGCCTCGACGCCCGCCATGTTCATCTTGCCGAGCAGCGCGCCGAA
>DASXOJ010000028.1:0-16847 GCA_036494465.1 Pseudonocardiaceae bacterium
CCGATAGTCGGTATCAGTTTTCATCGTTGGATTCGATCGGTGAAGAGTGCCAGCATTGCTGCCATGAGCACCGAAGTACTGCGCTACACCGCGTTCAGCACCGACCCGGCAGGCGGCAATCCGGCCGGAGTCGTCCTCGACGCGAGCGAACTCGCCGACCCGGACCTGCTGCGGATCGCCGCCGAGGTCGGCTATTCGGAGACCGCCTTCCTGACCCGGACAGCGGATCGCGACTACCGGGTCAGGTACTTCAGCCCACTGGCCGAAGTGGACTTCTGCGGGCACGCGACCATCGCCACCTCGGTCGCGCTCGCCGAACGGATCGGTGCCGGATCGCTGGTCCTGCACACCAATACCGGCGACGTCCGCGTCGAGACCGCGCACGGCCGCGCGACCTTGACCAGCGTCGCGCCACATTCGCGACCGGCGACGTCGACCGAGGTCGCGGACACGCTGCGCGCATTGCGCTGGGCGGCAACGGATCTCGATCCGGCCTTCCCCGCGCGCGTCGCGTACGCCGGTAACGATCACCTCATGCTCGGCGTCGCCAGCAGGGCCCGACTGGCCACATTGGACTACGACTTCGACGCGCTCGGTTCGATCATGCGCACGGCGGGCTGGACGACCGTGCACCTGTTCCACGAGGACGCGCGCAGGCACTTCCAGGCGCGCGATCCGTTCCCGGTCGGCGGCGTGGTGGAGGACCCGGCGACCGGCGCGGCCGCTGCCGCGTTCGGGGGATATCTCCGCGATATCGGCTACGCGGACACCGGCACCATCACGATCGAACAGGGCGTCGATCTCGGCAGGCCGAGCCGACTCGAAGTGGATCTTGATTCGGGCGCACCCGGAATCAGGGTGACCGGGGCCGCCGTGCGGATCGGTTAGCCGAGTTCGCGCAGCGGCACCCCGGCCAGGGCGCGGACCTCGCGGGCCAGGTGCGGCTGGTCGGCGTAGCCCGCCTCGTGCGCCGCGTCCGCGTAGGACCGGCCGCTCCTGATCAACCGCAGCGCACGCTGGAACCGGAGCACCCGGTGCAGCATCTTCGGCCCGTAGCCGAACGCGGCGACCGAGCGCCGGTGCAGGCTCCGCTCGGTGAACCCGAACCGCTCCGCCAGTTCGGCAACGGATTCCCCGCGTCGCACTCCGGCGACGACGTCGGGCATCGCCGGATCGAGCCGGTCAGGGCGCAGTGCCGCCAAGGCAGCCCGTTCGAGCAGGTCAGCAGGGTTGTCAGCGACCGAAAGCGCGTCGATCAGCTGGCTATCCGCAAACGTTTGGCAGTCGAGCTCGGCCAGCGTCGGCCGACCGTCGAGCAGTTCGGACGCGGGCAGACCGAACAGGGCCGGGGCCACGCCGGGACGAAACCGCACCCCGTGCAGGGCACCCGGCCCGGTCGTGGCCAGTTGGGCGCGCGTGTCCGGGCCCGCGACGAGCAGCGCCGAGCCGGTCCAGATCAGGTCGACGCAGCCGTCCGGAACGATCCGGTAGGTGCGCGACGGCCCGTCGGCCGTGGTCCGCGACCACGTGCAGACCAGCAGGTCCGGCGCTGCCGCCGGGCGTTCGGCATAGCCATCGCGCACCTCACCAGCCTAGAACGACTTGATGGCACCGCCATCGATGGAAACCACGGTGCCGGTGACATAGGACGCGGCGGGCGAGAGCAGGAACGCCGCCACCCGGCCGAACTCGTCCGGTTCGCCGATCCGGCGCAGCGGGATGGTCTCGGCGCGCTTGGCGATCGCGTCCGCGTCCTTGAACAGCGCCGCGTTGCGGCCGGTCATGATCGAGCCGGGCAGCAGGCTGACCACCCGGATCCCGCGCGGGCCCACCTCGTTGGACAGCGTCTTGGCCATCCCGGCGAGGCCGGGCCGCAGGCCGTTGGAGATGGCCAGGTGATCCAGCGGTTCGCGGACCGAACTGGACAGCACCAGACCGATCACGCCACCGTCGCCAAGATCCTGGACAACCCGCCGGATCAGGCGCAACGCGCCCAGGAAGATCGAGGAGAACGCGTCGGACCACTCCTGCTCGGTCTTGTCCAGCACATCACCGATGGGCGGGCCGCCGACGCTGATCAGCACACCGTCCAACCGGCCGAAGCGCGCGGTCGCGGTGTCCACCATCCGCTCGGCCAGGCCGAGGTCCGCGTTGTCGCCGACCACGCCGATCGCGTTCTCGCCGAGTTCGGCGACGGCCGTGTCCACGTTCTCCTGCGACCGGGAGGACAGCACCACCCGAGCGCCGTCGGCGACCAGTGCCTTGGCGGTGGCGAAGCCGAGCCCCTTGCTGCCACCGGTGACCAGATAGACGCGGCCGGCGAGACCGAGATCCATTCGTTCCTCCTTCGAATCTTCGACTCTGCGTAGTCGTTGACAAGCGTTCAGTGTCCGGCCGATCTTCCCCTGGCCAGGGCCGTCTCGAAAACGTACCGGGCCCTCGGCTACCCGCCGCAGCTACCGGATAATCGCAGGCACGATGGACGAGAGCATTGAACTCTTGGTGACGGTGGTGGTCGCCGCCGAGGGCGAGGAGGCCGCGCGCGACGCGTGCGAGCAGCTCTGCTGGCACGTCGAGGGTCGGATCGTCGACTCCGCCGACTGTTCCGCCGAGGAGCCCGGCTGCTGGTCGGTCACGATCGCCGTGCCCACCGACGAGCGCGCCACATACAACGTGGGCGCGCCGCTGGCGCGCGCCGTCCGCCGCTTCGTCCGGTCGCTCGGCCCGAATCAGACCCTGCCCAGGGTGTCCTGCGAGCCGCCGACCGCGTGGACCGTGCTGGACGAACCGGAGACCCTCACCGAACTGGTGCCGGGCGCGGAACGCGTGCTCATCGAGGCGTGGTGCGGCGCCGACCCGTACCGGATGCGCGAGCGCGAGCCGGAACCCGGGCCGGTGGCGGAACAAGCGGATCAACCCGCGCACCAGTGGATCCCGCCGGAGGACAAGGCAACCGAGGACGGCTACCGGCTGATCCTGCGGGTGGATGTGGCCACCACCCGGCACGCCGGGGCGGAATGGCAGGCCAGGGCGGTGGCCAGCCGGATATCGGGCGCGGCAACGCTGACCGGGATGACCGAGCGGGACGGCGTGCTCAGCGTGCACGTCGACCTCGGCCCGGCGCCGAGTTCGGCGCCGCAGACCGTGCTCAACGCGGTGTCAGCGCTCGACCGAGGCGGGTGGACGCCATTGCGCTGGGAGGGCGACACCGCCATCACCAGCTGGATCGCCGACCCGATCCCGTCATCCGGGATCACCGCGCTGGAGCTGTCCTCCGGTCCGGCACCGGCACCCGCCGCCGAAGCGCAGTAGCCGGTTACCGTCCGAGCACGGCTGTCACCCGTTCTCCGCAGGCGCTGGGCCGCTCGGGTCGCTAATTTCGCGATCATGGCTAGCGTCGAAGAAGTTCGAGCCGGAATCCAGTTGGCCAACCAGAAGGCGAACGAGAGCATCGCCGCGCTCCAGCAAGCCGGTCAGGCGATCGAACAGGCCCAGGGTGCGCTGGTCAACGCGACCCAGGGCAGCTCCCAATCCGATGCCGACCAGGCTTCCAGCCTGCTCGCGCAGGCCGTGCAGACCCTTGGCGACGTCGCCCGCAACGTGACCGCGGCGATCTCCACCGCCGAGGGCTACGCGGCCCGTCTCTAGCGCGGCCTGCACGCACGTGTCGATCGAGGCACTCGGCGCCACCCTCGCCGGGATCAACGAACAACTCCGCGACGGCTACCGCGTCCTGCACGTCGCCCAGCAGCGCCTTGCCGAAGCGGGCGCACGCCTGGCCGAGCTCAGCGACGACCATTCGGAGTCGCTGATACCTCCTCAGCTCGCCCTGGCCAACGACGCCCTCGCGGTCAGCATGACCCAGCTCGCGGGCAGCATGGCAGCCACCGAGCGGCTCGCCGCGGGGCTGTAGTTAGAGTTGATCTCGCGTTCCGAGCTGAGGTGGCCACGCTCGGCGGTAGGCAGCGCACGGCTCGGCATGGCATACCGGGATGGGTGCCTGCTCGAGGCGAACACCGCACGACGACCGTAGTGAGGAGGTCGCGGTGAACAAGCGCACCGATCGCCGCAAGCGGATCGAGATGGCGCTCGACGAGTTCCGCGGGGCTGTGAGCCGAGCGCTGGGCGTCGCCGCAGGCCAGCACTCCGTTGCCGCCATGGAGCATGCACAGGCCATGGTCGAGTTGTGGGTGCGCGAGGTGGGGATCGACAAGGCGCACAGTGACCCGCATTTCACGGTCGCGCTGCACAACCGCGCCATGGACGAGGTTTTCGAGCGGGCCGAGGCCGATCGACGCCGGGAATTCGCCGAATGGACTCGGAACGGCCCGGAAACGCTCGCCGGCATCGTGGCGACCTCGGCACCAGGAGTCGCTGGCGCGCCGAGTTCGGACTGGCTGGGCAAGGTCGGCGACGCGGACGGCACCGGTGTGCTGCCGGAACTGTGGCGGATCGGCACCGCCGTCTCGGACAGCGCGCCCGACCGCGTGCCCTTCCCAGTAGCGATTCCGTTGCTGGACACCTCGCACCTGCAGATCAACTCCGGCCCGAAGACCCGCGCGGGCGCCGAAGCACTGGTCGAGGGCTTGCTGATGCGGGTACTCAGCTACTTCCTGCCCGGCCTGGTGCATGTGCACGTGTGGGACACCGGCCAGTTCACCGGCCCGCTGCCGGGCCTGTACCCGTTGACCAGAGCGGGTTTGCTGACCGTGCACGACGCGGCCCGGCCGGAGGAACTGCTCGACGAGTTGTCCGAGCACATCCGCCGGGTGCACACCGGGGTGCTGATGACCGGGCAGGAGTCGATCCGCGCGATCAGCGGCGGCGCGGGGCGGCGCACCGAACCGTGGCGGATCGCGGTGCTGTTCGGCAACCACCGGCCACTCAAGGACGAGCACCAGCAGCAATTACAGCGCATCGCGCGCAACGGCCTCGCCGTCGGCGTGCAGCTGATCGTGGTCGACCTGCCGTTGACGGTGAACTCTCCGATGGAGACGGTGAAGTTCACCGGCGAGCACACCGGCACCACCTCGATGACCGGCGAGCAGACCACGTTCACCGCCGACCCGACGCTACCAAGGGCCGAGGTGCCCAGCGCGTGCGCGGCCATCGCCCAAGAACTGGAGGAACGGCGCGCGCGGCTGTGCACGTTCAACGACCTGCTGCCCGGTAGGACCTGGCAGGCGAACTCGTCGGCCGCGCTGATCGGCCCGGTCGGCTACCACGACGGCGTGCCGGTGGACGTCGTCCTCGGCGACTCGTCGCCGCACGCCCTGGTCGGTGGGCCCAGCGGGTCGGGTAAGACGAACTTCCTGTACGCGATGCTCGGCAGCTTCGCCGCCCGCTACTCCCCCGACGAGCTGGAGCTCTACCTGCTCGACTTCAAGGAGGGCGTGTCGTTCGCGCAGTTCACCCCTGGCAAGCGCGATCGCAGCTGGCTGCCGCACGCGCGCCTGGTCGGCGTGAACGTCAACGCGGACCGCGAGTTCGGCGTCGCCATGCTGCGCTTCCTGGCCGACGAGATGCGCAGGCGCGCGGACGCGGCGAAGCGGCACGAGGTGACCAAGCTGGAGGAGCTGCGCCGCGAAGACCCGGACGGCCGCTGGCCCCGGCTGGTCGCGGTGATCGACGAGTTCCAGTACCTGTTCGCGGAACGCGACACGGTCGCCAGCGAGGCAGCGATGCTGCTGGAGGACGTGGCGCGACGTGGCCGGTCCCAGGGCATCCACCTGGTGCTGGCCAGTCAGGACGTGTCCGGGATCGAGGCGTTCTGGGGCAGACCGGCCATCTTCGAACAGTTCATCCTGCGGGTGGCGCTGCCCAAGGCGCGCCGCGTGCTGGCCGAGCAGAACGAGGCGGCGATGGACCTGCCGCGCTGGCACGCGATCCTCAATCACGAGTCCGGGGTCAAGCAGGGCAACCAGCTCAGCCGCATCCCGGACGCGACCAGCAGAGGCACCTTCGACACGCTCCAGACCCAGCTGTGGGAGGCTCGTCCGTCGCATCTGGACAGTCCACGGCTTTTCGACGGTTCGCATGTGCCGCAGTTGGCCGATTCCCCGGATTTCCAGGCGCTGCGCCCGAATCCGGAGCCGGTCGCCATGCTCGGTCAGGTCATCGACGTGGCAGGCAGCGCGGCGCGGATCTCGTTGCTCAAGACGCCCGGCCGCAACCTGGCCGTGCTCGGTTCGGCGTTGACCGACGCGGCCAGCGTGCTCGGCGCCGCCGCGCTCTCGGTGTGCCGCCAGCACGAACCGGGCACCGCACGGTTCACGCTGTTGCCGTTGATCGGCGAGGCAGCGTCCACAGTGGACGGTTTGGCCGAGCGCCTGCGCGCGCAGGGGCACGAGGTGGCGATCGTCGGCCGGGACGGCATCGCGGCGCTGCTCACCGAACTCGTCGCCGAGATCGCCACGCCCAGCGACACCCGCCCGCACTACCTGATCGGCTACGCGGTCGACTCGGTGCAGTCGATGCTGGAGACCAGGGACATCACCGTGCCCAAGACCGGCTTGGACAACCTGCGCGACGTGCTGCGCAGGGGCCCAGAACACAACATCCACCTGCTCGGCTGGTGGCGCGGGGTGGCGCGGCTCAAGGCGACGCTGCCGATGGGGTCGGTCGACGACGTCGGCTCCTGGGTCGCGTTCGACGTGCAGGGTGCCGAGCTGAACCAGTTGGCGGGCCAGATGGTGAGCTGGTCACCGCGCGCGGCGCGCGGCCTGTTCTTCGACCGCTACACGCATTCCCGACCCCAGGTGATCATCCCGTTCGGTGCCGAGGAGGACCCGGAGTG
This sequence comes from Pseudonocardiaceae bacterium, assembly GCA_036494465.1. Classification (GTDB taxonomy): domain Bacteria; phylum Actinomycetota; class Actinomycetes; order Mycobacteriales; family Pseudonocardiaceae; genus CAJCJE01. Next base: position 6,797 of record DASXOJ010000028.1, read on the forward strand.
AACGGTGACGCGGCGCGCCACTACAAGGAGATCGCCGGTCTGAACAAGGAAGCATACGAGCGGATGCGCGAGACCGACCGCGCCCTTGAGGACAAGCTGCGCCGGCAGATACTCGCCGCCGAGAACGCGCTCGCCGAGGTGTCCGAACGGGAGCGGGTCGCCAGGATGGGCGTCGAGCTGCACTGGGAAGCCGCCATGGAGGAGCTGTGGGCCGAGCGCTGGCTCACCATCGAACCCATGCCCGCGCCCGCCGCCCCCGCGCCCGCGATGAATCCACTGGAGTGCGACGCCGAGGTCGGCCGCACCTACGAGGCACTGCACGAGGCGCTGCGCAAGCCGTCGATGCTGCCCAAGCTGGGGCGGCGCGGCACCGAGGAGTGAGTGTCACTGATCGGCGGCGTAGAGCCTCCGGTAAGTCGCGTCCAGTGCCTGCGAGCACGGGAACGTGCTGACGGCGGCGGCCACCTCCTGTTGGTGTAGTTGCTGGAAAGCCGCGTCGTTCCCGGCGAGCGTCGCCACCTCGGCATCGCCGGGCGAGCCTGCCGCGCCTGCTTTGGCGGTCAGTTGGTCCCGGATGGTGCCCATCTTGTTCTGGAAGGAGTCGATCAACGTGGTTCGGTCGGGCTGCTGGTACCCCTTGGCTGCCGCGCATCGACGCCACTGGTCCTGCGCCGTCCGGTAGGCCGGGTCGGCGCGTACGGTCTTGTCGATCCGGTCGTACGCCTGGTTGGCCGCGGTCACGTCGTACTCGGTGTCGGTCTGCTGACCGGCTGCCGTGTCGCAGGCGCTGAGCTGGTTGTTGAAGGCGTCGCGCTGGGCGGGCTTCATGGCGGCGAGCGCGGCGGCGTTCGGGTCGGTCCCGGTCAGGTGCGGGAACGTGGTTACTCCGAAGCCGTAGGTCTTCGCGTAGTCGAGGCTGCTGAAGTCGGTTTCGGTGACCGTGTCGACGAGGTTGTCCGGATCTTGCGCGAGGTAGCGCAGGTGGTGTGCTGCCATGCAGGAGACGTCGAGCTGCTGCTGGCGTGCGGTCATGGCCAGTTCGAACTGGTCGGCAACGGATTTCGGTTCGAGGCCGGCGAGGATTCTGCTGAGTTGCTGGCCGTGGGCGGACAGGTGCGGTGGCGGGGTGCTGCCGCCCGCACAGGCGGCAGCACCCAGCACGGCCACGAGCCCGGCACCGGCCATCAGCGCGGCACGGTGAGGACGCATGATGATTCAGCTGGCGTAGAAGTCGCCGCCGAGACCGACAACGGCGCGGTTGTAGGTGCCGTTGTGGTCGCAGTCGTAGTGCGACGTGGCGTTCAGGTTCACCGCGTGGATGGTCGACTGGTACCACTGGGTGCCGCCGTTGCCGCGCTCGCACTGCGCCCGGGAGTTCACGCCGTTGCTACCGTCGGTCTTGGTGACCTTGACATACGCCTGCGTGCTGGTGTTCTTCCAGATGTAGGCGGTCATACCGCCGTAGCTGTGGCTGAAACTGGCGGTCGTGTTCGGGTGGTCGACGACGGTGTCGGCCTGCGCGGTGCCGATCGAGCCGACCAGTAGCGCGGCGGCGACGGACCCGGCGGCGACGCCGGCCTTGAGCATGGTCATTTTTCGCATGAGTGGTTTCCGTTCATCCAGTGTGGACATGGCGATACGTCACGAAGAAACACGCGGCGATGCCGACGAGGAACCCCGAGCGGGCAAGCAGAATCCCCAGGCTGACCCCCATCAGCACTGCCCTTCCCCATTTGACGGGCAGCATCCGGTCTCGTAGTCCCTGCCCCCTTCGTCACAGACCTGACGAAGACCGGATATCTGCGTTATCAGCCGCGCGTCGTGTTCCGTTACCGCCGCCGTCCCGCGTGTCTCCGGTCACGAAAAATTACTGAACGTGTCAGTTTCGGAATTGCCGAGTGGTACCTCTCGTTGGGCAGAGTGACGATGAACCCGCAACACGACCAAGCACAGCGATGTGGAGGACCCACCATGACCACCGCGATCCCGTCGACCGGCCTGGAGATCCACCTGGCCCAGCGCCCGCACGGCTGGCCGACCCCGGACACCTTCGCCATCGTCGACGCCCCGGTGCCGACCCCCGGCGACGGCCAGGTCCTGGTGCGCAACCTGGTGATGAGCGTCGACCCGGCCATGCGCGGCCGGATGAACGACGTGAAGTCCTACATGCCCCCGTTCGAGCTGAACAAGCCGATGGAGGGCGGCGCGGTCGGCGAGGTCATCGCCTCCAACTTTCCTGGCCTCCAGCCGGGTGACACAGTGCTGCACGGCCTGGGCTGGCGCGAGTACGCGGTGCTGGAGGGCAAGCGCGCCGCCAAGGTCGACCCGTCGCTCGCCCCGGTCGGCGCCTACCTCGGCGTACTCGGCATGCCGGGCCTGACCGCGTACGCGGGTCTGCTGGAGGTCGCCGCGTTCCAGCCCGGCGAGACCGTGTTCGTCTCCGGCGCCGCAGGCGCGGTCGGGTCCATCGTCGGCCAGATCGCCAAACTCAAGGGCGCGGCGCGGGTCGTGGGCAGCGCGGGTTCCGCCGACAAGGTCAAGCACCTGGTCGAGGATCTCGGCTTCGACGCCGCGTTCAACTACAAGGACGGCCCGGTCCTCGACTCGCTGCGCACGGCCGCGCCGGATGGCATCGACGTGTACTTCGACAACGTCGGCGGTGAGCACCTGGAAGCCGCGATCGAGGAACTGCACGTGCACGGCCGGGTCGCCGTCTGCGGGATGATCTCGCTCTACAACGCGACCGAGCCGACCCCGGCGCCGCGCAACCTGCCGGAGCTGATCAAGAAGCGCCTGACCCTGCGCGGCATGCTCGTGCTCGACCACGCGAACCTGCGCGAGGACTTCCAGCGCGAAGTCGGCGGTTGGCTGCGCGAAGGCAAGCTCCAGTACCGGGAAACGGTCGTCGAAGGCTTGCGGAACGCGCCAGAAGCCATGCTCGGGCTCCTCAAGGGTGCGAACACCGGAAAAATGCTGGTGAAGATCGCCTGAGTTTTCCTCCGTCCGGGAAGCCAGATCCACCTGGATGGAGCAGCGGCCGGCCTCGGGATATTTGCGAATTAATCGCGAATTCCGAGGTCGGCCTTTTTTATTGCGAAAATAGTTCCAGGATTTCGTTACTTGAAATCCTTGGACTTATCCTCCGTCACCGTATCGGGCGATCTTTCCCTTTGCTGACAAGGAAACCGCGATCTTGTCGGACCCCTGCCCTACCGTCCATTTACGCGTAGCGACAAGGACACAGGGGGAGAACTATGCCCATCACGGTCTTCATGATCAGCGGCATATTGACAGGAATACTGACTTCGCTCACACAATCCGGAGTCCGGGTAATGTGGCAGGAATACCGCAACCACCAGGAGCGGCAATGGCGCAGACGTGGGTTGGCCGAGCGAATGAGCGAGCACCACGGTGTGCCGTACGAAGAGATCAAGCCGGGCAAACACCGGTTGGACGACAGCAGTGCGGCGCACGAACTCTGCACCGACGAGCACCCGTGCGCCTATCGCGGCAGGCAGAACGGCATGGTGCACGCCGAGTTCTACATCGAGCGCGCGCAGCGGGAGGCGGAGTACGAACCGCCGATCCCGTGGCCACGCGAGGAGGACGTCTACGAACCGGTGCGGATGACCGGGCTGCTGTGCGGTTACGAGACGCCCAGCAACTTTCCGGGGTTGAGCACGCCATCGGGGTCCAACGTCGCCTTCACCGCGGCGAGCACCTCGATGCCAAGGTCGCCGATTTCCGTCGGCAGATAGGGCGCGTGGTCGACACCGACCGCGTGATGGTGCGTGATGGTGCCCAGCCGTCCGCTGGTGATGGCCTGGCAGGCGGCCGTTTTCGCGCGCTGCCACTGGTCGACCGGGTCGGCGGCGCGGGGCACCAGCACGGTGAAGTACAGCGAAGCGCCGGTCTCGTAAGCGTGCGACACGTGGCACATCACCACCGGTCGGGCGTCGTCGGTGTGCAGTTCGCTGGTGAGTGCGTCCCGGACTTCGGCGCGCAGCCGCGAGAGGCTGGTCCAGCTCGTCGCGGTTTCCAGCGTCTCGACGCACATCCCGATGCCCAGCAACGCGTCGCGCTGGCGCGGTCCGGCGAAGCGGCCGTGTTCCCAGGCAGCGCCGACCGCGCGACCCAGCCGAACCGGGCGGTGCGCGCGCAGCACGGCGAAGGTGGCCGCGCGCTTCGCGGCCAGTTCACGCGCTGAACCGCCCTCCCAGCCGAGGATCAGCAGGCACGGTTCGCTGACCTGCCGCGCGCGCAGGTAGGCGCGCAGCGCACCGGTCTGCCAACCGCCCTTCAACGCGAAGGAGACACCGGTCTCGTCCATATCGGACAGTCGGGTGACGGTGGCGAGCACGCGGTGCTGGGCGAGCGCGCGCACGGCGGCGGTGCCCGCTTCCCAACTCGCCAGCGCGAACCCTTCGTAGCGCGAGACCCTCGGTACCGGCCGCACGCGCACGGTGACCTCGGTGATCACGCCGAACGCGCCCTCGCTGCCGACCACCAGCGCGCGCAGGTCCGGTCCGGCGGCGGACGCGGGTGCGACGCCGAGCCGCCATTCCCCACGCGGCGTAGCCACCCGCAGCGCGACCACCATGTCCTCGAACCGCCCGTACCCGGACGACGCCTGACCGGCTGAGCGGGTCGCGGCGAAGCCGCCGATGGTGGCGCGCTCGAAGGACTGTGGCAGGTGGCCCAGGGTGAAGCCGTGCGCGGCGAGCAGCCGTTCTGCCTCGGGGCCGCGCACGCCCGCCTGCAACACGGCGGTGCGCGAGACCGGGTCGACGGACACCAACTCGGCCAACCGGTAGAGGTCCAGCGCGATCACGGCGACCTTGTTCCCGCGCAGCGCGGCAACCCCACCCACGACGGACGTGCCGCCGCCGAAGGGCACCACGCCGATGCCGTGCGCCGCGCACACGGTGAGCACCTGCTGCACCTGCGCCGGATCGGCGGGCGTGACCACCGCGTCCGGCGCGGCGATCTGCCCGGCGCCACGGTGCCGGATCAAGTCCACATAGGACAATCCACCGGCACGCCCGGCCCTTGCGTCGTCCTCGACGAGCACCTGCGCGGCGCCGACCACGTCGATCAGGGCGTCGCGGGCCGCGGGCGGCAGCTCGGCGGGCGAGACCTTGGCCGCTACGACCGGGGTCTCGGTGGGGCGCAGACCGGTGCGGTCGGCCAGCCAGCGCAGCGCGTGCGCCGGGAGGGCGGCCTGCTCATCGGTCCACCGGTCGCGGAGGGTGTGGGAAATCAGCGCGCTCACCGGTACAGTGTTACACATGACGTCCAGTTGTCACAGTGACGAGCCAGAAGTCACTCGCCCGCCCGCGACCCGGGTCGCCGAGGACACGCTGCTCGACGCCGCCCGGACCTGCGTGCTGTCCTACGGGGTCCGGCGCACCACGCTGACCGACATCGCGCGGCGGGCAGGCGTCAGCCGGATGACCCTGTACCGCCGGTTCTCGGACGTCACCAGCGTGATGGCAGCCCTGATGACGAGGGAGTTCACCGCGCTCCTCGGCAAGGCTGCCCAGTCGGCCGCGGGCCAGCCGGACGCGCGCAGGGCCCTGGTGACCAGCGCGGTCGCCGGTGTGCGCGCGTTGCACGACAACCCGCTGATGGCCAGCGTGCTCGAACGCGACCCGGAACTGCTACTGCCCTACCTGGTCGAGCGGATCGGCAGCACCCAGCGGCTGATCGAACAGGTGCTGGCCGCGCAGATCGAGGCCGGCCACCGGGACGGCTCGATCCGCGCGGGCGACGCGGCGTTGCAGGCGCGCGTGGTCTTCCTCACCGGCCAGGCGTTCGTGGTCTCGCACCGACCGGCCAGCGCCGATCAGGACAGCGACGCCCTGCTCGACGAGTTCGGCATCCTTCTCGATCGTTCGCTGGCGCCGTGATGGATACCTCGTTGAACATCGCGCGCAGGACCCGCGAGTTGGCCGAACTGGCCGATGGGCGGACTGTCGACGTGCTCGTGGTCGGCGGCGGGGTGACCGGTGTCGGCGCCGCGCTGGACGCGGCGGCGCGCGGCTTGTCGGTGGCCCTGGTCGAGGCGCAGGACCTGGCCTTCGGCACCTCCCGGTTCTCCAGCAAGCTCGTGCACGGCGGCCTGCGCTACCTGGCCAACGGCGACGTCGCGCTGGCGTACGAGAGCGCCGTCGAGCGCGGAGTGCTGATGAGCCGCGTCGCACCGCACCTGATCAGGACGTTGCCGCAGCTCGTCCCGTTGACCGACCGCACCCCGGCGCGCAACGCGATCATCACCCGCGCCGGTCTGCACGCGGGCGACCTGTTGCGCCGCGCCGCGCGCACCTCCGGAAAGCTGCTGCCGCCACCGCGTCGCGTGTCCGTCGCCGAGGCGCTCGCACTGGCGCCCGGATTGCGCCGGGAGGGGTTGCGCGGCGGGCTGTTGTCCTTCGACGGTCAGCTCGTGGACGATGCGCGACTGGTCGTCACCCTGGCCAGAACGGCAGCGGGCTACGGGGCGCGGATCCTGACCCGGGTACGTGCCGAAGAGCTCGATGGCGACGGCGCCCTGGTGCGCGACGTGCTGGCCGGACACGCGTTCCGGCTGCGCGCGCGGTCGGTGTTGAACGCGACCGGGGTGTGGGCGGGTGAACTGGTGGACTCGGTGCGGCTGCGGCCCTCGCGCGGTTCACACCTGGTCCTGGACGGTGCCCGGCTCGGGTTGACCGGGACCGCGTTGACCGTACCGATCCCGGGTTCGCTCAACCGGTTCGTGCTGCTGTTGCCGCAGCAGGACGGCCGCTGCTACCTGGGCCTGACCGACGAGCCACTGGACGGTCCGATCCCGGACGTGCCAACGGTTCCCGAGTCGGATGTGGACTTCCTGCTGGAGACGGCATCGTCCGCGCTGGCGCGCCCGTTGACCCGCGCGGACGTGATCGGGCGATTCGCCGGGTTGCGGCCGCTGGTCGCGTCGGGCAGCGGGAAGACCGCGGACCTGTCCCGGCGGCACGCGGTGGTGACCGGGCCGAACGGGGTGGTCACCGTGGTCGGCGGCAAGCTGACCACCTACCGGCGGATGGCCCAGGACGCGGTCGACGCGCTCGGCCTGAACACGAGACCTTCCAGCACCAGTCACATCCGGCTCGTTGAACACTCTATTGTGGACAGTGAACCGCTGTTGCCGGGTGGGACGGTCACCCGCGAGGACGTGCTGCGCGCGGTCCGGGACGAGGGCGCGCTGACCACCGAGGACGTGCTGGACCGGCGAACCCGCCTCGGCCTGGTCGACGTGGACCGCGACGCCGCGTTGTCCGAGGTGAGCGCCCTGGTGGCGAAGTGTCTCGCGGAATTCGGTGGATGTTGACCGTGCGGGGCTGGTGACAGTCGTTATCCTCTCCTGGAACCGCCGACCCGACCCCTGCGCGAAATCGGTCGGCGCGTGGTCACCCGGCATACTTGGCGTGACGCGAGGGAGGCACTAGTGGCGCACGCCGCACTGGAGATCGACCGGATCGGCAAACGTTACGGCGACCTCACCGCGCTGCGCGATCTGAGCCTGCGCGTTGGCGGGGGTGAGCTGGTCGGCCTGGTCGGCGGCGACGGTGCCGGCAAGACCACCGCCATCCGAATCAGCGCGGGCCTGCTGGGCGCCGACACCGGCACGGTGCGGTGGCGCGAACAACTGATCACCCCGCAGCAGCGCGACGGCGTCGGGTACCTGCCAGCGGAGCGGGGCCTCTATCCACAGCTCCAGCTGGTCGAACAGTTGGTATATCTGGGTGAACTGCACGGCCTGCCGATCAACGACGCGCACCGCGAAGCCGAACGCTGGCTTGATCGGTTCGGTATGCGCGGGTTCCGCGCGCGCCGCATCCACACCCTGCCGCCCGCCGACCAACAGCGCGCCCACCTGGCCATCGCGCTGATCGCCGATCCGGAGGTGCTGGTTTTCGACCAGCCCTTCACCGATCTGGACGCCGCGGGCATCGACGCGCTCAGCGATGTGTTGCGGGAGAAGGCAGCAGCCGGTTCCGCGGTGCTGTTTTCCAGTGCCGGCTTCGAGATCGCCGAGCGGATCTGCGACCGGATCTGTGTGCTCCACAATGGAGTGTCTGTTGCCGTTGGCGGCCTTGCGGAACTGCGCACCGGTCACCTGGACACGGTGATCGTGGACGCGCCGGACGCGCCACCGGGCTGGGCCGAGAACCTGCCCGGCACCCGCGTGCGCGCGGTCACCGGAACGCGCCTGGTGCTGGAGATCGACGCGGACGCCGACGATCAGGTGATCCTCGCGACCGCGTTGAGCACCGGCACGGTGCGCGAGTTCAGCAGGCAGCAGGCTTCGCTCGCGGAGCGGTTCGGCGAGTTGCTCGGGCCGGGAGGACGGACATGGTGAGCCGGATCCGACCGTCCTGGGTGGTCACGAAGGGCGAGCTGCGCGCGTGGCTGCGCGGCCGGTCGCTGTTCTACGGCACCGTGGCCGGGATCGTGCTGCTCGCGGTGTACCTGCTCATCCAGGGCCTGGTGGTGAACCGGTCCGACACCGAGAAGGTCGGCCTGACCGGACAGGCGACCGTACTCACCAAGACGTTGCCCGCCGCCGCCGGCCAACTCGGGCTGACCGTGACCGCGACCACCGTCACCGACCAGACCACCGGCCTCGACCAGGTGCACTCCGGCAACCTCACCGCGCTGGTCTCCGGCGCGCCCGGCGCGTTGCAGGTAACCGTAAAAGACCAGCTCGACCCGAGGCTGCGCGCCGCGCTGACCGGTCTGGTCCAGGCACAGGCCCTGGACGCGCAACTCGCCGAAGCGGGCCTCAAACCGTCGGACGTGCAGCAGGCCATCGGCAAGGCCCAGCTCGCCGTCACCCAACTCACCCAGACCGACCCGCAACACGCGCAACGCCTCGGCATCGCGCTGGCCGCAGCCATGCTGCTGTACTTCTCGCTGATGCTGCTGGGCAACCTGCTCGCCCGAGGCGTGGTCGCCGACCGCAGAAACCGGGTCTCGGAAGTGCTGCTCGCCGCGGCGAAACCCGGCCAGCTACTGCTCGGCAAACTCGTCGGGCTCGGCATACTCGGTTTCGTCCAGCTGACGGTGGTCGGCCTGGTCGGTCTCGCCATCGCGGCAGCCACCGGCGTGCTCACCGCCACCGGGGTCGGTTTCGGCACGCTCGGCGCTGGCCTGCTCTGGTACCTGCTCGGCTTCGCCTTCTACGCCACCCTGTTCGCGGGCATCGGCGCACTCGCCGCGCGGCTGGAGGAACTCCAGTCCGTGCTCATCCCGATCGTGCTCACCGCGTCGGTCGGCTTCGTGGTCGGCATCGACCTGCTCGTGCAAGCCCCGGCGGGCGCGGCCAGCGCGGTCGTGTCGGTGCTGCCGCCCTTCGCGCCATTCCTGATGCCCGGCCGCATCGCACTCGGCGCGGCCGCCGCCTGGCAGGTCTGGCTCGCCGTCCTGCTCATGCTCGCCGCGATCGTCGTCGTCGCGGGCTATGCCAGCCGCACCTACGCCGCCGCCCTCCGCACCATCGGCCGTCGCCTGTCCCTGCGAGACGCCCTGTTGTGATGCTCCAACATGGTTAACCGGGGCATCAACACGAAAGGAGGCCGTGATGACCACGTGGAACTTCCAGCTTCGCCTCAATCGCGAACCCACCGAGGACGAGTTCGAAGCGCTGTGCGAGGCGGGATTGTCCGATGCCGGTATTGAGGGCACCTTAGTGGATGTTGATCGTGCGGCGAGTGATCTGCTGGCGGCGGTGGCCAGCACGGTCGAGGACATTCGGCGGGTGCCGGGACTGCGCGCGATCGCGGTCGAGCACGACGACGCTGTGACGTTGTCGGACGCGGCGCAGCGGCTCGGTCGGCGGACAGCGGAAAGCCTGCGGTTGCTGGCCGAGGACAAACGCGGACCTGGCGGGTTTCCGTTGCCCATCGCGGACACCGGCAAGGTGCGGGTCTACTCGTGGGCGGAGATCACCGAGTGGCTACGCACCGCGCTCGGCGAGGACGCGCCGGAGGCCGATCCGGAACTCGCGCTCGCCGATCGGGCGCTTCGGCTGGCG
>DASXOJ010000029.1:0-9553 GCA_036494465.1 Pseudonocardiaceae bacterium
TCGGCGTCGGCACTCAGGTGGCCACCCAGATCGCCCAGAAGATCAGCAGCCTGGTGAGCGCGCTCACCAAGATCGAGCAGTACTTCGGCCAGCTGGGTTCGCTGGTCGAACAGGTCGTCGAGGACATCTTCGGCGGTTCCGGCGGCGGCCAGGGTGGCGGCGCCGGTGGCAGCGGTTCGTCCGCTCCGCCCGCCGGTTCCGACGGCAGTGACGGCTCCGACGGGGGCCAGGGCACCCAGACGGCGAGCTACCCCGGCGACGGCCAGGGCGGCGACGGCTCCGAGGGCGACTCGGGCGACGGCTCCGGCGGGTATGGCTCCGCCGGTGGCTCGGGCGGTTCGGGCGGGTCCGGCTCCGGCGACGGCTCGGGCAGTGGCTACCCCGGCGGCTCGAACATGCCGCCAACGGGCGACTCCGGCGACGGTTCGCAATACGGTTCGTCGGGCGGTTCGTCGGGCGGCGGCGGGAGTTCCGACACCTCGCCTGCCTCCTACAGCCCGCCCCCGATCAACACCCCGTCGATGGACGCGGGTGGCGGTGGCGATTCCGGTGGCGGTTCGTCCGGTGGCGGTGGCGATTCCGGTGGTGGTTCCGGTGCGGGTTCGTACACCCCGCCGAACATCAGCACCCCGTCGATGGACACCGGTGGCGGTGGCGATTCCGGCGGTGGCTCTGGTAGCGGCTCTGGTGGTGGTTCCGGCGCGGGTTCCTACACCCCGCCGAACATCAGCACCCCGTCGATGGACACCGGTGGCGGTTCGTCCGGTGGCGGTGGCGATTCCGGTGGTGGTTCCGGCGCGGGTTCCTACACGCCCCCGAACATCAGCACCCCGTCCATGGACACGCCCAGCGGTGGTACGGGCTCCTCGTCCTACACCCCGCCGAACATCAGCACGCCGTCGATGGACACCGGTGGCGGTTCCTCGGGCGGCGGTGGCTCGATGGGCGGCGGTGGCTCGACGGGTGGCGGTGGCTCGACGGGTGGCGATTCGAGTCCGGGCGGGTCGTCCTACACGCCGCCGAACATCAGCGTGCCGTCCATGGACACCGGCGGCCCGGGCGGGTCGACCGGCAGCGGTCCGGGTGCCACGGGTCCTGGCTCGACCGGCGGTACCCAGACGCCGAACATCTTCGGCACGGGTTCGGATCCCGACAAGATCTCCGGCAGTCTCGATCCGAACGACCCGACCGGTGGCACGAATCCCGATCCCGCCGCCACCAGCGCGACCCTGCACCAGACGGAGCAGACCGCCGACAAGGCGATCGAGGGCCTGCCAGGATTCAACCAGCCCGGCCCGGTATCGGACGCACTGCACCAGGCCGAACAGCACGTCAACCAGTCCATCGAGGCGATGCCCGGGTTCAACGCGCCCACCGCGCCGACCCCGGATTCGACTCCGCTGACCATGTCCGGCACGCTCGGTGACCCGAGCCTGGCCACTGCTTCGGCTGGCGGCGGCATGCACATGCCGTCCGGCGGTGGCGGTGGTGGCGGCGGCAGTATGCCGGGCGTTTCCGGCGCTGGTCTGTCGATGGGTGGCGACCACGGTGGCACGACGTCCCCGACCGCGGACAGCTCCTCGATGAGCGGCGTGTCGGCCCAGGGGACTCAGCAGGCCCCGGACAGCGGGCCCGCCGGCCAGGGCCAGGCGCCGCAGGCCGGATCGAGCGCGATGGGTGGCATGGGTTCGATGGGTGGCATGGGCCGGGCCGGTGGTGGCGGCGGCGGTGACCAGCAGCGCAAGTCGGCCGGCTACATCAAGGGCGAGAAGGTCTTCCAGGTTCCTGGTGAGGATCTTCCGCCTGCGGTGATCGGTGAGAAGCCGAAGCCGCCGAAGAAGTAGCGGGTAGTTGGCTGCCGAACAGGCGTAGCAGTTCGTGGCAGCCGTACCGGCCGGGCTCGGGCGAGGTCAGCAATCCTTTGTCCACAAGGGATTCGCAGACTCGCTCGGCCTGGTCGGGCGGCAGGTCCAGGATGGTCGCAACCGGTAGGTCGGGTGGATCGGCACTGGCCAGCAGGCGGAACGCGCGGGCCTGGTCGGGGTCCAGCGCGCGGTAGCTGGGCAGGAACGTGTCCGCAACGGTCAGCTCCGCCGTGCCGAGTTCGGTCAGCCTGCCGCGTTCATCCGCCAGCCGGGCGGCCAGCGCGGCAATGCTCCACCTCGGCCGGGCCGCGAGCCGGTCCCCGGCGATCCGGACCGCGAGTGGCAGCCGCGCGCAGGCTGCGATGATCCGGGTGGTCGCCGCTGGTTCGGTGTGCACGCGTTGCTCGCCGACGATTCCGGTGAACAGGTCCAGTGCCTCGTCGTGGCTGAGCACGTCCAGTTGCGCGTTGGCGGTGGCGGGCAGTCCGGCGAGGATCGTTCTGCTGGTGACCAGCACCGCCGAACCGGGCGTGCCGGGCAGCAGCGGTCGCACCTGTTCGGCGTCGCGCGCGTCGTCCAGCACCACCAGCATCCGCTTGCCCGCCAACGAGGTCCGGAACAACCCGGCCCGATCGTCCACTGTGGATGGAATGTCCGTTTCGGTGTGGCCGACGGCACGTAGGAAGGCGCCGAGCACCAGGCCGGGACTGGCCGGTCGATCGGTCAACCCGCGTAGGTCGACGTAGAGCTGGCCGTCCGGAAAGTCCCCGGTCAGCCGGTGCGCGACGTGGACGGCGAGCGCCGATTTGCCCACCCCCGGCATCCCGGACACCGTGCCGATCGCCAGCGCCGACCGGCCCCGCAACTGGTCGACGAGCCGGTCGGCCAGTTCGGTTCGGCCGGTGAACTCGACCGGATCGGCGGGCAGCTGCGCGGGCGGCGTCAGCACGCCCCCGACCGAGGGCGTGGTCCCGGTGTCGCGGCGAATCCGCTGGTGCAACGCGGTGAGCTCGGGACTCGGGTCGAGCCCGAGCCGTTCGGCCAGCAAGTCGCGGACCTCGGCATAGACCTTCAGCGCGTCGGCGTGCCTGCCCGCCCGGTCCAGCGCCCGCATCAACAGGGCACGGGCACGCTCGCGCAGCGGGTATTCCGCCGTCAACGCGACCAGGTCGGGGATCAGCTGCGGATCGTGCGCCAGCTCCAGCCGGGTTTCCAGGAACGTCTCCAACGTGTCCAGTCTGCGTTCGGCCAGCCGGACCCGCTGCGCGTCCAGGAACGGACCGGAAACCCCCGCGAGCGCCTCGCCCCGCCACAACAGCAGGCAACCGGCGAGCAGTTCGCGCGCGCCCGCCAGATCACCCGCGTCCTGGTGTTCCCGCACCTCGGCGAGCCGTTGCGCGACAACCGACAGGTCGACCGACCCGGCCGGGACCCGCAGCGCGTACCCGTCGCCGACCGAGACCAGGATCCGTGCGGGGGAGCGGGCCGAGCGATCCGGTTCGAACAGCGCGCGCAACGCGGCGACGTGGGTGCGCAGCGCGCCGATCGCGCGTGGTGGCGCGGTGGCGCCCCACAGGCCGTCGACCAGTTCGGCGGCGGTCAGCGGCTGGCCGCGACGCAACAGCAGCATCGCCAGCACGGCCCGGCGCTGGGCCGGTCCGAGCGGGAGTTCCGCCGCGCCCCGCCAGGCCCGCACCGAGCCCAGTACCGCGAACCGCAGCCCGTCCCGAACGCTCACGCGTGCCGGAAGACGCGCGGGCTCAACGGGTTCTCGTCCAGCACGGACTCGCCGCCTCCGGTCTTCGGGTCGAGGAGCCGGACGCCGCCCGGCTCGGCCGGCACCAGATTGCCGACCGTCGCCCTACCCTGCCATCCCGCCGGGAACCGCACCGGCCAGGTCAGCGTCTGACATCCCGGCACCGCCGACGCGCCGGTGATGTCCAGCGCGCGGCCCCTCGGACCCGCGCCGGAGGTAGCGTCGCCTGCGGGCGGGCCCTGCCGAGCCACTGCCGACTCACCCCGTCTCACCTGTCTCGATAACCATCGGATCAGCAGCCAATCATCGACCGGCTTCGCGTGTGCCCTGCTGTGCAGGCCATATCGGGTCATCAGGCCGTGCAGGATGTTCTTCACGGTAGCGGCCGAATACATCAGCTCGGCCGCGATCTCCTCGGTGCCGTACCCGTCGGCCAGCAACCGCAGCACGTCGCGTTCACGCGGCGACGGGCCGGACAGCGTCAGCCCGTTGGGTTCGAGCACGCCGCGCTGGATCCGGTCGAGTTCGCGCAACAGGTCGCTCTGCATCCAGGGCGGCAGGCACGCCTCGCCCCGGCTCACCGCGAGCACCATCCGGACCAGCTCGTCGCTGTCGGTGCTGCGCAACGGCAGCGACGCGACCATGCCGCATTCGATCGCCGTCATCAGCCATTCGGACTGGACGTGGTCGGTGACGATCACGCAGCGCGGCGGCGACTCGCGCCGGGTCCTGGCGCGCACGTCGCGCAGGAACGTGAAAACGTGGTAGGAGATGGACTCCTCCAGCACCACGATCACGTCCGCCGACGCGGCGTCGTCGCCGGGCAGCACCGACAACCTGCGGTCCTCGGCCAGAATGCTGGTCGCGCCCGCTCTGGTCAGCGGAGCTGACGCATACACCGCGACGGCGGTGACCGCCGTTGCAGTTACAGCCACCCCACCGACGAACACGAGCACCCGATCCCTTCGACCCCGAACCTCTTCAAGAAAACCATCTCGTGGCGGGCGGTACGGTCGCATCGGCAAAAACTACGTAGCCGAGCACGGACGGGTAGAGATGTCTGGCCGAACCTCTCTGGTCCCGGCGGGCCTTGGCGCGGACGACTTCCGGTTGGCCACAATCGTAGGCATGACGCGCAGCGCTTCGACCGTCGACGACCTTACCTGGCTGGACGCCACCGCCCAGGCAGAGCTCGTCCGGCGGGGTGAGCTGACCCCGCTGGAACTGCTCGAAGCGGCGATCGTGCGGATCGAGAAACTCAACGGCGAGCTGAATGCCGTGGTCAGCAAGCGTTTCGAGCAGGCGAGGCTGGACGCTGCCATCGTCCAGAACGGACCGTTTCGCGGCGTGCCGATGCTGCTCAAGGATTTCTTGTGTTACACGGCGGGCGATCCGGTGCACGGTGGCATGCGCGTGTTACACGACCGCGACTGGCGTGCCAAGGAGGACTCCTACCTCGCCGCGCGCCTGCGCACCGCGGGTTTCCTGTTCTGCGGCCGGACGAACACGCCCGAATTGGCGACGAGCATCACCACCGAACCGCTCCTGCACGGCGCGACCCACAACCCATGGGACCTGACCAGGACACCCGGCGGTTCCAGCGGCGGGTCGGCGGCGGCGGTGGCCGCTGGCCTCGTCGCGGTGGCGCACGGCAACGACATGGCAGGCTCGATCCGGATTCCGGCGAGCGCCTGCGGCGTCGTCGGACTCAAGCCGTCCAGGGCGCGGACCAGCATGGGGCCCCAGTTCGGCGACTACTGGGGTTACGTCACCAACGAACACGTGCTGACCCGCTCGGTGCGCGACACCGCAGGCGTCCTGGACGCCATCGCGGGACCAGCACTCGGCGACCCGTACACCGCGCTGCCGCCGGTCCGGCCCTACCGCGACGAACTCGGCATCCAGCCCGCTCCGCTGCGGATCGGTATCCGCACCACCGCTCCGGTCTCCGGCGCACCCGCCCATCCGGACTGTGTCGCGGCCGTGGACAACACCGCGCGGCTGCTCGAATCCCTCGGTCACCACGTCGAACCGGCCGACGCCGCCGCGCTGGACGCGCCGGGCCTGTTCGACGCCATGCCGCCGCTGCTCGCCGCCGCGGTCGCCTGGGAGCTCGACAGCTGGTCGCAGCGGCTCGGCGAAGATCTGCCCACGTCGGCCCTGGAACCGCCGAACGCGATGCTGGCCGAACTGGGCCGGTCGGTCACCGCGGTGCAGTGGCTGACCGGCATCACCGCGTCGCAGCGCTGGGCACGTGGCGTGGTCGCGTTGTGGGAGGACGAGTTCGACATCCTGCTGACCCCGACCATGCCCGAACCGCCCGACCTGCTCGGCGAACTCGCGCCCGATGCCAGGCCGCCCGCCGAGATCGCCGCGGGCGTCGCGCAGACCTGCGCCTTCACCGCGCCGTTCAACATCACCGGACAGCCCGCGATCTCGTTGCCGCTGCACTGGAACGCGGCTGGCCTGCCGATCGGAGTCCAGTTCGTTGCCGCGCCCAACCGGGAAGACCTGCTGATCCGGCTCGCCGCCCAACTCGAACGCGCCGCGCCGTGGGCCGGACGACGTCCGGCGACGGCGGCACCATGAGGTCGGCGACCGGGGCGGTTCCGTCCGAAGTGGACACTGTGATCGTCGGCGCTGGTGCGGCGGGCTGCGTCCTCGCCGCCCGGCTGAGCCAGTATCCGGACAATTCGGTGCTACTGCTGGAAGCAGGCACCACGACCGGTCTCGAACCCGAGGCGACCATGCCCGGCGCCGCGCTCGGGCAGCTGTTCGGCGACGCGGCCTGGCCGGACGTCACCGTCCGGCAACCGTCGCTCGGCGGACGCCGGATCGCGTTGGCGCAGGGCAAAGGGCTCGGCGGCGGCAGCAGCATCAACATGATGGCCTGGTTCCACGGTCACCCGGCCGACTACGACAGCTGGCACCGGGGCGGCGCGGCAGGCTGGGGATATGCCGACGTCGCCCGGTATCTGACCGCGCTCGACGAACCGATGAAGATCTCCGGTCCGCGCGACGTCAGCGCCCTGCCGATGAACTTCGTGGCGGCGGGCGTCGAACTCGGCCTGCCGCTGACCGAGGACTTCAACGGATCGCAGCGCGACGGAATCGGCCTGATTCGCGGCAACATCGACGACGGGCGACGGCACAGCGTCGTGCTCGCGTACCTGGTGCCCGCGCTGGCGCGCACGAACCTGACCGTCCGAACCGGACTCCAGGTCACTTCGATCCTGTTCGACGGCGACCGGGCCGTCGGCGTCACGGTCTCCGGAAGCCAGGGCGAACAACAGATCCGTGCGCGCCGGGCCGTGGTGCTCGCGGCGGGCGCACTGCGCACCCCGCAACTGCTGATGCTCTCCGGCATCGGCCCTGCGGAGCACCTGCGCGAGCACGGCATCGAAGTCCGGCACGACCTGCCCGGTGTCGGCCGCAACCTCCAGGACCACCCGACGATCACGCCGACGTGGCCGGTGCGCGACGGCAGTTTCCTGCTCAACGCGCTGCGCCCGGCCGACGAGCGCGCCTACCGGTTGCTCCGGCGCGGCCCGCTGGCATCGTTGCACCAGGCAGGCGCCCTGCTGCGCGGCAACAACGACCTGCTCACCCCCGACCTGCAGTTCACCCTCGCCCTGCTCGGCCTGACTCCCGAGCGGGCGGTGCTCGGGGAACCCGCGGCGACCTGCGCGATCAGCCTGCTCACCCCGGCGAGCCGGGGCACCGTCACGCTGGCCTCGGCCGATCCGCACGCCGCGCCGGTCGCCGATCCCGCGTTCCTCACCGCGCCCAGCGACCGCGAGCGGCTGCGCGCCGGTCTGCGGCTGGCCCGCGACCTGTTCGCCACCGAACCGCTGGCCACCGCCACCGGCGCGCCGCTCTCCCCGTCGAACTGGACCTACGACGGGCTCGACCGGTGGATCACCGCGAACGCGGGCACCGCCTGGAATGCGTGCGGGACCTGCGCGCTCGGCGTCGGCCCGGACGCGGTCACCGACCCCGCGACCATGCGGGTGCACGGCCTCGACGGCCTGTTCGTCGCGGACTCGTCCGTCCTGCCGACCGCGACCAGGGGCAACATCCAGGCCCCTGTGCTGATGATCGCCGAACGCGCTGCGGAACGCATCGCCACCGCGACCGGCTACGCGGGCCAGAACCGGACCCGCGCAGCCGGTCGGGTGCTCCGGGCCGCCGAGGAGCGCGGCCGCGTCCCGTCACCACGGACGTCGTGATGGGTCAGACCGTGCGCCGCCGGTTGTTGCGCAGCGCGTACCAACCGGCGATCGCGGTGCCGACGGTCAACGCGGCAGCGGACAGTCCCAGCGACCAGTGCACGCCGATGGCGGCGCCGAGCAGACCGACGGTGAAGCCGCTGCCCGCGCGCAGCCCGTTCGCGGCGACGCCGTAGACGCCCACGATCCGGCCGCGTTCGGCCGGTTTCGCGCGCAACTGGACGACGGTCTGTCCGATCGACATGGACGCCAGGTTGGCGATCCCACCCACGAACAACAGGGCCAGCGCGACCAGGTAACGGCCGGTCATCGCGAAGCACAAGCTGGTCACCCCGTAGACCAGGGTGCTGACCACCGCGGCGGGCACGCTCGGTTTGATCCGGCCGGTCGCTTCGAGCAGCACGCCACCGAGCACGCCGCCAGCGCCGTTCGCGAACAGCAGCGCGCCGTACGCGGTGCCCGCGTTGCCAGCGCCGAGATCCTGGGCGTAGATCGGCATGGAGGTCTGCAACGACGTGCCGACGAAGAACGCGCCAAGCCCACCCAGCACCAGCATGCTGATCATGGTCGGGTCCGCGCGCACGTCCCGGAGGACGCGCACCGAGTCCATGATGCCGAACCGTTTGCGCGGCGCGCGGTCGTCCCGGGTGTGGCCGGTGAACTTGGTGCGGAACAGGAACAGCGTCAGCGGCAGGTAGAACACGACGTTGACGAAGATGCCCGCGACCGGGCCGAGGCCCAGCAGCAACGCCGAACCGACCACCGGCCCGAACAGGATGCCGAGGCTGCGGAAGGTGGCGTTGAGCCGGACCGCGCTGGGCAGTTCCGCCTCGTCGACGAAGTCGTGCAGCATCAACTGTTCCGCAGGCCCCCAGATGGCGCCCGCGCACCCGTGCAGCACCAGGAGCAGGCACGCTTCCCAGACCTGCAGCGAGTTGGTCAGGAACAGCACGCCCCAGGTGACCGACACCAGCATGAACAGCACCTGCGCCGCCTGGATGACCCGGCGGCAGTCGAACCGGTCGGCCAGCGAACCGAAGTACACCGAGAACAACAGGAACGGCATCCAGTGGCTGATCACTTCGAAGCCGGTCAGCGCGGGCGAGTGGAACTTCTGCCACAGCACCCAGTAGGTGATGACGTGCTCGACGTTGTCCGCCATCATCGCCAGCGCCGCCCCGAACAGGTAGGGCCGGCAGTCGCGGTTCCGCAGCGCGGCGAACTTGGCCGGCGCCGCGGTGACCTGAGCGGCCTGGGCGCTTATCTCATCGGACGGGGCGACCTGGTCGAGCTCGAGCACGTGGGTGGGGACTCCGCAGGCAGAACACACCTTGGCTCGAACGCGGAGCCCGGCCTGGTGCTTCCCGCGCCTGGCTGCGGGGAACGGATTGAGGCATGACAGATGACGTCGTCACGAGAACGGCGCAGGGTTGCCTGCGCGGCGCGCGAGACGGCCAGGCACTGCGGTTCCTCGGCATCCCCTACGCCGAGTCCCCAGTCACAGCGGGCCGTTTCGCCGCGCCGGTGCCGCATGCCCGCTGGGACGGGATCCGGGACGCGCTCGCCTACGGCGCGACCTCGCCGCAGCCCGACCGCGGGATCACCCTGATCCCCGAACCGGTCATCGCCGGTGACAACGAGCTGAACCTGAACGTATTCACGCCCGAGCTCGGCGCGGTCGGCCTTCCCGTCCTGGTCTGGAT
>DASXOJ010000030.1:0-4299 GCA_036494465.1 Pseudonocardiaceae bacterium
GGCTCACCGGTCGGGTTCTCCTCCCGGTGCGGCACGTACGGCGGCACGAACACGTAGTCGCCGGGCTCGGTGTCGATCCGGACTTCCGTTTCGCCGTCCGCGAACACGAACGACGGCCGCCCGGACACCACGTAGATCGCGGTCTCGGCCTCGCCGTGGTGGTGGTCGCCGGAATTCGTGTGCGGCGCGACGTGGGTCTGCCCCATCCAGACCTTGCTGGAGCCGACCGTCTTGCCGGAGATCGCCTCCAACCGGGTCATGCCGGTGGTCTGGTTCGTGTCGCCGGACAGTTCGGCGCCGCGAATGTGGCGCAGCGCCGCATGCCAGTGATCAGTCATGCCGCCATCGTCGCACCCGATTGCTACCCTGAGCACGTGCGGCTGCGAGGGGTGAGCAAGCGGTACGGACCACGCGGCCAGCCCGTGCTCGTGGACGTCGACCTGGACCTGGCGCCCGGCGAGATCACCGCGATCACTGGCGGCAACGGCTCCGGCAAGTCGACCTTGCTGCGCGTCCTGGTCGGCGCATCCCGCCCGTCCTCGGGCACCGTGACCGGCCGACCGCGCCAGATCGGCTATGTGCCGGAACGGTTTCCGTCCGACGAGCGGCTGACCGCGCGCTCCTATCTCGCGCACATGGGCAGGCTGCGGGGACTGTCCACACGGGACGCCAGTGGACGCGCACGGGACCTGATGGAGCAGTTGGCATTGGCGGGCGGGATGGACACCGCACTGCGCAGGCTGTCCAAGGGGAACCTGCAGAAGGTCGCGCTGGCGCAGGCGCTGCTGGTGCCGCCCCGGTTGCTGGTGCTGGACGAGCCCTGGTCGGGCCTGGACGTGTCCGCGCACGGCGCGCTCGCCGACATCATGGCCGAGGTCGCGAGCGACGGTGCCGTGGTCGTGTTCACCGACCACCGGGGATCGGTGGTGCGTACGCACGCCAGCCACATCTACGGCATCGCAGAGGGCCGGATCAGCGCCATGGCGGACGCGCCGCAACTGATCACCCGGCTGGTGTTGCGCGGTCCGGACGGCGACCGGGTCACCATGTCGATTGCTTCGGTGGACGCCGATGGCGTGCTGCTCGATGCGTTGCGGCGCGGCTGGTCCGTGGTCAAGGTCGACGAACCGGTGTCCGCCAGAGGTGCGGGATGACCGCGCTGTTCCGGTACACCGCCGCGATCCTGTTCCACTCCCAGCGCTACGTCGCGCCGGTACTGGTGTTCCTGCTCGGCGCGGGTGCGTTCGTGCACGGCGACGCGCACCAGCCCGCCATCCCGGTCTTCGGCGCGATGGCCGGGGTGGAGTTCGCGTTCGCCATCTGGCTGACCGTGAGCCTGGTCAACGTGGAAGATCCCGTCCAGCGCACGATCACGGCGGTCAACACCGGCCGGTCGCGATGCATTCTGGTGGCCGCCACGCTCGTCGTGCTGGCCTGCTGTCTGGTGCTCGACGCGCTGGTGCTGGCGGTCCCGGTGGTGTTCGGGTTCACCGGCCTGACCGGTCTTGACCTGGTGGCGGGCGGGGAGGCGCTGCTGACGGGCGCCTGCGCGGGCATCGCGATCGGCCTGCTCACGTCGCGGCTGGTCATCCGCAGGATCGGCTTCGCGCTGCTTGCGATCCTGGTGCTGTTCGTGTTTTTTCTGGTCGTGCCGTGGCTGCCGCCCGTCCACCCGGTGATCTTCCTGCTCGCCGGGCACGCGTCCGCAACCGGCGGGCTGATCGCGTCGACATCGGCGTACACCGCGATCGCGGTCGTCATGCTGGTCGCGAGCGTTCTGGTCACCCAACTGGTTGCCGCGCGCCGCGATTAGGGCGTAGCCCGTCGACGATCACCGCCACGACCGTGGCTGCGCGGGCGTCCCATTCGGCTTCCGGTATCCGCGACAACGCGCCGAGCAGCAGGATCATGTCCGTGGCGTCGACGTCCTCGCGCACCTCGCCTGCGGCTTTGCCCTCATCGAGCAGCGTGCCGAGCGCCTCGTCGAGCCGGTGGTGCTGACCCGAGTAGAGGTCGTGCCAGGCCGACGCCTCGATCGCCGTCATCACACCGCGTTTGACCCGCGCGTACTCGACCAGTCGCGCGAGCCAGTGGATCAGCGCCTCGACCGGCGAGTGCTCCGCCAGCAACGGTGCGACCGCCTCGACCAACTGGGTCAGCTCGGCCCGGTACACCTCGGCCAGCAGGTGTTCGCGGGTGGGGAAGTGGCGGTAGAGCGTGCCCTGTCCGACGCCCGCAGCCTTGGCGATCGCATGCAGCTTCAGGTCGGCGATCGCGCCGTTGGACTCGCTCAGCTCGACCCGCGCGGCGTCCACGATCCGATTCCGGTTCGCGACCGCGTCGGACCGGGGCTCACGACCAGCCACAACGACCTCCCGACAGCAAGCGGACAACTGTCCGGTACAGTGGAACCCGGTAACCGGACAGTTGTCAGCTTAGCCTGGGAGGTGCTCGATGAGCACAGTGGACAAGGTCGTCGCCATCACCGGAGCCAGCAGCGGCATCGGCGCGGCGACCGCGGTGGAACTCGCGGCCCGGGGCGCCGCGGTCGTGCTGGGCGCCCGCCGCACCGACCGGCTGGACGCGATCGTGGCGCGAATCCGAGCCGATGGCGGCCGCGCCGAACTGCTGTCGATCGATGTCACCCAGCGAGCTGACCTCGACGAACTGGTGGCGCTGGCGGTGCGCCGGTTCGGACGCCTTGACGTGCTGGTGAGCAATGCGGGTGTCGCCAGGACCGCGCCGATGGCCGCGCTCGACGTGGATGACTGGGAGATGATGATCGACGTCAACCTGCGCGGCGTCCTGCACGGCATCGCCGCCGCGCTGCCGGTGTTCCGTGAACAGGGCCATGGCCACTTCGTCACGACCGTCTCCACGTCGGGCCTGAAGATCGTGCCGACCCAGGCCGTCTACGCGGGCACCAAGAACGCCGTGCGCACGCTGCTGGAGGCCCTGCGCCAGGAATCGACCGACGGCGTCATCCGCACGACCTCGATATCGCCCGGATACGTGCAGACCGAACTCGTCGACCACATCGACGACCCGGAACAGCGCGCGCAGGCCCAGCAGGCCATGGCGACCTTCGGCATCAGCCCGGACGCCGTCGCGCGGGCGATCGCGTTCGCGATCGAGCAACCGGACGACGTCGAAATCGGCGACATGACGATCCGCCCCGCCAGGCAGGGCTAACCGACCGGGAGGTCGCGCAGGCCGCGGATCACGAACTCCGGGCGACGACGTGGAGCGCGGGCGAGCCGAAGCTCGGGGAGTTTCGCGACCAGCGCGGCGAACGCGGCGGCGATCTCGATCCGGGCCAGCGGCGCGCCGACGCAGTAGTGAGTCCCGGCGCCGAACCCGAGGTGCGCGCCCGCCGCGCGGCCGACGTCGAGCACCTCCGGATCCGGGAACACCAACGGGTCCCGGTCGGCGGCCCCGAGCAGGGCTGCGATCTTGTCGCCTTTGGCGACGGGGAATCCGGCGATCTGCACGTCCTCGGTCGCGGTGCGCACAAACAGCTGCAACGGCGCGTCGAACCGGATCAGCTCGTCCACCGCATTGTCCACAAGCGACTGATCGGCGACGAGACGCCGCCACTGGTCCGGGTGGCGCAGCAGCGCGTAGGTGCCGTTGCCGATCACGTTGACGGTGGCCTCGTGACCTGCCATGAGCAGCAGCACCGCCGTGGCGACCACTTCGTCGGCGGTGAGCTCGCTGCGCACCAGGTCGCTGATCATGTCCTCGGCCGGCCGCGCCGTGCGGTCCGCGACCAGGGCACGCAGGTAGCCGACAAACTCACCGGCGGCCGACTCGGCGGCGGCCCTGGTCGATTCGGCGACCCCGTACTCGTACATCTTCACGATCGCGTTGCTCCACCCGACCAACAGCGGACCGTCGGTGGCGGGCACGCCGAGCAGCTCGGTGATCACCACGACCGGCAGCGGCTGCGCCAGGCGCGCGATCAGGTCGCCATCGCCGTGTTCGGCGATGTCCCCGGCCAACTCGTCGACGAGGCCCGACGCGACCTCGGCGATCCACGGCCGCAGCCGTTCGACGTGCCCACGGCCGAACGCCCAGGAGATCGACCGGCGCAGCCGCGTGTGCACGGGCGGTTCGTTCTCCAGCAGCGAATAGCGGTGCAACAGGTTGAACGACGCCAACCGCTCGGCAGGCTGAGCATCGGCCCAGACCCGGCCGAGCCCGCGCTGCCGCAGCAGCGCCGAACAGGCCGCGTGCGAGACCGCGACCGGCAGGCCGAGCCCGGGGTGCTCGTGCACCTCGCCGGATGCCCTCAGCGCG
>DASXOJ010000031.1:0-57338 GCA_036494465.1 Pseudonocardiaceae bacterium
GTGTGCGGGAATCACGCGCTGGTCCGAGTTTTGCCGAGGTACATGAGCTCCCAGATGGCGGAGTCGGTGTAGCTGTCGACGATCGTGCCCGCATGCCGGTGCTCGACGCGCAACTCGCCGGTGAAGCGCAGATAGGCGCCGTCGAAGCGGACGAGTTTGGCTGCCACCTTCTTGAAGCCGCCCAGCTCGTTGACCAGCTTGCTCACTGAAAGATCGCGGTGACGGGTGAAGGTGACGACGTAGCTGTCGTCGCCGTCGGTGTAGGTGTAGCGGGTGACGTTGGCCACCGGCTTTCCCGTGGTGACGTCGGTGTACGTGCCGAGCACTTCGAAGCTCACCTTGCTCGCATCGTCAGCGACGACGTTGCCGTCTTTGGCCAGCAGGAAGATGGGAAGCTCGGCGTCGCCGTACTTCTGGTCCGCGGTGATATACGACGCGATGGTGGTGTACGGGCCCGCCTGCCCACGGCCCCAGTACCAATGGTTGACCAGGGAGTCCATCGGGGCGTTGCCCCAGTTGTGGTCGTGATACCCCACGCCGGAGGCATAGGACGCCCTGCCGGCCACGCTGTAGGTCACGTCCACTTTGCCTTGCGGCACAGCGGGCAGCCAGTCGAACTCGTGCTCGTCCTCGGCGCCGAAATACAGGTGCCCCGTGCCGGGGCGCCACGGCTGGATCTCGCCGGTGAGGCTGACCTCCACCGCGATGTCGTCGATCTTCGCGACGATTTTGTAGGTGTGCAGGTCACCACTGAACGAGTTGCCCGCGATTCGCACGTCGCACCGCTCGGCGGACGCGGAGAACTCGTCCGGCTTGAACTCGACGACCTTGTTGTGGCTGGTGCCGTCGGGCAGATCCAGGTCGATGCGGATGACCGGCGCGAGCGGCTTGTCGATGTCGGTGAAGTTCTTGGTGGAGAACACCACGACCAGCTTGGCGCCGTCATCGAGGTGGGAGTCGAAGTACCACCACTCGTACGTACCGGCGTTGCCGTCGGTCCGTGCTCCGTCCTCCCAGGGTGCGACCTGGCCGGGGCTGATACCGATCCGCGCGTAGTCCTCGGCGCTCGAGCCGAGCCGCGAGAGTGAAGCGTTCACCGTACTGCCCTTCCGTTCGGGTCGACCAGTTGCTAATCCGGCAGCTGTCGGATTAAGGTTAGCACTATCCACAGACGACCGCAGGAGGTGCTATGGCGACCAGGCCGACGACGCAGCGCCGGCGCGGGCCGGGCAGGCCTCCGGCGGACGCGGCACTTCCCGATCTGGACGAGATCCTTCAGCGCGGCCTGGAGGCGTTCGCGGAACAGGGCTATGAGGCGGTGTCCGTACGGCAGCTCAACGAGCGCCTCGGCATGGGACATACGTTCATCCACGACCGGTACGGATCCAAAGAAGCCTTCTGGCGGGCGGTCCTGGAATCCGCCACCCGCCAGGTGGCCGACGAGGTCACGGCCGCCCTCGGCAAGGAACGGCCCGGCGACGATCTCGCCCGGCTGATCGCCAGTGTGCGGGCCTTCCATGAGGCCAACGCGCGCCGTCCGCACCTGACCCGGGTCGTCGACTACGAAGCCGGTCGTGACTCACCTCGGCTGACCTACCTCTACACGCTGATGAGCCCGCTCAACGATGCGGGCCGGCCGATCTTCGACCGGCTGGTGCGCGAGGGCACGCTGCGCGACATCCCGTGGTACCTGTTCCACTTCGCCGTCACCAAACCGCTGGCCATGTACGGCCAGGCGCCGTTGGCGCGGCTGTTCGGCCGGCCCGACAACGCCGACGATCACACGCTGCTGAGCACGCTGGTCCTCAACGGTCTGCTCACCTGACACCGCCGACCAACGAGAAGCTGGAGATACCAGTGACTGCCATCCACCGTTCCAACAGGACCCTGTGGGCCCTGACCGCCATCGTCTTTCTGGGCCTGCTCGTCGCTGCCTTCGTTCCCGGTGTCCGGCTGCCGGTGATCGTGGTGCAGGTGGTGTTCGCCCTCGTGCACGGGGCGCGACGCTACGGCTGGCGCGCGATCGGGATCTTCGTCGCGGCGGGTCTGTTGATCAGCAATATTCTGGAAAACCTCAGCATCCAGACCGGCTTTCCGTTCGGCCACTACCATTACACCGGCGGCGGCAAGATCTTCGAAGTGCCGTGGTTCATCGGCCCGTCCTACCTGGCCACCGGCTACCTCGCCTGGGTCGTGGCCACCGTGCTGCTCGGCGACGTGCGCCGCGACTCACCCTGGCTGACCACCATCGGCACGCCCATCGTCGGCGCGTTCGCCATGACAGCCTGGGATCTGTCCCTCGACCCCAGCACCTCGACCATCAACCATGCCTGGATCTGGGAAAACGGCGGCGGATTCTTCGGCGTTCCCTTGGTCAACTTCCTCGGTTGGACCTTCACCGTCTACCTGTTCATGCAGAGCTTCGCCCTCTTCCTGCGCGGTCGCGGCCCACTACCGGACGCAACGTCCGACCGAGCCACGGCCAGCGATCTGCAAGGGGTGCTGCTCTACGCGGTGACAACGATCTCGTTCTTCACCACGTTCTTCACCGGCGAACGCATCACCGTCACCGACGCCGCCGGCGCGACCTGGCGCACCGGAGACATCTACGAGACATCGGTCCTGCTCGCCGTTTACGGAATGCTCTTCATCGCCCTGCTATCCCTACTGCGCATCGCCCAGCGGCGCACCGCAGCAGCGACGTCGGTATCGAGAGTCGACCGCACGGAGCCCAAACCGGCGCACCTGTCCGCATAGCGTGCCGGCAGATGGCAGGCCTCCCGGCGGCACTCACATGCTGGGAGTTCCGGCCTCTCACGGACACAGTTTCGACAGACACCGGGGACTCCCAGCAATCTGCCCGAGAACGAGCCCTTCGCAAGCAATGGCGGGCATTGCCGAGCAGCGCACGGTGAGGTTCACTCCGAACGGTGGACAGGAGCGTACGCAGTTCAAGGAGCAGATGCTTGGAGTGACTTCTCGGAGTGACGCCGCACGCTGTCGTAGAAACCGATCCAGTTGTCAACTGGGCAACGAGGTCCGTTTTCGTGGCATATTCGTGGCATATACGTGGCATATACGTGCCGGTAATACTCCTCATGTTTGAACGTCGACCAGAACGACTCCGCCGGACTGTTGTCCCAACAGATCCCCGTCGCACCCATCGATCGACGCAACCCATGACGAAAATACACCGCCGCCGTCAGATCTGCCGTGAATCCACCACTTCCGGAGTCGCAACCCGCACGCAACAGCTTCGCGTGTTCGAGGCCATCTTGGCCGACTCGATGCCCGGGTGAGCTGAGGGCCATCGCGAAGATGAGCATGTTCGGCGGGCCGGCAGCACCACCGCAAGCACGTCCTTGTCGGACGCGATCTGAACTGATGTGTAGCCCTCGGCCGCACGGCAGGGATACGGGATCTGGTAGTTCAGGACACGCTCACTACGGTGCGCCGAGTTTTGTCAATCAGCCGGCCACGTTCGTGGCCTCCCACCAGTTGGTGTTCACACCTCCGTTCAGGTATTGGACCTGGACGGTGTGGTAGGTGCCCGGATTGAACTGGAACGTACCCGCGTCCACGGTCTTCCACGTCTGCCAGCCGCCGGTGCTGGGCACGGTGATGGTGGGCCCGGCAACGCCGTCGACGATGAAGCGCAGTTGCCGCCCGGCGTTCGGGGTGGCGACGCGTACCTTGAGATCCTCGGTGCCCTGCATCGGGATCTCGCTCCACTGCTCCCACTCTCCGGTCTGGGTGTCAGCGACGTTCCAGCCGCCGCCGGTGTCGGTGGTGGTCTGCACGCCCAGATCGGATCGGTAGACGGTGTACGGGTTGTTTCCCGCCGGGTTGTGGACGCTGTCGGCGGTCTCGGCCTGTACGGTCAGGTCGGTCGGGAACGGGGTCCGCGAGTACCGCCGCAGGATATTGACTCCCTGGCTGGGATAGTCGCGTTGCGTCGTGCCGTACGGCGCGGCCTCGGTTCGCCACATCGCCGCGTTCTCCGGCCAGTCCGAGAAACCCTCGACCAGGGTGAGATAGTCGTTCTTGCCCACGGTGTTCTGCAGATCGCTGACGAACGTGGCGCCGTGGTTCGGATCGATGACCATGTTGCTGGTCGACGTCACGACGTGGAAGGACGGCACGGTGGCGCCGAACGAGTGACCACCGAAGCTCTGGTTGGTGTAGGTCGGAGTGGGCACGCCGAACCAGTCGTCCTCGCCGTTGGCCACGGACGAGACCGCCGAGTCGTTCTTGACCCAGCTGTCGTCGACCACGAAATAGGGGTTCTCGTTGAAACTCGACTCCGCCTGCGACCTCACGTACTTGAGCAGATTGGCCGAGTGGCCGTTGCCCTGGCTGGTGAAGGCGAAGCTGTTGTCCGACCACAGGTAGACCAACGCCTGCCCGTTCACCTTGTACAGCATGCTGTCGGGCACGGTCTGGAAGAATGCCTTGAGATCGTTGTTCCACAGGTACTGGTAGCCACCCTCGCCGGAGCCGGTTGCGTCGGCCATGTCGAAGGGCGGCGAGTAGCCGCCTGCGTTGTGCTTGATCTGGTTCTTCTTGTCCGTCATCGACGCAGGCGTGTCGTCGAACGCCGCGATCTTCAGTTTGCCGGCGTCACCGGCCTGGTTGATCGCGCCGACCAGCTGCGTCAGCTCCCGCGGGTCTCCGCCCTCGTTCGGGACGGCCGAGCCCGGAATGTAGCCGCGGGTGTCCACCGCAACGAAATCGACGCCGGAGGAGACCAGCTCCTCGACGTAGTCGAGCCAGAACTGCGTGGTGCCTGCGGTATTCGCCTGGTACATCGGCAGGTTGTAGATGGTGTTGCCCTGGTTCGTATACGGGCCACCGTTCAGCGAATTGGTCTCGAAGCTGAACGTCACGCCCAGGGCCCCGGTGTCGGCGGAGCTACGGTGCGACAATGCCGAACCACCCGGGTCGACGGTCACTGTCGGCGTCGTGGCGGTGGCGTGTGGCGCGCCGGAAAACTCGACTATTGCCAAGCACGCGCAGGCAATCGTGACTACGAGCGTCAGCGATCGTCGCCTTGGTCGCATGGATCCTCCTGCTGATCGAATGAGATGGGTTGTCGGACGCAGATAAGCCTCCGGTCCCGCACGTCGGATCGGATGACGTGCAGGCACGTGTCAGCTGTCTGTGACGAGGTCGAACTTGTCCGCCGTGCCGATCGCGGTCTGATTCGCGATGAGGGAGGTGCCGGAGTTGGCGGAGCAGACGTAGTCGCCGTTAGCGTCCGCCTTGAGGCTGACGCTGCCATCGGAATTGTCGATGACCTGCAAGGTCTCCCAGGCGCCTACGACGGTGCGGTTCGCGATCAGGGGCTTCGCCCCGCCGTCATCAGCGGTCACGATCAGGCCATTGGCGTGGGCGCGCAGCGCGATCTGGCCATTGCCTTCGTCGATCTCGTCGAACTGCTCCCACCCGCCGATCGCGGTGCGGTTGGCGACGAGTGGTTGCCCCCCGGCGTCCTCGGCGGTGACGTAGCTGTCATCGGTGTGGGCGCGCAGGCTGACGACCGGCAGGTTCGGTGGGGTGAACAGACCGAGGTTCACGGAGTTGCCGATGGCCTGGTAGCCAGCGTTGTTCGGGTGCAGGTGGTCGCCGCTGTCGTAGGAGGCCAGGTACCACGTGGGCTTGGCCGGGTCGTGGGTGGCGGTGTCCTGGTCGATCACACCATCACATCCGCTGCCGGAGCCGCGGATGAAGGCGTTGATCGCCTCGCGGGCGGTTTCGCCGGAGGTGTTCCAGTAGGACGCGCCCTGGTACGGGGTCAGCGTGGAACAGATGAACTTGATTCCGTTCTGGTGCGCCAGCGTGATCAACTGCTTGATGCCGGTGATCAACTGGCCGGAGGTCGGCTGCGGGCTGGTCGAGCCGAGATCGTTGATCGGGTCGTCGGAGAAGATCACCCAGCGCACTCCTGGTTGGCCGAGCACGTCGCGGTCGAAGCGGTTGCGTGCGCTCTGCCCGCTGCCGTCGACCAGCAGCCGATTGCCACTGATGCCCTCGTTGAGCACGCCGACCGTGTCGCCTGCCGCAAGCAGTCGGGAGGCGAGGACGTTCGTCCAGCGGTCGTTGCCGTTGACGGTTGACGCGATGCCGTCGGTGATCGAGGCGCCCAGCGCCACAACGGCGCCTTGTGACTGGGAATTCTGCACGTCGAGGCTGCTGAGGAAGTAGTAGTTGTTCTGCGTCTGGGGACTCGGCAGGCTGGCCGCGCCGCTCTGGTCGCCGGAGACGATGTAGTTCGTCTGCATGGCCGACGGGTGGAAGGTCGACGCCCCGGTCGCGTCGGGCAGATAGAAGCTGATCGCGACGTTGGACAGTGCCGGGATCGCGATGTTGACGGTGTCGCTGATCCCGGTGTCACCGGCCGGGATGGTGACGGAGGTCGAGCCGCCGAAGGTCACCGGGTGATCGGTGCCGGAGGTGATCGACGAACCGGAACCGGCCCGCGCGATGTGTACGTCGCTCACCGTCAGGGGCGTGCTGCCGAAGGCGTTGGACAGCTGGATGCGGGCGAGGGTCCCGCTGATGCTGGTGTGCACGATCTGGCGGACGGTCTGCTGGTCGAAGGAACTGCCGCCCTGTTGTGGTGCGGTCGCCCAGGTGCCGGTCCAGTAACCACTGGTGGCTGCTGCGGCGGCCGACGGGACAGCAGGGCTCGCGGTTGCGGTACCGGCGATCCCTGACGTCACCAGGGTCGTCGCGGCCGCGAGGGTGGCCGCCAGTGCGGTCCACAATAGACGTTGAGGTGGTCCGATCATGGACGACTCCTGACTGCTGGGAATCCTGCCGCTCGCGTGCCCTCAGATGCCGACATTCATCGGATGAGTGGTCAGAGGCTTTCCGCGAAGCGTCTCCGTGGTCGCCCGCGCACAGCGCGGACAGCCGTCAAGTTTCCAGTCAACACACGCCGACGTCAAGGAAGTAGAACCTGACTTCGTTAACTGTCTCGGTCAGGTTACGCCGAATGCCGATCGCGGCCCAGTGATCGATCAAGTATCATCGGATGTATAACCTACCAAGTTCGTAGAGTGTCGGAACTTCCGCTATCGCCTGAACGAGCTCGCGCACCTCGGTAAAGACATCCTGTGTGTGCCAGCGAGTGTGTTCAGATGAGCGCAATGACGCGTGCAGGAGGATCTGTGTCCACTTCATACCGACGGCGCCTGTGGGTGCCCGGTACTCGGCCATCGCGATTGACCTTGCGAGATCTTGTCGGCCTTCGACCGGTCTGGGGGTTGCCCTGCTCGCATGGTCGGACACGTTCAAGGACGCGGAGATCCTGGTGCTGAGCCGTCGACAACTGCCCTGCGCCGGCACCGCGACGTGGGCACCTCCGTGCTCAACCGGGTTTTGCCGGGCGGCGCCGCCGGTCATCGGGATGCCTACGGCTGAATCTGGCATTCCAGCGTCCCAGGACCTTATTCTATTCCGTTATTTGTGAATAACGGAATGCGGAAACAAGAATATTGACAGTTCCCCGGGTTCGGCAGTGTGAATCACCCGCACCTGGAGTCATGTGGGCGGCGACGTCCGGTCGGACGGGTGTTCCGTCCTGACCGCCCTACTCCGGTTCCTCCACAGCAGATCTGCCACATTGGAGCGATTCCATGAAAATTTCCCGTCGCAGGTTCATCGGTACGGCCGCAGGCGCGTCGGCCGTCGCCGGGCTGGGCGTCTTCGGACTGGGTGCCCGGACCGCAGGGGCGGCGCCCGCGGCGAGCGGGGCCGGGGACGTGGTGGGGAAGATCAGCGTCGGGTACCAGGGGTGGTTCGCCGCCAAGGGCGACGGCTCTCCGATGAACTCGTGGTGGCACTGGAGCGCCAACATGGCCCAGCCGCCGTCTCCTTCGAACACTGGCATCGTGGCCTGGCCGGACGTTCGGGAATACACCAAGACGTACCAGAGCGGGTACGCGAACCTCGGCAACGGTCAGCAGGCCAAGTTGTTCTCGTCCTACGACCAGCAGACGGTGGACACCCACTTCCTGTGGATGCAGCAGAACAACATCGACACCGCCGCCCTGCAACGCTTCAACCCGACGGGGAGCGAGGGCCCGATCCGCGACGCGATGGCCACCAAGGTGCGCAGCGCGGCGGAGTCACACGGCCGGAAGTTCTACATCATGTACGACGTGACCGATTGGACGAACATGCAGTCCGAGATCAAGACGGACTGGACCAACAAGATGAAGGCGCACACCGCGTCCTCCGCGTACGCGAAGCAGAACGGCAAGCCGGTGGTGTGTATCTGGGGCTTCGGCTTCAACGACAGCAAGCGGCCGTGGGCGGCTGCTCCCTGTCTGGATGTCGTCAACTGGTTCAAGTCGCAGGGCTGTTACGTGATCGGCGGGGTGCCGACCTGGTGGCGTACCGGCGACCGGGACTCGCGGACCGGGTTCAGTAGCGTGTACCACGCCTTCAACATGATCTCCCCATGGCTGGTGGGCCGGATCGGAAGTGTTTCCGACGCCGACAACTTCTACAACGTGGCGACCGTTCCCGATCTCGCCGACTGCGCCGCGCACAACATCGACTACCAGCCCTGCGTCCTGCCGGGCGCGGTCACCCTGCGGCAGCGCGCCCACGGCGACTTCATGTGGCGGCAGTTCTACAACATGGTCCGGGCCGGTGTGCAGGGCATCTACATCTCGATGTTCGATGAGTTCAACGAGGGCAACCAGATCGCCAAGACCGCCGAGTCGCAGGCGTGGCTGCCCACCAACTCCGGCATGCTCGCCCTGAACGAGGACGGCACAGCCTGCTCGTCGGACTACTACCTCCGCCTGACCGGCGACGGCGGCAAGATGCTGAAGAAGCAGATCGCGCTGACCGCCACCAGGCCGACCCCGACGACCTGACGCGGGGCTGAAGCGCTCAGACACGCACCCGTCCGCGAGAGGACGTCTCGCACCGGTCATCGCTTTCCACCGCTGATCAGGGTCACGTTGAACCAGCCGAGGAGGACTCGTGTCGTTACACCCAATTCTCAGGAGGCGCAGGCCGCTCGTTGCGGCGCTGTCCCTGATCACCCTGTTTCTGGCCGTGCTCGTTGATCCGTCGAACGCCTGGGCGGCCGGCGTAACGACGGCATGGCAGAACGGCACATTCGCACTGGACCCCGCCGGAGTCGTGAGCCGCTCAGACATCGTGCTGGGCAAGCCGAACTCGGCCGCAGCGCAGTCGCTCGGTCTGGGTAACGGTTCGCTGGGAGTGGCCGCTTGGGCGGCAGGTGGTTTCACTGCCCAACTGAACCGCACTGACACCATGCCCGACCGTAAGTCGCCCGGTCAGGTGCAGATCCCGGGACTGAGCACGATGACCTCGGCGGCCAACTTCACCGGCCGGCTGGACCTCTACAACGGGGTACTCACGGAGTCCGGTGGCGGACAGACGCTGAAGGCGTGGGTGTCCTCCGGCAAGGACGAGCTGATCGTGGACGTCACGGGTGCGAACCCGAACACCACGCAGACCGCGAATGTGCATCTGTGGTCTGGCCGCGGTCCGAGCGCCGCCGCGTCCGGCAAGATCGGCACCCTGGCGGAGACCTGGGCGGACAACAGCGAACAGGAGCCCTCTGGCCGGACCTTCGGTTCGCTGGCCGCGATCACCGCGGGCGGTCAGGGGGTCAGCACCTCGGTGGTGAACTCCACCACGGTGCAGGTCACGTTCAAGCCCAACGCGGACGGGTCGTACCGGATCGTCGTCGGCGCTCCCAGTTGGACCGGTGGCAATGCCGCCACGACAGCGGCCAGTCTGCTCGGCAGCGACGCGACCACGGCCGAGTCGACCCTGCTGAACAGCCAGTCCTCCTGGTGGCACGCGTTCTGGGCGAACAGCGGCCTGATCGAGCTGAACTCCTCGGACGGCGCGGCCCAGTACATGGAGGCACTGCGGACGATCTACCTCTACACCGAGGCGGCCTCGATGCGGGGCACCTATCCGGGCAGCCAGGCCGGAGTCGCGGACATGTTCAACTTCGGTCAGGATCACCAGGACTGGACGCCGTCCTCGACCTGGTTGTGGAACCTGCGCACCCAGATCTCCGCCAACATGACGTCGGGCAACTACGCGCTGAACACCCCGATCTTCAACCTCTACCTGAACAACCTGACGGCGATCGAGACCTGGACGAAGGCCCAGATGGGCGGGCTCGCCGGAGCCTGCGTGCCGGAGGTCATGCGATTCAACGGCAATGGTGGAAGTCCGGCCGCGGGCGCCAACGCCGCCTGTAGCGAGCCGGCCAGCCCGAACTGGAACGCCCTGGACATCACCAGCGGGCCGGAGATCTCGCTGTACGTGTGGCAGCAGTACCAGGCGACCGGTGACAAGGCGTTCCTCACCAAGTACTACCCGCTGATGCAGCAGTCGGCGATCTTCCTGCTCGGCTACCAGAAGAAGGGCTCCGACGGTCTCCTGCACTCCACCGCGAACGCGCACGAAACGCAGTGGGCGGTCACCGACCCGACCACAGACATCGTCGCGGATCAGGCGCTGTTCCCTGCTGTGATCAGCGCTGCGCAGAAGCTGGGCACCGACGCCTCACTGGTATCCGAGCTGACGACCGCCCTCGGCGAGCTGCCTGCCTACGCCCGCACCGACCAGGCGACCCGGACGCAACTGCTTCCCGCCTCGGCCGACGCGGCAGGCGCGGACGTGATCGCCGACTCATACCAGCCGACGGCGACGATCCGGAACTCGGAGAACATCGGGCTGGAGCCGGTCTGGCCCTGGGACGTGATCAGCGATACCTCCAGCATGCTGGCGCTGGCCAAGCGGACCTACGCGCACCGGCCGGTCACCGGCGGGAACGACTGGAGCCTGGACGCCATCCAGGCCGCCCGCCTCGGCCTGGCCAGCGACGTGCAGTCCCGCCTGACCGGGATCACCCAGTCCCACCAGGTGTACATCTCCGGGATGGCCGACCTGGGCAGCACCGTCGGCACCGAGTCCTACATCGAGCAGGCGGCCGGGGTGGCGGCCGGGGTGGATGAGGCCCTGGTGCAGGACTACGACGGTCTGCTCCGGTTCGCCCCTGCCTGGCCGAGTGGCTGGGACGCCAGCGGCACGGTGTTCATCCAGGGCGGCAGCAAGGTCGATGTCCAGATGGAGGGCGGCACGCTCGCCACGGCCGCGATCCACGCCGGCACCACCCAGACCATGAAGGTGCGCAATCCGTGGCCGGGCAAGTCGGTCGAGGTCGTCAACGGATCGAGCGGCGCCGTGGTGGTCGCCAGCACCACGGCCGCCACGCTCAGTGTCGCGGTCACCGCCGGCCAGACCTATCTGGTGGAACAACCTTCGGCACCCACGACGTCGTTGCCCTACGCCAAGGTGACCGGAACCGCCGCGACCACCGCCAAGCACCTTGGCGGGGTACAGATCGGGCTCTGAAGCTCCACGCCAGCGCCGATCACGGCTGCGACTGACAACGCCGAAGCCGCCGTCCCGATCGCGGCCCGCACCGCGATCGGGACCAGGGAGAAGTTCGACCTTGGCCGGGGCGACCGCCGCGGCCGCGCACCTCTCGTTCCAGAAAGGACATCATGAACCACAATCCGGTCCGAGACGCATTTCTCGATCGGGGCCGCGCGAGGTTGTTCAGAAGCGCGGGATCGGTCGCGGCGTCGTTCTTCCTGATCTCGGGACTGGCGGTCACACTCGCGGTCCCTGCCGCGTCGGCCGCGACAGCCGCGACAGCGGGCGCGACGACTCCGTTCACCAGCTACGAAGCCGAGGCCGGCACGCGCGGCGGTGGCGCCACCGCCGTATCCCTGGCCTCGGCGCCGACGACGCAATACTCCAGCGCGGCGCTCGAAGCCTCCGGGCACGCGTATGTCCAGCTCACCGGCACCGGTCAATATGTGCGGTGGACGAACAACACCGGTCATCCGATCAGCTTCGTCGACGTACGGGCCAGCATTCCGGACAGTGCTTCGGGCGGTGGCACCACCGCCACGCTGAACCTCTATGTGAACGGCACGTTCCGCCAGGCGCTGAACCTCAACTCCAAGCAGAGCTGGCTGTACGAAGGCACCACTTACCATGGGCAGGACCAGAACCCGGCGCACGGCGACCCTCAGGTCTTCTTCGACGACTCGCACACGTTCATCACCGGTGCCGCGGTCGCCGCGGGTAGCACGATCACTCTGCAGAAGGATGCGGCCAACACCGCGGCCAGGTACTACATCGACGTGATCGATGTGGAGAATCCCCCCGCGCCGATCACCCAGCCTGCCAATTCGATATCCATCACCAGTTGCGGCGCCGTGTCCGACAACACCCCGACCAACGGCTCCGCCGACAGCGCATCGGTGGACAGCCGTGCCGCCATCCAGAACTGCATCAACGAGGCCCAGTCGCAGGGCAAGACCCTCTGGATCCCACAGGGCACCTTCTACGTGAAGGGCACGAGCGGCCTGACGGCGACGGGCATCACGATCGCCGGAGCCGGGATGTGGTACAGCACGATCTACCGTTCGGTCCCGCTCCCGAACGCCCAGGGTCTGTCCGCCCTCTTCCGCGGAGTGTCGACCACCTTGCAGAATTTCCATCTTGATTCCAACGCCCAAAGCCGTGCCACGGTCGACGGCTCCGGCGGCTCGATGGACATGTCCGGCACCAACTGGGTGGTGAGCGGGATGTGGGCCCAGCACAACACCTCCGGGATATGGGGCGCCGGCACCGGCGGCAAGGTGTCCAACAGTCGGTTCACCGACATGTGGGCCGACGGGGTCAACCTCAACAACGTCTCCAACAGCAGCAGCGTGGGAAACCATCTGACCGCCACCAACAACTTCATCCGGGGCACCGGTGACGACGGAATGGCCATCAACTCCGTCAACTACAACGTCAGCGGGAGTACGACCACCTACTACACGCCGATGAGCGCTCCGACCTTGACGAACAACACCGTGATCGCGGTCTGGGGAGCCCACGGCATCGGTGTCTACGGCGGTGGTGGCGATGTCGTGTCCAACAACTACATCGCTGACACGGCAGCATATACGGGCCTGAGCATGGGCCAGTTCAGCTCGAACGGCAGCCATCTCACCTCGGCCACGGTGTCGGGCAACATGATCGTGCGCTCGGGTGGCAATGCCTACAACCAGGGCCAGCCCGCGCTGCGCATCGGCATTGACGCGCCTGGTCAGGTGACCTCGGACGTCGCCAATGTCACCGTCACCGGCAACACGATCGTCAGCTCGATGTACGACGCGGTCGGTATTTCCAGCTCGAACGCCACCAAACTCACGAACAACACGGTCACCTCCCCGTGGCGCAACGGGATCGTGATCTCACCGCCGAACCTTCCGGCGCCCACCGGGTCCGCGACGATCACCGGCAACACCGTCACCGGTCTGAAATCGGGAACCGCGGCCTACCGCGACAACTCCACCGGTTTCAGCGCGACGGTGAGCGGCAACAGCTGGCAATGAACCCGACCCTGTCCGGAGTCGTGAATCGGCGCGGGTACGCCGACTACGACTACGGGACGGCAGCGAACGCGGGCGCCGACGCTGTGAAAGACGAGAGGGCAACGATCCCTCGACACCATGGGCGTTTCGCGTGGTTGCCGAGATATGCCACAGATCACGGTTAGTGGCCCGGGGACGCGGCTGGCAGATGCGTGCCGCGCCGCGTCCCCGCGCAGGAGACATCCGACCGACGAAAGCGAGCACCACCATGACCTCCTACGACTCGAGCACCCCAAACGCCCTGCGCGCAGCGCTCGTATCTCGGGTTGCGTGTTCGTCAAGATCCGATGACCGGTGTCACCTGGCCGATCCATGGCAGCACAGGGGAGTTGCCGCGCGATGAAGCTCGGACGCAAGCAGATATCACTGTGTGCCGCGGTTTTCCTGGCCGTCGCGGCCACCGCACTCGCGGTCGCGCCCAGCTCGGCGACACCGAACATGGTTGCCCAGGGCCAACTCTGGCAGCTGGTCAATCCCACCATCGGCACCTCGGGCGGCGTGGACACCTTCCCCGGCGCGGACGTTCCGTTCGGCATGATGCAGTGGAGCCCGGACACCTCCCCCACCCGCCCGATCGCCGGCGGATACGACTACCAGGATTCGCAGATCAGTGGTTTCTCGCTGACACACCTGTCCGGTGCGGGCTGCGGCGCCGAGGGCGACGTGCCGATCCTGCCCTACGTCGGGTCGCTGCCGGCCGACCCGACCAGCTTGACCACACCGTTTGGGCACAACTCGGAGACCGTGCAGGCCGGCTACTACGCGGTGACGACCGGTGCCGCCGGGAGCGCGGTCACCACCGAACTGTCCACAACGGCACGGGCGGGCATCGGCCGGTTCACCTTCCCGTCCTCGACCCAGTCGCACCTGGTGTTCAAGCTCGACGGCGGCACCTGGTCCGGCCAGCCGGTCGACGGCACCAGCGCCTCGATCATCGGTGACCGGGAACTGGCCGGCACGGTCGACGCGGGGAAGAACTTCTGCGGCCACGCCTTCACCCCCAACGACTACACACTGCACTTCGACATCATCTTCAACCAGCCGTTCACCGCTGCCGACTCCTACGGCACCAGCGCGAATGGCGGGCCGGCCGGGGTGAACCTGACCTTCGACACCAGCTCCGTACGTACCCTGACCGGCAAGGTCGGCATCTCCTACACCAGCGCGGCGAACGCCACGCAGAACAGGGCCACCGAGATCCCCGGCTGGAACCTTGATGCCGTACGCGATGCCGCCCGCTCGGACTGGGATGCCGTACTTGGCCGGATCGAGGTGGGCGGCGGCAGCCAGCAGCAGCAGGTGCAGTTCTACACCGCGCTCTATCACGCGGCGCTGTTCCCGAGCCTCAACAGCGACGACAACGGCCAGTATCTCGGCATGGACCAGAAGAGCCACCAGGTCGCGCCGGGGCACGCGGAGTACGCGAACTATTCGGGCTGGGACACCTATCGCAGCCAGATCCAACTGGAATCGGTCATCGCGCCACAGCAGGCCAGCGACGCGGTGACCTCGATGCTCAACGACTACGCCCAGTCCGGGCAGCTGCCGAGATGGGCGCTGCCCAACGGTGAGACCTATGTGACCGCAGGCGATCCGGCCGATTCGATCATCGCCGGCGCGTATGCGTTCGGCGCCCGCGACTTCGATACTCGGCAAGCACTCGCCGCGATGACCGCGCAGGCCACCAGGACCAACAACGTCCGGCAGGGCGAGTCTGCCCGCGACACCTACGGCTACCTGCCTTATGACCTGACCTACCCCGGCTGCTGCAATCTCAACAAGAATTATCTGGTCTCCACCGATCTGGAATTCGACACCGCCGACCATTCGCTGGCCGCGTTCGCGGCGGCGCTCGGTGATTCCAGCGCGTACCGGCAGTTCGCGGCCAGAGCACAGGACTGGCAGAACGACTTCGACCCGGCCACCGGCTACATGCAGGCGCGGTTGGCCAACGGCCAGTGGGCGCCCGGCTTCACACCCGGCACCACCGCGGGTTTCGAGGAAGGCACCTCCGCGCAGTACACCCCGATGGTGCCGTTCAACCTCAAGGCGCTCATCGCGGCCAAGGGCGGCAACAGCGCCTACGCGTCGTTCCTGGACGGCTTGTTGCAGAACCTGAGCGATCCCGGTCCCACCAACGCCAACCTCAATGACGAACCGAGCATCGAGATCCCATGGGAATACGACTACGCGGGCGCACCATGGCAGACCCAGCAAATCGTGCGGGAAACCCAGCAGCAACTGTACTTCGACCGGCCGGCCGGCCAGTTCGGCAACGACGACCTCGGCGCGATGAGCTCCTGGTTCGTCTGGTCGAACCTCGGGTTCTATCCGGAGGATCCTGGAACGGACACCTTGGTCCTGGGCAGCCCGGTGTTTCCGTTGACCGTCCTGCGGCTGGCCAATGGCAGGACGGTGACGACAACGGCACCCAACGCGGCTCCGGGCGCGCCCTACGTGCAGGGCCTCTCTGTCAACGGCAAGACCTGGAACCAGCCTTGGCTGAGCTTCGGGCAACTGGCCGGCGGTGCCGTCCTCAACTACGACCTGGCCAGTACACCGGACAAGACCTGGGGTGCCGCGGCATCGGCGGCGCCTCCCTCGGACGGATATGGCGAGCGCCAACCCTGAGCTGGCTGGCGTCGTCAGCGACACAGCTTCAGCACAGGCTACCCACAAGAGCCTCACATGAACGGCTACCACTCTTGGGATGGCTACCTACTTGGTAGGTAGTTCGGCCTTCTGCTGAAGAGGAGAGCACCTTCATGAACGACTACGAACCGACACGCTACTCGCCGGCTGGGTCATCCCCCACGCACGCGGCCCGCCGAGAACGCGGGCCACGCGCGGGGCGGTCGCTGGTCAAGAAGAGTGCCTGGATCACGGCAGTGGGGGTGACCCTCGCGGTGGCCGGGCTCGTCGGTGCCGGCACGGCCTCCGCGGCGGATCTCTCCTCGTCCACGCCGACCGTCTCAGCCGCGGCCACTCCCCCCGGCGGCGGTGGGGCCAGGTCGGGGCCGGAAGACGGTGGTGCGACCGGCATCATCGACTCCACGTCCACTTCGAGTTTCACCTTTGCCACGGCAACGGGAGTGGAGGTGACCGTCGACGAGAACTCGTCCACGAAGTACGCGGTGGGGATCCTCCCGGTTCCGGCGAATTTCGTCCAGAAGGGTGAAAGCGTCCTCGTCCTCGGCCTCGTCGACACCTCCACCATCACCGCGTCGCAGGTCACCGTGCAACCCTTCGGCGATGGCGGAGCCTCAGCTGCTGAGAAGGCCGGAGTGATCCCGTTCCAGCAGGGGGTGCCGTCGCCGACCCAGTCGGTCGGTCAGATCCCGTCGGACTACACCGAAGGGGACGGGACGATCGTCAGCGGCACAGTGGCGGACAAGGCGACCGCTGCCGCGCAGGCCGTCGTACCCGGCGGTGTCGTAGACCGTGTCGTGCAGCTCAGCGACGGCGAGTACGAGGTCCACAACATCAGCATCAACTGGCCGCACCACGTCTTCGTCAGCGCGGACTTCAAGGTCCTCGGCTACGAATAGCCGCCACGATCGAGCGCCGCTCCCCGCGGCCGGCTCAGGTTGCCCCGGCGGCGTGCCGCCGGGGCAACCCACCTTTGGGCCTCGCAACGGCCGCTCGATTCCTACCAACGGACGGCGGCTTTCAGCGGCTCGACGCAGCCGGAGTGGACAGCGAGGGGTCTTCCGCCAGGTCCGTTCGGTTCATCAGCCGGCAGAGTTCCAGCCAGTGCCCAGGACGCAGGCAGAGGATGGCCAACCATCCGTCGCGAGCGGGGTGGACATCGTAGGGGCATACGGCCAGACCGCCGTGCCGGTTCCCCGTCCTCTCCGGGAACTTGCCGCTGGACTCCAGGAGCCCGGCCAGGTTGGAGGTAAGGGTGGGGACGATCGCGTCCTGCATGACCACTTCGACGTGTTGCCCCGTTCCGGTCCGCTCGCGCTGGAAAAGGGCGGCCAGCACGGCTGCGGCGAGATGGGTGCCTGCGGCGAAGTCGACGACCGCCGCACCCGCCTTGACCGGTGCGCAGTCCGGAAAGCCGGTCGCGGACACGATTCCCGACATCGCTTGCACTGTGAAGTCCATGCCGCGCAGTCCCTCGGTGGCCGGATGCGCGCCGTAGGCTCGTGCCGAGGCCAGCACCGGATCGGGACGGATCTCGTGTAGGACTTCCCAGCCGATACCCAGTCGGTCAAGCACGCCAGGAGCGAAGTTCCCGACGAGGACGTCGGCCTGCCGGACGAGGTCGAGCAGGAGGTCCCGGCCGCGCGGGTTCTTCAGGTCCAGCCGTACCCCTTGCTTGCCCGCGTTGAGCATGAGGAACGCTTGGCCCGACGTTTCGCCAGTGGGACCGCCACCGGGCGGGTTCGCCGCAGAACGGCTCGATCTTGATCACTGTGGCGCCCAGCGACCGGAGCAGGTGCGTGCAGTACGGGCCGGCGTAGATCTGGCCCAGGTCGAGCACCACGATTCCACCGAGCGCGGTGGCGCTCGGTGTCGA
Organism: Pseudonocardiaceae bacterium; assembly: GCA_036494465.1. GTDB lineage: Bacteria > Actinomycetota > Actinomycetes > Mycobacteriales > Pseudonocardiaceae > CAJCJE01. The sequence continues at coordinate 18,034 of DASXOJ010000031.1, forward strand.
TCCACCGGGCCTCGGGGAGTTCGTCATCGTTGCTCCGTCCGCTAGCGCGTACACCCATCGATATGGTAAGGCTGATGCAAATGGCCTGAGCAAATAGGCGGAGGTGGGGTGGCCTGTGGTAACGGTGGGCATCTCCGACCAGGACGTGGTCCTCAACCCCAATCCCTTGGTACGGCGCAAGTTGCTCGACCGGATCGCCGACCTGGGTATCGAGCACGTGACCGTGGGCGATCACATCACCTTCCACGGCGGCACGGGTTTTGACGGCATCGTGTCGGCTACATCGGTGCTCGCCGCGCACGACCGGCTGTCGGTCACCATCGGGGTGTATCTGCTGGCCTTGCGGCACCCGGTGGCCGTGGCTCGTCAGCTCTCGACCCTGTGTCAGCTGGCCCCGGGTCGGCTCACGCTCGGCGTCGGCGTCGGTGGCGAGGACCGCGCCGAGATCAGCAGCGTCGGAGTGAACCCGGCCACTCGCGGCCGACGGCTGGACGAGGCGTTGAGCGTGCTGACCGAACTCGCCCGGGGTGGGGTGGTCAGCCACCGGGGTGAACATTTCGACATCGACGCTGTTCGCGTGTCACCACCTCCACAACCGCGAGTACCGATCGTGATCGGCGGTCGCGGCGACGTCGCGATCCAGCGGACTGCGCGGTACGGCGACGGGTGGCTCGGCATCTTTTGTTCCGCTCGCCGGTTCGCCGAGACGCGACAACGAATCCTGGACGCCGCGGCAGCATTGGGCCGGCCCGCGCCAACGTGGTTCGGCGTCAACGTCTGGTGCGGCCTGGGCATCGACTCGGCCGTGGCCCGCAACCTGCTCGCGGAACGCATGCAGTCGCTCTACCGGCTGCCCCGGGAGAAGTTCCAGCACGTCGCGCCGGCGGGCACACCGGCGGAGGTCGCGGACTGGCTGGGCGCGTTCGTCGACGCCGGAGCCACACACGTGACCGTGGTGCCGGTGGCCGAGTCCGTGGAGGCCGGGATCGACGCTGTGGCCGAGGTGGGCAGCCGGTTGGCCGCCCGGACCGGCTGACTGACCACCTCCTCCGCGAACCATCGGTTGATATCGACGCTGCTCGGGGCTTAGGCTATAAATGGTCAGACCGAATAGCTTGGTCCGTCCAGATGACGGTCCGGGTCACCACCGCACCGAGGAGGACGCACGAGGTCATGGACGACTTCACCGACGTGACGTACGAGGTCGACAACGGACTCGCCTGGATCACGATCAACCGGCCCGACCGGTACAACGCGTTCCGAGCCCGAACCGTTGACGAGCTCGTCATGAGCTTCAAGCGGGCGTGGGGCAGCGATGAAGTCGGCGCCATCGCGCTGACTGGCGCAGGCGACAAGGCGTTCTGCACCGGCGGCGATCAGAAGCAGCGGATGGAGACCGGCGATTACGGGCCGTCCGCCAGCGGTCTGTTCGAGGTGGAGGCACTGCACCGGGTCATCCGGGACGTGCCCAAGCCGGTCATCGCGGCGGTGAACGGCTACGCGATCGGCGGTGGGCACGTGCTGCACGTGCTCTGTGACCTGACGATCGCCGCCGAGCACGCGTTGTTCGGGCAGAACGGTCCTCGGGTCGGCTCGTTCGACGCCGGTCTGGGTTCCGGATTCCTCACCCGCATCGTCGGTGAGAAGCGGGCCAGGGAGATCTGGTTCCTCTGCCGCCGCTACACCGCGGCTCAGGCCGAGCAGTGGGGTCTGGTGAACAAGGTGGTTCCGGCCGATCAGCTGCGAGCCGAGGTGCGGTCCTGGGCGGATGAGATCCTGCAGCTCTCCCCGACGGCGCTGAAGGTCCTCAAGCAGTCGATGAACATCGACACCGAGCACTTCATCTCGATCGGCTCGATGGCCTACTCCAGCCTGAAGATGTTCGGGGAGACGGCTGAAGCACAGGAGGGCATCACGGCGTTCAACGAGAAGCGCAAGCCCGACTTCGCCGCCTACCGCGGCAACTGACCCGGCTGGCTGTCCAGATGCGACTCACGGAGGAACAGCGCGGTTTCGCCCAGGCGGTGTGGGCCTTCTGCCGCAAGGAGTGCGGCACGCTGGCGCAGCGGGACGCGCTCACCGACGGCGGCCGGTTGTCCAACAGCCGGGAGGTGCTGTCCAAGCTGGCGAAGCTGGGTTGGCTGGGTGTCTCGTTGCCCGAGCGCTTCGGCGGTGGCGGCGCCGGTTTCGTCGACGAGTGTGTCTTCCTGGAGCAGACCGCACGCGGGCTGGCGCCGATCACCGGCTATTCCACCGGCCTGACCGCTGCCCAGACCTACCTGAAGTGGGGCTCGGACGAGCAGTGCCAGACCATTGTCGGCAATCTGGCCGGGGGCAGGATGGAGGCGATCGCGCTGTCGGAGCCGGGTGCCGGTTCCGATCTCGGTGGGGTGCGGCTCAAGGCCGTCCGGGACGGTGAACACTACATTCTCGATGGGCAGAAGACCTGGATCTCGGCCGCGCACGTGGCCGAGCACCTGCTGGTGCTGGTCCGGGAGGACGATGCGGGTGGCAAGCACGACGGCCTGACCCTGCTGATGGTGCCAACCTCCTGCCCCGGCCTGAACATCCGGGGGATCGAGACGATGGAGGCGCACACCGTCAACGACGTGTTCTTCACCGAGGTCCGCGTACCTGCCTCGGCGGTGGTCGGCCGGCCCCGCGACGGGTGGCGGCAGTTGATGCGCGGACTCGGCGTGGAGCGGTTGATCATCTCGGCCATGAGCCTGGGATCGGCGCAGCGCGCGCTCGACGATGTCGTCGACTACGTGGGTCAGCGCGAGCAGTTCGGCCGCAGGATCAGCAGTTTCCAGGCTATCCGCCATCGGATCGCCGATCTGGCGACCGACATCGCGTTCGCCCGGTCCTTTCTGTACGACGCGGCCGCCCGGGTGGACGCCGGACAGGAGGACGGCCTGGCGACGGACAGCGCGATGGCCAAGTTGCGATGCACCGAGATCGCGAAATCCACGACACTGGAGGCCATGCAGATGATGGGCGGGTACGGGTACGCCCGGGAGTACGGAATGGAGGGCCAGGTGCGGCGCGCGTTGGCACCGCCGATCTACGGTGGCACCAACGAGATCCAACGGGAGATCATCGCCGAGGCTGTGCTCGGTCGAGCCGCGACCCGGGCGAGGACGGCGTGATCGGCGAACGGCCGCCGTTCGCCGAGGACGTGCTGGCCGGAAAACGCGTGCTGATCACCGGTGGCGGCACCGGGCTCGGCCGCGGCGTTGCTGCCCGGCTGGTAGCGCACGGCGCGCAGGTGCACCTGTGGGGCCGTCGAGAAGCCGTGCTGGCGGAAGCTGTCGCCGAAGCGTCCGCCGACCGGCCGGGGAGCGTGCACTGGCAGACCGTGGACGTCCGGCGGTTCGAGCAGGTCGACGGTGCGATGGAACGGATCTGGACCGAGCACGGCCCACTGACCGGGGTGATCAACAACGCGGCGGCCAATTTCATCGCACAGACCAAGGACCTCAGCCCGCGGGCGTTCGACGCGGTCACCTCGACGGTGATGAACGGGTCCTTCCACACCACGCTGGCCGCCGGGCGCCGCTGGATCCGCGACGGGCTGCCGGGCAGCGTGTTGTCGACCTTGACCACCTGGGTGTGGACCGGCTCGGCGTTCGTGGTGCCCTCGGCGATGGCCAAGGCCGCCGTGCACTCGATGACCATGTCCCTTGCGGTGGAGTGGGCCCGCTACCGGATCCGGCTCAACGCGCTCGCGCCCGGACCGATCCCGACCGACTACGCCTGGGAAATGCTCAACCCCACGGACAAGTCCTCCGTCGGCGCGACGCAAGCGGACCAGATCCCGGCCGGGCGCCCCGGCACGATCGACGAACTGGCCAACCTCACGATTTTCCTGCTGTCCGACGCGTGCGACTATCTGACCGGGCAGACGATCGCGATGGACGGCGGTCAGATGCTCGCCGGCCCCGGCACGTTCGCCGGGCTGACCAGCCTGACCGACGCGGACTGGACGGAGATCCGGGAACGCGGCAAGGCAGCCACCGCGGCCAGCAAGGCGACCAGGTCGGTGTGAGGGCCGCACACGAGTGCGGTCAGACCAGTGTGGGCCGGTAGGTGTAGGACGAGCTCCGGGTCAACGCGAACTCGAAGATCCCCGACCCGGCCACGCCGGCCCAGGTGAACGCGGTGAGCCGGTCGGTCAGCGCGGAGTCCAGCATGCGCGGCGTGACCGTGCCGTCCAGCGGGTACACGTCGTGCTCCACGTGGTCGCGGCCGCGGGGACGGCCGTGGTGGCCGCCGTAGCCGGCGCCGGCCAGGTAGCCGCCTCGGGCTGAGGCGTCGGCATCGACCAGGTACGCCGCTCCGCCGACCGTGTGGACCTCGATTCGGCCGCCCCGCAGATCCCCTTCGGCGAAGGTGAGGTCGTGGCGGACGTCCACGATGTCGTCGAGTTCGCCACTGGTGTGCAGGACCGCACCCTCCAGCAGCATCCGCTCGTGCCCGCGCGTCTCCACCAGAAGAAATCCGATGCAGCGATCCGGGAACTGGGCTTGGCACCAGATGTGCAGACCCTGACCGCCGGTCATGGTGCGCACACCGCGGGACCGGTCGCGCTGCCCGTACCAGCCCGCTATGTCGTGCTCCCGGCCGTCCACCCGCAGCACACCCCGGTAGTGGCCGGACTGGAAGAGGTGCTCGAACGCGGTCGGTGCCTCGCCGGAGTTGGCGACCTTCACCTCGCCGAGCCAGGCCGGTGTCCGCGCGGTCCAGGTGACGTCGAGTTCAGCGCCGGTGGGGTTGGCGCTGAGCTCTATCCGCCACTCGCGCGAGGGTTCGACCACCTGCCAGGACAGCGCGCCGACGGTAGTGGGATCGCGCAGAGCCGACATCTCGGTGGCGAAGCGCAGGTTGCGCTGTTCTGTCTCGGTCACCAGCACCACGAAGCCGTCCGCGACGTCCCGGGGCGGGTACAGACCGATGCCGAGAATGATCGACGGTGCGGTGGCATCGCCCCGGTGCAGGTTGAACATGAAGCGGTCGAAGAAGCGCTCCGGCATGCCCGGGGCCACCCCGGTCACCATGTCGTCGACGAACCGTTGCGGCATCAGGGCTCCTCGTGTTCGTCCGGCGGTGCCAGTTCGGCGGCGCGGTGTGCGGCGGCGAGAAACGACCGCACCAGTGCGGGATCGGCGTAGTAGTCGTCACCCACTCCGCGCACCGCACGCCGCCTGCCGTACTCGTAGAGAACCGCGAGCTTCCACAGCGCCAGCGCGGTGTACCAGGGCAGCTCGGTCAGTTCTCGGCCGGTACGTCGCCGGTAGCGCTGCGCCAGTTCGGCGCGACTGGGGTAGCCGTCCTCCAACATCGCGGTGCCCAACTCGGCGGTCGGGGTGCGCGGTTCGCCCGGCTCCGGTACGGAAGCCAGGAAGTAGCCCACGTCGAACAGCGGGTCGCCGAGCGTGGCGAGTTCCCAGTCCAGGACGGCCACGATCCGCCCGGGCGGGCGTGGCGCGAGGACGACGTTGCCGATGCGGTAGTCGTTGTGCACGATCGTCCCTCCCGACTCGGCCGGTACGTGTGCGGCCAGCCAGTGCTGGATCGGGGCGAAGTGCCGCGGCGGGTCGCCGTCGTCATCGGCGACCAGGCGAGCCATCCGGGCCAGATGCCGGGCGTTGAAGCCCTCGGGCCGGCCCAGCGCAGCCAGTCCGGCCGCACGCCAGTCGACCTCGTGCAGATCGGCCAGCGTGTCGACCATGGCTTCGGCGATCTGCCGCCGCGTGGCCGAAGTGTCCAGCGGCGCGGGCGTCAGGTGGGTGACCACGGGGCCTTCCGCGAAGCTCATCAGGTAGCAGGGCACGTCGAGGATCTCGCCCGCGGCGGCGGTTGCGAGCACCTCGGGCACCGGGACGGCGGAATCCCGCAGGGCGTGGATCAGCCGAGCCTCGCGGAGCATGTCGTGCGCGCCGGGCGGGGTGGGCGGCGGCGGTGGCCTGCGCAGCACGAGCCGCCGGTCTCCGGCGCTGAGCAGGAAGGTCAGGTTCGAGTGGCCGTCGCCGATCCGCTTGGTGGTGATGGTGCCCTGCGCCAGGCCACGCTCGGCCAGGAACCTGCTCAGCGCGCCGAGCGTGTCCGGGGTCCAGCTCCAGCTCATCGGTGCGCGTCACCGCCCGGTGAACCGGGGCGCGCGCTTTTCCTTGAACGCGGCCAGCGCTTCGGGCATGTCCTCGCTGCGGGTCAGCAGGGCCTGGCCCCGGTTCTCCAACTCCAGCGCCGCGGCATAGGAGGAGACCTCCTGGTTGCGCTGGATGGCGCGCTTGGACATGCGCACCCCACCGGGCGAGTTGGCCGCGATCGTGCGGGCCATGGCCACCGCCTCGTCGAACAGGGTCGCGGCCGGGTACAGGTGGTTGGCCAGGCCGATCCGCACCGCCTCCTCGGCGTCGACCAGCCGGCCGGTGAACCCGATCTCGGCGGCCCGGCCCGGCCCGACCAGCCGGGTGAGGTTGTAGGAGCTGCCGAGTTCGCCGACGGACAGTCCGACTCGGACGAACGCGGCGCTGAACTTGGCGGTCGGTGCGACCAGCCGGATGTCGGCGGACAGGGCCAGGGCGAATCCGCCGCCGGTGGCCGGGCCGTGCACGGCGGCGATGACCGGGCACGGCAGATGCCGGATGGCCTGGATACCGCCGGTCGCGGCCTCCTGGAACTTCAGGAACTCGCGGACCCCCATGCGGGTGATCACGTCGATCTCGTCCAGGTCGAACCCGGCGCAGAAGGCCCGCTCGCCGGTGCCGGCCACGATGAGCGCGCGGATCCCGCTGTCCCGCAGTGCGCGGGCGGCCGTGCCGTATTCGTGAAACATGGTCACGGTCTGCGAGTTCATCCGGTCCGGCCGGTTCATCCGCAGCACCGCGATGCCGGGTTCGAGCAATTCCAGGGTGAGCGTTTCCAGCGGGGGGACGTCCAGCCGGGTCACGGTGGTGGTTGTTTCGTGCGCGCTGGTCATGCCGGTCACCTCCCAGTGAACGCCGGTGGGCGCTTGTCCTTGAACGCGGCCAGTGCTTCGGGCATGTCCTCGCTGCGGGTCAGCAGGGCCTGGCCCCGGTTCTCCAACTCCAGCGCCGCGGCATAGGAGGAGACCTCCTGGTTGGCTTGCAGGGCACGTTTGGACAGTTGCACGCCGCCCGGCGAGTTGGCGACGATTGCGGCGGCCAGGGCCAGCGCGTCATCGAGCAGGGCATCCGGGCCACTGACCGCGTTGACCAGACCGATCCGCGCTGCCTCGTCCGCCGGAACGAGACGCCCGGTGAAGCAGATCTCGCTGGCGTGAGCCGGGCCGACGAGTCGGGTCAGCAGCCACGAGGTGCCAAGATCGCCCGCAGACAGTCCGATCCGGACGAACGCCGCGTTGAACTTGGCGTTCGCGTCGGCCAGGCGGATGTCGGCAGCCAGGGCGAGCGCCATCCCGCCGCCGGCGGCGGCCCCGTTGACGGCGGCGATCACCGGCAGCCGTACCGTCCGGATGGCCAGCAGGGCGCGGGCGGCACGCTCCTGCTTGTCGAGCATGCCCAGCGCACCGAGGCCGGCCAGTTCGTCCGCATCGGCGAGGTCGTAGCCCGCGCAGAACGCCCGGCCCGCGCCGGTGAGCACGACCACCCGGCAATCGTCGTCATCGCCCAGGGCCAAGGCGACGTCTTCGAGTTCGTCGAACATCGTGTCGGTCATGGCGTTGTACCGGTCGGGGCGGTTGAGGGTGACCACCGCGACGCCGGGCGCCGGCTCACTGACCAGCAGCGTCCGATAGGCGGGAGGTGCGTTCATCGTGGGCTCCACTCGGCGGGATCGGTGGGTTCAGTGGAACTTCGGCGGTCGGCGCTCCAGGAACGCGGCGATGCCCTCTGCGGCTTCACCGTGTTCGAACAGGTCCTGCTCCGCTGCGGCTTCGACCGAGAAACCCTGGTCGATCGGCAGGTCGAAGGCGGCGTCGATGCTGCGCCGCACGGCCAGCTGGGCTGGCAGCGACGCTCCGGCCAGTTCGCCGGCCAGCTCCAGCGCCGTGGCGGCCGCATCGCCGTCGGTCAGTCGGTCGACAAGGCCGATGGCCAGCGCCTCGGTGGGCTTCACTTGGCGGGCCGTGAGCATGATGTCCAGCGCCCTGCCTCGGCCGACCAGCCGGGGCAGCCGCTGGGTGCCCCCGGCACCGGGGATCAGGCCCAGCTTGACCTCGGGCAGGCCGAAGCGGGCGCGCGGCCCGGCGACCCGCAGGGCGCAGGCAAGGGCCAGTTCCAGGCCACCGCCCAGGGCGAGGCCGTCGATGGCGGCGATGGACAGGAATCCGGCGGCGGCGATGCGGTCGTTGACCGCACGCATCCGGTCGCCGTAGGCGGTGAAGCTCGCCGCGTCGATGGTGGACATGTGCTTGATATCCGCCCCGGCCGCGAAGAACCCGTCGACGGCCGAGCTCAGCACCACGACCTTCACGTCACCGGCGGTCTCGGCCGCGTCCACGGCCTCGTGCAGGCCGTCGAGGATCTCCGGTCCGAGCGCGTTGGCCGGGGGGCGGTCGAGGGTGACGAGAAGGATTCCCGGCGCGCTCTCGCGCCAACTCACGACATCGTTCATGATCTCCACTCCGCTCGTCAGGCCCGCCGGGGGAACCGGCTGAAGTCGGGCTGACGCTTGTCCTTGAATGCCTCGCGGCCTTCTCTGGCTTCGTCGGTGCCGTAGAAGAGCAGGTTGGCGTCGTGGGCCAGCTGCTGGATGCCGGCGAAACCGTCCTCGGCGGCGTGGAAGCTCGCCTTCACCAGCCGCAGCGCGAACGGTGAGAGGGCCAGCATCTCCCGGCACCACCGCACGGTTTCCGCTTCCAGGTCGGCCAGCGGCACGACGGTGTTCACCAGGCCCATCTCCAGGGCTTGCCGGGCGTCGTATTGGCGGCAGAGCAGCCAGATCTCCTTGGCCTTGCGCGCTCCGACCAGTTCGGTGAGCAGCGACGCCCCGAACCCACCGTCGAACGACCCGACTCGGGGGCCGACCTGGCCGAACCGGGCGTTGTCCGCAGCGACGGCCAGGTCGCAAACCAGGTGCAGGACGTGGCCGCCGCCGATGGCCCAGCCGGCGATCATGGCCACGATCGGCTTCGGCGTGCGGCGCATCTGCACATGCAGATCGGTGACGTGGAAGCGACCGGTGGCGTTCGGTTCGGTCTGGTAGCCGCTGTCGCCGCGGACCCGCTGGTCGCCGCCGGAGCAGAAGGCCTGATCGCCTTGCCCGGTCAGCACGATCACCCCGACGCCCTCGTCCTCGCGGGCTTCGGTGAGAGCGTGCGAGATCTCCACCAGGGTCTGCGGCCGGAAGGCGTTGTGCACTTCGGGCCGGCAGATGGTGATCTTGGCGATGCCCTCGTCGCTGCGGCCGTAGCGGATGTCGGTGTAATCGCCGCGTTGGTGCCAGACGACGGCGGTGTCGACTGGGGTTGTCATCGGCTCTCCGTTCGGGGTCGGGTGGTCAGGCCATGTTCACGCCATGGTCAGGCCGCCGCTGACCGAGAGGGTCTGGCCGGTGATGAAACCGGCTCCGTCGGAGGCGAAGAAGGCCACGGCCGGGCCGATGTCCTCGGGAGTGCCGAGCCTGCGCATGGGCACCGCGCGCGTCATCCCGGCGATCACCTTCTCGGCGTCACCGGCGCCGTCGGCGAAGCGGCGCAGGGCCGGGGTGTCGGTCGGGCCCGGGCAGATCGTGTTGGCGGTGACGCCCTTGGCGGCGACCTCTCGGGCCAGGGTCTTGGTGAACGCGATGATGCCGCCTTTGGCACCGGAGTAGACGGACTCCAGCGACGAGCCGACCCGGCCGGCGTCGGAGCCGATGTTGATCACCCGGCCGAAACCGCGATCGAGCATGCCCGGCACGACCGCGTGGACCACCCGCAGCGCACCCTTGAAGTTGACGTCCAGGATGCGGTCCCAGAACTCCTCCGTGGTTTTCACGAACGGCATGAAGTCGTCGAACCCGGCGTTGTTGACCACCACCTCGACCGGTCCGAACTCCGCTTCGACGGAGCGCACGGCGGCCGTCACCGAGCCGGTGTCGGTGACGTCGATCGACACGGCGGTCGCGGTGCCGCCGTCGGCGCCGATCTCCTTGGCGGTCTGCTGCGCCAGTTCCAGATTGAGGTCGGCCACGGCGACGCGGAAGCCCTGCTCGCCCAGTGACCTGGCGATGCCCCGGCCGATGCCCTGGGCGCCTCCGGTGACCAGCGCGACGCGCTTGCTCATGCGGATCTCGTCCCTTCGGTTGTGTGCGGATCAGTGGGTGGCGCCGGACCACGACACCGGGCCAGCGATGATGGAATGGCTGGTGAGCCTGCGGCCGAGCACGGACTGGGCGGCCCGCGCCGCATCGATCACGCGATCGAGGTCGAGGCCGGTGTCGACGCCCATCTCGTGGAACATGCCAACCAGATCCTCGGTGGCGATGTTGCCGGTCGACCCGGCCGGCACGGGACAGCCGCCCAGCTCTCCGAAGCTGGATTCGAAACTGCGGCACCCGGCCCTCAGCGCGGCGTAGGCGTTGGCCAGGCCCTGACCGCGGGTGTTGTGGAAGTGCGCGGTGAGCTCGACATCCGGCAGGCGCTCCAGCGCGGCGCCGAAGAAGCGCTCGACGTAGGCCGGGTTGGCCATGCCGGTGGTGTCGCCGAAGCCAACCTCGGTCGCACCGGCCTCGGCGAACTGCTCGGCCAGCTCAAGTACCCGCGCCATCGGCACGCTGCCCTCGAACGGACAGCCGAAGGACGTGGCGATCACGGCGCAGAACTTCAGCTCCTCGGCCACGATCCGCTTGCCCATCACCCGGACGTCGGCCATCGTCTGCTCGACCGTGCGGTTGATGTTGCGCTTGTTGTGGGTCTGTGAGGCGCTGACGAACAGGGCGGCGTCGGAGAACAGCCCGCGCACCCGCAGCGCGTTGTCCAGGCCCTGGCTGTTGGGGATCAGCACCATCCGCTCGACCTGCGGTGGCAGGTCGATGCCACGCAACACCTCCACTCCGTCCGCCAGTTGGGGGATGACGTCGGGCCGCACGAAGCTGGCGACCTCGATGCGGGTGTAGCCGGCCCGGCCGAGCGCGTTGATCAGGTCGATCTTGTCCGCGGTGGGGATGGTTTCGGGTTCGTTCTGGAAGCCATCGCGCGGGCCGACCTCACGGACGTGCACCCGGCGGGTCTCCCCCGGTGTGCGATTGTCGTTGTGGCTCATCGGGACTCCTCCTGTTGGGCGAGGCTGTGTTCCAGCTCTGCCCGGTGCGCGGGTGCGGCCACGGTGATCAGCCTGCGGGCCCGTTCGGCCACGGTCGCGCCGGTCAGCCGGGCGACACCGTGCTCGGTGACCACCGCGTCGACGTCGACGCGGGCGGTCGTGACGACCTCGCCGCGCAGGCGGGACACGATGGTCGACTCGCCGCCGGTCTCGGCCCGCAGCGCGATGATGGATCTGGCACCGGTGAGCGAGGCGGCCCGGCTGAAGTCGACCTGGCCGCCGACGGCGCCGATGTGTACGCCGCGCCGCAGTTCGGCGCCGACCTGGCCGAGCAGGTCGACCTCGATCGCCGAGTTGATCGAGACCAGCGAACCGAGGCTGGACAGGACGGCGGGGGCATGGGTGTAGCTGGCCGGCCGGAACTCGATGGGGTAGTCGCCCAGCCGCGCGTAGAGAGCCGCGCTGCCCAGCGCGGCGCCGGTGATCACCAGGCCCCGGTCGATCTCCTTCTTCCGCCCGGTCAGCGCGCCGTGATCGAGCAGATCGAGCACTCCGTCGGTGATCATGCCGGTGTGCATGCCCAGGTCGGTGTGGTCGGTCAGCGCGGCCAGCACGGCTGCGGGCAGCGATCCGACGCCGATCTGCAGGGTGTCGCCGTCTTCAACGAGATCCGCGACGTAGCCCGCGATGGCTCGTTCCACGTCATCGGATTCACGGGCCGGGGCCTCGCGCAGCGGGCGGTCGGTGCTGATGGTCGCGGCGAACGCGTCGAGCGGGAGCCGGGGTGCCCCGGCGGTGACCGGCATCCGCTGGTTGACTTCCGCGATCAGCACCCTGGTGCAGCGCAGCGCGTCGGCGGCGTACTCCACGCCGATTCCCAGCGACACCAACCCGTCGGCGTCGGGGGCCGAGACCTGGACCAGTCCGACATCGCGGGGCAACTGTCCCTGGGCGAACATCCGGGGCAGCGCCGAGTAGTGGCAGGGCACCACGTCGAGCAGGCCCTGCCTGCTGAGTCTGCGCAGTTCGCCGAGGCCGCCGTAGGACAGCACGGTGAGCGCGTCGGGCAACTGCGTGGACAGGCGCTCGTTCCAGGTCAGGCCGCAGAAGGCCCGGATCGGGCCGATCTGCCCAGCCTGGTCGAGCAGCGCGTTGACCAGCGGCTCGGGCTCGGCGCCGCCCTGCCCCCACCACACGCCGTCACCGGCGCGGATGTGCGGTCGCAGGTCGATCACGAATCGACCCGCTGCACGAGGGTCGCGGTACCCAGGCCACCACCGCAGCACATCGTGACCAGCCCGATCTCGGCGTCCCGGCGCTCCAGCTCGGCGAGCAGGGTGCCGAACAGCCGGGCGCCGGATGCGCCGACCGGATGGCCGAGGGCGATCGCGCCACCGTTGACGTTCACCCGGTCCATATCCGGTTTCAGCTCGCGTTCCCAGGCCAGCACGACCGAGCTGAACGCCTCGTTGATCTCGATCAGGTCGATATCTGCGATGGACATGCGGGCACGGGCCAGGAGCTTGCGGGTGGCCGGGATGGGACCGGTGAGCATGATGATCGGATCCACCCCGACCGTGGTCTGGTCGAGGATCCGCGCGCGTGGGCGCAGTCCGAACCGCTCGGCGGCATCCCGGGAGGCCAGCAGGACACCGGCCGCGCCGTCGCTGATCGGTGAGGACGATCCGGCGGTGATCCGGCCGTTCTCCTGCCGGAACACGGTTTTCAGGCCGCCCAGCGTTGCCGCCGAGGTGTCCGGCCGGATGGACTGGTCGCTGGTCCTGGTCTCACCGGCCAGCTCCAGCGGGATCATCTCGCGATCAAACCGTCCGGCGGCGACGGCGTCGGCCGCCAACCGGTGCGAGCGCACGGCGAACGCGTCCAGTTCCGCCCGGGACAGGTCCCAGCGCTCGGCGATCAGCTCCGCGCTCTCGCCCTGCGACACGAAGTCGTAGCGGGCACGCAGTTGGGCGGGCCAGGGATCGCCGTAGAGCTTGCTGATCTCGGCGGGTGAATTCATCGGGACGTGACCCATGTGCTCCACTCCGCCGGCCAGCACGACGTCGTGTGTGCCCGTGCCGACCAGCGCGGCCGCCATCTCCACTGCCGTCTGCGCGGAACCGCAGCGCCGGTCCAGCACGGTCGCCGGTACCTCGGGTGGGTAGCCGGCCTGGAGCCAGGCGTTGCGGGCGATGTTGCGGGACTGTTCACCGAAGGGCGCCGTGCAGCCGACCACGAGGTCCTCGACCAGTCCTGGCCTGAGGCCGGTGCCGTCGATGAGGGCTGAGTAGACGGCGCCGAGCATCGCGTTGGGATGGATGTCGCGGTACCAGCCACGTTCCGGGTGGGACCGGCCGATGGGAGTGCGCAGCGCTTCCACGATCAGCGTTTCGCGCCCGTTGTCGGTGAACGGTGTGGTGATCGGCATCAGATGACCGTCCCGCCGTCGACCGGCAGCACCTGGCCGGTGATGTAGGACGCCGCGTCGGAGGCGAAGAAGACAAAGCTGCCCGCGATCTCCTCGGGCTGCGCCCAGCGGCCCAGCGGGATCCGGGCCAGCGTCATCGCGGCGAGTTTCTCGTTGCCCCGGATGTTCTCGGTCATCGCGGTAGCGGCGAGCGGGGCGAGCGCGTTGACGGTGATCCGCTGCTTGGCCAGTTCCTTGGCCAGTGACTTGGTGAGGCCGACGATGCCGGCCTTGGCCGCGGCGTAGTTCACCTGGCCGATCGTGCCCACCAGCCCAGCCGCCGAGGTGACGTTGATGATGCGGCCGGTGCCGTCGGTGGCCAGCAGGGGCAGCGCCGCCTGGCTGACGGTGAAGGTACCGCCGACGTGGATGGCCAGGACTCGCTGGAACTGCTCGGCGGTCATCTTGGGGAACATCGCGGGCGCGATGGCGCCTGCGTTGTTGACGACCACGTTCAGCACTCCGGTGGTCAGCGCGGCCGCCTGCTGGGCCGCTGCGGCGGCCTGGTCGGCGTCGCGCACGTCCAGTGCCGCGGATTCGGCGTGACCACCGGCGCCGGTGATCCGTTCGGCGACGGCCGCTGCCGCGTCCTTGTCGATGTCGGTCACCAGCACGGCGGCTCCGGCGGCCGCGTATGCCTGCGCCACCGCGGCGCCGATGCCGTTACCCGCCCCGGTCACCAGGGCCGAGCGATCCCGCAGCGAGAACATCAGTAGCTCCTCGGGAGTCCGAGCACGTGCGAGCCGAGGAAGTTGAGCACCATCTCCTGGCTCAGCGGTGCGATCTTGAGCAGTCGGGCCTCGCGGAAGTACCGGGCGACGTGGTACTCCTCGGCGTAGCCCATGCCGCCGTGAACCTGGAGTGCCCGGTCTGCTGCCTGGAATCCGGCGTCGGCGCAGAGATATTTCGCGGTGTTGGCCTCCCTGCCACACGCCTTACCCTGGTCGTAGAGCCAGGTTGCCTTGCGCAGCACCAGTTCCGCGGCGTCCAGCCGAGCCAGCGAGTCGGCCAGCGGGAACTGCAACCCCTGGTTCATGCCGATCGGCCTGCCGAACACTTCGCGCTCGTTGCCGTAGCGGGTCGCACGGCGCAGCGCGGCACGCCCAAGGCCCAGGGCTTCGGCGGCGACGAGCATCCGTTCCGGGTTGAGGCCGTCGAGGAGGTAGCGAAAGCCCTGTCCTTCTTCGCCGACCCGGTGGGCCGCGGGTACGCGCAGATCGTCGATGAACAACTCGTTGGAGGAGACCGCGTTGCGGCCCATCTTCCGGATCGGCCGTATGTCCACATGCGACCGATCGAGGTCGGTCAGGAACAGGGTGAGGCCGTCGGTCTTCTTCGCGGCGTCTTCGAATTTGGTGGTCCGAGTCAGCAGCAGGATCTTCTCCGACTCCATCGCTTTCGAGATCCACACTTTGCGGCCGTTCACCACGTAGTCGTCGCCATCGCGACGAGCGAACGTGGTGATGCGGGTGGTGTCCAGGCCGGCGCCCGGCTCTGTGACACCGAAGCAGACGTGCAGGTCACCGTTGACGATGCGGGGCAGGTTGGCGCGCTTGAGTTCCTCGGAGCCATGCACGATCACCGGATGCATCCCGAAGATCGACAGGTGCATCGAGCTCGCGGCGTTCATCCCACCGCCGGCAGCTGACACCTCTTCCAGCAGCAGGGCGGCCTCGGTGATGCCGAAACCGTGCCCGCCGTACTCCTCTGGCGTGGTGATGCCCAGCCAGCCGCCTCGGGCGAACGCCTCGTAGAACTCGGTCGGGAACTGATGTTGCTCGTCCTTGACCATCCAGTACTCGTCGTCGAACTTCGCGGCGAGTTCGGCGACCGCCATGCGGATGGTCTGCTGATCCTCGGTGAGGTCGAAGTCCACAGCGAGTCCGTCCTTCCAGGTTTGATACGACCTTACCAAATGGCCTGACCAAATAACTAGACCAGGGTGAGACCGTCCGCGATCAGATCGTTCCAGCGCCCCGGCGAGCCGAACAGCCACTCGTTCGTCTTGGCCCGCTTGTAGTAGAGGTGCAGGTCGTGCTCCCACGTGTAGCCGATGGCGCCGTGCAGGGTCAGCGCGCTGTCCGCGTCCCGCCGGCCCGCCGAGGTCACCTGCGCCTTC
The DNA here is from genome assembly GCA_036494465.1 of Pseudonocardiaceae bacterium. GTDB lineage: Bacteria > Actinomycetota > Actinomycetes > Mycobacteriales > Pseudonocardiaceae > CAJCJE01. The sequence goes on from DASXOJ010000031.1 coordinate 33,848, forward strand.
GCGGCCGCAGCGTGCAGCAGGGAATCCGGGTCATCACTTTCGACTGAGGCAGCCGCGAAGTACACCACGGACCGCGCAGCCTCCACGTCGACCAGCATCGTCGCCGCGGCGTGCTTGACCGCCTGGAACGAGCCGATCGGCACGCCGAACTGGTGACGCTGTTTGCTGTACTCCACGGCGAGTTCGAGCATCCGGGCGGTGGCCCCGAGTGAGTCGGCCGCGACCAGCACGGCGGCCCGGGCCGAGACACCGCGCAGGAACTCGGCCGCCGAGACGTCGAGCGGTTCCGCGACCGCCGCGTCCAGCCGGATGTCCGCGACCGTGCGGGTCCGGTCCAGCAGTCGACGCCGGCGCCGGCTCACCCCGGATTGTCGCGCGTCGACCAGGTACAACGCGGTTTCCCCGACTGCGCGCGCCGGGACCACGAACCGCCGCGCGGTGTCACCGGCCAGTACCCGGGGAACGGACCCGCTGATCGCACCGGAACGGTCGATCGTCAGGCTCGGCGGCATGTTCGGGATCACCTCGGCCGGTACCAGCAGCGCCGTCCACTCTCCGCCGAGCGTCGCCGCGACGAGATCGGCGCGTCCGGCGAGGGCGGGCACACTGATCACGGTGGCCAGCCAATCCGCCGCCGGAGCGGCGGCCCGGGCCAGTTCCTCCGCGGTCAAGGCCAGTTCGACGACGCCACCCCCCTGGCCGCCAACGGATTCGGCCAGGCCAACACCCGACCAGCCGTCAGCGACGAGTCGGCCGGTGAACGACGAGGCGTCGTCCGCGCTCAGCCAGTCCCGCACGACGTGCGTCGGCGCCACATTGCCCAGCCAACCGCGAAATGCCCGCTGATAGTCCTGCTGTTCATCGGAGAGCTTCCACTGCACGGTGTGCGCTCCTCTCCTGTTAGATTAGGTATGACCGAAAGCACGTTGGATAATTGGTGAAAAGCCTGACCGATTGGAGCGGACCGTGGCGACGCGGCAACCAGTACGGCTCTCGCCGGTGCGGGTCCCGAAAGCGTCCGACGTACTCGCGACAGAGATGCGGGAACGGATCCTGCGGGGCGAGTTCCCGGAAGGCAGCGCGCTCCCGACCGAGCGAGAACTGGTCACGCAGACCGACATGAGCCGCGCCACCGTCCGGGAGGCGCTGCGCATCCTGGAGGTGCAGGGCCTGGTCCGTATCAAGACCGGTCGCTCTGGTGGTGCGTTCGTGCAGCACCCGGACGGAGAGTCGATCGCCAGCTCGGTCGATCTGCTCATCCGTGGCCGGCAGATCCGGCTCGCCGCCCTGTTGGAGACCCGCGAGGCCGTCGAACCCGCGTGCGCCCAGCTGGCCGCGAAGTATCGTACCGACGCCGACCTGGATCGGCTCGACCTCGCCAACGAGTCGATGTCCGACACCTCCGGCTCGCTCTCCGACTTCCTGCAGGCCAACGTCGACTGGCACGTCGGGGTGGCCATCGCCAGCCACAACGAACTGCTGACCGGCTTCATGCTCGCGCTGTCCCGGGCCATCTACACCTCCACAAACAACCGGGGCTTCATCAACACCGAAGTCCGCCAGACCACGCTGCGCGCGCACCGCTCCGTCACCACCGCCATCCGCGGCCAGGACCCGGACGCGGCCGTGCGCCGGATGAAACGACACGTCCACTCGTACGCCGAGGCCGTGGTCGAGGTGGAGGAACGCACCGAGATCGATCTGCCGGACCGCTGAGCCGTCACCGCAGACCCCTCACCTGGACCCGGATGTCCTCGACGGTGTCCGGGTTCTCCGCGCCCGACAGGTCACCCGGATCGGCGTCGAGCACGGCGGCACGCACCGCGCGGCGGAGGATCTTGGCCGACCGTGTCTTGGGCAACGCGGCGACGCGCACCACGCGCGCCGGAGTGAACGGTTTGCCGAGTTGGGTCGCGACGGCGTCGCGCAGCCGCGCGGCGACCTCGTCGTCGGAATCGGCGCCGGAGCCCCTGCTCACCCAGAACGCCCACACCGCCTCGCCCTTGGCCGGGTCCGGCACACCGACCACCGCGGACTCCGCGACGGCCGGGTCGGCGGCGAGCACCGACTCGATCTCGGCGGGCGCGACCCGCTTGCCTGCGATGTTCATCGCGTCGTCGGATCGGCCGAGCACGTACCAACTGCCGTCGGTGTCCACCAAGGCGTAGTCACCGTGCCGCCACATCCCGGGGTAGGTCGACCAGTACGCCTCCTGGTAGCGGGCGTCGTCGCGCCACACTCCGCGGGTCATCGCGGGCCAGGGCTGGCGGCAGACAAGTTCGCCGACACTGCCACGAAGTGGGTGGCCGTCGTCGTCCACCACGTCGACGTCCATGCCCAGCGCCGGACCGCCCAGCGAACAGCTGCGGATCTCCTCGGCCGGGTAGGGACACAGGAACGACCCGCCGACCTCGGTGCCACCGGAGAAGTTGATGACCGGGACCCGCCCGGCGAACACCTTCTCGGCCAACCAGGCGTAGGAGTCCGGGTCCCACGGTTCGCCGGTGGATCCGAGGATCCGCACCGAGCTGAGATCCTCGCCGGGTGGCTTGTCCGCCGCGGCCCGCAGGGAGCGGATCAGCGTCGGCGACACGCCCAGCATGGCGACGCCGTGCCGGTGCGCCAGTTGCCAGAGCCGCCCGTGGTCGGGCGTGTCGGGGGTGCCTTCGTAGAGCAGCAGCGTGCCCCCGCAGGCGTGGGTGCCGAACACCGACAGGGGACCCATGATCCAGCCCATGTCGGTGATCCAGCAGAACGTGCGTCCCGGCACGATGTCGAAGCCGTAGGCGACTTCGGCGGCCACCTTGACCAGAAATCCGGCGTGCGTATGTACCGCGCCCTTGGGGCGTCCGGTGGTACCCGAGGTATAGCCCAGCAGCAGCACGTCGGAGGACGCGGTGTCCTCGACGTCCGGATCGGGCTCGCCGGCCAGCAGTTCGTCCCAGGACATGGTCCGCGCCGGACCGTTGCTTGTGGACCGGCCGGTGCCGAGGTTGTCGACCACGACGACCAGTCGCACGCGCGGCGCATCGGGCAGGGCGCGCTCCAACTGGGTCAGCAGATCCACTGGCTTGCCGCGCCGGGTGGTGCCGTCGGCGGTGATGACGGCCGCCACGTCCGCGTCACGCAGCCGGGCGGCGATGGCCGTCGGTGCGAACCCTGAGAACAGCGGGACCACCATCGCCCCGATGCTCGCGGCGGCGTACATCGCGATCACCGCGGGGGCGATCATCGGCAGGTAGACCGCCACCGCGTCGCCTCGACGGATGCCCGCGGCGCGCAGCCCCGAGCGTGCCCGGGCCACGGCATCGGCCAGTTCTGGGTAGGTGAGCCGAACGACGGCGCCGTCCTCGGACTCGTGCACCAGGGCCACCGTGTCCGGAGTTTCCCGCGCCCACCGGGTCAGGCAGGCGTCGGCGATGTTGATCCGGCCACCGACGAACCAGTCCGGGTACTGGACGCCACCGCTGAGGTCCAGGACCTGCTCGTACGGCACGCGGAACGGGATACCGAGGTCGGTGATCACGGTGTTCCAGAACGTGCCGATGTCGGCGACCGACCGGCGACGCAACTCGTCGACGGTGGCGACGCCGAACGTGCGCATCAGCCGCGCCACGTTGGAGCGTTCCCGGTACTCCGGCGAGGGGTGCCAGGTGTAGGTCACATCAACTCCTGGGCAAGCCGAGGATGCGCTCGGCGACGATGTTGCGCTGGATGAAGGTGGAACCGCCGGCGATCGCGGTGCCGCGTGCCTGGTTGGCCAGTCTCAGCCAGCGCCGCGCGCGGGCTTGGTCATCGTCGAGGTCGAACTGATCAGCCAACGGTTCAAGGGACAGCCGGAAGTCGGCGAGGTCCTCCACCAGCGGGCAGAAGTACAGCTTGCCGATCGAGGTCACCGGTCCGGGCGGTCCGTCCGCCGCAGCCCCGGTGATCACCCGCTGGCTGATCGCGCGGTGCACCAGCGCACGGCCCCACAGGTCGGCGATCGAGCGGCGAACGTGCGGGTCGGTGCCCAACGGGTCGCCCTCCGGTGTACGCATGGTCCGGACCTCGGCGATCAGGTCCTGCACCGCCTTGGTGGTGTTGACCCGGCCGGTCGCGATCGCCACCCGCTCGAAAGCGAGCGTGGCCATGGCCACGCGCCAGCCCCCATCCACCTCGCCGACCACCGCGGCATCGGGCACGAAGACGTCATCGAGGAACACCTCGTTGAACTCGGACTCACCAAGCATGTGCGCGAGCGGCCGGACGGTGATGCCGGGAGTGTCCATCGGCAACAGGAAGTAGGTGATGCCGCGGTGCCGCTGGCCGCCCCCGGTACGAGCCAGCAGGATCGCGTTGGCGGCCAACTGGGCCCGGCTGGTCCAGATCTTCTGCCCCTGGACGCACCACCCGCCCTCGACTCTGGTCGCCCTTGTCCGCAGGGATGCGAGGTCGGACCCGGATTCCGGCTCGGAGAACAGCTGGCACCAGATCTCCGCACCGGTGAGGATGGGCCGCAGGTACCGATCCTTCTGTGCTTCGGTGCCAAACTGGGCGATGGTCGGCCCGGCGAAGTCCTCGCCGATGGTGTTGAGCCGGTCGGGCGCGCCTGCCCGGTCGCACTCCTCACCGAACACCGCCCGCAGCCGCTCGTCCAGTCCCTGACCGCCGTATTCGCGGGGCCAGGTGAGTCCGGCGTAGCCGGAGTCGAACAGCATTCGCTGCCACTGCCGCCAGAAGGGCGCCTTCTCCGTGAGGTCGCTCGGCTCCGGCCAGGGCAGCGGCGGCAGGTTCTTGTCCAGCCACGTGCGGAGCTCCTGCCGGAAGCGCGCTTCGTCGGGCGCGTCAGCCAGGTCCATCGTCACCACCTCAACAAGTATGGTCCGTACTATAGATTAGGTCAGACCAAATAGGGAGTCGGGATGAGTGATCTCATCGGCGTCGAGGTCGACCGGGTCCACTTCGTGGTGGAACCCGGCAAGATCCAGGAGTTCGCCCGGGCGACCCACGCCGAGGACCCAGTCCACGCGGACCAGGGAACCGCGTCGGGCCGGGGTTTCACCGGCGTGCTGGCCACTGGCACCCATGTGGTCGTCGCCGGCCACCACCGTGACCAGCAGGCACAACTGGACCTGCTCGGCCTCGACCGCAGCCGGGTCGTGGTGGGTTCGGTGGGCTGGGACTACCTGCGCGTGCTCCAGGCCGGGGACAAGCTGACCGGCGTCCGGCGGGTCACCGCAGACGAGATCCGCGAGGGCAGACGTGGCGGTGTCATGCGCCTGGTCACCCTGGAGACCGAGTTCACCGACCAGAACGGGGCGATCGCCGTGCGGCAACAGGAAGTGCTGATCGAACGGGGCAAGGAATGAACAAAGCGCCCCGAGCCCAAGTGGGGCACCGGCCGGCGGTGCGCCGGATCGGGCCCATCACCCAGACCGACATCGTGCGGTTCGCCGGCGCGGGAGGCGACTTCAATCCGCTGCACCACGATCCGGCCGCCGCCAGCGCTGCCGGCTTCGAGCGCCCGATCGCGATGGGCCAGTTCACCGCCGGTCTGCTGGCGGCCTGGCTCACCGACTGGTGCGGCGTCGAGCGATTGCGCGCCTACCGGGTGCGCTTCGTCGCACCGCTGTTGATCGGTGACACCGTGGAACTGTCCGGTGCGGTGGTGGGAGTCCACCCGGAGCCGGACGGCATCATCGCCGTCGACCTGGACCTGGCTGCCCGGTGTCCGGATCGGACGGTGCTGACCGGCCGCGCGACCGTCCTGCTGCCGGGAGAACCGGGGCGATGAGGACTGGATCGCGAGCTGAGCTTGGCCGCAATGTCCGCGCGCCCTCAGCGCCGACGCCACTGCGGATCGCGCTTCTCCCGGAAGGCGGCAACGCCCTCCTGGATGTCCTCGGTCGTGAAGGCGAGAGCCAGCTGACCGCGAAGGTGGTTGAGCGCTTCGGACAACGCCATATCCCGGGTCACGTCCAGGGCGTCCTTGCCCAATCGCATCAGCAGCGGCGAACGGCTGGCGATACGCCGCGCCCACCGGTCCACCTCGCCGTCGAACTCGTCGTCGGCGACGACCCGGTTCACCACATGCAGGTCCAGCGCCTCCTTGGCGGAGATGAGTTCACCGGTCATCATCAACTCGTTGGCCTTCGCCCTGGGCACACTGCGGTAGATCAGCGCGGAGATCATGAACGGGAACACACCGACATTGATCTCCGGACAGCCGAACCGCACGCCGTCCCTGGCAACGATGAGGTCGCAGGCCAGCGCGAGGCCGAACGCGCCGGCCAGGACATCTCCGTTGGCCGCGCACACCGACGGCTTGCCGAGTCCGCCGAGGAGCCGGTACAGCCGGGGGAAGCGGTCCAGCCCGGAATACTTGTCGATCACCGGGCGATCCGAGGCGAATGCCTTGAGGTCACCACCGCTGGAGAAGACCCGGTCATCCGCAGAGGTGAGGACTACAACGCGCACCTCGTCGTCATCGCGGGCCCGTTGCAGGCACTCGATCAACTCGTCCAGCAGGGCGTCGGTCAGCGCGTTGCGGGTACGCGGATCGTCAAGCACGATCCGGGCCACGCCGGCCGCACCGACTTCGTAGCGCACGAGGCTCGTGGTCACCGGTTCTCCTCTCAACCCGTTCAGTTGTGCAGCAGGACGATCTTGCCGAAGGCGGCGCCGGACTCCAGGCTGCGGTGCGCGGCCTCGGCCTGGTCGAGCGCGAAGGTGCGATCGATCACCGGCGGCGCCATCCGGTGTTCGGCCCGCAACGCCAGCAACCCGGCCAGGTCCGCCGGGCTGCCCATGGTCGTGCCGATCAACTCGAACTGTCCGAAGTAGAATGAGCGGACGTCCAACTCCGCGGTGGGCGCGGCCGAGGCGCCGAGTACCACGCAGCGGCCACCCGGGCGCAGACAGCCGACGGACTCCTGCCATCGCCCGACCGGGTCCAGCACGAGGTCGAAGCCGCGGCCCCCTGGCGTGAGGCCGCGAGCGTGTTCGACCCAGTCCGCGGCAGCGTGGTCGACGCCCGCCGTCGCACCCAGTTCGCGGGCCGACTCGATCTTCTCCGGCGCGGAGGACGTCACAACGACCCGGGCGCCGAGGGCGCTGGCGAGAGTGACCGCCGAGGTGGCAACCCCGCCGCCGGCCCCGAGTACCAGCACCCACTCTCCCGCGCTCAGCCGCCCCCGCACGACCAGCGCGCGGTACACCGTGACGCCCGCAAGGCTGAGCGCGGCTGCTTGGGCCGCGTCGAGTCCGGCGGGCCAGGGCAGCACACACTCGGCGGGGACGGCGACGAGTTCGGCGTAGGTGCCGGGACGGTGGTCGCCGAGGATCTCCCAGCCCGGCTCCGGCGCGGCGGCGCGGGCGCCCCAGCCCAGCGATGGAAACACGATCACCCGCTCGCCGGTGTCCACTCGCACACCGGCGCCGTCCGCACCCGGCACGTGCGGCAGTGGCGAACCGTACTGACCACGACGGACCAGAACGTCGTGCCAGTTGAGGCCGCTCGCCGCCAGTCGCACCACCACCCAGCCAGGGCCGGCCACCGGATCGGGCCGCTGCCCGAGACGCAGTACCGAGGGATCGCCGAACTCGCGCAGGATCACGGCGTCCATGCCGGGCCTCGCTCGCCAGGTGTCGTCATGGTCCGAGTCTAACCCTAAAAGGTCAGACCCTTAAATATGATCGGTCTTTAGGCTAGAATCGAGGGTCAGCCGAGGAGGTGGCCGTGGACGACGTTGCGCCGGGCGCGGTGGACCGCCGAGGCGTGCGGCCCGACTATCGGCCGCCGAGGGCCGTCGAGTCGGTGCTCCACCAGTCCCACGAGGTGCTCGGCGTCGCCGCCGTGGTGACGGCTCACCCCGAACTCGGCTCGGGCAGGGCCACCCCGAACCTGCGCGATGCCGACATCGCCCTGCGCGTGGCCCAGAGGCGGGTCACCGAACGACTCGATCAACTGGCCGACACCGGCAATGGCGCCGCGGTGGCGGAACTCAGCGTCTCGCTGGCGCAGCTCGCTTCGGTGCGCGCGGCGATCCGCGAGGCACAACTGACCGCAAGGACCAGCTCGGTCGCGAACCTCAACCGCGCGCTGGGACGCCTGCGCACGGCTTCCTCGGTGGCGGACCTGGCGGCTCAGGTTCCGATCGAGATCAACCGGCTGGGCTACAACCGGGCGCTGTTCTCCCGGCTGCGCGGCTCCCAGTGGCGAGCCAGGGGCGCCCACGCCTACGACGACCCCGAACTGGCGGAGTCGCTGATCGAGGTCGGGAACGCGGTTCCGGGCCGACTCGGTCGGGAGCTCCCGGAGACGGAGGTGGTCCGGCGTCGGGTCCCCGTTCTGGTCGACGACGCCCAGCACAACCCGCACGTCCACCACCGCCTGATCAACCTGGCCCGGACCAAGGACTACGTGGTCGCACCCCTGATCAGCCGAGGCGCGGTGATCGGCTTGCTGCATGCCGACCAGCAGGTCGACACCGACCGGGTCGACGAGTTCGATCGGCAACTGCTCGGCCTGTTCGCCGAGGGCCTCGGTTGCGTGTTCGAGCGAGTCGCCTGCTACGAGCAACTCACCGCGCTGCGCGATCGCCTCCAGGACGACGCGCGGTCGGTCGACGACCTGATCGACGGCTTCCTCGACGGCGACCCGCTCTCCCCCGACCTGCCGCGCCCCGCAGCCGGTACCGCCCTCGTCGCGGTCGACGGTCCGCTGGCGGAGCTGACCCGGCGGGAATGGGAGGTACTGCGCCACCTGGCCGACGGACAGACCAACAACCAGATCGCCGCCACCCTGTATGTCGCGCCCGGAACGGTGAAAACGCACGTCAAGAACGTGCTGCGCAAGCTGGGTGCGGCCAACCGCGCCGAAGCCGTGGCCCGCTACCACGCCCTGACCCGCCGTTGATGCCGTCCGGGCGAGTCGGCCAGGGGTGAGAAGGGGGAGAGAAAACTCTTCCCGCTGGGTGATGCAGAGCACAGCCCACTGGTCGAAGGATTGCTCCAGAACGCGCAATGACGCCGTCACCGGAGGGATCATGACCACTACGCAACCCACCACAGGGCTAATCCCGGACGAGATCGCCCGGCAGGTGGTGCTGCCCGAAGGACACCGCGACGACACCCCGCTGTTCGAGGCTTACCGGTGGCTGCGCGAAAACAAGCCGCTGGGTCGGGCGAGGGTCGAGGGCTACGACCCGGTCTGGCTGGTCGCCAAGCACGCCGACATCATGGAGATCGAGCGCCAGCCGCAGGTCTTCACCAGCGGAGGAGGCGACAAACCCGGATCGCACAACCCGATCCTGCAGAACCAGGCGGGCGATGCCTTCACCAAGCAGCTCACCGGCGGCAGCCTTCGCATCCTGGAGACGCTCACCTACCTCGACCCGCCCGAGCACACCGAGATCAAGGACATCGCCAACGACTGGTTCCGGCCCACCAATCTGAAGGGGTGGGAAGTCGTCATCCGGAACCTCGCGCGGGAGACACTGGCCAAGTACCTGCGCCCCGGGGTGAACGAACTCGACCTGGTCCAGGATTTCGCGCTGTACTACCCGCTGCACGTCATCATGAGTCTGTTCGGTGTCCCGGTGGACGACGAGCCGAGGTTGATGGCGCTGACCCAGGAGTTCTTCGGCACCGCGGACCCGGACGCCCAGCGCACCGATGTCGAGCCGCTCACCCCGGAGGCCGCGGCCCAGCAGTGGTCGGCGGCGATCAACGACTTCTACGCCTACTTCGACAAACTGGTCGAGGATCGCCGGGCCGAACCCAGGGACGACCTGGCCACGATCGTCGCGCAGGCCCGCAACGGCACTGGCGGGTACTACGCCAAGGAGATCGCCTACGGCTGGTTCATCGCCATCGCGACCGCAGGCCACGACACCACCTCCAGCACGGTGGCAGGCACCCTGGAGGCCCTCGCCGAGTATCCCGACCAGTTGCAGCGGGTGCGCGAAAACACCGCGCTGATCCCCGGTCTGGTCAACGAAGGGCTGCGCTGGGTGTCGCCGGTCAAACAGTTCACCCGGCAGGCGACCCAGGATTACACGCTGCGCGGCCAGGAGATCCACGCGGGCGACCGGCTCATGCTGCTGTACCAGTCGGCCAACCGCGACAACGACGTCTTCGACGAGCCGGACACCTTCCGCTTCGACCGCAAGCCCAACCGGCACATCGCCTTCGGCTACGGCCCACACATGTGCGTCGGGCAGCACCTGGCCAAGCTGGAGATGCGCGTCCTGTTCGAGGAGTTGCTGCCTCGGCTCAAGAGCATCGAGGTCGCCGGGCGACGCAAGCCGGTCATGACCAACTTCGTCGGCGGACTGCGCAAGCTGCCTGTCCGCCTGGAGTTGGAGTGACCGAGCCGGGCGGCAGTGACGCCCAGGTGGTGGTGGTCGGCGGTGGTCACGCTGGCACGGCGCTGGTCGGCCTGCTGCGGCAGCAGGGCCACCGCGGCCCCATCACCCTGTTCGGCGACGAGGTCGACTACCCGTATCACCGGCCGCCGCTGTCCAAGAAGTTCGCCGACGGTCAACTGGAACAGTGGTTGCGCCCGCCGGAGTTCTACCGGGACCAGGACATCGCGGTCCGCTTGGGCGAGCAGATCACCCGCATCGACCGGCCGGGCCGGCGATTGCACACCGCGAGCGGGGAGACCTGCGGCTACGACTATCTCGTCCTGGCCACCGGGGCTCGGCCGAGGACGATTCCAGTGCCGGGTGCCGACCTGGCCGGCGTGCTCGCGCTGCGCACGCTCGCCGACGCGCGGCTGCTGCGCAAGTGTGTCGCCGAGGGCCGCACCCTGGTGATCGTCGGTGGCGGCTACATCGGACTGGAAGTGGCCGCCGTCGCGCGCGCCAATGGCGTGGCCGTGACCATCGTCGAGCGCGAGTCCCGCGTGCTGGCCCGGCTCGGCAGCCCCCGGCTCTCGGAGATCCTGACCGAGCACCACCGGGGCCATGACGTCGACATCGTGACCGATGCCCAGGTGGTGAGGCTGGACGGTCGGGACAACGAGGTGCGACGGGCCGTCCTGGACGACGGCACCAGCCTGGACTGCGGGGCTGTCCTGGTCGCGGTCGGCGCCGTCCCCCGGGACGAACTGGCGGCAGCCGCCGGGCTGCGTTGCGCCAAGGGGATCGTCGTAGATCAACGGACCCGCACCAGCGATCCGCACATCCTCGCCATCGGCGACGCCACCCGGCGGCCGGTCACCCTGACCAACGCGGTCATGCGGCTGGAGAGCATCCCCAGCGCCACCGAACAGGCCGGACAGGCCGCCGCCGTCATCACCGGTCGGGCCGAGCCGACACCGGAGGTGCCCTGGTTCTGGTCCGACCAGTACGACCTGCGACTCAAGATCGCCGGCCTGGTCCCCGGCAACCCGGTCACCGTCACCCGAGGAGACCCGGCATCGGGAAGGTTCGCACTGTTCCACCTGGACAGTGCGCGCCAGGGTGGCGCCGTGGCGGCCGTGGAATCGGCCAACTCCGCTGCCGACTTCATGGCGGGGAAGAAACTCATCGGCGCTGCCCGGTCCGTCGATCCGGACCGCCTGGCCGATCCGTCGATCCCGTTGCGCGACATCGTCGCCCCTTAAGCCCGGAGCACCACCATGCCCACAGTGACCTACTCGCTGTCCGACGGTTCCAGCCACGACGTCGACGTCCCCAGTGGCCAGAGCGTGATGGATGGCTCCGTCCGCAACAACCTGCCCGGGATCGTCGCCGAGTGCGGTGGCAGCTGTTCCTGCGCCACCTGCCACGTTTTCGTGGAGACCGGGATGAACCATTTCGACGAGGCCACCGACGAGGAACGCGACCTACTCGAATTCGCCGACGGTGCGCTGCCCAACTCCCGGCTGTCCTGCCAGCTGATCCTGCGGCCGGACACCGAGGGGGTGCGCGTCACCGTCCCCGACACCAACAGCTGACCGATGCCAACCGCCCGAGAACAAAGGAGTTCTGATGGATATCACCGCGGCGGTGGCCACCGAGATCGGTGGCCCCTTCACGCTCAGCACCGTGACGCTCGATCCACCCCGTGCCGACGAGATCCTGGTGCGCATCGCCGGAGTCGGCCTGTGCCACACCGACCTGGCCGCGAAGGACGGGCACCTGCCGTTCCCGATCCCCGGCGTCTTCGGCCACGAAGGCAGCGGCGAGGTCGTCGAGATCGGCTCCGCCATCACGAAGGTGAAACCGGGCGACAAGGTGGCGCTGAGCTTCGACAGTTGCGGCCGGTGCGATCAGTGCCGCGCAGGCGAACCGTCGTACTGCCACGAGTTCATGGCGGTCAACTTCGGCGGCGCCCGCCCGGATGGGACCACCGCCCTGCACGGCGACGGCCAGGACATCGGTTCCGGGTTCTTCGGCCAGTCCTCCTTCGCGACCCACGCGCTGGCCCACGAGCGCAACGTCGTCAAGGTCCCCGACGACGCGCCGCTGGCCGTACTCGGCCCGCTCGGCTGCGGTGTCCAGACCGGCGCGGGGGCCGTGCTGAACTCGTTGAACTGTCCACCCGGCTCGTCGCTACTGGTGCTCGGCGGCGGCTCGGTCGGGCTCTCCTCGGTGCTCGCCGCCGTCGTCCGGGAACTCGGCGAGATCATCGTGGTCGAACCGCACGCCGGTCGCCGCGATCTGGCGCTGGCGCTCGGCGCCACGCACGCCCTCGACCCGGCCGACGGGCCACTGTCCGAGCAGGTGCGGGGCTTGCTGCCGGACGGCGTGGACCATGCCATCGACACCACCGGCGTGGTGGCCGTGCTGGAGCAAGCCATGCTGTCGCTGGCCCACCGCGGCAAGCTCGGCATCATCGGTGTGCCGGCCGACCCGAACGCGGCGCTGCCGGTCAACCTGATCCAGGCCCAGGTCCTCGGGGTGACCATCACCGGGATCGTCGAGGGCGACAGTGACCCCGACGTGTTCATCCCGCAACTGCTGGAGCTGCACCGGGTTGGACGGTTCCCGTTCGACAAACTCATCACCACCCGGCCGTTCAGCGAGATCAACGAAGCGGTAACCGCCCAGCGCAACGGCGAGGCGGTCAAGATCGTGCTGGTGCACGGCTGACATTCGGGAGTCGATCATGACGACGATGGATTACGACCAGTTGTATCTCGGCGGCCGGTGGGCGGAGCCCGCCAACGGCGAGCGCATCACCGTCCGCTCGGCCAGCACGGAGGAGGTGCTCGGGACCGTCCCGGAGGCCGGGAACGCCGACGTGGACGCAGCGGTCGCCGCGGCCCGGTCCGCGTTCGACGACCCGTCCGGCTGGCCGACGTGGCAGCCCCAGCGCCGGGCCGAGGCGCTGGAACGGTTCGCCGTCGCGCTGGAGAAGCGCGGCGAGGAGACCGCCCGCCGGGTCACCGTCCAGAACGGAATGCCGATCGGCCTGGCGCACCAGTTCGAGGCGGGGTTCCCGGCTCTCCTGCTCCGGTACTACGCCGGCATGGTCAGCGACACGCCGCAGGAGGAGACCCGGCAGGGGATGCTGGGCGGCAGTTCCCGGGTGATCCGCGAGCCGATCGGTGTCGTCGGTGCCATCGTGCCGTGGAACGTGCCGCAGGCCATCACCTTCCTGAAGCTGGCACCCGCGCTGGCCGCGGGCTGCACCGTGGTGCTCAAACCGGCTCCGGAAACGGTGCTGGACGCGATGCTCATGTGCGAGGCCGCGCTGGAGGCCGGCCTGCCGGCCGGCGTGCTCAATGTCGTGCCGGGCGGCCGCGAACTCGGCGCCTACCTCGTGTCCCACCCGGGCGTGGACAAGGTCTCGTTCACCGGCTCCACCGCCGCGGGCCGCGTCATCGCCGAGACGTGCGGTCGGCTGTTGCGACCGGTCACGCTGGAACTGGGCGGCAAGTCCGCGGCGATCGTGCTCGATGACGCCGACCTGCAGGCCAACATCGAGAGCTTCTTCGCCGCCACGCTGCTCAACAACGGCCAGATCTGCTGGCTGGGCACCCGTGTGCTGGCGCCGCGATCGCGCTACCGCGAGGTCGTCGACACCATCACGGGCCTGGCCACGTCGCTGCGGGTTGGCGATCCGCTCGAACCGGCCACCCAGATCGGTCCGCTGGTCTCCGCCCGGCAGCGGGATCGGGTCGAGTCCTACATCGCCAGAGGGCTCGACCAGGGTGCACGGCTCACCGCGGGCGGCGGACGCCCGGCCGGCATCGAGCGCGGCTGGTTCGTCGAGCCGACTGTCTTCGCGGACGTGGGCAGCGAGCACATCATCGCCCAGGAGGAGATCTTCGGACCGGTGCTGTCCGTGATCCCCTATGGCGACGAGCAGGAAGCCGTGCGGATAGCGAACTCCAGCAGCTACGGGCTCGGCGGAACGGTGTGGACCAACGACCCGGGGCGGGGCGAATCGGTAGCCCGCCGAGTCGCCTCCGGCACCATCGGCATCAACGCCTACGTCAACGACCCGACGGCGCCATTCGGCGGCATCAAGGCCAGCGGCATAGGCCGGGAACTCGGCCCGGAAGGGCTGCGCGGCTACCAGGTGTTCAAGACCATCTACCTGGACGCATCGTCCTGACCACTCCTGACCGGCGGCGGCCGAGACGCCCGCTGGGGTCGCCCGATTGCCGCTCATCTCACGGACACTTTGATTTGGCCTGACCATTGAATCGATGGATAGTTTCTCGTTATGATGCCCGGGTCTGGCTCGCAGCGACGCGAGGAGTGAACGGATGAGCACAGTCGACATTGGTCATGCCATCGCGGTGACCGACCGATACAGCGCGGAGTCGATCGACCAATTCCGGGCACGGAACTGGTGGCGGGACGGCTCGGCTGCGGCGCTGCTGGACCACTGGGCTGAGCTGACTCCAACCAAGCGGTTCATCTCGGACGGCACTGTCGAACTGGACTACGCCACGACCCGCGAGCACGCCCACAGCCTGGCTGCCACCCTGCTGCACCGCGGCGTCACCAGAGGTGACCGGGTATTGGTGCAGTTGCCGAACTGGGCCGAGTTCGTCGTGTCGTATCTGGCGATCTCGCGGCTCGGCGCGGTAATGGTGCCGGTCATGATGGTCTATCGCGAGACAGAGTTGACGCATGTCCTCGCCAACTCCGGCGCCGTAGCCGTGATCACGACCGGTCGGTTCCGCAGTTTCGACCACGCCGCCATGTTCCGGGCGTTGCGCGTATCGACGCCGGCTCTGACGACGCTGGTGATTGCCCGCGCGGACGCTGTTGACGACGAGGTGTCGTTCGACGAGGCGTGCGCTGCCCCGGCAAACGTCGCCGACTTCGGCGAGTATCCAGATCCCGATGCACCGCACTTGATCGTGTACACCTCGGGCACGGAGTCCACCGCCAAAGGCTGCGTGCACACGTGGAACACCGCGAATTTCAGCGGCCACGGTCTCGCGACCGACGTGTTCGAGGTGACGCCGGACGACGTGATGTTCATGCCATCGCCGGTGGCGCACGCGACCGGTCTGGTCGTCGGCGTGCTTGTGCCGCTGGCGGTCGGTGCCGAAACACACCTGCTCGACATCTGGGAACCGAACGAAGGTCTCAAGCGCATCTCGCGATATCGGTGCACCGCGACCGCGACCGCGACACCGTTCGTCCGGATGGCACTCGACGCGGCGGCCGGTAGCGACCACGACCTGTCCTCCATGCGCTTCTGGCTGTGCGCGGGCGCACCCATTCCCGAAGCACTGGCCCGCGAGTTCCACGAGACGTTCACCGGCGGCGCGCTGATGCCACTGTATGGCTGCACCGAGGTCCTGGCCGCGACCTGCTGTCACACCGGCGATCCTGTCGAGCGCCGCTCCGGGTCCGACGGTAGTCCCGCACTGGCCGGAATCCGCATCAAACTGGCGGACATCGACGGCGCGGACGCCCCGCCTGGCGAGGAGGGCGAGATCTGCTACTGGGGCCCCGGTGCCGTGTTGGGCTACTGGCACGACCCAGCACGCACGAAAGCCACCATCGACGCCGATGGCTGGCACCACACCGGCGATCTGGGCCGGCTCGATGCCGATGGCTACCTACGAGTCACCGGCCGGTTGAAGGACATCATCATCCGTGGCGGCACGAACATCAGCGCCGCGGAGGTGGAGGGACACGTCATCTCGCACCCTGACGTCTCACAGGTCGCCGTGGTCGGCTACCCGGACGAACGCCTCGGTGAACGCGCGTGCGCGGTGGTGGTGCCTAAGAAGGGCCGCGCCCCGACGCTTGCGGACATCACTGGTTTTCTGCGCACCGAACGACACATCGCGCCGCACAAGCTGCCAGAACGGCTCGTGCTGGTCGATGAACTACCCATAACGGCCTCCGGCAAGGTGCAGAAGTTCAAGCTGCGCCAGACCGCGGCCGGACAGAGCTGATACCAGGAGCCGACATGCGGACAACGAAGTCCGGAATGGTCACGCGGCTGGTCTCAGCTGCTGTCACGCTCACGGTCGTGGCGACGGCTCTGGCCGCTGCCGCAAGCCCTGCCGAGGGCGCCGATCGGCAGTACCCGGTGCCGTACACCTTCACCGCCAACGTGGCCGGAGCCACCCTGCCTTATACCGACCCGCCCGGCAGCAACGACTGGACCTGCCGACCCACCGCAGCGCATCCCCGCCCGGTGATCTTGGTGCACGGCTTCGCGTCGGTCGCCAACGACGCCTGGCAGACCTATTCACCGATGCTCGCCGACGCAGGCTACTGCGTGTTCACCCTGAACTACGGGGTGCCCGCTGGTACCCCGTTCCCGCTCGACCAGGTCGGCGGGCGCACGCCGTTGGAGGACAGCGCCGCGCAGCTCGCGGCGTTCGTCGACAAGGTCCGGGCCGCGACCGGCGTGGCACAAGTGGACCTGGTCGGGCATTCCGAGGGCACGCAGATGCCCAACTACTACCTCAAACGCCTTGGCGGAGCCACGTACGTCCACACGTTCGTCGCGCTCGCGGCGTTCTGGCGCGGCACCAATGCCGCCGGACTGGCCACCATCACCCGCCTCGCCGATCGGTTCGGCTACGCGCCCGTCGTCAATGGTGTCCTCGACACGGCCTGCGCCGCGTGCCGCGAAATGTTGACCGGCTCGGACTACTACTCCGCCTTCGGTGATCCGGTGGTGCCGGGAGTCGACTACACCAGCATCGTCACCCGCTACGACGAACTCGCCGTCCCCTACACCAGTGGCATCGCCACCGGCATGCACAACATCACGCTTCAGGACCAGTGTCCGCTGGACTATTCCGAGCATCTCGCGATCCTGTCCGACCCGGCCGCCGGAGCCGACATCCTCAACGCGCTCGATCCGGCACACCCACGCCCGGTGCCCTGCGTGTACGTTCCCCCGTTCCTCGGCTGATCCGGCAGCTGACCGACCACTACACGGAGACCCCGATGAGCACCAGGACGGAATTCCGGTTCCACGGCCGCGACGGCTTCCCCGTCGCCGGGTACCAATGGGAGCCAGGCGGCGTCCCGCGTGGCGTCGTCCAGATCTCGCACGGCCTCGGTGAGCACCTCGGCCGTTACGAGCATCTCGCGCAGACCCTTGCTACAGCGGGATTCTTCGTCCACGGACACGACAGCCGCGGTCACGGGCAGACCATCGCGCCCGGCGCGGAACCGGGTGTCATCGGGGCGGACGGGTGGACACGCACCGTCGAGGACCTCGACGTGCTCGTTGACCGCGGTCGCGCCGAGTACCCCGGTCTGCCGGTGGTGTTGTTCGCGCACAGCATGGGCTCGTTCGCCACCCAGCAGTACCTGCTCGACCACAGCGACCGAGTCGACGCCGTCGCGCTGAGCGGCACCGGCGCGCTCGACCTGATCGAACCCGCGCTCGACCTCGACGCCGGAGTCGGGCTTGCCGCGTTCAACGGCCCGTTCGAGCCCGGACGAACCGGGTTCGAGTGGCTCTCCCGCGACGAACACGAGGTCGATCGCTACCTGGCCGACCCGCTCTGCGGGTTCGGCTACGACATCGACGGCATGAAGGCCGTCTTCGCCAATGCCCGCCAGATCGCCGATCCCACCCGGCTCGCCGGCGTTCGCGCCGATCTGCCCCTCTACCTCGCCGTCGGCGACCAGGATCCGGTCAACGGGCAACTCGCCTTGATCAACGCGCTGGTCGACCGGTTCCGAGTCGCGGGACTCACCGACATCCAGCTGCGCGTCTACCCGGGAGCCCGCCACGAGATACTCAACGAGATCAACCGTGATGAGGTCGAAGCCGACCTGCTGACCTGGCTCGACCGCATCGCGCCCCGGTAGTCCTGAGCTGTGCCCGTCAGTCCCCCTGCCCGCCGTGGCAGCCCTTGGGAGGGGTGAACAGCGGCGTCGAGTCCACCGCGTCGGCGAAGGTCTTGACCATGGTGCGGAGCAGATCCGGACTCGAGGAGAGTTGGTCGTCGAGCCAACTGGTGGGTCGATACTGTCAGGTGCGGTCATCGCGTTGTCTCCTTCGTCGATCTAGCCATCTCAAAGGATCACGCGGTGGCCGTCCTCTATGGAGACGCCACTCCGTTAACCAGCGGAAACGTCGTACAGCACCTCAGCCGACACAACCGACGTCGCCTTCGACCGCGGGCTTGAAGATCCGCCGGTTGAAGTCACTCCGGCGCAACCACCCACCCTGCGGGCCCCATGAACACAAACTGCCCCGGATGCTGAGCCAGATGCTTGCGCAGCAGGTCAGTCAGGAACGGTGGAAGTTGGATCTCCCACGCAGAGGACACAGTCTTGGGTGGCCCCAGCCACAACCGGTGGGATGACTCGTGCAGACACCACTCCGACCGTCATCGCGACCAGTTGCGCGGCAAGACCATCACCCCGCACATTGCGTGTCGAGGCGACGACATGGCCCGAGCCTGAGGGTATACCGCTGGGTGGTCGAACAAGGATTCGCGCTGTTGCACTGGTTCAGGAGGCTGCGCATCCGATGGGAGATCCGTAATGACATCCAGGGGGCGTTCCTCCGGTTGACATGTTCCATCATCTGCTTCCAACGACTGCTCAACCTTCAACTGTCAACTGTGTTAAGACCTATTGTGGGGCCTTGACCGTTCCGTTCGCCGCATCCGCAAATTGGTCTGCACCAATTCGGACGATTGGTCTTGACCAATCCGTTTACCGCGCGTACAACAAAAAATCACCGTGCCGACCCACCGGCTCGGCGAGGTGCTCAATCCCACGGCCCCGCTCCCCTTTGGAGGGTTCATGCGGTTCGGAAAGCGGATTCTTCACGCAGCACTCATAGCCGGCACGGCGTTCGGGCTGGCAGTCGGCGGATCGGTTCTCGCGGTGACCTCGGCGCCCGCCGCACAGGCGGCCACCACATGCGCTGCAGCATGGAGTTCCACCACCGTCTACACCGCCAGCCAGCAGGCCAGCGAGAACGGGATCGATTACACCGCCAACTACTGGACCGAGGGCAACGACCCGGCCACCAACAACGGCGGAAGCGGCTCCGGACAACCCTGGACGTCCGACGGCGCGTGTACCGGCGGCGGATCGTCAGGCGGCGGGGGTGGCGGGGGCGGCGGGGGTGGCACCGGAACGGGTTCGGTGAGCGGCCTGCTCTTCAGCCCGTACAAGGACGTCGCTATCAACATGAACTGGAACACCTACCAGATGCAGTCGGCCGTGGAAGGGTCCGACCTGCCGGTGGTGGGTTCCGGGAGCCTGGTGTCGCAGTACATCCCCAAGCTGCCCGCGCTCACGGTCGCGTTCGCCACCGGCGAGTGTGGTAGCGAGAACTGGGGAGGTGTCTCGGGTGCCAACTGGGCGGCGGAGAACGTGCCCCAGCTCGAGGCCGCCAACCTGGACTACGTCGTGTCGACCGGCGGTGAGGCGGGAACCTTCACCTGCGACTCGGCGGCCGATATGGAATCCTTCATCGCCCGCTACGCCAGCCCGAACCTGGTCGGCATCGATTTCGACATCGAGGGCGGCCAGAGCGAGTCGGACATTCAGAGCCTGGTCGCCGCCGCGGCGGGAGCACAGGCGCAGTACCCGAAGCTGCAGTTCTCCTTCACGCTCGCCACGCTGGGTGCGTCCGACGGCAGCTACGGCGGAGTGAACTCGCTCGGCAACGAGGTCGTCGAGGCGGTCCTCGGCGCCGGCCTGAACAACTACGTCATCAACCTGATGACGATGGACTTCGGCAGCGCGTCCAGCAGCGTGTGCGTCGTGGTCTCCGGCAGTTGCGAGATGGCGCAGTCCGCGATCCAGGCGGTGACGAACCTCGAGCACACCTACGGAATCCCGGCGAGCAAGATCGCCGTCACGCCGATGATCGGCCTGAACGACAACACCAGTGAGAATTTCAGCACCGGGGATGTGAACACGCTGACGTCGTACGCGGTCAGCAACGGCCTGGCCGGGCTGCACTTCTGGTCGCTGGACCGGGACACGCCCTGCTCCGACACCTATGCGTCCCCCACCTGCAACTCCGTCTCCAGCACGACACCGCTGGAATACACCAGCGACTTCCTGAGCGACCTCGGGGACTGACGAAGAACCAGAGCGGGCCGCGCACGAACTACCGTGCGCGGCCCGCCCATTCATCAGGGACGTGCTCGGCCCCAGGCGTCAGGTCTTCGCCGAGCGGATGGCGAATACCGGCAGCGCGACCGGCGCCGCCAGCAGTACGCAAGGGCAGGCCAACGCACCTTGGATCGACGTAGTTTTCGGCACGCACAGGGTCGTCGTCGGCCGCTTCGACCAGTACTTCCTTGGCCAGCGAACCGGCGACAACGGTCGACGTGCCGATGCTGGTCCAGTCGTTGATGGAACTGCCGACTGGTCGGTGGTGTCCGCCGCCATGTCGGCAACCACGTGCGCGAGGGTCGCGTTGTCATCCGGGGTGCCGCTGACCTCTAGTGGATCGCCGAGGCGACGTCCGGCCAACGCGATCGCCGCCGCCTTTCTCCTTCTCGACCGGGGCCGGATTCGGGGTCGTGGCCTTCGCGGCGAGCGTGGCGTGCACCGCGGTCGCGATCCGTCACTGTTCGCGTCGCGTCGCAGCGTTCCAGGCGTCCATGGCGAACGCGACCCCCGGCGGCTTCAGCTGCGGGAGCTTTCCGGCAGTGACGGCTTATTTTCGGATTCTCGGCCGATGGGTCGCCGCGCCCCGGTCGCCGCCGCACACGCAGCCACGTTCCCAGCCGCCGGCGATGGTGGCCGAACAGTAGCGCTGGCCGATCACATCGTGGTTGTCTTCCGGGTGCGGGCAGGCCGCGCACATGCCGGCGGGTCGATCTCCGGAATCTGCCGTGGTCGTGTCCGATTGCGCCCCGGTCATGGGAGTAACCATGGTGTCCCGTCTACGATGCGTCATCAGGATTTCGGACTGAGCTCGTCACGGAGTCTGGAGCGACAGCCTGACTGTACTCGCACATCGGGCTGACCGGTTGTTCAGGCGTGACCGTGGTGGTGCGGCACCGGTCGGCGTAGGCTCGATGGCGTAGGGCCGTTCGGACGCGGATTCGCCAGATTACTTCCTGTTTCTCCGTCGATGTCGCCCCAGCCCATGGCGACTGGCAGGATTTTCGAAAGAACGCGAGAAACTGGGCTGGGCGTGGACGCGCGCTGGCCAGTCCCGAACCGCCTCGCGCGGCTCAAGAGCGATCAGCTGAGTGCTAGGGTCACGGCGGCGTCTGGGCCGGACGTTCTCACCGTTTTCTTGACCTGTGCTACCCAGCAGACCGACCCAGGGAGCGTCCGTGCCGAATCTCAAACTTGGTGTGCTGTCCCGATCCGGCAAACCCGACGAGCGCCGGTTGCCGATCCATCCTTTGCACATCCAGCGGATAGATCCCGCGTTGCGCGAGGTGATTTCCTTTGAACGGGGCTACGGTGATCGTTTCGGCATTTCGGATCGCCAGTTGGCTTCCCAGGTCGGAAGTCTGGCCAGTCGTGAGCAGTTGATCGCCGAATCTGACGTCATCTTGTTGCCCAAACCACAACTCGCCGATCTTGCCGCGTTGCGGGTGGGACAGGTGTTGTGGGGATGGCCGCATTGCGTGCAGAACAAGGAGATCACCCAACTGGCCATCGATCGGCGGCTGACCTTGATCGCGTTCGAGGCGATGAACCATTGGCACAGCGATGGTTCGTTCGGCTTGCACGTCTTCCACAAGAACAACGAACTGGCCGGCTATTGCTCGGTGTTGCACGCGCTACAGCTGGTCGGGTCCAC
This sequence comes from Pseudonocardiaceae bacterium, assembly GCA_036494465.1. Classification (GTDB taxonomy): domain Bacteria; phylum Actinomycetota; class Actinomycetes; order Mycobacteriales; family Pseudonocardiaceae; genus CAJCJE01. The sequence continues at coordinate 56,006 of DASXOJ010000031.1, forward strand.
AGGGGACTACGGCCGCAGGCTGCGGGCGGCGGTGATCGGTTTCGGTGCCACGGCACGCGGCGCGGTCACCGCGCTGAACGCACATGGCGTGCACGACATCGACATCCTGACCAACCGGGAGACCGCGGCCGTTGGCTCGCCGATCCACTCGGCGCGCATGATGCATTTCGACCACGACAACGAGAACCCGCGACGCAGCGAGGTCCTGACCGAGGAGGGCAGCAGGCCGCTGGCCGGATTCCTGGCCGAACACGACATCATCGTCAACTGCGTGTTCCAGGACACGAACGCACCGCTGACCTTCCTCATCGAGGATGATCTCACCCTGCTCGCGGCGAGCACCCTGATCATCGACGTGGCCTGCGATGAAGGTATGGGCTTCAGCTGGGCGCGACCGACCTCGTTCGCCGAGCCAACCTTCCTCGTCGGCAACGGCATCACCTACTACGCGGTCGATCACAGCCCGTCCTACCTGTGGAACTCGGCGACCTGGGAGATCAGCGAAGCTCTGCTGCCCTACCTCGCGACCATTTTGGACGGTCCCGCCGCATGGCAGGGCGACCCGACCGTCCAACGGGCCATCGAGATACAGGACGGTGTCATCCGCAACCCCGACGTGCTGCTGTTCCAACACCGCTCGTCGCGCTACCCGCACGAATTTGAGCGGGTACCGGCAGCAGTGGCCCAGGTCACCGGAACAAACCACGCCGAGCCGTGATGCAGCACCTCGCGGGCGGCGAAGGCCGCCCGGCCAAGGACCATGGCGTCGAGCAGGGTGTGTGGGCCGAGGCGCTCCAGCAGAAGGCCGGGCGACCGCCTGGTTCGAGCGGAGCATGGGGCCAGTGCGGATCGGCGGGACCGGTGTTGCGCTGAACATGTGCCTCGACGTCGGCACGCAGGTCCACAGCGAACCGGGCGTCGACGAGGCGCGCGGGCGCGCCGGTCAACACGGCGACCGCGGCGAGGATGGGTTCGAGGCCGACGCCTCCCTCGATGAGCTCGTCGAACCGCCTGATGACACGGATGGCGGCGCCCGCCTCGGGATCGAGGGCGTCCAGTCCGGCCACTACATGGTGCATTGCGACATCCTTCCAACCCGCCGTGCGAAGTGCCGGGTACCACACAACGGCTGCCACGAGATGGTGCCGCCCGTCGGGATGGCAGCGGTCAGACTTGGGATTCCCCGCCGTCGACGAACAGTTCGGTGCCGGTGATGAACTTCGCTTGGGGCGAGGCCAGGAACAGCACCGCGTCGGCGATCTCGCCGGGTTGCCCGAGCCGGCCGAGCGGGACACGGCGGGCTTCTCCGTCCAGCAAGGCACGTGCCTGAACC
>DASXOJ010000032.1:0-4312 GCA_036494465.1 Pseudonocardiaceae bacterium
CCGCGCTGGACAACGCGGTCGCCAGACGCCGCATCGACGCCGGCGAGGTCGCCGGCTGCATCGTCCACGCCGATCGCGGCAGTCAATTTCGCTCTCGAAAGTTCCACCGCGCCCTGACCCGCCACAGCATGGTCGGCTCGATGGGTCAGGTCGCCTGCTGCCTGTTGACCGGCTAATCGATAGTGATTGGTAGTTGCTGGTTCGACACGCCGGGCGGGTGAAGTGCTTGCATTGGGCGGACAGGATCGGTACGTCTGTCTCCTATGGCGAGCATGATCGAGTTGCGGTTGGAGTCGGCGGCTGGAACGTGGCGGTTGGCTGGTTCGGGCGTCGAGGAGTTCGGGCTTGTGAACGATTACCTCGGCTATCTGGCTGACCGGAACTATTCGCCGCACTCGGTGCGCGCCTACGGGTTCGACCTGTTGGCGTTCTGCCGCTGGCTCGCCACCGAGGAGATCGCGCTCGAGGCGGTGGATACCGAGACGTTGCTGGAGTTCCTACGGGCTTGCCGCGAAGTGTCGGTGCCCGGACGGCCGGGAAGCAATGTCGTGAGCCTGTCCGGTCAGCGGCTGGATCGTTACGCCGCGACGACGATCAACCATCGGCTGGCCGCGATCACTGGCCTGTTCACGTTCCGGGCGATGCGCGATCCGGACGCGACCAACCCGGTGCCAACCGGCCGCGAGGCGCGACGGGCCGCTGCTGGTGAACGCAATGGTCTGCTGGCGCATCTGGTGCGGCCGAAGCGTCGCTCAGCGTTACGGCTGCGCGAACCCAAGCGGCTGCCGCGAGCTCTGGATCGGCGCGAGACCACCGAGCTGTTGGGCAGTCTGCGGACCTGGCGGGACCGGGCGATCGCCGGGTTGATGTTGTTCTGCGGGCTGCGCGCCGGGGAGGTCCTCGCGCTGCAGGTCGCTGATGTCGATATCGGCGCGCGGTGGCTGCTGGTGACCGGCAAGGGCGCCAAGCAGCGTCGTGTCCCGCTCGATGTCGATGTTGCCGGGTTGATCCAGACCTACCTGCTCGCCGAACGCCCCGAGACCGATGTGACGGCGTTGTTCGTGGTCGCCAAGGGCGCCAACCGCGGCCGGCCGTTGACGCCGGCCGGGATGCGCACGATCTTCCGCTACCACCGCGAGAAGACCGGTGTTGCGGCCGGTCACCCGCACGCGCTGCGGCACACATTCGGGACCGCGTTGGCCGAAGCGGGGGTGGACTTGTCGGTGATGCAGGCGCTGCTCGGTCACGCCCATGTCGACACCTCCGCGCGCTACATCCATCTGGCCCCGACACACGTGAAAGCCGAGTTCGATGCAGCCCGCGCCCGCATCCGCTCCCGAGGCTGACCCGCGTGCGGGCATCCTCGCCGCCTACGCCGCTCATCTGGCCCGCACCGGCCGCGGCAACGTCACCTACGAGCGGGCAGCGCGTTCGTTCCTGCGACGCTGGCCCGACCCGCAGGCCTGGGCGGCGCGACCGCTGTCGTCGATGTTGCGAGCAAACTCGGCGACCCGACCGTTCCTCACGTTTCTAATGGTCAGTCGCCGACTGCGGCCGGGCTTTGACTATCTGCTCGAACGCAAGCTGTCCAGCTTCTGGCGCGACCTGGCCGGCAGCGCCTTGCAGCCGGACTTGGACCGATTCATGAGCGCCGCCAGCGAGCTGAGGTTCAGCGAGCGAGTGTCGTCCGCTATCGCCTCGCAGATCATCGCCCGGCTGCTGATCCAGACCGGGCGGCGGCTCGACGAGCTCACCGACGCAGACTTCGAGCAGCTGGCACACGAGTGCCGGCTGCGTCAGCAACGCACCGAGCGCGGGTGGAAGCACTACCGGAGCACGATGCACTCGGCGCGGCAGGTGCTGTTCCACCTCGACGTGCTCACCGAGCCGGCGACACCGACCTCCAAGCGAGTGCCGTTCGAACAACGGATGGCGGCGGTGACCGAAACGTTGCGTCCCGCCTTCGTCGCCTACCTCAACCGCAAGTCCGCGACCTGCAAGACGAAGACGGTGTCCAGCCTGGCGACCCGGCTGGCCGGCTTCGGTGCCTTCCTCGCCGAGACCGACCCGAGCCTGACCTCGCTGGCGCGGCTGGATCGGCGCCGACACATCGAAGCGTTCCTGGCCTCGCTGACCACCGCGACCAACAGCGTCACCGGCGAGCCGATCACCGTCGCCGACCAGGCGCGGCGGGTGAACGCGGTCGCGAACTTCCTCGCCGAGATCACCGAGTGGGGCTGGCCCGACGCGCCGCCACGGCGGTTGATGTTCCGCTCTGACCTGCCGCGGCTGCCCCGACCGTTGCCGCGCTACCTGCCGGTGGACGCCGACCGGCGACTGAGCGAGGCACTGGCCGACTCGCCCTACCGGCTGGCCGCCGACGCGCTGCTGCTGCAACGCGCCTGCGGGCTGCGCATCGGCGAACTGCTCGACCTCGAACTCGACTGCGTGCACGAAGTCCCCGGCCAGGGGTCGTGGTTGAAGGTGCCGCTCGGCAAGCTGGACACCGAACGAATGGTCCCTCTGGATGAGGAAACCCTGACCCTGCTCGATCGTGTCGCAGCCACTCGATCCGCGGGACGACCGATCCGACATCCACGCACCGGGCGTCCGGCGCAGTTCCTGTTCACCCACCACGGACGGCGACTATCGCAAAACGCGCTACGCGCCGAACTCGACCGCGCCTGCCAGCGCACCGGGATCGGACACGTCACCCCGCACCAGCTGCGCCACACCTACGCCACCGCACTGGTCAACGCCGGCGTATCACTGCAGGCGCTGATGGCGCTGCTCGGACACGTCTCGGCCGAGATGAGCCTGCGTTACGCGCGGCTGTTCGACACCACCGTGCGCACCGAATACGAACGCGCCCTCGACCTGGCCAAGAGCCGTATCGGTCCGCTGCCTGCTAGGCGCCCCGGCCTGCCACTGCTGCAGAGCACCGACAGCGGCAGCGACTGGAAGGACACCCCGACCGTCAAGGCCCGACTGGCCGGCGGCTACTGCCTGCGCGCACCCGCTCAAGGCTCCTGTCCCTACGCCAACATCTGCGAACACTGCCCAAGCTTTCGCACCGACACCGGCTACCTGCCCGTGCTCGCCGCACAACGCGTCGACGCCGAAGCGCTCGCCGCCGACGCACAAGCACGCGGCTGGATCGACGAAGCCGACCGACACCGACGGCTGCTCGCCCGCCTCGACGCTCTCATCACCCAAACCCAAGCCGAGACCGGATGAACACCCTGTCCTCGCTGGACATCGTCGAGCAGGCTTGCACCGCCCTGACCGGCGCAGGCGAACCGATCACCTTCACCGCCATCTCCGAACACACCGGCTTGTCCCGCGCCACCCTCTACCGCAACCAGCAACTGCGCGCCGTCATTGACGAACACCGCACCCGGCACGGCGAAGCACGCACTCTGTCCGGACTCACCGGCGAGATCGCACACCTGCGCCTCGCGCTCGAAGCCGTCGCCGCCACCGTCAAACGTCAAGACGAACGACTTCGCCGACTCGAACGGCGCAACACGCAGTAGCGACCTCGGCACGTCAACCAGCACATAGATGATCTTGGAAATTAGCCGGTCAATGCTTCGACAACGCCGCTGCGGAGTCGTTCTTCTCCACCCTCGAACACGAGGTCCTGTCCCGGCACCACTTCACGACCAAGGCCGAAGCGCGCAAGATCGTTCTTGCCTGGTGCCACGAGTTCTACAACACCCGACGGCGGCACAGCAGCGCAGCGCTGCTCCCTCCCGATGAGTTTGAAAAGATCACCGCTGACCAACCGGCAGCGGCATGAGGAAGCCTTCACGATCTTGGGGGAATCCCAGGCCGAGCACCATCATGTCGATCGCTATCACCCGGTACGCCGTGTGCGCGTCGAGCCGGGAGAGCAAGTACAGGCGGGCTGCCATCACCATCGACCCGGTGATCGGGAAGATCTCTAGCGACCGGTCCGGCCCAGCGGGCACTAGCGTGCGCTCGTGCTGGACGCGGACGAGGCGAGTGACGGCGTGCTCGTCTGGTCGAGCCACAGCGAGACCTCCTGGCCCGCGAGACGAAGACCCGCTCGTAGCCCGGTACGGCGAGCACCGAGCACTTGACCTACTTCCGGTGGTGAAGACGCTGGAGTGCGCGTTCTACAACTCCGACGCGTACCGGACCGGGGCCGACTTGGCGGCTGTCGGACGCAAGGCCGCCCGGCAGTTCCGACAGGCTCACCCAGCCGTGTCCGGCAAAGCGGTCGATGCCTTGCTTGGCGTTACACATCGAACTGGAACAAGCGAGGTCCGGCGTTCTGTATCGCCGA
>DASXOJ010000033.1:0-61893 GCA_036494465.1 Pseudonocardiaceae bacterium
CGAAGCCAAACCCGAGTGCGCGGACGAGGTAGCGGCAATGCTCGGCAACGCCCAACAACTCGCCGGACAAGAACAAGGCACCATCACCTGGTTCGCGTTTCGGGAGAGCGCCACCACCTTCGGGGTGTTCGACACCTTCAACGACGAACAAGGACGCCGAACCCACCCGGCCGGCCGGATCGCCGCCGCGCTCGGGGAAGCCGCGCAAACCAAACTCAGCGCACCACCCGTGATCGCATCGGTCGACCTGCTGGGAGCCAAGGTCTCCTGAACGGCACGCATCGCAACAGTTCCACGGACGGTCGGGCAACTCGGCCCGGACCACGAATCACACCAGGAGATCGACATGGTCGACATGTACCTTGAGGTCAACATCGTCCCGGTATCGGACGCCGACCGGGCCAAGCAGTTCTACCAGGAGCTGGGTTGGCGGCTCGACGACGACGTCGCCCCAGCCCCCGGTGTTCGCCTGATCCAGCTCACCCCGCCCGGTTCAGCGGCTTCGATCACCTTCGGCGCCGGAATCACCACGACCGCGCCGGGATCGGTCCAAGGCGGACTCGTCGTGTCCGACATCGAAGCGGCTCGCAAGGATCTGATCAGCCGCGGTATCGACGCCGGTGACTTCTTCCACGGGGCGCCGTTTCCCAAGGAGGGACGGGCCAGCGGTCTCGACCCGGCGCGCCCGAGCTACGGATCCTTCTTCTCGTTCACCGATCCCGACCAGAACGAGTGGCTCGTCCAGGAAGTCACGACGCGGGCTCCCGGCCGGGACTGACCCCTTCGACTTAGCTCGCTCCAGGGTCGCCGATTTCCTTCGCACGGAGGAAAGCGGCGATCCGAGCGGCGAGTTCGTCCGCGCGGGTGATCAGGCCGAGGTGTCCGTCCGGGTAGGTGTGCAGGACCGCGTGCGGCAGCAACCGGGCCATGATCTTACCGTTCGCGGAGGGGATGATCGGGTCGTCCGCGCCGGCGACCACAAGGGTTTGCTGCCGGATCAGCGGGAGGAACGGCAGGCTGGTCCAGCCGAGGCCGGCGACCAGCTGTAGGACGTAGCCGCGCCAGGAGGTCAGCGGTGCGTGCCCGTTGAGCAGTACGCGGGCCAGTCCGGGTTCGTCGCGCATGCGGCCGCCGTAGATCGACGCGGCGATTCCGGTGGCGTACTCGGGATCCCGGAAGCGCTTCGGTGTGATCATCTTGCTCAGCACCAGCGGATTGGCCGGGACCATCAGCCAACCGGTGGCGGTACTGACCAGGATCAGCCTGCGGCACCGGCGCGGGTTCTGGAAGGCGAACTGCTGGGCGAGGGCGCCACCCCAGGAGATGCCGAGCACGTCGACCTCGCCGAAGCCGAGCTCGTCGAGCATCCGTTCGAGCAGCATGGTCAGCGTGGCGAACGTGTAGGGCAGCCTGGGCAGTGCCGATCCACCGATGCCGGGCACGTCGAACCGGACGATCGGGATCGCCGGGTCGAGCGCGTCGACGAAGGGTTGCAGGAGGTCGAGGCTCGCACCGATGCCGTTGCACAGCACCAGCGGCGGCCCCTCCCCCGGCCGCACGGCGACCCGGAGCCTGCGACCCCACACGGACAGGTCCTGGACGGTCTCAGTCACGAGTACAGCACCACGGCCTCGGCCACGCAGGCCGGTCGCTGACTGCCCTCGATCTCGACGGTCAGGCCGAACACCGCCTCGATGGCCTCACGGCGAGGCGACGCGGACACCAGCGACACGTGGCCGCGTACTCGCGACCCGACCGGGACCGGCGAGGGGAACCGGACCTTGTTGAGCCCGTAGTTCACCGCGGCGGTCACGTTGTCGACCCGGACGACCTGGGCCAGGATGACGGGGGCGAAGGACAGCGTGAGGTAGCCGTGCGCGATCGGCCCGCCGAACGGTCCGGTCCTGGCCTTTTCGATGTCGACGTGGATCCACTGGTGGTCCTCCGTCACGTCGGCGAAGCCGTTGATCCGATCCTGGTCGACAGTGATCCAGTCGCTCGCGCCCAGTCCTTCGCCGATGTGCTCGGCAAGGGCGGACGGGTTGTCCACGTGGAGCATTGCGTCCTCCTTCAACGATCCGTGGTGGGGTCGGTCAGTCGGGCTCCCAGTTCGGGGAAGGTCCGGATGGCTTGCAGCGCGGCCGCGAGCTCGGCGAGGTTGAGCGGATCGTCGAGCGAGCCGCCGAGGTGTTCCTCCAGGCGGCGCATGCGGTAGCGGACGGTGTTCTCGTGGCAGTACAGCGTCCGGCCCGCTTCGGCGGCGGAGCCGCGCGCGTCCAGCCAGGCCTGTGCGGTGTTCAGGTAGGTGTCCCGGTCGTCGTCGGGCAACCGGAGCACGGCACCGATGACCCGGTGCACGAACTCCCGGGTGGTGTCGAGGTTTCCGATCATCAGTTCGGCCAGCGGCGTGTCCGCCAGCTGCTTGACCCCGACCGTGCCGACAGGCAGGGTTTCCAGCGCGACCAGCGCGTATCGGGTGGCGCGCGGCGTCCGGTCGAGCCGGGTGTAGGGCGGGCTCACGCCGATCCGGCCCTCGGCAACCTCGGAGATCGCGGCCAGGATGTCGCCGATCTGCCTGCGCGCGCCGTAGGACACCACACCGATGTCGTGGTCGGGTTCGGCGCGCCAGGCCGAGGCCGCGTCCAGTCGGCGCAACCGGTCTTCCAAGCGGGAAACCGGCGCCTCGGCGGCGACCACCACGAACGCGCCGTCGAAGGGCATGTCGAGCAGTTTGGCGATCTCCCACGGGGTCGGTTGCCCGCGCGTCGAACCGTTCTGCAGCGACGCGACCAACGCGGATCGGCGCCGGTCGTTCGCGATCAGCCGCTGGCTGACCGTCTGCCGGTAGGCGTCGGTCAGTGCCTGCGAGTAGTCGTCCGCGATCTCCCACAGCGTCGTCGCGATACCCAGCAGTGAGTCTACTGTGGACGGCCCGGCTTCCCGTGCGCGATCGAGCAGCCGCTGCCAGAGCATCGCGATGGCGATGCGGTAGGCCCGCAGGATCTCGGGCAGCGGCACGTCCTGTTCGGCGCGCTGTCGTCCGGTCCGGTGCGGACCGTCGAGGTCCAGTCGGCCCGTCTCGGCCAGGTTGCCGAGGAAGTAGCCGAGGTTGTGCACCACCGAGGTGCGCAGGTCGGCCTGGCTGACCAGCCCACCGGAACGGTAGATGTCGATCTGTCCCTGGATGAGCGACACGACCTCGTCCGCGAGCGCGTCGACGTTCGCCAGGAGCTCTCGGGCGATGCGCGCGATCGTCGGGTCCTGGGCGTGGTGGGGCATGCCAGGAGGCTAATCCGGCTGGTCACCGGTTGTCGCGGCGCGCGAGAGTATCGTGTGGCCTGCGACACATTTCAGTCGGAGAATTTGTCGCCGCGAACATGGGCCCAGGTCGTCCGGCCGTCGAAGATGGAAGTCTCCCGACGCTGAGGAGGCCGACCGATGCGGGTGATCATGCTGTCGCCGCCGGGCGCGGGCAAGGGCACCCAGTGCACGCGCCTTGCCGAGGCCACCGGGGTCGCGCACATCTCCTCCGGTGACCTGCTCCGCGCCGAGATGGCCGAGGGCAGCGCGATCGGGCGCGCGGCGGCCGCGTACGCAGCGCGCGGCGACCTGGTGCCGGACGACCTGCTGTTCGAACTGCTGGTGCCGGTCATCCTGGAGGCCGACCGGGCCACCGGCGGATACCTGCTCGACGGCTTCCCGCGCACGATGACGCAGGCGCTGCGCACCGCCGAACTCGGCGTCACCCACCGGGTCGGCACCGATGCGGTCGTGCACCTGACCGCGCCAGGCCCCGTGCTCGTCGAGCGACTGCTCGCGCGGGCCGACCGAGAGGGCCGCACCGACGACACCGCCGACGTCATCCGGCACCGCCTTGCCGTGTTCGAGGCGCAGACCCGGCCGCTCGTCGACTACTACCGCGACCGGGGACTGCTGTTCGAGGTCGACGCCGACCGACCGGCGGACGATGTCCAAGCCGAGCTGCGCTCCCTGTTGCCGATGGAGGCACAATGACCAACCTCGCGACCAACCTCAAGGACGCGACAGGGCAGTTCCCGGACCGGACCGCGCTGCGCCTCGACGACACCGTCATCACCTACGCCGCCTTCGACGACCTCACCGCGCGGGTCGCCGGTTGGCTGCGTGAGCGGGGGGTCGAGCCCGGTGACCGGATCGGCATCATGCTGCCGAACGTCCCGGCCTTCGCGGTCCTGTACTACGGCGCGCTGCGCGCGGGCGCGACGGTCGTGCCGATGAACCCGCTGCTGAAATCGCGCGAGGTCCGGCACTATCTCGGCGACTCGGGGGCGAAGATCGTGTTCGCCTGGGACACGGCCGCGGCCGAGGTGGCGGCCGGGGCCACCGAGTCCGGCGCGGTCGCGATGACCGTCACCGCCGACACGCTCGACGAGATCGCGTCCTGGCCGCGCAGCCCCGAGGTCACCACGCGCGCGGACGACGACACCGCGGTCATCCTCTACACGTCCGGCACCACCGGGACGCCCAAGGGCGCGCAACTGACCCACGCGAACATGCGCGCGAACGCGGCCGTGACGGCGTCGACCCTGTTCGAGGTGACCCACGACGACGTGATCATGGGTTGCCTGCCGCTGTTCCACGCCTTCGGCCAGACCTGCGCGCTCAACGTCGCCGTCCTGGCCGGTGCTGGCCTCACGCTCATCGCCCGGTTCGATCCGGTCGGGGCCCTGAAGGTGATCGAGCGCGACCGGGTGAGCGTCTTCGTCGGTGTGCCAACGATGTACGTGGCGATGCTCCAAGCCGGGCGAGGAGTCGCGGACACCGCGTCACTGCGGTTGTGCGTGTCCGGCGGGGCGGCACTGCCGGTCGAGGTGCTCGGCGGCTTCACCGAGGAGTTCGGCGCAGGCATCCTGGAGGGCTACGGCCTGTCCGAAACGTCGCCGGTCGCCTCGTTCAACCGTGCCGACAACAGAAAGCCCGGGTCGATCGGCTTCCCGATCGACGGGGTGTCGATGCGGGTCGTCGACGTGCACGGCGCCGACGTGCCGCCTGGTGAGAGCGGCGAGATCGTGATCCGCGGTCACAACGTGATGCGCGGTTACTGGAACAAACCAGACGAGACCAGCAGCGCGATCAAGGGCGGCTGGTTCCACAGCGGCGACATCGGCCGCCAGGACGAGGACGGCTTCTTCTTCATCGTCGACCGCAAGAAGGACATGATCATCCGCAGCGGTTTCAACGTCTACCCGCGCGAGATCGAAGAGGTCCTCTACGAACACCCCGGCGTCCTGGAGGCGGCGGTCATCGGGGTCCCGCACCCGACCCACGGCGAGGAGGTCGCCGCGGCCGTCGTGCTCAAGCCGGGTGCCGAGGTGCCCACCGAGGAGCTGCGGGACTACGTCAAGGCGCGCGTGGCGCCGTACAAGTATCCACGGCACGTCTGGCTGATGGACGCGCTGCCCAAGGGGCCGACGGGAAAGATCCTCAAGCGGGAGATCCAGCCGCCGGACGGTGTCCGGTGACCGCGCCCGACGCGGCTGGCCCGCTCGACCAGCTGCTCACCCAGGCATCGGCGAGCGCCACCCGGCGGCTGCTGCCTGGCCGGTCCGGCCTGCGTTTCGCCTCGGCACTGGCGAGCCGTCCGCGACAGGTCGCCAGCCGGCTCGGCACGCTGGCCGGGGAACTCGGCCGAATAGCAACCGGCACGTCCACGGTCGCCCCCGCCCGACGCGACCGGCGCTTCGCCGATCCGGCGTGGACCCAGAACCCGCTGCTGCGGCGCGCCGTGCAGGCCTATCTCGCCGCGAGCGAGCAGGCCGAAGCTCTCGTGCAGGACGCAGAGCTGGACTGGGCCGACGCCGAGCGGATGAACTTCGTGGTGTCCAACCTCGTCGAGGCAGCATCCCCGAGCAACAACCCGTTGCTCAGTCCGCTCGCGTGGAAGGCCGCCATCGACAGCGGCGGCGCGAACCTGATCACCGGGCCGCGCAACCTCTTCCGCGACCTGACCACTCCCCCGCGCGTTCCGTCCATGGTGGACCCGAACGCCTACCGGGTCGGCGGCGACCTCGCCGTCACGCCCGGCGCTGTCGTGTTCCGCACCCCCATGCTGGAGGTGATCCAGTACCGGCCGCAGACCGAGACGGTCCGGGAAGTGCCGCTGCTGATCATCCCGCCGACCATCAACAAGTACTACGTGCTCGACCTCGCGCCGGACCGCAGCCTGATCGAGTACCTCGTCCAGCAGGGCCAGCAGGTCTTCGTCGTCTCGTGGCGCAACCCGGATTCCCGGCACGGCAGCTGGGGTTTCGACGCGTACGCCCAAGCCTTGCTCGACGCGTTCGACGCCGTGGACGCGATCACCGGAGTCGGCTCCGCGCATGTCGTCGCCGCGTGTTCCGGCGGCCTGCTGGCCTGCCTGACCGCGGCGCAGCGGGCCGCGGCCGGCAACATCGACCGGCTGGCCAGCCTCAGTCTCATGGTGACCATGATCGACCAGAGCCAGGCAGGACTGCCCGGCGCGCTGATCGACGAGCGCGTCGCCGCGCAGGCCGTCGCCCGGTCCCGGCGCAAGGGCTATCTCGACGGCCGCAGCCTGGCCGAGGTGTTCGCCTGGCTGCGCCCGCGCGATCTGATCTGGAACTACTGGGTCAACAACTACCTGCAGGGCAAGACCCCGCCGAAGTTCGACATCCTGTACTGGAACGCCGACACCACCAGGATGACGGCGGCACTGCACCGCGACTTCATCGACGCGGCCCTGTACAACAAGCTGGCCCGGCCGGGCGCCGTGTCCGTGCTCGGCACCGAGATCGACCTGCGCCGGATCACCGTCGACTCGTATGTGGTGGCAGGGTCCGCGGATCACATCTGTCCCTGGCAGAACTGCTATCGCAGCAGCCAACTGCTCGGCGGCAAGGTCCGGTTCGTGCTCTCCACCAACGGTCACATCGCCGCGTTGGTCAACCCGCCGGACAACCCGAAATCCAGCTATCAGGTCATGGACGACACCAGCCTGGACGAGACCCAGTGGCGGCAGGCCGCACCGACCGTCAAGGGATCGTGGTGGCCGGACTATGCCGGGTGGCTGCGGGCGCGGTCCGGTGCGGAGAAACCGGCGCCGCCGGAGCTGGGCAGCGACGAGTTCCGGCCGCTCGACGACGCTCCGGGCAGCTACGTCCTGGACAAGTGAGGCGACCACGATGGAAGTCGACGTCACGATCGAGATTCCCAAGGGCGAGAAGAACAAGTACGAACTCGACCACGACACCGGCCGGATCAGGCTGGACCGGACCCTGTTCACCTCGACCACCTATCCCGCCGACTACGGCTTCGTCGACAACACCCTTGGCGAGGACGGTGACCCGCTCGACGCTCTCGTCCTGCTCGAATCCCCGACGTTTCCGGGCTGCCTGATCCGCGCCCGGCCGGTGGGCATGTTCCGGATGACCGACGAGCAGGGCGGCGACGACAAGATCCTCTGCGTCCCTGCGGGCGACCCGCGCATGGAACACCTGCGCGACATCCACCACGTGCCCGAGTTCGTCCGCCTGGAAATCGAGCACTTCTTCCAGGTCTACAAGGAACTCGAACCCGGCAAGAGCGTCGAGGGATCCTCGTGGGGCGGCCGGACGGACGCGGAGGCGGAGATCGTCCGTTCCTTCGAGCGCGGGCGAAAGGAATCGGCATGACCGACCCGACAACGGCCGCCCTCGCCGAGGGCATCGCACTCTCGCAGGGCACCGACTACTTCCTGATGCGCGAGCAGCTTTCCGGCGACGAGGCGGCCCTGCTCGACAAGGTCCGTGCGTTCGGGGAGGCGGAGATCCTGCCGATCGTCAACGACTACTGGGAGCGCGGCGAGTTCCCGTTCGAGTTGATCGGCAAGCTGCGGGACCTCGGCATCGTCGGCGACACCATGCGCGGCTACGGAACCGTGCCGATGACCGCGGTCGGCCAGGGCCTGATCTCCTACGAGCTGGGCAGGCTCGACGGCAGCATCGGCACGTTCTTCGGCGTGCACGTCGGTCTGGCCATGCAGTCGATCTATCTGTTGGGATCTGAAGAACAACGTCAGCGGTGGCTGCCCGCCATGGCGCGGTTGGAGCGGATCGGCGCGTTCGCGCTGACCGAACCCGATCACGGGTCCGACTCCATCGCGCTGGAAACCACCGCGCGCCGCGACGGTGACGGCTGGATCATCAACGGCCGCAAGCGCTGGCCCGGCAACGCCGTCTGGTGCGACATCATCGTCGTCTTCGCCCGCGACGTCGACGACGGCAAGGTCAAAGGCTTCGTCATGGAGAAGGACGATCCCGGTTACCAGGCCACGAAGATCGGCGGCAAGCTCGCGCTGCGCATGGTGCAGAACGCGGACATCGTGCTCGACGACGTGCGCGTGCCCGACGATCGCCGGCTGGTCGGCTGTGCATCCTTCGCCGACGTCGCCAAGGTCCTGACGGGCACGCGCAACATGGTCGCCTGGGCGTCGACCGGACATGCCGTCGCCGCGTACGAGATCGCCCTCAGCTATGCCGGCCGGCGCACGCAGTTCGGCAAACCCATCGCCAGAACCCAACTCGTGCAGGCGATGCTGGTCGAGATGCTCGGCGAGGTCACCGCCATGCAGCTGTACTGCATCCGCCTCGGCAGGCTCATCGACGAAGGTCGGATGACCGAGACCATGGCCGCGCTGGCCAAGTACTTCTGCAGCGTCAAGGCCCGGCACGTATGCCGGCTCGCCCGCGACATCCTGGGCGGCAACGGGATCACTCTCGATTTCCACGTGATGCGACACCTGTGCGACATGGAGGCGCTGGTCACCTACGAGGGCACCGCCGAGATCCAGACCCTCATCGTCGGGCGGCACGTGACCGGTCAGAGCGCGTTCGCGTGAGCCTTCCTGGTGGCCAGTGGGAACAGCGGCAGGACGTCGCGCTGCGCGACGTCGTTGAACAGTTCGGCCAGCACGATGTAGAAGGCGACCAGGCCCAGCACGATCTCGACATAGCCAGCGGCATGCAGCGCGCCACTCTGCGCGACACCTTCCGGTGATGCGCCGAGGTAGGCCACGATGAGCAGGATGATCGTCAGGTCCAGCAGGGCGAACGCGGTCGCGGTGAGCACGTTGGTGCGCGTGCTCACCACCGAGTAGAGCAGGGTCACGACCAGCCAGGCGATCAGGAACACGCCGAGGGCCGACGCCACGGTGTGGCCGGCCTGTGCGGCCGGCGCCGCTTTCGAGAGTCCTGCTGAGGCAGGCGAGGACAGCACCGACGTGACGATCTTCGGCGCGAGGTAGACCTCGATCATGGTGTAGCCCAACCAGAACGCGCCGTACGAGCACAGGAAGGCCGCGGCGAACCCGGCTCCGGTGGCCAGGGCGAAGAACCCGGCGACCAACTGGACGATGCCGCCGTAGAACAGCGTGCCGGCCAGAATGATCGACGAGCCTGCCGCGCTGATCGCGCCGACGGTGGACAGGCCCAGCGCCAGTGAGCACCAGGCGAACCCCGCCGCGCCGACGGCGAGCGCGCGATTGTTGTGCGCGCCTGGATCGGCCGCCACTGCGTGGTTCGCCGGTGAAGTGGATAAGTCAGTCATCAAGATCACTCCTTGGCCCCGACGGCTGGCAAAAGTAACAATTGTTTTCTCCGGCCGTGACGAGCCGGATTGATTCGCAGATGGTTGACATGTATACCTACCAATTTCACTGTTGTAAACCGCACATCTGTTTACTGGGTCTCCATATGGAGACCCTTGCCGAGTCGCGGCGGCACCGTCGGGACGCGGTGGATACACTGGCTGACTGTGTCGGCCGACTTCGATGATCGCCCGCCGTTGCGCAAGGATGCCGAGCGCAATCGGCGACGCATTCTGGCTGCGGCGCGCGAGGTGTTCCGCGACCGCGGGGTCGGTGCGACCCTCAACGATGTCGCGCACCACGCCGGTGTGGGCGTCGGCACGGTGTACCGGCGCTTCGCCGACAAGGAAGAGCTGATCGACGCGCTGTTCGACGATATGGTGGAACGCGTCGATCGGGCCGTGCACGAGGCGCTGACCGAACCGGACGCCTGGGTCGGGCTGACCACGGCGCTGGAGAAGGTCTGCGAGGATCAGGCCTTCGACCGCGGCCTGCGCGAGGTCATGCTCGGCACCGGTCGCGGCCCGCAACGGCAACGGCAGGTGCGGGCCAAGGTGGACACCGCGGTCGACATCCTCATGGCCCGCGCGCAGGAGCAGGGCATGTTGCGGCCGGACGTGATCCCGGGCGATTTCGCGGTGCTGCAGCTGATGGTCGGTGCGGTCACCGACCACACCGGACAGCCAGATCTGTGGCGCCGCTACCTCTGGATCATGATCGACGGACTGCGCGCCCGCCCGGACACTTCGACGTTGACCGCCGACGATTCCTCGGACCGGGCGATCGCCGAGATGATCATCGACAGCAGCACCCACGCGGTCCAGGACCGGAACCTGGGGAGTTAGCCCCGGACCGCGCGGGTGGCCGACCGATCAGGAGGGCGGCCCCCAGTCGGTCGGGCTGGTCCGGAAAGCGTCCGGAGCAGCCAGTGGAAGGTCCACAGTGGACGCGGCGATCGCGTTGCGCTGCACCAGATAGACGCCGCCGGCCAGGTTGGCCAGTTCCTGCGGCGTCGGCGCGAGTTGTGAGTGGAAGTTCGCAGGCGGCTGACTGGTCAGCACGAGCTGGATGCGCTGGCCGGGATCGATCCGGGCGAAGTTGGCCAGCAGCGCGATGTCGTAGCGGGTGACCCGGCCAGGCGTGACGGGTTGCTGGGCCGCCCTGGTGAACGGGTGGCTCGGCTGGAGCAGGATGCCACCGCTGCCGTACCAGCTCTGGGTCGGATTCAGTTGGCGTTGGCTGCCCAGCAGCACCCCGTCGGCCTGCTTGATCACGGTGCCATCGGCCTCGACGACGTTCAGGGTCGCGCTCAGCTCGACGTCGCTGACGGAGGAGGCCGCATAGACGGTCACGTCCGAAGGTCCGTCCAGGACAACCGATCTGGTCAGCGGGGCGGTCGTGTAGGTGAGGGTGCTTCCGGCGGTGGCCGGGGCCCAGTCGAGCGTGTCGGCGCCCGGTCCGGTCGGTTTGGCCGTGGTGAGCGAACCGGCGCCGAGGTGGTACGTCGCCGCACTCGACCGCGGTGGCCAGGCCGCGGTGTCGACCCAGCGACTGGCGGTGTTCTCGAAGATGTGCAACGGGGTCGCGGTGTCGGCCATGCCGGTGTTCGCGCCCTTGAGCCAGGTGTCGAACCATTCCAGCCGGAGGTTCTCCAGCGTGGCCGCGTCGACGTTCTCGCCGTGCGTCCACGGTCCGACGATCGCCTGGTACCGGCCGGTCGTGGGCTCGCCCGCGGTGACCGGCGCGGTCAGCGGCCGGTGGAAGTAGGCGTTCTGGGCGGCGACGTAGTCGCCGAGATTTCCGCCGGGGAACAGGTCACGCCAGCCTGCCTCGGTCAACGCGGGCACACCGTTGGTGACGATCGTCGGCAGCAGCCGTTGAACGTCGAGTTCCTGCCAGTACTCGTTGTCGTAGGAGCGCGGGCCGCCATCGGCCTGCTGCGCGATCGTCACCGACTGCGGATCCGTGGCCGGGTCGTCCTGCGGGCCGCGCGGTTCGGCGTGCCCGATGCCCGCGACGAACGAGGAGGGGATGCCACCGTCGCCGGTCAGGTCGTTGTAGAAGTCTGAGTCGGTGCAGAACGGCGTGATCGCCTTGAGCGCGGAGTGCGTGCCCACTGCTGCCGCGGTGAACCACTGGTCGACGCCGAGGTAGGAGCAGCCGTCCAGACCGACTCGGCCGTCGGAACCGGCGAGCGTGTGCGCGGCCCAGTCGACCAGTTCGGCGCCGTCGCGACCCTGCCGCTGACCGAACCAGGACACCTGGCCGCCCGAGGCCCCGGTGCCGCGAACGGCGGAGGCGACATAGATGTAGCCACGCTGCACGAAGTAGTTCCCGGCGCTGGTCGGGTCGGAACGCCCGGTGCCGTACGGGTTCTGGGTCAGCAGCACGGGAAAGGTGCCGGTGGCGCGAGCGCCGGTGGCCGGATTGGTCGGGTAGACGACCTCGGCCGAGATCCGCACGCCGTCGTCCATGCGCACCGACACGGTCGTGGGCGCGCTCACGCCGTAACCGGCCGGGTCCGGCTGCCAGGCGCCACCGGGTTGTGGTGCGGCGTTGGCGATCGAGGTCAGCGTGGCGGCGACCAGCGTGACCAGTCCGAGCCCGGCGCAGACCGGTAGCCACTTTCTGCGCACGGTTGACGCGCGTGTTCGCATACGGGGCTCCTTGCCCTTGGTGATCTTCAGTCCCCGACCACAACAACCGGATACACAGTATCCGATTGTCGCACGCGATGTCGACCGGTCTTGTCGAGCAGGCTCAGGCTAAGCGGATATTATTGTTCCGGATCAATGCCCTGACGATTGTCGAGGTGACCAGGAACGAGACAGATCCGGCCGACCGAGGACGCAGAGCGTACCGGAGAAGGCACGGCCCACTAGGAGATCGACAGGCTGTCTGTTGTGGCCTCGACGGCACATCCACCGGGCGACCAGATCACTGCGCGCGGGCGTGCAGCGCCCGGGTCAGGGTGTGTGCTTCCTTGAGCAGCAGGGCGCCTAGTTCGGGGCGGCGGTCGTCGTTGAAGCGTCGTTCGACACCGGTCAGAGTCAGTGCCCAGGACGGATCGCCGTTGCGGTTGAACACCGCGGCGGCCATGCCCCAGCTGCCTTCGACCACGAGACCGGGATTGACCGCGTAGCCGAGTTCACGAGTTGCCCGGATCCGCCCGCGAACCTGCTCGGACGCGTGTGCGGCGCCCCAGTTCTCGGTCAGGCCGACCCGCCGCAGGTAGTCGTCGATGTCCCGGTCGGGCAGCATGGCCAGCACGACCAGACCGGCCGAAACAACGCCCAGCGGGAACCGGGCACCTTCGTAGAGGACGAACGATCGGAGCGGGAAGTCGCCGTCCTCGCGCAGCAGGCACACGGTCTCGTCCCCTCTGCGGGCGGAGAAGAATGCGCTTTCGCCGGTGGCCGAGGCGAGCCGGTGGACGCTGGCCCGAGCGTGCGCGGTGACGTCGTAGCGCTTGGCCGCCGCCTCGCCGAGCAGGTACAGCTCGGGGCCGAGGTACCAGCGACCACTGCGCGGGTCGCGATCCACGAAACCTTCCTCGGCCAGCGCCGCGAGCACTCGGTGGACGGTCGGCCTCGCCAGCGCGGTCGCCCTGGCCACGTCCGATGTTGACGCGCCCGCTGAATGCGTCACCGACAACGCGCGCAGCACGGTCGCGATCCGGCCGATGACATGTGCCGGTGGCGTGTTCATCGAGCAATCCTACGTCCACTCAATGAACGCTTTGCGGTCTCCCGGTCTACCTGGTGAAAGGTCTTTTACCGGAACGAATTCGGTCGTTGACAGGGCGGTGGCGGCCGTCGTTGACTCGACCAGGTTGTTTGGTGAGCGGACGGTGGAGAGCGAGGGTGACCATGGCCAGGCGGTACACGGACGCGACCGGCGCGTTGTCGGAGGTGTTGCGCGACGGGATGACGATCGCCGTGGGCGGATTCGGCTTGAGCGGCAACCCGAACGATCTCATCGAGGTGGTCCGCGACTCGGGGGTTCGGGACCTCACGGTCGTGTCCAACAACATGGGCATCGACGGCGCCGGGCTCGGCCTGCTGCTGGAGCGGGGCCAGGTCCGCAAGGTGATCGCCTCCTATGTCGGGGAGAACGCGCTGTTCGCGCGGCAGTACCTGGACGGCGAGTTGGAGGTCGAGTTCGCGCCGCAGGGCACACTGGCCGAGCGGCTGCGCGCGGGCGGCGCCGGCATCCCCGCCTTCTACACCCCGGCCGGAGCGGGCACGTCGATCGCCGAGGGCAAGCCACAGGCCGAGTTCGACGGCCGCGCCTGCGTGCTGGAACGCGCCATCACCGCCGACCTGGGCCTGGTGCACGCGCACACCGCGGACCCGGCGGGAAACCTGGTGTACCGCTTCGCCGCGCGCAATTTCAATCCGCTGGTTGCGACGTGCGCACGGTTGACCGTCGCCGAGGCCGAAGTCGTGCTGGACGGGTTCATCGACCCCGACCAGGTGGTCACGCCGGGCGTGTACGTCGACCGGTTCGTACTCGCCACGCCACATGCCAAACGGATTGAACAGCGCACCGTGCGCGAGCGGCAGTTGGCCGGAACGGAGGCATGACCGTGGCCTGGACCCGGACCGACATGGCGGCGATCGCCGCGCGCGAACTGACCGACGGCGACTACGTCAATCTCGGTATCGGCATGCCCACGCTGGTCGCCAACGAGGTTCCCGATGGCGTCGACGTGACCCTGCACAGCGAGAACGGCATCCTCGGGCTCGGCCCGTTTCCCCTTGCTGGTGACGAGGACGCCGACCTGATCAACGCAGGCAAGCAGACCGTCACCGTCCAACCGGGAGCGAGCTTCTTCGACTCCGCCGCCTCGTTCGCCATGATCCGAGGCGGGCACATCGACGTTGCCATTCTCGGTGCGCTACAGGTCGGCGCGAACGGCGACCTTGCCAACTGGACCGTGCCCGGCTCGCTGGTGAAGGGCATGGGCGGGGCCATGGACCTGGTGGCCGGGGCGCGGCGGGTGGTGGTCATGACCGACCACGTCGCCAAGAACGGCACGCCGAAAATCGTCGAGAGGTGCACCCTCCCGCTCACCGGAGCGGGCGTGGTGAACCGGATCATCACCGATCTGGCCGTCCTGGACGTCACGCCGGACGGGCTGCGGCTGGTCGAGATCGCGCCCGGTGTGAGCGCGGCCGAGGTCCGCGAGAAGACGGCCGCCCCGCTCGGGAGCTCAGCGGCTTGACACCAGCGGCAGCAGCACCTCCTCGACGATCCCGTCGATGACCTCGTCCGGGGCGGGTACCCGGTGCAGGAAGAAGTGCTCGCGCAGCAACGCAGGGCCGACGCTGGCGACCCGCTCGGTCAGCGCATCGGGCCGGACGACGCCCCGGTCGGCCCAGCGGCGCAGCACGGCGAGGTAGGGCACGTGCCGCCGACCGACGAGCAGCGCGCGAGCGCTCCGGGCGACCTCCGGATCGGTCGCGTTGTCCATCAGGATCGACCGGATCACCTCACCCGTGGTGCCGGTCATGACCGAGGCCATCCGTCGCAGCACGGCCGCGAGGTCGCCCCGCAGCTCACCGGTGTCGGGCAGGTCCTGCGCGTCCGGGAAGCCGTCGAGCAAGGCGTCCAGCGCGAGTGCTGCCTTGTTGGGCCAGCGGCGGTAGAGCGAGGCCTTGCTGGTTCTGGCCCGGGTGGCGACTCGGTCCATGGTCAGCTGGGGGTAGCCGTGTTCCTGTAGTTCGGCCAGTGTCGCGGCGAAGATGGCGTGCTGGAGCTCGTCGCCTCGCTTGCGTGGTCCTGTGCGGTGATCGGCCGTGTCCACGCCTGCTCCATAGGGTCCGTCAAGTTCTCTCAGCTACGTGGGCTACTCTCGCACATAGTGAACGTCTCGTTCTCTACGTCACGTTGGGGAGTTGCCGGTGCGCGTACTGTTTGTGTCCACTCCGGGCGTTGGCCACGTCTTCCCGATGATTCCACTGGCCTGGGCGCTGCGCGCGGCCGGCCACGAGGTCCTGGTCGCCACCGCCGATGCCGGTCTGGTCGCCGGAGAGGCCGGCCTGCCGGTCGTCGACGTCGCGCCCGGCCTGGACCTCCGTGCGCTGATGCGCCAACGCATGGCGGAGATCCCGGACGAGGTGCGGCAACGCATGGCCAGGGGATTCACCGACATGCGGCAGGTGCTGCCCCGCATGGCGTTGATGTCCACCGTGCTGGTCGACGGGGTCATGCGGCTGGCCGAGCAGTGGCGGCCCGAGCTGATCGTGCAGTCCGGTTTGCAGGCGTCCGGGCTCGTCGCCGCGGGCAAGCTGGGCGTGCCCGTTGTCGATCACGGTTTCGGCTTCGCCCGCTCGCTCGGGGCGCACGAGCAGTGGCGTGAGTCCCTGGCCGAGACATTCGACAAGTACGGCGTCACCGGCCTGCCGGAGCGCACCGCGAGCCTGGACGTGGCGCCACCGAGCCTGCTCGACGAGCCGCCCACGGGCTGGTCCATGCGTTACGTGCCCTACAACGGCGGCGGCACCCTCCCCTCGTGGCTCGTCGATCGGCCCGACCGGCCGCTGGTCGCGGTCACGCTGGGCACGGTCGCACCGGCCATGTCCGGCCTCGGCCCGGTCGAACGGATCATCGCACTCGCCCCGGACGTGGACGCCGATTTCGTGGTCGCGCTCGGCGATGTCGACACCAGCGGCCTCGGCACGTTGCCGCCCAATGTGCGCGTCACCGGCTGGCTTCCGCTCAATGCGTTGCTGCGCATCAGTTCGGCGCTGGTCCACCACGGCGGCTCCGGCAGCACCCTTGGCGCGCTCGCCGCGGGCGTGCCGCAACTGGCGCTGCCCAGCGGAGCGGACCGGTTCATCAACGCCAATGCCGTACACGGTGGCGGCGCCGGACTGAACGCGGACGAGAGCGATCTCGACGCGGGCTTGCTGCGGCAATTGCTGGACGATGAGAAAATTCGGCGCACGGCCGCCGCGGTCAGCGCGGAAATCGCGGCGCTGCCGTCGCCCGCGGAGATTGCCGAACGGCTTGTCGCGCTTTAATAGCAGTATTGAACATGTCTGATACATTTGGTCTGTGTCAGAAGCCACCGATCTCGCATTCGACGTGCCACGCCGTGAGTCCCGGGCGGAAGTGACCGCACAGGCCGTCGAGCGGCGGATCGTCGAGGATCAGCTCGCGCCAGGAGTTCGGCTGGGGACTCGTCGTGAACTGGGCGAGTTGCTCGGCGTCGCGCCGCAGACGGTCAGCGAAGCGATCAAGCTGCTGGAGGACCGTGGCCGGGTGGTCACCAGGACGGGACCCCGGGGCGGAATTTTCGTGGCCGAGCCCGGGGTCGGCGTCCGGCTGGCCCGCACCATGATGGCGGTGTCCGGCTCCGAGAGCCAGGTTGTCGACGCGTTGGAAGTACGGGACATCCTGGAGGGCGAGGTGATCGTCCACGCTGCCCGGACCGAGCACGGCGAGTCTGAACTGGACGGCATGCGCCGGGCGTTGGAACGCATGCAGGCGGCCGTGGACACCGCGGAGTTCTATCGCCGCAACCTCGAATTCCATGCCGAAGTCGCCCAATTGTGTGGCAACGAGGTGCTGCGCACGATGTATTCCGTGTTGCTGGAGATCGTGCAGTCCAGGGGGCCGCAGTTGACGCCGCTTCCCGGTCAGGACCAGGCGAAACTGCATGCCGGGCGGGCGAAGGTCCACGCGGACATCGTCGATGCCATTGTTCGCGGCGATGTGAAGGCCGCGCGAGCCGCCGCGCGAGCCCATGCGAAGCACGGCCGGGCCGTGGTCGCGCGCAAATCCTGACGGTCAGCCGATCCGCGGGAAGTACTCTCTGGCGACTTCGATGAGTGCGGTGGCGTCGTCCGCTGATTCCGCCGTGCCGAACACGTAGCGGTCCGGCCGCACGATCGCGAAGCGAACGCCATGGTCGTCGAACCAGTTGCGCACGGCGGCATCCCGGATGTGCGCGCCGTCGGCGGAGTCCCGCACGGCGACGACCGGAACATCGAGTTTGTCGGTGACAGCGCGGATCTCGGCCACGGCGTCGTCGAGCGCGACCACGACGACCTGGGGCGAAAGTGCCTCGTCGAACGGGATCGGCGAACCGGGTCGGTCGTGCACCAGTGGTTGGAAGAACAGTTCGCCCGCTCCCGGTGTGGTGTCGAACAGCCCGCCGGTGAGCGGGGGCATGCCCTGGAACGTGGTGCGGGGCAGGTTCCCGGTCACGGCGGCACGGCGAAATCGACGGTCACGCTGGCGGGCCTCGGCCGGATCGAGGACGCAGATCTCCCGCCCCGCCGCGACTGCCATGCCGATGATGCGTTCGACGTGCGGACGTCGCTCGGCCTCGTAGCTGTCCAGCAACCGTCCGACCGGCGCACCGGCTCGGACGGCGGCGAGCTTGCCGATGAGGTTGTGCACGTCCCGCATGCCGTGGCACATGCCCTGGCCGAGGAACGGCGGGGTCTGGTGTGCGGCGTCCCCGGCGAGGAAGATCCGGCCGGACCGCCAGCTCCGCGCGATCAGGAAATGGAACCGGTAGACCGAGGCGCGGATGATCTCCGCCTCGTCCGGACCGATCCACGGCGCGAGCAGCGCCCGGATGGATTCCGGGCGCTGGATGTCCTCGGGGGTTTCCCCGGGCAGCAGCATGAACTCCCAGCGGTGGTGATTGCCGGGGCCGGGCACGCGGGTGGCCGGCCGGGCCGGGTCGCAGAACATCTCCGATTCGTTCGGACGGCCGATTTCCCGCTCGCAGCGGACATCCACGACCAGCCATGGCTCGTCGAAGTCACCGTCCACAAGACTGATTCCGGTGCTGTTCCGGACGAAACTCGTTGCCCCGTCGGCACCGATCAGATATCGGGCCGAGAGCTCGCGCACCTGACCGCTGCGGATGTCGCGGGTGGTGACCGTGACGTGGTCGTCGTGCCGCTCGATGGCCAGGGCCTCGACCCCGAGCCGCACGTCGACATCGTCGAGCCGGTCGAGGCCCGAACGCAGCGCGGCCTCCAGCGTCGGCTGATAGAACAGGTAGTGCGCGTCCCAGCCGTAGGGCTTGTCGGTCGGCCAGTCGTGCACCCGGATCACCTCGGCGTCCGCGCCGTAGAAGGTGCTGCGCTGCCACACCCGCACGTCCGGCAGCAGGTCCCCGGCCAGACCGACCTGTTGCAGGATCCGCATGATGTGCGCGTCGAAGTGGATCGCGCGGGGCAGGTCGAAGACGTCGGTCGCGCGGTCCATGACCACCGTGGCGAGACCGGCCCGGCCGGCCAGGTTGCCGGCCATGGCGCCGACCGGGCCGCACCCGACGATGACGAGATCCAGCATCGCTACCCTCTGGCCACCTTCAGATGTGAGTACAGCGGATCGTCCGCACCGAACTTTCCGCGCAGCAGCTTGGCTTCGTCCAGGCCGACCAACTCCCAGTACGGCAGGGTCGCGCCGTCCACCCGGCTCCAGTCGAAGACCACGTCGCGGTGCACGATCCCCCACCGTCCGTCCCGGTAGGACATCGTGTCCAGGTAGCGCCCGCCGATCCGGCTCTGCGTCTGCACACCGTCGACTTCCCTGACCACCACGGCGATGTGGTAGCTCTCGACATCGGCCGAGTCACCGTGCACATCGATCAGGATGTTGGAGATGAAGTGCCACAGCCCGATCACCGGCGAGGTGGAATTCGGCGAGATCATCGACACCTCGGAGATGAATTCGGCGGCGGTACCGGTGAATCCTTCGTGGTTCTCCGTCGCGTCCGGGTGATAGCAGCTCAGGGCGAGTTCGACGTCGCGTCGGTCGCCTGCCCTGGCCCTGCGGTAGAGCAGCTCGGTGATCTGCTGTCTGGCCACCAGTTCGGCGACGGCCGCGCCGATGTCGGGCGAGCTGACCTCGCGAGCGGCCTTGTCGATGGTCATCCGTCCTCCAGGAGGAGCCTGCGGTGGGTGGCTGTCGGTCGCCGGACTGGCCCGCGACCAGTCGTAGACCACGGTGCGGCTTCGGAGCAGCCAGCGCCCGTCCAGGCGCTCGCACACGTCCAGGTAGCGTCCGCCGATGTCCACGTCGTACTCGCCCGAGTCCAGCACCAGCCGGTGGTAGGCCAGGTGATAGGACTCGACGAGGGCCCGTTGCGGTGAGTCGAAGTCGATCAGCACGTTGGACACCGTGTGCCGCTGCGGGCCGTACCGCTTGTCGCGGTAGTTGTTCTCGCGCAGGTAGTCGACGAACTGTTCGATCGTGCCGTCGAAGATGCCGTGTTCGTCGGTGGAGCCCGGCACGTGTTCGGCCAGGATCGCGTCCGGGTTCTTCGCGTCGGCGGCCCGGCCGCGCCGCGTCAGCAACGCCTCGATCTGCCGTTGGGCCACGAGTTTCTCGACCGTGCGCACGTCAACGGTCATGCCAGCACGCATTCCCCCGGCGCTCATTCCCATGGTCCCAGGAAGACCTGGCCGCCGAAGACGTCGCTCGGGGCGTCGATCAGCTCCGGCCATTCGGCCGCCGTGCCCGACACGGTGTGTGGGAACGGGTCCTCTGGCGCGCACTGACGCTGGTAGTAGTACAGCTGCACCAGGTTGCCGTCCGGGTCGCGCAGATGCGCGACGTAGTCGAAGCCGGGCACCAGTTCGGCGGGCACCTCGACCTCCTTGGCGCCACGGGCGACCATGTGCGCGACGGCGGCACGCAGTTGGCGGTAGTTGGCCAGCCGGAAGCCGAGCGCCATGGAGTCGGCCCGCCGATCCATGCCGAGTGCGTCGCGCAGGCCGGCGTCGTAGAGCGCCAGATTGTGGTGGTCGGTCCCGCAACTGAGCAGCACGCCGCGACGGCCCTGCCACTCGACCGCACGGCGGACCTCGAAACCGAGCACCTGGGTGTAGAACCGTTGCGTTTCTTCGAGATCCGCGACGAACAGGCTGACCGGCCCGATCCCGACGATCTTGAAAGGACGGTGCATGAGCACACCGTCGACGGAGACGGCGTCCGACCACGCCGGGGCGGGGCGATGGCCGGACAGAACGTCGACGCCGGCCCCGCCCGCGTCGGCGATCTCGGTCGCCTCGGAGGGTTGCGGCAGCGATGGGCGCTCACCGAGCACACCGGACCACATCTGGCGGGGCTTGCTCAGTCCGTCCCAGCCGATCTGCTCCATGCCGTAGAACAGCTCGTTGATGTGCCCTTCGGGATCGAAGAGGTAGGTGTGCCAGTTCGAGCCGGGCATGTCCCGCCCGGATCGCAGCAACCGCTCACCCCGGCCCCAGATCCACTCCGCGCCGTTGACGACCTCGGCCAGGCTGCCGACCTGCCAGGTGACCTGGTTGATGGACGCGCCGGCCGAGCCGTTGCCCTGCCCGACCCAGTCCCACACCCGCTGGCTGATGAACACCAACTGGTGGTGCTCACTGCCGAAGCGGGTGAAGTGCAGCAGCCGTTCGTTGGGCCGCAGTTGTTCCTGTTCCTCGCTGGGAAGCCGGGCCGGCATCGTCCCGGACTGGTCGGAGATGATCAGGCCGAGGCCATCGACGTAGAACTCGAGCATCGCGTCGATGTCGACGCAGTTGTAGCCGAAGTGCCCGAGGCGGCGGATCTTGAACGGACGCGCCAGCCGGACGCCGCCCACGTCATGCTGCTCGCCGGTCGGCCCGGTTCGGTCGGGTTGCCGTTGCACGGATCAGATCTCCTCTCGCACGATGGGATTGCGCAGCAGACCGACGTGGTCGATCTCCACCTCGACCACGTCGCCGGGGTGCATGAACACCTGCGGTGTCTGGCGGGCGCCGACGCCGCCGGGCGTACCGGTGACGATCACGTCCCCGGGCAGCAGCTCGGAAATGGTGGACACGTAGTTGATCAGCTCCGGGATACCGAAGATCATTTCACCGATCTTGCTCTGCTGCATGACGGTGCCGTTCAACCGCGTGGTCAGCACGGACTCGTCGAGGTCCGGCACCTCGTCAGGAGTGCTGAGCCAGGGGCCGAACCCGCCGGTGTCGGCGAAGTTCTTGCCGGAGGTGATCTGGGCGGTGTGCCGTTGCCAGTCGCGGACCGAGCCGTCGTTGAAGCAGGAGAAACCGGCGATCACGGCGAACGCGTCCGCCGGTGGGACGTGCCGGGCCCGCCTGCCGATCACCACGGCCAGTTCGCCCTCGTAGTCCAGCCGATCGGAGACCATCGGCTGGACGATCGGTTCCCGGTGCCCGCACAGGCTGCCCGCGACGCGCAGGAACCACGGTGGCCGGGACGGCGCCTCCCAGTTGCCCTCGGTGACATGGGTCGGGTAGTTGAGCGCGGCGCACCAGACCGCGTTGGGGCGCGGGATCACCGGCAGGAACCGGATCTGCTCCTGATCCCAGCGCGTGCCGACGTCCCTGGCGCGTACCGCGAAGTCGGCGCGCGCGGCCGGGCCGAGTTCGAGGAGCCCGCGCAGGTCAGTTGGCACCTCCGGGCCGACCGAACACAGGTCGATCACTGAACCGTCGTCGTCGCGCAGGCCGATCGACGGTCCCCCGGCAGTCGCTATGGACGCAATTTTCACCGTGACGTTCCTTCCGCGATGGGTAGCTGAGCAACGATGTCCTCCCGCGCGAACCCGGTCATACGTGCGAGCAACGCCTCGCCTCGCAGCCGCGCCTCACCGGCCGTGACGTGGCAGGCGACGGCGTGTCCGTCGGCGCCGATCCGCAATTCCGGTTTCCGCGTGGTGCAGATCGGCTGAACCAGCGGACACCGGGGGTGAAAGGCGCAGCCGGAGGGCGGGTCGATCGGAGAGGGTGGGTCGCCTGCCAACACGAGCCGCTTGCGGCCGCGCTGGGCCAGCGGATCGGGGGCAGGCGATGCCGAGACCAGCGAGGCGGTGTAGGGATGCCGGTAGCGGCCCGCGACCGCGTCGGCCGGGCCGATCTCGACGATCGAGCCGAGGTACATGACCGCGATCCGGTCGCTCATGGCCGCCACGATGCCGAGATCGTGGGAGACGAACAGGTAGGTCAGCGAGAGTTCCTTCTGCAGGTCCCGCAGTAGCCGCAACACCTGTGCTCGCGTCGAAACGTCCAATGCGGACACCGGCTCGTCGCAGAACACCAGGCGGGGCCGCAGGATCAGGGCACGCGCGATGACGATCCGCTGACGCTGTCCCCCGGAGAAGGCGTTCGGCGTGCGTTCGATCGCGTCGGCGTCGAGCCCGACCAGTCCGAGCATCTCGGCGACGGCGCTCCGGTTGTCGGCCGCGTCGCCGATCCCGGCGGCACGCAGCGGTTCGGCCACGCTCCGGCCGACCGTCCATCGTGGATTGAGGGCGGAGTACGGGTCCTGGAAGATCATGGCCAGGTCCGGTCGCAGGGCCCGGAGCCGCGCAGGCGTCTGTGCGCGCAGGTCTCGGCCTGCGAAGGTGATCCGGCCCTCGTCGGCCTCGACCAGGCGCAGCGCCAGCCGGCCGAGCGTGGACTTGCCGGAACCGGACTCGCCGACGATGCCCAGTGTCGCGCCCGCGTCCACGTCGAGACCGACGTCGTCGACCGCGTGCACCACCTCGCTCGGTCGGCCGAACACGTTGCGCCGCATCACGAAGCTTCGGCTGACGTTGCGCAGGGACAGCAGCGGGCCTGCGGGGGCGACGTCGTTCGGCGTGTTCATCGGCCGACTCCGGTCAGCTTCAGTTCGGCGGTCCGGGCGCAGCGCGTTGCCCGGCCCTCGGCCAGCGGGCGCAGGGCAGGCACGTCCTCGGTGCAGGTGGGCGCGGTCGCGTGGTCGCAGCGTGGGGCGAAGCGGCAGCCCGGTGGGAAGTTCCCGGCCCTCGGTGGCTGGCCGGGAATGCCGGTCAACTGCTCGGCAGCGCCCACCCGGGGCAGTGAGCGCAGCAGGCGCTCGGTGTAGGGATGCCGAGGGTGGTAGAACAGCTGCTCGGTGCTGGCCAGCTCGACCACCTGGCCCGCGTACATCACCGCGACCCGGTCGCACACTTCGGCAACCACGCCGAGGTCATGCGTGGTGATGATCGTCGACATGTGCATCGTCTCGGCCAGGGTCCTGATCAGTTCCAGGATCTGGGCCTGGGTCGTGGCGTCCAGCGCCGTGGTCGGTTCGTCGGCGATCAGCACCTTGGGCTCGCAGGCGATGGCCATCGCGATCATCACGCGTTGCCGCATGCCGCCGCTGAGCTGGTGCGGGTACTGGTCGACCCGGTGGCGGGGATCGGCGATGCCGACCAGCCCGAGCAGTTCGACGGCGCGCCGCCGGGCCTGCGCCCGCCCGAGGGCGGTGTGCCTGCGGAGTACCGAGGTCAGCTGGTAGCCCGTGGTGAACGCGGGATCCAACGAGGTCATCGGGTCCTGGAAGATCATGCCGATCTCCTTGCCCCGCACCGCGCGCATCGCCGATCCGGACAGATCCAGCAGCTCCCGCCCGAACAGGGCGACCGATCCCGCCGTCACCCTGGCCACTTTCGGGTCGAGCAGCCGCATGAGCGCCAGGCTCGTCAGCGACTTGCCCGATCCCGACTCGCCGACCAGGCCCACGATCTCCCGCGGCGCGACGGTCAGGGCGGCGCCGGTCACCACCGGTACCGGCCGGCCCCCGCCGATCAACGTGATGTCCAGGCCCCGCACCGAAAGTGCGGCGTTCGTGGCTGTGCTCATCTCAGCGATCACCTCCGGGCGACGCGATGGACTGCACCGCGTCGCTGACCATCGACACACACAGCACCAGCAAGGTGATGACCAGGCCGGGTTCGACGGTCAGCTGCGGCGCGGAGTTCAGCAGGTTGGCCGCGCTGGTGAGCATGCTGCCCAGGCTGGCGCTGGGCGGTTGCACCCCGAGGCCGAGATAGCTCAGCGCGGCCTCGGCGAGGATCCCGAACGCGAAGGTCGTCGAGATCACCACGACCAGCGCGGCGGACACGTTGCCAAGCACGTGGTCGACCACGATGCGAGTGGTCCGCCTGCCCATGGAACGGCTGGCCTCGATGTAGGTCTCCCCCGCGACGGTCGACGCGGCCGCACGGGAGACCCGGTAGAACGTGGGCGAGAACGCGATCCCGATCGAGATCATCGCGGGCGTCAGCTGGCGGCCCAGCACGCCGACCACCGCGATCGCCAGGATCAGTGCCGGGATGCTCTGGACCGCGTCGAAGGCACGGCTGAGCACACTGTCCAGCCGACCGCCGACCGTGCCGGTGAACAGGCCGAGCGGAACGCCGAGGATCATCCCGACCGCGGTGGCCTGTAGTGCCGCCCACAGGGAGATCCGGGTGGCGAACAGCAGGCGGGCCAACTGGTCGCGGCCCAGCTCGTCGGTGCCCAGGAGGTACTGGCCGCTCGGCCCGTGCAGCCGGTCCAGCAGCACCTGGGCGTTCGGGTCGTGCAGCGGCAGTACCGGGGCCAGCACGGCGGCCAGGGCGATCAGGAGGAACACCACCAGCGCGGTCAGCGCAGGCCGATGCCGCGCGAACGCACGCCAGACACCTACTCGGCTCGGCCCGGCCGGTATGACCGGCGCCGATGGCGCGATCTGGTTGTCGATCATGCTCGCCTCGCCTTCGGAGCCAGGTAGTAGGTGGTGATGTCGGCCAGCAGGTTCGCCGCCATCACCACGGCGGCTGTCACCAGCACGATGCCGAGCACGACCGGCAGGTCGGAGTTCAGTGCGGCCTGCACCGCCATCGAGCCGATGCCCTGCATGCCGTACACCGACTCGACCACCGCCGCGATGCCGATCATCCGGCCGAGTTGCAGACCGAGCAGCGTCACGGCCGGCACGAGCGCGTTCTTGGCCACCCTGGTGCGCAGCAGTTCGGCCTCGGCGATGCCGCCGGCCCGCGCGGTGCGGACATAGTCCTGTCGAGCCACGATTTCCGAGGACGCTCTGGTCTGCCGGTACAGCGCACAGATCTGCGGCAGGCTGATGGCGATCACCGGAATGGCCAGGTACTGCACGTCCAGCCAGACGTTCGCGGTGATGACCGTGGTGCCGGTGCCCGGCAGCAGGTGCAGCTTCTGGCTCAGGATCAGCACCAGCAGCAGCGCGACCCAGAACTCCGGCATCGCCAGGAAGAACCCGGCGACGGCACCGGCGATCCGGTCGACCCGCCCGCCGGGTCGCATCCCGGTGTAGAGGCCCAGCGGCATGGCCACCGCAGCGGTGACCACAATGGACGCCAGTACCAGCGCGGCCGTGACCGGCAGTCCCTGGGCGATCTTGGTGGCCACCGGAACATTGCCGAACCAAGACCGGCCCAGGTTGCCGTGCAGCAGTTGCCAGAGCCAGACCCCGTACCGGTGCAACGGCGTCTGGTCCAGGCCCAACTGATGGCGCAGGTTGGTGATCGACGCGGCTGTCGCACCCTCGCCGAGGATCGCCCGTGCCGGGTCGGTGTTGGACACCGCGGTCAACGCGAACACCAGGAAGCTCACGATCAGCAACAGCGGCACCGCGATGGCGACCCGGCGACCGATCATCCGGACCATCCGAGCCTCCTCACCGGAGTTGGTATGCGTTCAGGCGCGTGCACGGATGCCCCCGTCGACGACCAGGTCGGCGCCGGTGATGTACCGGCTCTCGGCCGAGGCGAGAAAACTGACCAGCGCCGAGATCTCGGCGCGGTCCGCGATGCGCCCCATCGGGATACCGGCGGCGATCTCCTCGATCGCCAGCACGGCGGTGGTCGCCATCCGGGTGTCCACCCAGCCCGGCACGATCGCGTTGACTCGGATTCCGGCCTTGGCCACCTCGACCGCCGCCGTTCTCGTCATCCCCCGGATCGCCCATTTGCTGGCCTGGTAGGCGATCCGTCCCGGAATGCCGCCCATACCGGCGACCGAGGAGATGTTGATGATCGAGCCAGTACCCTCGGCACGCATGATCGGGATCACCGCGCGCATGCCGAGGAAACACCCGGTCTGGTTGACCGCGACGACCCGTTGGTAGACCTCGTAGGAGGTCTTCTCGATGGGCAGGCTGGGGCCGGTGATACCGGCGTTGTTCACCAGGACGTCGATGCGCCCGTACTCGGCGACGACGCCATCGACCACGTCCGTCCACTGTTGTTCGTCGGCGACGTCCAGTGCACGGAAGTCCCCGGCGTCATCGCTGGGCGCCCGGCCGGGCACGTCGGTCGCGACCACCCGGAAGCCGTCCGAGGCGAGCCTGCGCGCGTGCTCGGCCCCCTGCCCGTCAGCCGCCCCGGTCACCAGCGCGACGGCAGCGGCAGACCGCGGCCCGTCGGTCATGAGAGGCCTGCGCCGCGCAGGTCCAGTACGAGCGGGTCACGCGCGCTCACACCGGTCACGCCCTTGGCCGTGCCGAACTGCAGCTTCTGGTTCAGCACCACCACATTGAACGCGGAGTTCTGGTAGGCCGATGAGACCTGCTGGTAGGCGGTGGCCCGAGCGGCCTGGGTCGTCGCGGCGTCGGCGTCGGCCAGCGGAGCGGTCAGCGTAGGATCCTGATAGCCGCCGGGATCGTAGGCCGGGGCGGACATGGTGGCCAGCGGGATGGCCGGATCGACGCCACCGGTATTGACCGTGTAGTACGCCTGCGCCGTTCCCGCGTCGAGCTGTGGGAGCAGCTGGGCCACCGGAAGCGGCGAGATCTTCATGGTGATGTCGGCTTTGGCCAGCATCTGCTGGATGGCGGTCAGTTCGGTCTGCAACTGGGTTCCGGTTGACGCGACCACGGCCGTGAACGAGATACCCGCCGGGTGACCTGCCTGGGCGAGCAACGCCTTGGCCTGATCGATGTTCTGCTTCGGCGCGGCCAGTGCGGAATCGTAGGCCCACGACTTCGGCTGCACCGGTTGCGCGGTGACCGTGCACGCGCCGCCCAACAGCGAGTCGCAGATCGCGGTGCGATCGATGGCCAGCGAGAGGGCCTCGCGGACCCTCGGATCGGCGAAGACCCCTGACTTGTTGAGATACATCAGATGCATATAGCTGATGCCCGAATCGGTGACCGGCAGGCCGGCCGAGGACAGCGTCGCGCCGTCGGTCGGGGCGCCGGTGAGCATCACTGCCTGGACATTGTTCCCGGTCAAGCCGGGCACGAAGGTCGCTTCGGCACCGACTCTGATGTGGATGGTCGATGCCTTCTGCACTGCCGGGTTCCAGTAGCCCTTGAAGGCGGTGTAGACCATGTCGCTGCCTGGCTGGGAACTGTCCGACACCGCCCATGGGCCGGTGCCGACCGGATGGGTCGCGTAGTTCGCGTTCGGCCAGGCGTGCGGGCTACCCATCATTCCGGCCGGTCCGGCAAGGAAGCCCAGTAACGAACCCGCGGCCGACTTCAGGTGCAGCACGACCGTCGTCGGATTCGGGGTGTCGACCGAGCTGATCGCGGCCAGCTGACCGCCGATCACCGACTTCGGGTTGGTCTGCCCACGCTCGATGTTGCTCTTGACCGCGGCAGCGTCGAAGGCGGTTCCATCCTGAAAGGTCACTCCACCGCGCAACGTCAAGGTCAATGCCGTGCCGTCGGCCGAGTACTTCCACGCGGTGGCCAGACCGGCCGAAACGGCGCCGTGCGTGTCTTCGTTCAGCAGGCTTTCGAACACCGGCATCAGGTACTCGCTGCTGGACGGGGCGGCGTTCGTCTGCGGGTCGTAGTTCTGGCCCCCGTCCGCCGCCACCAGGACGGTGATCGACCCACCGCCAGTGGCGCCCCCCGAGTTCGATGTGGTCCCGGCCGCTGTGCAGCCGGTGACGGTCAGTGCGAGCACGGCGACCAGAACCGCGGCGATGCGGTGAGGCTTCATGAGTGCCACCTTCGAAGGACGGGATCAGCCAGCTGTTGTCACAGCCCCTTAACGAACATGGACAACATATTAAACATGTATGATACGAAACCACAACGGGCAGTCGGCGCGAGCAGAGTAGGAGCGCACCCGTAGATCCACGCCCGGCGGTCCCGCTGTCGCCTTCGATCGCCCGGTCTTGGCGGCTACGCGCGCACCCGCAGTCCGTTCAGGATCAGATCCAGTTTGACGCGCAGGTTCTCCGCGAGGTCGAAGCTGGCGGACGCCTCGGTGAAAACCCACCGTTGCAGGGCATCGAGGTAGCAACTGGTCAGCACCTCGCCGACGGCGTCGGCGGGCGCCCTGTCGCTGAACTCGCCACGCTCCTGGCCCAACGCCACGCTCTGCTGGAGCGCGTCGAAGACCGGGAACGACTCTTCGAGGGCTCCCATCTCGGCGAGCCTGCCGACCACGATCACCTTGGCCAGCGCGGGATCGTCGGTGTTGACCGTAGCCAGGGCGTCGAACTGTTGGGCAAGGCGTTCGCCCGCCGAGACGGTCGCCTGCGTCTCGGCGTCGAACATCGACGAGAGGCGCTCTCGGCGCCGGTCGCTCCAGATGTCGAGGATGTCGCGCTTGCGCGGGAAGTGGTTGAACAGCGTGCGCCGCGCAGTGTCGGCGTGCTCGGCGATCTGGTCCATGGTCGTCGCGCGGTAGCCTTGGGTGACGAACAGCTCCAGGGCCGCCGCCTCGATGCGCTCCCGTAGTTCCCGCCGACTACGAGCCCGACGGTCTTCGGTCATGGTTTGTTCCCTCGCTTCGCTCACGCGGCCGGCACTCCGGGGAACGTACTCGGCCCCGCCCACCGGTCGAGGGGAACGCGCAGCGCGTTGAGCATGAACGCCACTTCGTGATAGTGGCCCACCAGCATCACCAGCTCGATGAGCTGGCGGTCATAGTAGTGCGCACCCAGTTCGTCCCAGGTGGACTCGGTGATCGTGGACATCGCGTGCAGTTCGTCGACGCAACGCAGCAGCGCCCGCTGGCTCGGCAACCAGCCCGCGTCGTCGGGCCCGTTGACGATCCGGTCGAGATCCGCGGCGCTCAGGCCCTCGGCGAGCGCGACCGGTGCGTGCTGGTCCCATTCGTAGCGCGATCCGCACTGGATCGCCGTGCGCAGGGTGACCAGTTCCCGGTCGGCAGGCGGGAGCGCTCCGTCGGTGATCCGCATGGCCAGCGGCAGCCAGGCTTCGAACAGGTCCGGATGTTTCACCAGCACGCTGAACAGGTTGAGCGGCGGATGTTGCGCGAGGCGTTGCACGAGTTCGCCGCCGGCCTGTGGCAGTTGGATCAGGTCCACGGCGCGATCGTCGAGTTCGGCGGTCCTGGCCGGCGCGATCCGTGGCCTGCGCTGGGATCCATTGGCGATGGCGGCTTCGGTCGCCAGAACGGACTCGAACGGAATCCGCGGCTCCTGTGCGAGGTGGTGGTACATGGTGGCGACGGTGGCGGCCACCCGCTCCGGCGAGCCCAGGTTCCAGCCGTCCACCGGGATGTCGGCGGCGGCTTCCTGCCAGGACATTCCGGCGTCGTAGCGGCGCGTCGTCTCGGTCCCGATGTAGTCGAGGTACGCCCGGAACTCGGCGATTCCCTTGACGTCCATCAGCGGACCGTGCCCAGGAACGACCACCCGGGGCCGGAGCTCTTCCATGGTGCGGCAG
This sequence comes from Pseudonocardiaceae bacterium, assembly GCA_036494465.1. Classification (GTDB taxonomy): domain Bacteria; phylum Actinomycetota; class Actinomycetes; order Mycobacteriales; family Pseudonocardiaceae; genus CAJCJE01. The sequence goes on from DASXOJ010000033.1 coordinate 30,047, forward strand.
GCGGCGATCCAGTTCTCGATCGGACCACCCCACATGACCGGGTGCACACCGCAGAACAGCAGGTCACCGGAGTACAGCACGTCGTCATCGGGGACCCAGACGAAGGTGTCGCCTTCGGTGTGGGCAGCGCCGACGTCGACGAGCCGCGCGGTGACCTCGCCGACCTGCACATCGAGGCTTCCGCTGAAGGTGCGGCCCGGCGCCGGGAGTTCGATGTCCTCGAAGGCGAAGCCGGTGTTGAGCCCGTGCAGGTAGCGGTGTAGTCCGGGATCCCGGTCATCGGCCATCAGTTGGCGGTACGGCTCAGGCCGGTGACCGTGTGCCATTTCCGCGGCGGTGTGCTCGGAGACGGTGATGGTCGCTTCCGGGAAAAGCTGGTTTCCCCAACAGTGGTCGGGGTCGGCGTGGGTGTTGACGACAGTCTCGATCGCCACGCCGGGCAGCGTGCTTTCCAGCGCCTCGCGCATGTACCGGGCATGCGGCAGGTCGAACAGGGTGTCGACCTGAAGGCCGTGCCCCTTGCTGCTCACCAGGCCGGCGTTCGCCTTGCCCCAACTGCCATCCGGCTCAAGCCAGGCCCAGGTGTGCTCGCCGAGCCGGTGCCAACCGCGACTGAACGGAACTACTCTTTCGTCATCCATATTGGCACTGTAGTGCATGTTGGCATCATAGTGCACCGTGACGTTTCGGGGCCCCCTCGTTCGCGACGCGAAGCCCCGAACCCGCCGCTCGATCAGCCGGTCTTGTACGCGGCGACGTAGGCCACGTTCATCGTGGCCCCCGAACTGGTCGAACCGGAGGGCGACGTGCAACCACACACCCCGTTCGGGTAGGCGCCACCCATCGCCAGGTCGAAGATGATGTCCAGGTTGTGGTCGTAAGCCTGCTTCCACGTGGAGGCCCCGACCTTGCTCTCGCTGACACTGAAGTAGGAGCTCCCGTCGAGGTAGAAGGTGATCTTCTCAGCGGAAGTGTTGCTACGGTCCAGAATCATGCTGTAGGTGTGATAGCCGGTCTGGCAGCCACCACACGCGTGCAGGCCACTGCCGATGCCGTTGCCCTCGTTGCACGGGCCACCCGGATCGGTACCGCAATGGATGGTGCCGGACACCTGGGATCGCGCGTTGACGTCCTCCATGATGTCGATCTCGCCGTTCTCCGGCCACTGACCGTTGCCCAGCATCCAGAACGCTGGCCAATAACCGATCCCGCTGCCCGGATTCGGCTGCTTGATCGAGGCGATGACCTCCAGCTTCCCGCCGGCAGGGGCGCCGACATTGGCCGTCGGCGTGTGGACTCGGCCGGAGGTCCAGGAACCGTTGCCGGCCCGCAGTGCGGTGATGTCCAGGTTCCCGTTGCCGTCGAGGTGGGTGTTGGCGGTCGAGGAGGTCATGGTTTCGATCTCGCCGGTGCCGAAGCCGGTCCCGGTGTCGTGAACCCAGTTGACCGAGGACGGGGCGGCGCCGGAGGAACCGTTGAAGTCGTCGCTGAACACCGACGTCCATCCGGACGGCGGGCCGGGAACGGTCGACGGGATGGCGGGTAGGGCCGCGGCCGTGGCGGGACCGGCGACTACCGCTGCCACCAGGCCCAGCGGGGCCATGATGGCCAGCGCCAGTACGAGGCCGCGTCGATGTCGTGCCGGGCCGGTCGCTCCAGTCCTCCGTTGCACTGCGAACATCCGCACTCCCCTCCGAATTGAATCGTCCACACCAGACAGTGATGGAGTGTTCACATTCATGAACTGAGTTCTATGTGGGCAACCGTTCACATATGCGACATATTCGAAAGGTAGTGACGGCCACGCGGGGTGTCAACGAGAACGACCAACCGACGACAGCCGGGTTATTAACCGTTGTCGTCGTCGGTCAGCTGCGGCTGGCCATCGAGCCGCACGACATCCGTGCCGGGTCTACGGCACGGGCACGCTCGGGGTCGTACGGAGGCGCTGGGCGTCGCGGCCCGGCGGAGCACCGAACAGGCGCCGGTACTCGCGACTGAACTGCGAGACGCTGTCGTAGCCGACCGCGTGCGCGACTTCGCCCACATCGCCACGGCCGGAGACCAGCGCCAGTCGCGCCTCCTGCAGACGCACCGCCTTCTGGTACTGGATCGGCGTCATCCGCGTGACGACGCGGAAGTGGCGGTGGAAGGTTGATTCGCTCATCCCGGCGAGCGCGGCGAGTTGCTCGATCCGGATCGCCTCGTCGTGATGCTCACGAATCCAGCGCACGGTCCTGGTGATGTGGGCCAGGTTCCCGTCGGCGAGGCCGATCTGGCGAACGAGGGCGCCCTGCGGTCCGGTCAGCAATCGCCAGAGCACCTCACGCCGGTAGAGCGGCGCCAGGATCGGCACGTCCCGAGGAGTGTCGAGCAGACCGGCCAAGTGCGCCAGCGCATCGAGCAGTGGCGCGCCCGCCCGCGCGACGGCAATACCGGGTGGGCGCGCGGGCGGGTCGTCGAGGGTAGCGGCGGCCTCCAGCACCAGGGCCGCGATCTCCGACGGCTCGATGCGGATGCCGATCCCGAGGAAGGGCCGCTCGGCCGACGCCTCCGTCGCCTGGCCGACGACGGGAAGATCGAGCTGCGTGATCAGGAACTCGCCGACCGCGTAGTCGAACACCCGGTCACCGGACACCGTGCGCTTGCGGCCCTGCACGACCAGTCCCAGGGACGGCTCGGCAACGGCGGCCCGCGGCGCGGTCGGCGCGTCGGTCGCGCTGATCATCAGCCCTTCGATCGCGGTTGGCCCGTGGCTGTTGTGGGCGTGGCGGCCGATGAGTTGCCGCAACGTGTCCAGTCCCGACAACTGCGCTCCTCAAGTTTGACAGGATCGTGCACTTCTCCGATGGGAACGGTCTCAGCGATCAACCGCCTGACAGTGCACGATAGACCGACAAAGGCGCACGCGGACCGCCCGGCCGCGCCGGCTCGGTTCATCGAGCACTGCCGGTATCAGGCAGGCGCTACCACGATAGGCAGGAAAGAGCACCATGACCACTCAGACCAATCCCACCGAGATCACCATTGGTGGCGAGCTGCACGTCAACCGGATCGGCTACGGCGCCATGAAACTGACCGGCGCGCAGGTGTGGGGGCCGTATCCCGATCACGACCAGGCGATCCGGGTGCTGCGCGGGGTCGTCGAGGCTGGTATCAACCTGATCGACACCGCCGACGTCTACGGCCCGCACACCAACGAACTGCTCATCAAGGAAGTGTTGCACCCGTACCCCGACGATCTGGTGATCGCCACGAAGGGTGGCTTCGTCCGGGGAGGGTTCGACTACCGAACGCTCGACGCGGTCGGTAATCCGAACTACCTGCGCCAGAGCGCGCGCCTCAGTGCGCGGCGGCTCGGTGTGGACGCCATCGACCTGTACTACCTGCACAGCGGGCGGGCGCTGGACGCGCCGTTCGAGGACCAGGTCGGGGTGCTTGCCGAACTGCGCGAGGCCGGCCTCATCCGTCATGTCGGCCTGTCCAACATCACCCTCGACCAGTTGCGCGTCGCGCAGGCGATCGTGCCGGTCGCGGCGGTCACCGCGCTCTACAACGTCACCGCACGCGTTGGCGCCGATCTCCTTGCCGCAGCCGAGGAAGACCGGATCGCTTTCGCCCCATGGCATCCGGTGACCACCACCGATGGGCCGCTCGCCGCACGGGCCGCCGAGGTCATGCCGCCGATCGCGGCGGCGCACGGCGCGAGCGTCCAACAGGTCGCGCTGGCCTGGCAGTTGCAGGGATCTCCCCTGGCACTGCCGATTCCGGGCACGGCCTCGCTCGCGCACCTGCGCGAGAACCTGGCGGCCCGTTCGATCGTGCTCAGCCACGAGGACATGCTGGCCATCGACGAGATCGCCGCTCCCGCGACTGCCGAAAAACCGCGTTCAGCGGTGTGACACCAGCGGCAGCGGCAGCGGCACCTCGTCGACGATCGATCAGGGCGTCCAGTGCGAGTGCGCCTTTGTTGGGCCAGCGGCGGTAGAGCGATGCCTTGCCGGTCCTGGCCCGGATGGCGTAGCGCGGGCTCACACCACCACGAGGGCTTCGGCCAACGGTTTGCGGCGCAGATCCGGTACCTCACAGTCGTCGGCTGGATAGCCGACGGGGAACAGGATGAACGGCCGCTCCGTCCCCGGCCGCCCGAAGACCTCGGTCAGGAACGACATCGGATTGGGCGTGTGGGTCAGCGTCGCAAGGCCCATCGTGTGCAGTGCCGCAATGAACAGGCCGCAGGCGATCCCGACGCTCTCCGACACGTAGTAGTTCTTGCGCAGACTGCCGTCGGGCAGCGGAGTGCTCTTCTGCGCGAAGGCGACCACCAGCCAGGGCGCGCGTTCGAGGAATTCCTTGTCGTCGTCGGTTTCCAGACGGGCCAGCGCCGCGCGCCACTCGGGGATGTCCCGATCACGGTAGAAGTGGCGCTCCTCGGCCTCGGCCGCCACCCGCACGCGCCGTTTGAGTTCCGCGTTGCGCGTGGCGACGAACGTCCATGGCTGGTGATGCGCGCCGCTGGGCGCGGTGTTGGCGGCGGCGACGGCGAGTTCGATCGCCTCCAGCGGTACCGGATCGGTCGAGAACCAGCGGACCGAGCGCCGGGCATCGAGATGCTCGTGCAACTGCCGGCCCCGTCGAAGCGATTCTTCGACTGTCAGCCTGGCCGGCACGTGGGGAACGAACGGGAAGGTGTGTGCACGGGTTCGCTGCGCCATGGCTCGACCATCGCACGCCGACCAGACATCGGTCCAGCTCAGGAAACTCGCCTTCGCCATAAGCTGCACTCATGAATCTTTCGTCGGTCTCGCTGCGACAGCTGGAATACCTGGTCGCTGTCGCCGACACCGGCGGCATGACCGCGGCCGCGGCGCGGTGCCATGTCTCCCAGTCCGCCGTGTCACTGGCGGTCGCGGAGTTGGAGCGGCTGCTTGAGGTGCGGCTGGTGATTCGGGGGCCCGGCCGGGGTACCGCGTTGACCTCGGCCGGGCAGCAGGCCGCGAGCCAGGCCCGACGAGTGCTCGCGGCCGTTTCCGAACTCAGCACCGAGGCGCGCGGTCTGGGCCAGGACATCGCCGGCACACTGCGGATCGGGTGCTACGGCCCTATCGCTGCACTGCACCTGCCCGCGGCGATCGCGGGATTCCGGGCGCGAGCGCCGGAGGTCACCGTCGAGTTCGTCGAGGGCACGATTCCGCAGTTGCAGCAGCGTCTGCTCGACGGCCGCTGCGAACTGGCTTTCCTGTACCAGCAGGACCTCGTGTCCGGCATCGAGGTCGAGGTCCTGCACGACCAACCGCCCGGCGTCGTGCTGCCGACCGGGCACCGGCTCGCCCGACGCAGGTCGGTCGCGCTGGGGGAACTGTCGGGAGAGCCGTTCATCCTGCTCGACGTGCCACCGTCCGAACAGTACTTCCGGTCAGTGTTCGACGCGGTCGGCATCGGTATGGTCGTCGCGCACCGGGCCGGCAGCTTCGAACTGGCGCGGGCGTTGGTGGCCAGGGGTCTTGGCTACAGCCTCGCCGTGCAACGTCCGGTCGTGCAGACCTCGGTCGACGGACTTCCCTTCGTGACTCGACCGCTGCGCGACACGGTTCCGACGACCCCGGTCGTGCTCGGGTATGCCGCGGGCGGCCGCATCACCCGCCGGGCGCAGGCATTCGCGGCGTACTGCCGGGAACTGTTCCGCGGCGGGTCGGCTCAGTTGTTGTAGATGGGCCTGCCCTGGAACTCGTCGGGCAGATCGACCACGGTCAGCGCACGGAAGGGCGTTGACTCGCCGACGCGCTGTGCGACGAGCGCGACGAGGTCGTCGCCGACGTCCAGGTAACCGCCGGAAAGCACGTCGTAGTGACCGCTGGCCAGATCCGCGATCATGCGAGCGGCGGCCTCGGCCGAATCCGGGAACCGCTCGGCCGACACCAAACCCGACTTGATCTGTGCCGCGTTGATCCCGCTCACGATGCCGCCGGGATGCAAGCTGAACGCGGCGACGCCCGTGCCCCGGGTTTCGGCCGCGATGGTCTCGCTCAGCCGCATCACCGCTGTCTTGGCGACCACGTAGGCCGACGCCGTGGGAATGGCCGCGGTGCCGGCCCTGCTGGCCACCGTGATGATCCGGCCGCGCTGCTCGCGCAGCATCGAGGGCAGGACGGCGCGGGCGAACAGATAGGGCCCGAAGGTGTTGGTGAGCAGCGATTCCCGCCACGCGGCCGGATCGCTGTCGGCTACGGAAACGCCGGTGCCGGTGCCTCCGCCCGCGTTGTTCACCAATGTGGTCACCGAGCCGAACGCCTCGGTCGCCCTGGCAACGGCCTGCTCGGCATGGGCGGGGTCGGCGACGTCACCGACCACGATCTCCACCTGGACGCCTCGGTCACGCAGTTCGCCCGCCACCTCGTCGAGCACGTCCTTGCGGCGTCCGGTGAGCAACAGCGCGGCTCCGCGCGCGCCGAGTTCGGCCGCGACCGCCCGGCCGATCGTCCCGGTCGCACCGGTCACCAACGCTACCTGGTTCTCCGACATGTTTTCCCTTTCTGTACACAACTTCGATGTGGATGACCCGTTGCCCAGCCAGCCCAGCTGTCGCGAGGTGGGCGAGGTGTTCCGGTGACTGTTCTCCCTGACTGGTAGGGGAATCGGCAGATCGGTCAGAGGAAGTTGTTGGGCCAGATCATGGTCCGCCACATGTGCGCCACCGGCGAACCGTCGAACCCGAGCCCTTCCTTGGGCTGCCGGAAGTGCCGGCCGGTGTGCCCATGGTGGCCACGGCAGGCGGCACGATGATGCGGCGCCGGTGGTCGACGGCGTCGTCGAGCGGCTCACGAATCCAGTTGGTCAGTCCGGCCTCGCGCAGCGACGCGGGCAACTCGTGCGGCGTCACCCGAACGGATGATGGATCCACAGCCTGCGACATGCGACTTCCCTTTCGCTCGGGCTCATTCGAACGTAAAGAGGAACGATGATTTCCGTTTGAACCGAGCGTAGCCAGGCGACTCCACTTACGCAAGTGAGCGTTCCCGTTTAAGGTGGGCCAGGTGCCGAGGATCACCGAAGCGCGCCGCGCGATGCGCCGGCGTCAGATCTTGACCTGTGCGTGGACCTGCTTCTCCCGCAACGGGTTCCATGCCACGTCCATGGACGACATCATCGCCGCGACCGGCATGTCCGCCAGCGGCGTGTACCGGTACTTCAGCGGCAAGGACGAGCTGATCGACGCGGCGGGCGAGGAGTCGATGACCGTGTTCCGCACGCTGTTCGACCGGCTGCGGGCAACCGAGCCGGTGCCCGACATCGCCACGACGATCGCCACCCTCGCCGAGCCGGTCGGCACAGAAGCCGAGTACGACCTGTCGAGGGTGGCGATCCTGGCCTGGTCGGAGGCGTTGCGCCAGCCCCAGCTGCGCGAAAGGACCGGCGAGTTCTATCGCGAGACGCAGACCCAGCTGGCCGGCCTCGCCCGCCGCTGGCAACACGCTGGCCTGCTGGCCGCGCAGGCGGACCCGGACGCGGTGGGACTCGCCCTGTCGACGCTGTTGCCGGGCCTGCTGCTCGCCCGGCACGCCGAGGGACGGGTGACCGCCGAGCACATCATCGCCGGCCTGCGCGGCCTCGGCGCCATCGATCAGGTAACTGGCGCGCAGGTGCGTCGAACGTCACTCAAACACTAACGTTCGTTCCTGTTTAGGATGGCACTATGCCCCGCCTCAGCACCGAGCTCTTCGCCCAGCGTCGCCAGCACGTCCTGACCAGTGCCTGGCAGTGCTTCTCGCGCGACGGTTTCCACGCGACGTCGATGGACGACATCATCGCGGCGACCGGCATGTCCTCCAGCGCCGTCTACCGGTACTTCCGGAGCAAGGACGAACTCATCGACGCCTCGGCCGACGAGGCGCTGGTGCTGCTGCGCGGCTTCTTCACCCGGATACTCGACGCCGAACCGACGCCGACGCCGGCCGAAACCATCACGGCGCTGGTCGACCAACTGGCGAACCGCCCAGCGGGACTCGACTACGACATGTCGAAGATCGCCATGTACGCCTGGTCGGAGGGGCTGCGCAGGCCCGAACTGGCGGTACGGACCGGCGCGTTCTACCGGGACGTGCACGGCTACCTGACCGAACTCGCCCTCCGGTGGCGGACCGCCGGATATCCGACAGCGGACGGGAATCCCGAGGACGTGGCCACGGTGCTGGTCACGCTGATGCCGGGGCTGATCGTCAACCAGCACCTGGTCGACCCGGTGCCGGCGGACCAACTCATCTCGGGGTTGGCCGCGCTGGGCGCGGCCGCCACCATGAGCTGACGACGCGCGACACCGGTCGGCCACCCCCCACTATCGCGGAGGTGTCACGACATGAATGCCGCACTGTTGAAGGAATTCGGCTCGCCCCTTGTCCTCACCCATCTCGACCGGCCACAACCGGGTCCGGGTGAGGCACTGATCCGGGTCAGGGCGGCGGGCCTGTGTGGGACCGACCTCAAGGTGGCCGGCGGGGTGATGCGGCCCGATCTGGCCCTGCCGGTGGTGATCGGTCACGAGGTCGCGGGCGAAGTTGTGTCCACACCGGACGGTAGCCTGCCGCCCGGTACCCGGGTCGCCTGTTATCCCTATCTGCCCTGTGGTGACTGCGCATCGTGTGCGCGCGGAGACACCAACACCTGCGCCGACATCCAACTGGTCGGCCTCGACCGGCAGGGTGGCCTCGCCGAGTATCTGGCCGTCCCGGCCACCAGCCTGATCCCGTTCGCCGAGCACATCGACTTCGCGGCCGCAGCCGTGAGCATGGACGCGGTCGCCACCACCTGGCACGCGCTGTACGGCCGAGGCCGGATCGCCGCCGAGGACCGGGTGGTCGTGATCGGCGCGGGTGGACTGGGGCTCAACGGCGTCCAGATCGCGGTCGGAGCGGGTGCGCGGGTCGCCGTCGTGGACCGCAATCCGCTGCGCAGGGAGATCGTGCTGGACTACGGCGCTGATCGCGCGGTTGCCTTCGAGGACACCGATTCCCTGCGCGACTGGTCGGCGCAGGGCGCGGACCTGGTCCTGGAAGCGACCGGCAGCCGGGCGGGTTTCGACACCGCCGTGTCCCTGCTCGCGGGCGGGGGCCGGGTGGTGTGCTGCGGGCACAGTCCGGGGCTCGAGTTCGGACTGGAGTCGACCGGCATGGTCGGCCGCGAACTGTCCGTCCTGGGCTCGCGCGGCTCCACCTTCGCCGATGCGGCCGCCGCTCTTGCCGCCGTCGAACGTGGCGATGTCCGTCCCCGGATCGACTCGGTGTATGCCCTCGACCAGGCCGCGGATGCCTTCACCCTGCTCGCCTCGCGTCAGGCGCTTGGCCGCGTCGTGATCGAGATCTGACCCCCCCATCGGTGGGACGTCGGTCACTGAGGCGGTTCTAAACGGGAACGATCGTTTGCCATCGGACTTCCCCGGTGCTAGCTTGAATGTGAAACGGAAACGTACGTTCCTTTTAAGGCTTACGGACCGACCCAACCAGGAGGCCGTCATGGCGCCGTCATCCACCGCCCCGGTCCCGCCCACCACGACAGACGTGCTGATCGTCGGCGCGGGCCCGGCGGGGCTCGCGCTGGCGGCCAGCCTCCGCCAACTCGGCGTGGACCACGTCCTGATCGACCGCAACGACGCGATCCAACCCGGCAGCAAAGCGGCAGCCATCCAGCCAAGGGCACTGGAATACCTCGACCGGATCGGCGTCAGCGAGCGCCTGATCGAAGACGGGGACCGCGGACGTGGTTTTCGGTTGCACGACCGCGAACAGACGCTGCTGGCCGCGTCCTACGACAAACTCGACACGCCCTACCCCTTCGTCCTGCTGATCTCCCAGCAGGCCACCGAGCAGCACCTGCTGCGGCGCCTGGAAGAACTCGGCGGCACCGTGTACCGCGGCCACAAGTTCCTCGGCTTCGCCTCGGACTTTCCCGGCGTCGCGGCGACCGTCGCCGGGCCGGACGGCGTGCTGCGCGCGATCTCGGCCCGCTACCTGGTCGGCTGCGACGGCGTCTACAGCACCGTGCGCACCGCGACCGGGATCGGTTTCCCCGGCGACGCGCCCGAAGCACTGTTCGCCATCGCCGACGTCCGGCTGAACTCCGATTCCGAGGCCATTCCCAAGCAGGACACCACGTTCTTCCTCTCCCCTGCCGGCATGCTGCTGGTGTCGCCACTGGCCGGTGGCCAGCACCGCATCGTCGGGCCGGCCCGTCACCCTGCCGCACCGAGCGCGGCCGAGGTCGAGCGACTGCTGGCCGAGCGGGGACCGCACACCGACGACGTCCAGGTGACCGAGGTGGTCTCGGCAGCCACCTACCGCGTCCAGGAGCGGGTGGCCGAACGCTTCAGCGAGGGCCCGGTGTTCCTGGTCGGCGACGCCGCCCACACCCACAGCCCGGCAGGCGGCCAGGGCATGAACACCGGCATCCAGGACGCAGGCAACCTGGCCTGGAAACTCCACGCCGTCCTCACCGGACTCGCCCCCGCCGCGCTGCTGGACACCTACCACCACGAGCGGCACCCGATCGCCACCGGACTGGTCGCGTTCACCAGCCAGTTCGCCAAGCTGGCCAACCTGCGCGACCCGGCAGAAGGCGAACTGCGCAACCGCGTGTTCGCCGCCGCCGCGACCGCGCCGGGTGTCACCGACTGGATCACCACCAAGCTCGCCCAGCTCGACCTCAGCTACACCAGCGAACCCGATCGCGGTCTCCCCCGCGCAGGCGCCCGGGTCTCGCCGACCACGGTCCCCGCCGCAGGCCTGCGCTGGACCCTGGCGCTGCCCGACCAACCGCGATCCGAGGGCGAACACGGCGTACTCGCCGTCCACCACGTCCCGGGCCTGCCCACACCGCTACTCGTGCGCCCGGACGGCTATCTGGCCGCACACGGCGTCGCCACCGAGCCGGCGGAAGTACTCGACCACCTGTCGCGCTATCTGCCGCGCAACCCCAAGGAGTTGGTCCGATCATGAGCACGCTGCACGCACCGGCACACGCCGGTATTCACCACATCAAGCTGCCCGTCAGCGACCTGGAGCGCAGCACCGACTGGTACGGCGCCGTCCTCGGCGCCCGGCGCCTGACCGAGCTGGATCATCGCCGCCCCGACGGCACCCTGTTCGCGGTGATCCTCGACGTTCCCCGGATCGCGGGAAAGGTCGAGCTGCGCCTGGACCCGAAGACCGCCGGTGCGCTGGATGGCTACGACTTCCTCACTCTGTCCATTGAGGACAAGGACGCGCTCGATCGGTGGGCCGCTCACCTGGACGCCCTTGGCATCCAGCACTCGCCGCCGATCGTGGCCATGGTGGGCTGGCTGCTGGTGGTCACCGACCCGGACGGATTGCGGCTGCGCTTCTACACCACCCGGCCCCACGGCCTTGACCCGTCTCGCGTCGAGTTCGATTCACCCTGGCTCAGCAGCGGCCCGGCTGCCCCGGCCAAGGCCGAGGCGGATACCACGGTCTGCGCCGTCGCCAAGCTCACCGCGCTACCCGGTCACGTCGGCGAGGTACGGGCCATGATGCGCACGGTGGCACAGGCGACCCGTCAGGAGGACGGTTGCCTCGGCTATGTGCTGCACTCGGCGAAGGACGATCGGGACACGGTCGTGGTCTACGAATCCTGGGCCAGCCCAGCTGCTATGGACGCGCACCACAAGTCCGCGCACATGGCTGCGTTCGCCAAGGCCGTCTCCCCCATCGTCAACTGGCCCCCGAGGGCCGAATTGCTCACGCCCTGCGAATGACCACCTCACCGGTCTGCTGGTCGGACGCTGATACCGGCTCCGACCAGCAGACGATCTCGGCCAAGCCGGGTAGATCATGGTGAGTCCGCGGGCGCGACTGCTTGCCTGAGCCGGTCGGTCAGCGCGGACTGCCGTCGGCGAACCGTGTCGAGGACGGTGTTGATGAGGGCCAACTCCGCGAGGCTGTAGTCGGCCAGGTCGTCCTCGGCGTCGGCGACGTGCGCGGCGAACGGCGCCTGGATCGCGTCCACCAGTCGCGGCGTCGGGATGATCAGCACCTTCTTGCCGTGCGTCGGATGCGGCGCCCTGCTCGCATACCCGGCGCGCACCATCCGGTCGACCAGCGCGGTGACCGATCCCGGCGTGAGATGCAGGGCCCTGGCGATCTGCGCCGAGGTCTGCGGTCCGGCGCGGGTGATCAGATCCAGGCAGCGCAGGCCGGAGCGATCCACCCCGAGCAGGTGCGCGAGGGCGTCGTCCCGGTCGTCGTAGGCGGCCTGGAGTTCGGCAAGCGACTCGCCAACCGACCGCACCAGCCGCCGGTGCTCCGCACCATCACCCTGCTCGTTCACGCGGCAACACCTCTCCATAGTGTTTGACGATCAAACATACATGTGCCATCCTATGTTCGACGATCAAACATAGAACGAGGTGGTTCCGATGAGCAACTTTCGACCAGTACGCGCCGCTCGGCCCGTTGTCGACATCCCGGCCGTCGTCGAGTTCGTCGACCAGACGGTGGGCGGCGTCCTGAGCTGGGTCGCCGGCACGAAGCCCAGCCGCGGCGCGGAGAGCCCCACCGTCGCGGCGACCGAAGAACTCCTGTCCTGGACCGGCCTGACCACGCCCGGCAGCAAGCACCGCAGGCGCGCCGACCGGATCGGCCGCCGCTGATGCGGCGACTCGCGCCAGTGGCGTTCCTGCTGCTGTGCTCCCCACTGATCATCGAATTCCTGGCCGGCTCGACCACGTTGAGCGCGCCGTGGGCGATGCTCGGCTTCGCCACCCTCAACGGCGCCGGAGCCGTTCTGATCCGCGAATTCTGGGTCCGGCGCGGCCGGCGTGGCGTCGTGCTGGTGGCGCTGGCCATTGCCTACGGCCTGGTCGAGGAAGGTCTGCTCGACCAGGCACTGTTCAATCCCGGTGCGTACGGCGGGAACTGGCTGAGCTTCGGCTGGGTTCCCGCGCTGGGCACCAGTGTCCCGGTCGGAATCTACGAGGTCGGCATCACCGCGCTCGGTAGCGTGATCGTGCCGATCGGCCTGACCGACCTCGTCTTCCCCACCCATTGCCATCGACCGTTGCTGGGTCGCACCGGACTGATCGTCACGGCTGCGGTGTTCGCGCTGTTCGGTTGCGGCAGCACCGTGGCCACCACGGTATGGGTCACCCACGGCGTGGCCGGAGCGCCCCAACTCCTCGGCGCCTGCGCACTCGTCGCCGGGCTGGTCGTCCTGGCCCGGTTGTGGCCAGTCACCGCGCGACCAGTGGCACCTGGCCACGCGGTTCCACCGGCCGTGGCCGCGACGGTGTTCAGCGCACTGGTCACCGGCGCGAGCATCGAACTGATCCACGACGACCATCGCGGCTGGTGGTCACCCGGCACCGCAACGGTCGCGCTCGCGCTACTCGCCGCCGCCGGCATCCTTGTCGTGTCACGGTGGACAACCAGCGCCAACTGGACCCCGCTCCACCGACTCGGCCTGCTGTCCGGAGTGGTGCTGGCGATAGCCGGACTCGGCCTGACCCTGCGCGTCGGTGACACCCCGGTCCACGCGATCGAACAGATCGGCCTCACCCTGATAACCGTGGCCGCACTGACCGCCCTGGCCCGGCACCTGGCAAAACCCGGCCAGACGCGGGTGATCTCTCAGGCGAGGCAGGTCAGCGGCTTGCCGCCGTTGTAGGTGACCATGTCGGCGAGCGCGGCGGCCTGGTCGATCGGCGCTCCCGGCGCGGCGCCGTCGAGCTCGGCGTAGGCCCGGTGCAGGTTGCCGACCAACCGTTCCGAGTCGAGCAGCTGCGCGTACGGGCCGGGACCGAACTCGCGAGCAGCCTGCAACGGGGTCAGCTCGACCGCGCGGGCCTGCTCGGCGACACGCAGCACATAGCCGAGGTAGCCGAGTACCTCGTCGATGACCTCGGGACCGCAGACCTGGCCGTGGCCGGGAATGATGGTCCGCGCGCCCAGCGGCGCTATCCGTTCCCGGAGCACCGCGATCGCACCGGTGATCGAACCCATCAGCAGGAACGGCGTGCCACCGTTGAACAGCAGGTCGCCCGCGATCAACAGTTCCCGGTCGGGGATCCAGACGTAGGAGTCGTTGTTGGTGTGCGCGGGCCGACCCGCGTGGATCACCTGGCAGGCGAGATCGTCGGAGTGCACGGTGATCTGGTCGGCGTAGGTGATGAACGGCGGCTCCAGCTGGATGTCGCCCCAGTCGGTCTCGGTCCAGACCGGCGCCGAACGGGGCGGGCCCGCCGCCAGCAGTTGGCTGCGCACGTTGTCGTGGGCGATGATCGCGGCGGTGTCGAACAGGTAGTTGCCGTAGGTGTGGTCACCGTGGTGATGGGTGTTGATCAACGCCCGGACCGGTCGTGGCGTGATCGCACCGATCGCGTCGAGATAGTCCAGGGTGCGCCGTTGGGTGGCGCAGGCGTCGATGCTGATCACGCCCTGACTGCCGACCAGAAACGCGGTGTTGTTGATCCACCAGCCGCCATCCGGCTGCACGTAGGCGAAGATGCCCTCGCTCACCTCGATCGCCTTGCCCGGTGGCAGCGACCCGTGATCGGCAGGCCCGGAACTCATGCCCGTGCCTTTCCCAGCGGGATGGGCTCGGCCGCGGGCAGCATGGTCGCCTCGATGGCGCCGAGCTCGTCGGCTTCCAGCCGAACCGTGTCGCCGGCCTTCAGATACGGATACTTCTCCTGGCCGTGCACCCGGGACAGTTCCAGGATGCAGCCGGTGCCGACCGTGCCACTGCCGATCACGTCACCGGGCACCAGCCGGGTTCCCCGGGAGGCGTAGGCCAGCATCTGCCCGAAGGACCAGTAGAGGTCGGCCAGGTTGCCGCTGCTGTAGAGCTCACCGTTGCGGTAGGCGCGCATGCTGATGTCGTAGGCGCTGCCGCTGCGGTGCTCGGCCAGTTCCTCCGGGGTGACCAGGAACGGGCCGAAGCTGGTCGCGGAGTCCTTGCCCTTCGCCGGGCCGAGCATCTGCTTCATTTCGCGACCCTGGAGATCGCGCGCGCTCCAGTCGCACAGCAGCATGTACCCGGCGATGTGCTCGGCCGCGGTCGCCGGGTCGAGATCCGAGCCGCCCGTGCCGATGACGGCGGCGATCTCCAGTTCGTAGTCGAAAGCGTTGCTGCCGGGCGAGATCCGCACATCGGCCGTTGCCGAGTGCACGGCGGCCGGGTTGGTGAAGTAGAACACCGGGATCTCGTACCAATCCGGGTTCACCTGCTGTCCGAGCGCGACGCTGGAGGTCACCACGTGCTCCTCGAAAGCCATGAAGTCCCGAATGGACGGTGGTGCTGAGATCGGCGCGAGCAGCCGCGCGTCGGCCAGCGCCACCACCTCGGCCGGCGCGCGCAACGCCTGCTCGGCGGCCTCGACGAGCCCGTCGGCGACGCCGAGCAGGTCGATCAGCTGCGCATCGCCGGCCAGCAGGTGGAGCTGATCGCCCACCACGATGGCGGGACGCGGGCTGCCGTCCCGCGCCAGAGCCGTGCACCACTTCATCGTCTTGTCTCCCCACGTCGGAAACCCGCACGTCACAACCGTCTTCGTGACGTTAACCGCCAGCTACCGCCGAGGAACAGGCGCACATCGAGATGGCCGGTATCGATGTGGTCGATACCGGCGGGCTCACAGGCGTTGCGCGTGCGCCTGGATGCGCTCCCGCAGCCACCGGTGGGCCGCGTCCTCGGTGTTGCGCGGCTCCCAGTACATCTCCTCGGTCACCGGCGGCAGGTCGACCGGCGGCTCCAGCAACCGGACGCCGGCCTGCTCGGCGACCTGCCTGCCGAGCCGTTCGTAGAGCAACGTGATCAGGCGGGTACCGGCGAGGATGAACGGAGCCAGCACGAACGTCTCGGTGGTCACCTCGGTTCGGCGCGGAATTCCCCGCAGGTCCAACTGGGACTCGACCAGCGAATACCGCTCACCGGCCTGGTATGCGAGGTAGGGCATGCTACTGAACTGATCGAGGCTGATGGTGTCGCCGACATCGGGATTGTCCGCGCTCACCGCGCACACGTGCCGGTCGGTGAACAGGGGCAGGTGCCGGAACCGGGCACCGTCACCACCCACGATCTCCCGGGGCAGGATCAGCAGATCCGCGCGTCCCGTCCGCAACTGTTCCAGGTGGTCGGGATAGGCCGGTGCCACGTGGATGCGGATGCCGGGTGCCTCGCGCGCCAACTCCGCGAACAGTGCTCGCATCAGCACGAACAGCACGTAGTCGCTGGCGATGACGGTGAACCGCCGCCGCGCGCGCCCCGGATCGAACGCTCCGCGCACGGACACGATCGACTCGACCGAGGCGAGGCACTCCTGCACCGGTACCACCAGTGAGTCGGCCAGTGGCGTGGGCACCAAACCCGAGCCTTGCCGGACCAGCAGCGGATCGTCGAACAACCGGCGCAACCGGCCCAGCGCCGCGCTCATCGCTGGCTGACCGATCGAGAGTCGTTCCGCAGCCTGGGTGACGCTGCGTTCGGCGAGCAACGCGTCCAGCGCGACCAACAGATTCAGGTCGATCCGACTGAGTTTCACATCCGCCTCCGTCTCATCCGGTCGCGACCAGGAAACCCGGCATATCGATGGGAATGATGCCAGTCATCGCAGGACGTGGGTTCTCGGCGGCAGAGCGGAGACCTACAGTCCGAGCAATCGCCCAACGCAGCGCGACCGACGAAGGACCCGACATGGACCCCGTAACGAGCGCCTCCACCTCTTACGACGCCCGCTGGAAAATGCTCGCCGTGCTCAGCATCGGCTTCGTCGCCATGACCTTGAACTGGTTCGACGTCGCCCCGGCCTTTCCGGCGATCGGTACCGACTTCCACACCGACATCTCCAGGACCGCGTTCCTGATCTCGCTGTTCCTGCTCGGCTACGGCATCGCGCACATCCCGGGCGGCATGCTGGCCACTCGGATCGGGATGAAACGAACCCTGGTCATCGGCCTGCTGCTGGAAGGTCTGGCCGGCCTGGCCTCCGGTCTGTGCCAGAACTATCTGGAACTCGCGACCGTCCGCGTGGTCGCCGGAGTCGGCGCCTCGATCTTCATCGCGGTGGCGTTCGGCGCGGTCAGTGTCTGGTTCGAACACCGCGAAACCACCCTCGCCCTGGGCATCTCCGGCGGCGCCGCGTTCAGCGTCGGCGCCGCGATCGGGCTCTACCTGTGGAGCTATCTGATCACCGCGATCGGCTGGCGCGGCGCGCTGGCCATCGCGGGTGCGTTCGCCGTACTCGTCGCGGTGGCCGTGTCGCTGACCTTCGATACTCCGGCGCATACCCGCACCCTGGGCGGGGTGTCCATCACCCTGGCCGGCCTTCGGGAAAGCCTGGCCAACCGGCAGTTGTGGATCTACGGGGTGGCCCTGCTCGGCGGGTACGGGGCCTACTTCACCGTCTCCCAACTGCTCGCCGGTTACGCCGTGTCGGCCAGGGCGCTGCCCACCGCGTGGGCCAGCCTGCTGTCTGCTGTCGTCGGACTGGCCGGTATTCCCGGCAGCATCATCGGCGGGGCCCTGGCCGACCGGTGGCAGACCACCAGGACGATCGTGATCGTGCCGCTGCTCCTCATGGCGGTCGGCCTCGCGCTGATTCCGGTCGTGCCACTATCGCTGCTGTGGGTACTGGCTGTGCTGCTCGGCGCGCTGGACATCTTCAGCTTCGCGGCCTGGGCCGCGGTCCCGGCCAGGGTCGCCAAGATCCGGCACGAGAACATCGGCACCGCGGTCGGTCTCATGCTGACCATCGCAGCGGTCGGCGGCTTCGTCGTCCCGGCCGTGTTCGGCCAGATCGTGCCACACAGCGGCTATGCGGCCGGCTGGCTGTTCCTCGGCATCGTCACTGCCGCCACCGCACTCGTCGGCCTCGCAGGCCGAAACTCGGCGGACTCACACCAATCGAGGCGCGGTGCTGATGTCGTCGATGGTGAGGCGGAACTCGGCGGGGTAGGCGTCGGGATCGATCGCGGCGGCCGGCTCGGTTGAACGCCAGGCATACCAGCACACCGAGCACGAACTCATCGTCCAACGGCCGGCGACCGGCGAATGCGCGACGGTGCTGACCTCGGTCGAGCGACAACGTGGACAGGTCATCGTGTCATCTCCCGGAAGATCTTCTCCCAGTCGGCGGATTCCGGATAGGCGGTGACCGGCTGGCTGAATTCGCCGCGCCGGTCGGGCGATCGCGGCGTGGTGGCATCGAGAATCAGTCTGGCGGTGACGCCTTGCGGGTAGCCCGACGGATCCAGCGCCATCTCGTACATCCTCGGGATGGTGATCGCGTCGAACTCGGGATTGACCTTGACCGACAGCGCCCACATCACCTGTTCCAGGTTGAACGGGTCGACCGTTTCGTCCACCACGATGACGATCTTCGAGTAACCGATCCCGTGCGGCGTGGTCAATGCCCGCAAGGCGACCACCCGGCCGAATCCGCCGTGCCGCACCCGGGTGGAGATGATGGTGACCAGGCCATGCGTGTACATGGCATTGACCGCTTCGACCTCGGGGAACTCGGCCTTGAGCTGACGGTGCATGGGCACCGACGTGTTCAGGGCCAGCAGATAGTCGATCTCAGTCCACGACTGACCGAGATACAGGTGCTCGAAGATCGGGTTCCGTCGCATGTGGACGCGTTTGACCGTGACGACCGGCAACGCCCGGCCACCGGAGTAGTTGCCGGTGAACTCGCCGAACGGGCCCTCGTACTCGCGGTCGGCGTAGTGCACTTCGCCCTCGAGCACGATCTCCGAACCCCAGGGCACGTCCAGTCCGGTATACGGCGCCCGCACGATCGGATAGGGCGCCCCGCCCCGCCACGCGCCCGCCATCTCGTACTCGGACTGGTCGTACTCCAGCGGCGTGCCGGCGGCCAGCGTCAGGATCGGATCGTTGCCGATAGCGATGGCGATCGGCATGCCATGGTGCAACTGGTCGGCGCTGACGATGTGTCGGCCGAAATCGTGCGGTGGTGCGGACTGGATCCCGAGGTGATCAGGTCCCTTGACCTGGAGTCGATAGATGCCGACGTTCTGCTTGCCGAAGTTGTCCCGGTCGGCGGAGTCCCGGGTGACGACGGCAGCCTTGTCAAGGTAGGGACCGCCGTCACCGGGATTGAGCCGGAAGACCGGCAGCAGTTCGAACAGGTTGATGTCCTGCTCGATCGTGATTTCCTGCCACGGCGCCCGCTCCCGGCGTTCGGCCCGGACCGGGAACTTGAGCCAGCGCTCGCCCAGCTCGACGAACTGCTCCTTGATCGAACTGGTCTTGGGCATCCCGAGCATGAGCGCGTGATTTGCCCATGAGCCATGGACATTGAGCGCGACGCGCGCGTCGCTGAAGCCGTCGATGTTGTCGAAGAGCAGGGCTGGCGCGGTCGCGCCGAGATTCGCGACGGCTCGACCGGCCGCGCCGAGATCCGGCTCCGGTTTGACCGGTCGGTCGATGTGCAGGAGTTGTTTCTCGGCGTCGAGCGCGTCGAGGAAGCCGCGTAGGTCGTCATAGTGCTGAGGCATGGATCTCCTTCCGGAGTGGACGGATGCCTTCCCAGCGCAACGCGCCTGGCATGTCGAGCCCGACCTGGTCGAGGATCCTGGCGACGGTCTGGTCGACGATGTCCGCGACGCTGGCGGGTCGGTGGTAGAACGCGGGCATGGGCGGCAGGATCCGCACGCCCATGCGGGCCAGTGCGAGCAGATTGTCCAGATGGATCTCCGACAGCGGCGTCTCCCGAGGGACCAGGACCAGCTTGCGACGTTCCTTGATGGTGACGTCGGCGGCGCGCGGGATGAGCCCTTCGCCGTAGCCGGTCCGGATCGCCGCGACGGTTTTCATGCTGGCCGGTACGACGATCATGCCGTCGACCGGGAATGAACCGCTGGAGATCGCCGCGGCCTGATCATTGGCCGCGTAGGCGTGTGTGGCCAACGCGCGGACGTCGGACACCGAGTGGTCGGTCTCCAGTTCGATGGTGGCGCGGGCCCAGTGGCTCAGCACCAGGTGCGTCTCGACATCGAGGTTCCGTAGTACTTCCAGTAGCCGGATGCCCAGGATCGCGCCGGTGGCTCCGGTCATGCCGATCACCAGTCGCATGAAGGCGCTCCCCTGTTGTCACGGCGAGATGAATGTATGTGTACGGACACTCCGTACACATACCGTCCGTATACGGATGATGCTAGGGTGGCGCGGTGCGTACGTCAACAAGGGTGGCCACGGCAATTCCCGGCTGGGACCAACCAGAACTCGCCCTGGGGAAATCAGCGGGACATCTACTGCGCCGGGCGATGCAGGTCTACACGGCGATGTGGACGAGCACGGTGTCCGACAAGCTCACCTCGCCGCAGTTCGCCGTGCTCGCCATCCTGTCCGCCGAGGAATCCCTGGACCAGCAGACCATCGGCGCGCGAGCCGGGTTGGACAAGTCCACCTGCGGCCACATCGTCGATCACCTCAGCAAGCTCGGCTTGGTCAGCGCGACCATCGACCCGGCCAACCGCCGCCGCAAACTGGTGACGCTCACCGAGCAGGGCCACGACACGCTGCGCACCGCGGCTCCGTTGCGGGCACAGGTGGAGGACACCGCCCTCGCCGCGCTCAGCGCGCAGGAACGACGCGAACTGAAGCGACTTCTCACCAAGATGACCGGCCTGAGCCAACCGGGCTCGAACGACGCCGATTCGGCCTGACGTCCGAGCCCGTCCAGGATCGGCTCCGGCGCGGACCTGATTGGCGCGCAACGGGCGGAAGAGCTCACGGATCTCGGTGACCAGTTCGTCCGGCCGCTCCAGACTCCTGACGGCCTGCCCGTCAGTCCAGACCCGCGATGGCGAGGAGCTCGACCACCTCGACCGCCGGAATCCTGACCCACGCTCCGAGTGCCGTCCGTCCCCGAGGCCCAGGGCGGTGTCATGAAGCCCGCGGATAGTGCCCTTCCGCTCGGGTTTTGATGTCGTCGCAAACATCAGTTTCCCTTGCCGGACGGACACTTCCGTGCATCTACAGCCTGTGTCGCCCTACTTCACGCGAAAGCGCGGGTTAGCAAGGAGAACGCTGCAACTTGTCGCGCTGCCGCAACTCAGGAGGTGAGGGACAACGAGGCGAGGCTCGCCCCGTCCTCGGGCCAGTTGATGACAGCCACGGCCAGATACCGGGCCGACGTCGACAGCGGCATGATCGCGACCGGTGAACCGCCCAGGCCGCCGGTGGCGACCTGCTGGAAGGTGAGCCCGTCGGCCGAGGTCGACACCGTCACCGCGGGCACCTGGCGACCGGTCCACCGTAGGGTCAGCGTGCCCAGTTGGCGTGTCGAACCGAGGTCGACCACCATCCGGCCGGACGGACCCGGCCGCCACGAGGTCTTCGGATCGCCGTCCACCGCGTTGCCGGGGTCGGTCATGCCGGGCGGGAGCGGGGACGTCGGATACGTCGTCGCAGCCAGCGCCAGATCCGGAGTGGGCGTCAGCGGTACCCCTGGATAGGACAACCTGCCGGGCTGGCCCGGCCACACGAGGGTGGTCCGGGCCTGGCCGCGATCCGACGTGGGAGCGATCGTGACCGCGCACCCGGGATGCCCGTTCGGCGCCGTGATACTCACGTGCTGCGAATCCGTCGCCACCACGACGAGGCCGGCGACCGGCCCTCGCCCGGTCAGGATGAACTGCGGGCCGAGCACCTGGGAGTTGGCGGCGGCCAGGCCGACCTGGTAGACGATGCCGGTGTTGGTGATCGTCTGGGTGCCGAGGTAGATAGTCCGGGCCTCGGCTTGCTGCGGAACGGCCAGCGGAGCACCGGCAATCGCGGTATCGCCGAGGTTGAACATGCTGAGGTATCCGTCGGCCTGACCTGCGGCCAACGTGACCGGGCCGCCCGAGGGCGCGGTGGCGGCAGCCGTGGCGCCGGTCATCGTAGGCTCCTGCGCCGGATAACCCTCGATCACCATCCCGGCCGCACCCGTGGCGGGCCCGTCGGACAACGTGATCGAATCACCGGTGATGCTGATCGGATTCTCGCTGCCGCGAACGACAAAACCGGCCCGGCCGTCCACATTCAGCCAGTTGCCGCCGAACGTGTGCGTGCGTGGCACGGCCACCGCAGTCGTCCAGGTCGTCGCGTCCAGCGAGGTCTGGATCGCATACGCCGCACCGTATGCCGCCTCCCAGACGATGCCCACGCGACCCAGCTCGGTCGGCGAGCCCAGATCGACCTGCAACCAGCTGTCGGCGACGCCGCGATCGGCCACCGCAACCGCCCACCGGGTCGACGAATCACCGTCGGTCGCGTCTCCCGGCGGATAGGCGGGCGTGAACGACGAAGCGGTCGTAGGCTTGCCGACCGCCAGATCCGTGTCGGCAGAAGGCCCGTAGACGCTCAGGTCGTAGATCGAATAGCCGTACTGCGTGCCGGGCCGGGCCCCGACGAGCCGCAGATAGCGCGCGGAAACGGCGGCGAAGGTCAAGCTGACCGTGCCACCGTTGGCCGCGTCGTCCTGGCCCAGTTCCACGGCGCCATCGGCACCGGCATAACGCCGAGTCCCGGTCAGCCCGGGGATACCGCGCATGTCCAGGTTGAACACCTGCAACGTGCCCTCACCGGCACCGGTCCCGCTCGTCGCATAGACGACCGCCCCGGTGGGCAAAGTGGCATAACCGACGTGGCCGGTCGACAGCTTCAGCAGCGATGCGGTCGCGTCGAAACCGTCTCGCAACGTCGAATAGGCCACCGCGCAACGACTCTCGACCGTCGCGCCGGTACTGGGCAACAAGGAGGGCGTCGCGTCGGAGACGTCGAACAGCCAGTCGTCGTGGTTGGGTGCGTAGACGCACTTCACGAAACCGGGTTTGCTCACGGTCGCCGCGAACGCGAGCGGCGTGTTCTGCGCCAGAAGTCCCGGTGTCGGACCGTAGTCGGTGGCGGCCGACGCTGCCGCGAAGAACTCGGCGTCGCTGACCGGGACGACCGGCTGCCCGTGCTGCTGACCGCGCCAGACGTGGAACAGGTAGCTGATCGCCAGCTCGGCGCGCGCCTCGGGCTCGTACTTCGCCTCGCCGCTGAACTTGGTCAGCTGGTACTCCGGCGGATACAGCTGATAGGGGCCCAGCTGCGCGGCCATGTTGGCCTCCGCACGGGCGGCGTCGCGATCGCCGAGGACCTGGGCCAGGAAAGCCAGCGGGATGACGTCGCGGCCGAAGAGGTGATACCGGTCGCCGATCATCGGCATGAAGGGCTCACCGCTGTTGCTCTGCACCCGCCGGATCGTCTGCCAGAGCCGTTCACCATTCGGTTTGGCCAGCACCGCGGTCGGCACCGGCTTGCCTGCGACCAGGAAGTGCGCGGCGATCCGGGCCGACATCCGCCAGGTCTCCAGCTGGTAGTGCGGCTCGAACGAACCGTGGTTCTCCACCAGGAAGGTGTCGAAGATGTTGTGCGCGGTGTTCCAGGCGCCGATCGGCCGGCCGCCGACCACCGTGGGATTGGCCTGGTCAGCCTGCGGCAGGCCGGTGTCGTTGAGCAGCCATCCGTTCAGCTGCGCCAGCCACGCCGCGGCGCTCGGGTGATCGGGTAACCATGCGACGGCCGGGCCGTAGCACTGGGCGTACACCGCCATCTCGTCGACCTTGGTGTCGCCCTGCCAGCCGCCGGCGAGGCCGTTCGGCGTCCAGCCCGGGCTTCGTGGGTCGTTCCCGGTCCCCACCGCGGCGGTGTAGGCGGCTTGACCAGCGGCAATGTCGTCCACATTGGACTGTGTTGCGGCGTCCAGCTCGGCCCAGAGCAGCTTGGCGGCGAGCACGAAATACAGCTCGAACGTGCTGTCGAAGAACATCGTCTCGCCCCACTCGCTCCCGCCGGTCAGCACGTTGCTGCCCGCGAAGTGGGTGATGGTGGCGAGGGTGTGGGCGCGCAGGGTGGCCTCGTCGATGCCGGCAAGGCTTTCGTCGTAACTGCCGCGCGTCAGCAGCACCGCGTTGCCCAGGACGACCGCGAAGGAGAAGTTCGCCGTCGCGTAGTGGCCCGCGGTGGCGTCCCACTGCGACTCGGCCCACCGGGTGTGCCGCAACAACAACTGGTAGTAGGTCGCGGCGACCTGGTCTGTTGCCTGCGGCCGCGCGGCCGCCGTCGACGTCGCCGGTTGGCTCGCCCAGGCTGGGCGCCCCGACAGAGCGAGCGCACCGGCGGCAAGGCCACCGGTGGCGCTGACGAACTGCCGACGGCTCAACCGACCAGCCATGGCCGCCTCCTCCACGAGGCCCCGGAGCCGGAGAACGGTCAGGCGGCCTCAAGATGACAACGTTGTCAACGATGTGCGGTTACCGACGCTAGCCGATCGGCCGGCCGCTGCCAACCGTCCGCACCGAACTCGAGTTGCCGGACACCATCGGAAAGGTCCTCTTTGGACGATCCGCAGCCCTGACGGCGTCTGTCGCCGAACTGTCCGTCCACAAGCGACCAAGACGTCGTCGATCGACTCAGCAGGCCCCCATCCTCGCGACGTGGTGCCCGCGAAGTTTCATGGTCGGTGGGAGGCAGGGGTGAGCAGGTAGGCGTGCAGCGCGCCGTTGCGCAGACCGGCACCGACGATCTGGCCGCGGTCGTTGATCCCGTTCGCCTGCTGCAGCGTCCACCCGGAACCAGCCGGGATGAGGGTATCGAGATCGGTGAGGGTGCCGCCCGGTTCGCGCAGCCACGCCACCGGGTGCACGCAGGGCTGGCAGTGTGGGTCTGCCGTGCCGACGACCTGCCCGGCCCTGTTGATCGCGGTGGCCTGGTTGTCCGCGATCCCGTCGATCGTGCCCAGATCGGTGACCGCGCCACCGAACCACAACGCCGCGTGTTGCGCGCCGGAGGTACCTGCGATCCCGGACCAGCCGACGATCCGGCCGGAGACGTTGTCATCGACGCACGGTGAGGGTTGCTTGATGGTTCGCGGACGCGGTCACGGTGAGGGCGAAACGCTGGGTCGTGGTGTCGTAGGTAGTGGCGCTGATGCCGCCGCTCGTGGCGACCGCGCTCGGCGGAGTCGGCGCGTAGCCGTGCAGGACGATGGCACCTTCGCCCGGTGTGAACTGCACGGTGACGTGCAACGTGCCGTCGTCGGTCAGGTGCGGGATGCGCTTGTCGCCGTGGGCGACGAACTTGCCTGCGTCGCCCAGAAACGCGATGCCGGACGGGCCGACCGGGGCAACGATCCAGTACGAGCCGTCGGTGACCGTCACATCCACCCTCGCCCCCGAGGCCACGAGTTGCCCGGTGCCTGCGAAATAGTCGTAGACGTAGGCCCGGTTGGTGATCCCCAGCTCCGTCGGGGTGAACGAGGCGGCCTGGTTCGGTGCGATCGGCGTGCCCTGGGTGACGTCGAGGTAGTCGACGTTGCCGCCGCTGGCTCCGGTCGCGGTCGCCCGGATGGTGCTGCCGCCTGCCGGCAGCGCGACGGTCATGGTCTGGAAGTCCCAGCTGGCCCAGCCGCCGGTGGGTGCGAATGGCAGCGTGCCTGCGTCGGTGCCGTTGACGGTGATCGCCAGCGGGCGGGCGGCGGTGTCACCGTTGGCGTAGCGGAAGGCGAGAACGTGATCGCCGGCACCGGCGACGTCCACGCTCCACTGGACGTAGTCGCCACTGGAGTTCTGGTAGTCGGCGTAGCCGATGCCGGTGTAGCCGGAATTGTCGTGCGCGGCGACCGCGCCCGACAAGGTGGCGGCCTCGGCCTGATAGGCGCCCGCGGGCGCGGACAGCTGGCGGGCGTAGGAGAACACGTAGGCGTAGCGCAGTCCGCTCGCGTGCTCGACGTGGGTAGCGGCAACCATCGCTGGCCTGGTACCGGCGGCGTCGGCGAGGTAGGTCGCGTCGGTGGGCACGATCGGTGCGTCGG
This sequence comes from Pseudonocardiaceae bacterium, assembly GCA_036494465.1. Taxonomy (GTDB): domain Bacteria; phylum Actinomycetota; class Actinomycetes; order Mycobacteriales; family Pseudonocardiaceae; genus CAJCJE01. Next base: position 55,914 of record DASXOJ010000033.1, read on the forward strand.
GTTTGACGATGACACCGTCCGGACGCGCCACCTGGAAGAGGTTGGCGGGGTTCACCTGGCCGAGCCCGTCGCCGACGCCGACGGGTCCTGCCGACAGGTTCGCCAGCAACAGATTGGTCGTCTCGGTGCTCATGAACACGTCGGTCCACGGCCACACGCCGAGCGAAGCGGCCAGCTGCGAGTCGTAGAGGAACTCGTCCCACTTCGTGGGTTCGAAGCGGTCGTCGCTCACGCGGATGGTGGTGAGGTTGTCGTAGCGGGTGCTCTGCAGGTAGTCGCGCGGTAAGGCCATGCAGTACTGCATGGTCATGGCTTCGGTCGCGGCGTTGTGGGCCATGTTGTCGAAGAAGGCGTCCGGGTCGGTGAGGTTGTAGTCCGGTTGCGCGTTGCTGCACAGCCAGTCCTGTTCGTAGACGATGACTCCGGCGTCGCGCAGGTAGCTCATCACCTTCTGCCAGAACGCGGGATCGGTGACCACGTTGTTCGATGTCTGGAATTCGGTTCGGTACGGACTCGACGCGGTGAGCCAGCGGGCGTGCGTGACCAGTGGCACGCCGATCTGCTTCTGGAAGGCGGCCAGGCCGTTGGGGAACAGCGTGGCGTCGGCTTCATAGAGGTATTCGCCGTCGTTGTTGTCGGTCCAGTCGGCCTGCGGCCCCTTCGGATACCACCAGCTGTCCAGTTGCAGGTATCCGAGCGGGATCTTCTTGGCTGCCCATTCGTCGGCGACGGCCTGCAACGTGCCGGTGTATCCGAGCGAGGTGTCGTAGGCGTAGTAGTAGACCGCGCCGTGGTCGGTCCAGTAGCCGAGGGTGTTCAGGAGCGGACCGGCGTCGCTGTCCGGTCGGCGTTTGCCGGTCAGCGTGGTGAGCGCGCCGCCCCACCGGCGGTACGTGTCATCGATTCCCTTGCCGAGCACCAGGATCGTTTGTCTGGCGAAACCGGCCGGCAGCTCCGTGATCGAGGCGAGCACGCCGGCGGCGATGGCGTGGTTGGCGGCCATCGTCATTTCGGCCTGCTGGAAGTGGTTGGCAGCCGAGATCGCGAAGGTGTTGCCGGTGCCGTCGAAGAACAACCACGGGCTGTCAGCTGCCCCATCCGTGCTGTTGAACTGGTAGTGCCCGAAGCAGCCCTGATGGCTGAGCGTGTGCGGCAGGGCCGGGTAGGTGGAGATGGTGGGGAACGCGCCCGAGTTGGCCGCCGCGTCGACGTAGGTGTCGGTGAAGATCACGATCGGAGCCGCGAGGTACGTCCTGATCTCGGCCCGTCTGGTGCCGCCTGCCTGGTATCCGAACGCGGTTTGGGTGTAGGCACCCAGAGCGTCCCGTCCCGACGTGGTGCTGATGCCGGTAGCCGCGGCACCGACCGTGCCGCCGAAGGTCCAGCCGAGGTCGCCGACACTCACCTGCCACTCCCCACTCGGGGTCACGCTGGCCCGAGCACCCGGCCCGCGCGGGACGGCGCCATTCGCCGGGAGCGTCTGCGCGGCCATCGGCAACGCCAGTGCGGCGGAACCGATACCGAGTGCCTTGATGAAGTCGCGGCGGTTGTAACGTGCCATGTCGTTCTCCTCGGCGAGTTTTCGTGGCGGTCGGACGGCGAAGCTGGGTGCGATGGCAACGCTGGAGTCGGCCGGTTCGGCCGTTGTGGTCGGGGCTGATCTGTTCGATACATCCGGGTCGGCGGACGCCGCCGATCCGGTGTACTCCGTGTTACTGGACGGACACGGTGGACATGTGCACAAGTACTCGGGCTCACAGGTGAAGTCAACGCCAAACGAACGTAATTCACCAAAGCCCGACGATCGCTGGACGGGAAAACGATCAAGCGCCGGTACGGACGATCAACAGGACACCGATCCAATCCCTGACCAGGAGCCCAAAGTGGGATTCGCCGCCGTCGTCGCCCCGGATCGGCGTGGCCAGATCCGGCGCGGAGTCAATCCATCTCGACTTAAACAGAACTCAACAGTTTTGTCCAAGTATTGACGTAACGTCGGATCGCATGCACGCTGCGGATCGTGTTTGAGGACAGACCGGGCGGGCGGACGAGTACCGCGATCCGTGCGGCGAATCGGACGCGGATCGTGGATGCGCTGCGGGCTGAGGGGCCGATGACGCGCGCGCAACTGTGTGAGGTGACCGGCCTGTGCCGAGCCACCGTGTCCGTCCTGGTCGGTGAGCTGTTCTCCCGTGGGTTGCTGGTTGAACAGCCTGCGATCAGCACGAGGGGGAACGGGCGTCCGGTCAGCGAACTCAGCCTGAACCGGGCCAGCGGAGTGGGTATCGGCATCGACATCGGGGTCCGGCACATCGCTGTGGCAGTGGGTGATTCCGCGCGCAATGTCTATGCCGAGCGCTGGTGGCCGAGGCCGGTCGGACATACGTCCGCGGACGGGATCGACACCCTGCTCTCCTCGGTCCAGGAAGCGTTGCGAGAAGCCGATGCCGAACACGACCGGCTGATCGGCGCGGCGGTCGGCCTGGCCGCGCCGATCGACGCGCGCGACGGGTCGATCGCCGCACCGGAACTGCTCCCCGGCTGGGCGGGCGAACCGCTGGGCGAGCGGCTCGCCCAGGCACTGGATGTCCCGGTACGACTGGAGAACGTCGCCACGCTCGGCGCGCTTGGCGAGTACGTGTGGGGCCGGACCCCGGGTGTCACAAACCTCGTCTACGTGAAACTAGCCAGCCGGGTGGGGGCGGGGCTGATCCTGAACGGGTCACTGTTCCGGGGCGCCACCGGGTTCGCGGGCGAACTCGGGCACGTCACGGTCAACCGCAACGGACTGCGGTGCCGGTGCGGTGCGCGTGGCTGCCTCGAGTTGTATGCCGGCGGTGCTGTGATGCTGAAGGAGTTGGGGCGCAGACCCGACGCCGCCGACGGATTCGACCGTCTGGTCAAGGATGCGGTGTCCGGCGACCCGGCCGTACTCGCCGTCGTCATGCGCGCGGCGCGGTTTCTCGGCCAGGGCCTCGCAACGGTGGCCAAGGTGCTGGACCCGCAGCGGATTGTCATCGGCGGCGAGTTGTGGCGGCTCGGCGAGGTGATGGCCCCGGTACTGCGGCACGAACTACGGCAATACTCCTTCGCCAGCCACCCCCACGTCGAAGCCTCACCGCTGGGCAGGCGCGCCACGCTACTCGGCGCACTCGCACTCGCCCTGACCAAGCGCGGCGGCACCGCCCCCCAGCGCGCCTCGGATCGCCACGTTCCTTCGCCTGCAAGGATTCGCTGACGTCCTCGGCCGGACGGTCCTGGTGGGCCCGGAGCCGACCAGGACCGTCCACTCAGGACTACCAGCCGATGCCACCCGGAATCGCGGCCGAGCGGTTCGGTGCCATCAGCGCCTTCCCGGACGTCGGCGCAACCGCGGCACAGGTCGCACCGGGCGCGGGCAGCGTTCCGTCGAGCAGATAGCCGTCCACGACGCCCTCGGTGCACGAGGTGTGTGGATAGGCACCGTGCCCCCAGCCGAGGTAGGTCACCAGCCGGGCGGACGCACCCAGCTGCGCGGCGTCGTCCACCGCCCAGATGTAGGGCGTCGCCGGATCGTGCACCGAGTTCAATTCGAGCAGCGGCACGTCCGCGTGCACATTCAGCCGATGCTGCGGGTCGTTGACCGGCCCGGTCCAGCCGAGACAGGACGTGAACACCGGCCAGGCAATGGGAGAGGCCCGCAGTTGCGGCGCGGCCTCGGCGCTCAGCGCCACCTCCTGGCGGTACTGGGCGTACCCGGACACCGGCAGCGACCAGTCCTCGCAGAACACCGGCAGCGGGAACTGCGTCAGCGAACCATCCGCCGCCTGCATCGGTGCGTCGATCGGCTTGCCGGTGTTGAGGTCGTCGAGTTCGGTCGCCAGCTGTGACCAGTCCGGACCGTAGAGCGGGTTGACCGCGAGCGAGGTCAGATCGAGCCAGGTCAGCCTCGTTGTCGTGCCCGGAATCGTGAGCGTGCCCGCATCGGCGCGATGCTGTAGTCCCGTCCAGATCGCGGGCACGTCCTGACCGTGCAACGCACACGTGCTGTCCCTGGCGCACCACGCCTCGAACTGGTCGAACGAATCCTCGTCCGTCGCGGCCTCGGTGGCCAGGAACGGAGTGGTGGACAGGCTGTGATCCATGTTCGAGTCGATCACCATCGCCCGGATGCGGTTCGGAAACAACTCGGCGTACTCCTGGCCGATCAGAGTGCCGTAGGAGACGCCGTAGTAGCTGATCTTCGGTACGCCGAGCGCGGCCCGGATCGCGTCCATGTCGCGGTCCACGCTCACGGTGTCGACGTGATCGAAGATGGCGCCGGTGTTGGCCGCGCAGTCGGCATCCAGCTTGCGGTTGTACGCGATCATCGCCGCGTAGTCGGCCGCGTTGCCCGGCACCGCGAACGGGCGCTGCGCCAGCAGGCTGGTCGAGCACTGCACCGGGTCGCTGCGGTTGGTGCCGCGCGGGTCGAAACCGATGATGTCGAAGTGTTGCAGGACCTGCGGGTTGAAGAAGCTTGCCGCGCCCAGCGCGAAGTCGACGCCCGAACCGCCCGGCCCACCCGGATTGATCAGCAGCGGCCCGTCGTCCTGCGCCGGGTCGGCAGCGGCCTGCCGGTCGATGGCGAGACCGAAGGTGGGACCGGCCGGGTCGGACCAGTCGATGGGCACCTGGATGGTGGCGCATCGAATCGTGGCGTCCGTCGGCTTCTCCTGGCAGGGCTGCCAGTCGATGACGGCCGGCCGGAAGCCTCCGGTGGTGACGTGATTGTCGGCGGCACTCGCCGGTGCGGCGCCGACGAGCCCCAACGCGACGCTGGTGACTGCCGTGCCTAACACTGCGAGCCGTATTGCTCGGTGCACATGACCTCCCCTGACACGCTCCACTCACTCCCCGTAAGCGGATCGGAGCCTTCAGTGAACCACCGGGATGGGTCGGCGGGCGGACGAACGGGCCGAATCAGGGCCAAGATCAGGGTTGTCCCTGATCCCCCGCTCCGCCCACAGGACGAGGGATCTGGTCCTGAGCCGATGAGTCCGACCGCCTCCTCGGGTCTATTGCTGCGACCGTTCGCGTAGCTGGCGCAGCCGCGTCGTCGAAGGCAAGGAGCAGGCTCATGTCCTCATCGGTGCTCTACATGTCGATGTCCCTCGACGGATACATCGCCGGTCCCAACGATGCACCCGGCAACCCCGGCGGCGACGGCTTCATGCGGCTGCACGAGTGGTATTCCGCGGACGGGGAATCCGGCCGGCCAGCCGGGCCGGCCGGAGAGGTGGTCGACCGGATGGCCGCGACAGGCGCGGTGCTGGTGGGTCGGCACACGGCGGAACAGGCCGATCATTACCAGGGTGATCACCACGGCGTGCCGATCTTCGTGCTCAGCCACCGACCGGCGCCACCCTCAGTGGCCAGTTACTCGTCGGTAACGTATGTGTCCGACGGGATCGCCGCAGCGATGGCTCAGGCGAAGACGGCGGCCGGCGGCCGAGACGTGCTGGTGCACGGTGCTGACCTGGCGCAGCAGGCGCTGGCGGCCGGAGTGCTGGACGAAATCCAGATCGACCAGATCCCGGTGCTGCTCGGCGCGGGCCGCCGATTGTTCGACACCCTGGCCGCGCGTATCGAACTGGACATCGTGCAGGTGCTCGACACCCCGCAGGCCACCCACATCCGTTACCGCGTCCGCCGCTGAGCCCAGCTGGCCACGATCCCGCCAAGGGCAGTGTCGAATTTCAGTCGAAGTTCAATTCGCAGCCATCTGCCTGATGGTCTGACCATTAACTCGTGGGGCGATGGTGACGAGACGCGCCCGCCTTCGTGGCGCTGCGACTCGGAAGGGATCTCCATGACGGACAGCTCGGACTCCCCACGCGAATCGACCGGATTCACCCGGCGCAGATTACTGGGGTCGGCAGCGGCGGCCGGTGGTCTCGCCGCTGCCGGGATGGTCCTGCCCCCGAACGTGCTCAACGCCATTGCCGCGCCTGCGCCGCGC
>DASXOJ010000034.1:0-43582 GCA_036494465.1 Pseudonocardiaceae bacterium
CAGTTCTGCTACGCCCCACCACGGCCGTCAGTGACTCGGCAACCCGTGGATCAGGAGATGCCGAGCTGGGTGCAGACCGGAGCGGCCGCACCGGTGCAGATGTCGCTGGCCTTGACGTAACCCTGGTCCACGACCTCCTTGACGGTGGCCTTGGTGATCGAGATCGGGGTCTCCAGCACCGAAGCGACGTTGCGCTTGCCGGTCGGGTCGTTGGTGGTCTGCTTCGCCAGCTTGGCCGCGGCCGCCGTGTCGCCCTTGATCAGGTCGGCGGCCAGTTCCGCGGAGGCCTGGGCCTCCAGCTTGATCGGCTTGAACACGGTGGAGTACTGGTCACCGGCGAGGATCGCCTGCAGACCGGCGGCGCTCGCGTCCTGACCGGTCACCGGCACCTTGCCCGCGAGGCCGTACTTCTGCAGCACGGTGATGACCGAACCGGCCATACCGTCGTTGGCCACCAGCACACCGTCGACCTTGGTGCCGTTGGCGGTCAGCATCTGCTCGAACTGGGTGTTGGCGAGCTGGTTGTCCCAGTTGTTGATCTGCTGGAAGCCCTTCTTCACCCACGAACCGGAGGAGTACAGGGCGTTGGCGACCTGGTTCTGGCCGTTGATGACCTGGGTCGCGTTGTTGTCCGTCGGCGAGCCCTCGACCGAGATGATCTGCTGGCCGGTCTTGCCCTTCAGGGCGTCGGACAGGGCCTGGGCCTGAAGGTGGCCGACCTGGGTGTTGTCGAAGCTCACGTAGTACTTCGCGGTGCCACCGAGGTTGATGCGGTCGTAGTCGATGACCGGAATGCCCTGGGACTCGGCCTTCTGCTCGGCCGCCGCACCGGAGGCCGGGTCGATCGAGTCGATGATCAGGACCTTGACGCCCTGGCTGATCATGGAGTCGGTCAGCTGGCCGAAGCGCTGGACGTCGCCCTGCGCGTTCTGGATGATCGGGGTCAGACCGGCGGCCTTGATGGCCGCGGTCAGCATGGGCGCGTCGAACTCGGTGTAGCGCGCCGAGCTGGTGGTGTCCGGCAGGATGACACCCACCTTCGCGCCGCTCCCGCCCGACGAGGCAGCAGAGGTGCTGCTGCCGCCGCTGGAGCCTCCAGAGCTATTGGCTCCGCACGCCGTGACGGCCAAGGCAAGGCCGGTGCTCACAGCGAGCAGGGCGAGGGTCTTACTACGCATCCGCGTCCCCTTCGTCACTGCCAACGGTCGGGACTGGCCCGTACCGAGAATGTTGTGGGTCACAACATTTAAATGTTGTGGGCGACAACATATGCCAGATCCGGAGATGACACAAAGGTTACTTACTCGATTCAGTGACCCGCTGACGACACAATCCGGCAACGACGATGTCACTGCGCAGTCACCAGGGCCGCTCGACGAGAAAACGGTTACCAGCGGCGATAGAGCCGTCACCGAGGGCTCGTCTGCCCCACGGCCCGGATCCCCCGGTGGGATCACAGGTCGAGTTCGGTGCCAACGCCGACCTCTCGCGCCCACTCGTACGCGTACGCGAGGCAGGCGTCGAGCACTGCGGGCGAGGTCGAACGACAGCTCACCAGCTGCGGATGGTCGCGATCCGCTCTTCCAGCTGTTCCACCGACGCCATCGCGGTCGGCGGCCCACCGCACACCCGGCGCAGCTCGCCGTGGATGGCGCCGTGCGACTTGGTCGTCCGGTGGTGGTACATCGCGACCAGCGTGTTCAGCTCGCGGCGCAGCGCGGACAACCGCTCCTGCACCGACTGCGCCCGCGCGGCCGGCCGGACCGGCGGCTCCTGCGCCTTCTTCTCCTGGCGGGCGGGCGCGGCCAGCTGCTGGTCCTGGCGCTGCCGCAGCAACGCGCGCACCTGATCCGGTTCGAGCAGTCCGGGCAGCCCCAGATAGTCCTGCTCCTCCTCGGTGCCCGCCAGCGCGGCCGTGCCAAACGAGGACCCGTCGTAAATCACCTGATCGAGCTCGGCGGAAGCACCCAGAGAGGTGAACGCGGCCTCGTCCTCACCGAGCTCGTCCTTGGTCCGGTTCGCGTCCGCGAGCAGCTCGTCGTCCCAGCCGTCCTTCTCCCGGTGCGGCTTGCCGAGCACGTGGTCCCGGTCCGCCTCCATCTCGCTGGCCAGTTCCAGCAGCACCGGCACGCTCGGCAGGAACACGCTCGCCGTCTCACCGGGCCGCCTGGCCCGCACGAACCGGCCGACCGCCTGCGCGAAGAACAACGGCGTCGACGCGCTCGTCGCGTACACGCCCACCGCGAGCCGGGGCACGTCAACGCCCTCGGACACCATCCGCACCGCGACCAGCCAGCGCGACTGCGTCGCCGCGAACTCCGCGATCCGCCCGGACGCCTTCGGATCGTCGGAGAGCACGACCGTCGGCTCCTCGCCGGTGATCACCGCGAGCTGCCGCGCGTACTCCTTCGCGGTCTCGATGTCGGTGGCGATCACCAGCCCGCCCGCGTCCGAGACGCCCGAATTGCGCAACTGGGTGAGCCGGGTGTCGGCAGCGCCGAGCACCGACGGAATCCACTCCCCGGACGGATCGAGCGCGGTGCGCCACGCGCGCGCCGTCTGCTCGGTGGTCATCGGCTCGCCCAGCCGCGCGGTGAACTCCTCACCCGCGCTGGTCCGCCAGCTCGCCTCGCCCGAATAGGCCAGGAAGATCACCGGCCGCACCACGCCATCGCGCAGCGCGTCCGCGTAACCGTAGGAGTGGTCCGGCTTGCTGCGCTGGAACCCGGCGCCGTCCGGTTCGTAGTTGACGAACGGGATCGGCGAGTCGTCGCTGCGGAACGGCGTCCCGGTCAACGCCAGCCTGCGGATCGCGGGCGTGAACGCCTCCCGGATCGAGTCACCCCAGGACTTCGCGTCGCCACCGTGGTGCACCTCGTCCAGGATCACCAGCGTCTTGCGGTTCTCCGTGCGCACCCTGTGCAACGTCGGATGCGCCGCGACCTGCGCGTAGGTGACCGCGACCCCGTGATAGTCCGAGGAGGTCTGGCCGGAGCCGTTGCGGAAGTCCGAGTCGATCTGGATCCCGAGGTTGCGCGCCGCGCCTGCCCACTGGTGTTTGAGGTGTTCGGTCGGCGTGACGATGGTGATCTTCTCGATGGTCCGCTCGGCGAGCAGCTCAGCAGCCACCCGCAGCCCGAACGTGGTCTTTCCCGCGCCCGGCGTCGCGACCGCGAGGAAGTCCGTCGGCTTCGCCGCGAGATACCGGGTCAGCGCGCGGCGCTGCCACTGCCGCAACGGTGGAGCCGGGGCCGGCGAATACACCGTGGCAGTCGATTCGATCATGGAGTCGGACTGAACCAACGCGGCTCGCGCTCCTTCCGTTTCCCGCACAGGACACGACAATGCCCTCACGCATGTGATCCCGGGGCCGCGCAGACGATGCGCGCCGGGAGCCCGGTGAGGGCAGAGCAGAGTTTACCTGCCGCACCGCGAACGCGATGGCCCAGCGGCCCAGCTCGTCCAACCGCAACCGCGCCGAAAACGCCCCGTCAACAGTGCCAACCCCGGTGACCTCGCCGTCTTCGACGTAACCGAGATCATCGAAAAGACGCATCCGCCGCGACGAGACCAGCGCGTCGAGATCAACCAACCGGTGGTGCCCGATCCCGGGCAGCGTGGCACGCGGGTCCGACATTCTCCTGATCACCGATACGGGGAGTCGGCGGCATGAACTCGACCGGATGCAGCATGCTTGCCCCAGTCATGGACGACCAGCAGCCGACCACCCCGATCCAGGGCGCGCCGCGAGAGGATGCTCCGCAGCGCACAGGCCCGTGGCCCCTGGTGCTGCGCACGGCGAACAAGGCGTGGGGCGGCAACATCTTCTCCGAGGCCGCCGAAGCCGCGTTCTGGCAGACGCTCTCGCTGCCGCCGCTGCTGCTCGGCCTGCTGGGCAGCCTCGGTTATCTTGGCGACTGGTTCGGGCCGCACATCGTGGTCGCGGTGCAGGACAAGATCATCGGATTCTGCCGGACGGTGTTCAGCAGCAACGTGGTCGAGACGATCATCCAACCGACCGTATCGGACATCCTCACCAAATCGCACAGCGAGATCGCCTCGTTCGGCTTTCTGCTGTCACTGTGGGCGGGTTCGTCGGCGATGTCGTCCTTCGTGGACGCGATCACCGTCGCCTACCAGCAGTACGGCGTGCGCAACGAGGTGGTGCAGCGCCTGTTCGCGCTGCTGCTCTACCTGATCGGGTTGATCCTGGCGGTGATCGGCCTGCCCGTGCTGGCGCTGGGCCCGAACTACCTGCCGAAGGTGTTCCCGGAGGCGTGGCAGGCCACGGTCTCCAGCATCGGCAACATCTTCTATTACCCGGTCGTGGCGATCCTGCTGGTCATCGCGCTCGCCACCCTCTACAAGGTGGCACTGCCGCGCCGCTACCCCTGGTTCCGCGGCCTGCCCGGCGCCGCGCTGGCCATGGTGGTGTTCCTGCTGGCCAGCATCGGCATCCGGATCTACCTGCTGTGGATCGGCAAGACCGGCTACACCTACGGCGCGCTGGCGGCGCCGATCGCGTTCCTGCTGCTCACGTTCTTCATCGGCCTGGCGATCGTGATCGGCGCCTACTTCAACAGCGCGATCCAGGACATGTGGCCTGCCAAGCCGACGCGACGCGCGCGGCGCAGGTGGCGGCGACTGGAGATGGTCCGCGCCACCGAACGCGCCAAGCAAGAAAAACGGGACGAACCGGCCGACGACGACTAGCGCATCAGCCGGGCGTCCATCGAGCTCACCAACTGGGCATCACTCGCCCTTGGGCATCCGTTCGAAGATCCGCTTGCAGTCCGGACACACCGGCGAACCGGGCTTCGGTGAACGGGTCACCGGGAACACCTCGCCGCACAGTGCCACCACGTGCGTACCCATGACCGCGCTCTCCGCGATCCGGTCCTTCTTCACGTAGTGGAACATCTTCGGCGTGTCTTCGCCGGTTTCGTCCGTTGTCTCCGGCCGGGTATCAGTCTCCGGCAAGGTCTGGGTCGTCACGCCGTTCATGATGCCACCGGGCAAGATGACTCGTCGTGGATACCGGTATCGCGAAAATCGCCGACGAGGTCGCCGACGCCCTGACCGAGGGTGGCGCGGTCGTCGCCCTGGAGAGCACGCTGCTCGCGCACGGCCTGCCGCCCGGCCGCAATCTGGAAGTCGGCGAACGCCTTGAGCGGATCGTCCGGGACCACGGCGCGATCCCGGCGACCATCGCGGTGCTGGACGGCCGCCCGGTCATCGGCCTGTCCAAGGCCGAACTGGAACGGGTCTGCGATCCAGCCGCCGGCCTGGTCAAACTCTCCCGCCGGGACATCGCGCCGGCACGTGCCCTGCACCGCAGCGGCGCCACCACCGTCGCGGCGACCACCGCGCTGGCCTACTCGGCCGGGATCGGCGTCTTCGCGACCGGCGGGCTCGGCGGCGTGCACCGGGGCGCGAGCGAGACCTGGGACGTGTCCGCGGACATGGGCGTGCTCGCCGACACCCCGATCCTGGTGGTCTGCTCGGGCGTCAAGTCGGTGCTGGACATCGGCGCGACCCTGGAACTGCTGGAAACCCGGTCGATCCCGGTCCTGGGCTACCGCACCGACCAGTTCCCCGCCTTCTACCTGCGCGAGTCCGGTTTCCCGGTGCCGTGGCGGGTGGACACGCCCGCCGAGGCGGCCGCCGTGTTCGCGGCGCACCGGCAGTCCTCCCCCGGCGGCGCGGGCGTCGTACTGGCGAACCCGGTGCCCGCCGAGTTCGAGATGGCCGCCGACCTGCACGACCAGCTCCTCGAAGGCGGCCTCGAACTGCTCGACACGCAGAACGTGAGCGGCAAGGACGTCACCCCGGTGCTGCTGGAGCACTTCCACACCAGCAGCGAGGGCGTCAGCCTGACCACCAACGAGGAACTGGTCGCCTCGAACACCGCGCTCGCCGCCGAGGTCGCGGTCGCGCTCGCCCGTGGCTGAGGACCGCCCGGTCGTCATCGTGGTCGGCGATGCGGGCATGGACGTGCTGGCCAAGCACGACGCCCCGATCGCGCCCGGCGACGACCGCAGAGCCTCGGTGCGCATCGAACTCGGCGGCGCGGCCGCGAACACGGCGGCCTGGCTGGCTTCCGCAGGCGCGGCTCCGGTGCTGGTCGGCCGGGTCGGCGACGACCCGACCGGCCGCCAGGTGCGCGCCGAGCTCACCGAGGCGGGGGTCCGCTGCGCACTGGCCGTCGACCCGGACGCGCACACCTGCTGTGTCGTCGTGCTGGTCGACGAGCTCGGCCAGCGCAGCATGCTGCCCGACCGCGGCGCGTCCGCCCGCCTGCGGCCCGAGGACCTCACCCCGCGGCTGCTCCGCGAGGCGCGCCACCTGCACCTGTCCGGCTACGTCCTGCTGGACGAGCGCTCTGCCGCGACCGGCGTCGCCATGCTGCGTGCGGCGCGCGCGGCGGGCTTGAGCACGTCGGTCGATCCACAGTCGGCGGCGCTGCTCACCGACCGGGCCGCGTTCCTGGACGCGGTGCGCGGCGTCGACCTGCTGCTGCCGAACACCGGCGAACTGGCCGCGTTGACCGGTTCGACCGATCCGGCGTCCGCGACCGGACTGCTCGACGTCGTCGGCGCGGTGGCGGTGACCAGCGGCGACGCCGGCGCGGACTGGCTGGACCGAGCCGGCCGCCACACGGTCGCGGCGCTCCCGACCGAGTGCGTCGACTCGACCGGCGCGGGTGACGCCTTCGACGCGGCGCTGCTCGCGGCCTGGCTGACCGGCGCGGATCCGCGCGACGCGCTCCGTGCGGGCACCGAGGCGGGCGCGCGGGTGGTCGGCAGGCTCGGCGCGCATCCGGCGCCAGGTCAGCCCTCGATCACCGGGTGATCCCGGCTCTCCAGCTCCCTGACCGGCGTGGTTCGCCGGAACGGGTTGAACCGCGAGGCATGCTGCGCCGGGCGATCGTTTGCGATCAACACCGCGATCCACGGTAACGGCACGGAAATCCCGATCATCGTCAACGCCAGCCAGGGCGTGTTCACGAACACCGCGGCCAGGATCAGGCACGGCACCCGGCACGCCATCATCACGAAGTACTTGCGCTTGCGCTTGGCCAGTTGGTCGTCGTAGGACGGCTGAGCCTCGGTGATCAGGATCGGAGCGTCGTCCATCGAACCGGCCACGACGTCACCTCCTGTTTGCTGCTGTCCAGCCATCGTAGGCCACCCGACAATGGCGGGAACAATGATCTTGCCGACGACGTTGCAGGGAGAAAGAAAAGTGCGAGCGGTAGTGGCGCGGGTGACCCGAGCGAGCGTGTCGGTCGACGGAACGGTGGTCGGCAAGATCGACGAGTCAGGGTTGCTGGTGCTGCTCGGCGTCGGAACCGACGACTCGGCAGTGAGTGCCACCATCATGGCGCGCAAGTTGCACGAGTTGCGAATTCTGGCTGACGAACAATCGATTGCAACCACGGGTGCACCGATTCTGATCGTCAGTCAGTTCACCTTGTACGGGGACACCAGAAAAGGTCGCCGTCCATCGTGGACTCACGCCGCCCGGCCGGAAATCGCCGAACCTCTTGTGCAAGCGGTGATCGACGAGTTGCGTGCCCGTGGCGCACGAGTGGCCACCGGGCGCTTCGGCGCGAAGATGGCCGTGGAAAGCGTCAATGACGGACCGTTCACGGTGGTTGTCGAAGTGTGAGCTGAAGAACTCGCGAAACGGGAACTTCCAGCTCTCAGCGAAAGCTCAGGTTTCGTCGAGCAACCGTTGTGACGGCGGTGACGTCAACAGGTTAGGAACTCGGGAACGAAATCGGGAGCACACCCGTTTTCCAAGTGTACAGCCTGAACGCGAGGCAACCGGATCACTTGCCGGCCGCGCGGTAAAGGTGCGACGCGCAGAGCAGCGCGAGTGAGTGTGAATGCCAGCCCGCGACAGGGGAGGGGAGCATCATGACCGTCCCGACGATCGACCGTGAAGCCCCGGAAGTCAATGCAGAATCGGGGGATCTGGATGCCCAGAGCCCGGCCGCCGATCTCGTTCGGGTGTATCTCAACGGAATCGGTAAGACCGCTCTGCTGACCGCAGAGCAGGAAGTCGAACTCGCCAAGCGGATCGAAGCAGGCGTGTTCGCGCAACACATGCTGGAAACCGGGACCAAGCTGTCCCCCAAACGCCGCAGTGAACTGTCCGCGCTGGTGCGCGATGGCGGGTTGGCCAAGAACCACCTGCTGGAAGCAAACCTGCGTCTGGTGGTGTCGCTGGCCAAGCGCTACACCGGCCGGGGCATGCCGCTGCTGGACCTGATCCAGGAGGGGAACCTGGGCCTGATCCGCGCGGTCGAGAAGTTCGACTACGCCAAGGGCTACAAGTTCTCCACCTACGCCACGTGGTGGATCCGTCAGGCCATCACCAGGGGCATGGCCGACCAGAGCCGCACCATCCGGCTGCCCGTCCACCTGGTCGAACAGGTGAACAAGCTGGCCAGGATCAAGCGCGACCTGCACCAGCAGCTCGGCCGCGAGGCCACCCACGAGGAGATGGGCAAGGAGGTCGGCCTGACCGCGGAGAAGGTCGCCGACCTGCTCGACCACGCGCGTGACCCGGTGAGCCTGGACATGCCGGTCGGCGCCGAGGAGGACGCCCCGCTCGGTGACTTCATCGAGGACAGCGAGGCGGCCGACGCGGAGAGCGCGGTCATCTCCGGCCTGCTGCAGGACGACCTGCGCCGGGTGCTGGCCACGCTGGACGAACGCGAGCAGGCCGTGATCCGGCTGCGCTACGGCCTGGAAGACGGCCAGCCGCGCACGTTGGACCAGATCGGCAAGCGGTTCGGGCTGTCCCGCGAACGGGTCCGCCAGATCGAGCGCGAAGTGATGGGCAAGCTCCGCCAGGGCGAGCGCGCCGAGCGCCTGCGCGCCTACGCCAGCTGAACCGAACCAGTGAGACTCCGCTCCGCGTGAGCGGAGTCTCACTCTTTTGACGGCGTTGACGTGTGAGTTCCATCACGCCAAGCTGAGCTCTCTGAGGGAGTTACCTCGCGGCAGACCGGTTCGCCGATCTCGGCCGCGTGCGACGGGAGGTCGGGCCGGGTCGGGGCCGGCCCGGCCTTCCGGCAACTTTTCCTCGGCACCAGGGTCAGCAAGCCCACATTTCCCGAACCGCCAAGCCACAATCCCACCGCTGCCCCTCGGGTACGGTCGGCGGAATCCTGTCGACCGCGCGCAAGGGAGCCCGCGACCCGTGACCGCCTCCACCACAAGCACCACCCCGACCTTCCAGCACACTGAAGTGCTGCCCCTCGGCAAGGACACGACCACCGAATACCGGTTGGTGAGCAGCGAAGGCGTCCGCCTGATCCGCGCCGCCGACCGGGAGTTCCTGGAGATCGAGCCCGCCGTGCTGACCATGCTGGCCAAGGAAGCCATCAAGGACATCCAGCACCTGCTCCGCCCGTCGCACCTCGCGCAGTTGCGCGCGATCATCGACGACCCGGAAGCCAGCGCGAACGACCGGTTCGTCGCCACCGACCTGCTGCGCAACGCGTGCATCTCGGCGGGCGGCATCCTGCCGATGTGCCAGGACACCGGCACCGCGATCGTGATCGGCAAGCGCACCGAATCGGTGCTCACCGGTGGCACCGACGAAGCCGCGCTGTCCAAGGGAATCTTCGAGGCGTACCAGGAACTGAACCTGCGCTACTCGCAGATGGCGCCGATCAACTTCTGGGACGAGCGCAACACCGGCACCAACCTCCCGGCACAGGTCGAGCTGTACTCGGCGCCCGGCACGGAACCCTCCTACGAGTTCCTGTTCATGGCCAAGGGCGGCGGCAGCGCCAACAAGACCTTCCTGTACCAGGAAACCAAGGCGCTGCTGAACCCGACCAGGCTGGCGAGCTTCCTGGACGAGAAGCTGCGCAGCCTCGGCACCGCCGCCTGTCCCCCGTACCACCTGGCGATCGTGGTCGGCGGCACGTCGGCCGAGTTCAACCTGAAGGTCGCCAAGCTCGCGTCCGCGCGCTACCTGGACAACCTGCCCACCGAGGGTTCCGCGCTCGGCCACGCCATCCGGGACACCGATCTCGAATCGCAGGTCCTGGACATGACCCGCCAGTTCGGCATCGGCGCGCAGTTCGGCGGCAAGTACTTCTGCCACGACGTGCGGGTGATCCGGCTGCCCCGGCACGGCGCGTCCTGCCCGGTCGGCATCGCGGTGTCCTGCTCGGCGGACCGGCAGGCCAAGGCGAAGATCACCCCGAAGGGCGTGTTCATCGAGCAACTGGAGCGCGACCCGGCCCGATACCTGCCCGAGGTCACCGACGAGCACCTCTCCGACGAGGTCGTCCGGATCGACCTGAACCTGCCTATGAACGAGATCCGGGCGACGCTGTCCCAGCTGCCGGTGAAGACCCGGCTGTCGCTGAGCGGTCCGCTGGTGGTGGCGCGGGACATCGCGCACGCCAAGATCAAGGAGCGGCTGGACGCAGGCGAGCCGATGCCGCAGTACCTGCGCGACCACCCCGTCTACTACGCGGGCCCGGCGAAGACCCCGGAGGGCTACGCGTCCGGTTCGTTCGGTCCGACCACCGCTGGCCGGATGGACTCCTACGTCGCGCAGTTCCAGGAAGCCGGCGGGTCGATGGTGATGCTGGCCAAGGGCAACCGCTCGAAGCAGGTCACCGACTCGTGCCAGGCCAACGGCGGTTTCTACCTCGGCTCCATCGGCGGCCCCGCCGCCCGGCTGGCGCAGGACTGCATCCGCAAGGTCGACGTGCTGGAGTACGCGGAGCTGGGAATGGAAGCCGTGTGGAGGATCGAGGTCGAGGACTTCCCCGCGTTCATCGTCGTCGACGACAAGGGCAACGACTTCTTCGCGGGCACCTCCGCGCCGACACTGCAGATCGCGTTCCGCCGCTGACGCGAAACCCGGATTGGGTCGACCGGCGCGGTGGTCGACCCAACCCGGGTTGTTTCCTCAGTGCTTCAACGTCTGTTGGAACACCACGGTGCGGGTACCCAGTGGCGCGGACAACGCAGCCGTGATGGGCACGACACGCACGATCATCGGGCACATCCGCCCGGCGCTCCCCGAACTGTCCCTGGTCACGTCGACCGTGACCTGGTTGGCGTCCTGCCCGGCCACCTGCGCGGTGACCCTCTCACAGCCGGCCTGCTCCTCGTGGAAGATCAGGATCCGGCCGCCCTCGGCGGTCTGCACGGCGGTCGGCTGCTGCGGCGCCATGCCGACGACCTTGACCTGGCTGTCCGGCACGTTCGTGTACGGCGGCAGCGGCACCATCGTCCCGCCACCGGGCGAACCGGGCACGGTGCCGACCGGCGGGTTCGCGCCCTGCGGCTGCGAGGACGTCACCGGGTTCTTCGGCGAACCGCTCGAACTGGTCGGCGGCGGCGCAACGGACGTCGTCGAACTCGCCCCGGTAGTGACCGAACCGGACGGCCCGGACGACGACGATGCGCTCGGGTTGCACCCGGCGATGGTCAACGCGACCACGGTCACGCCGGTCAGCAGGGCGGCCGAGCCGGCCAGTTTTCTGGTCAGCATGCCGTTCACCTCCAGTGCCTCAGCCGCGTTCGATCGCGGCTTGCATGATCACGGTCCGGCTGCCGAGCGGCCGGTCCAGGTTGACGGTCATTTCCTTGTTCAACAGGTACTGCGGGCACGGCTTGGTCGACGCGGGCTGAGTGATGACCAGCCGCACGGTGACCGCCAGATCGGTCTCGCCGATCACCGACGCGCTCGCCGTCGTGCACGCGCCCTGCTCGGCGAAGAACCCGACCACACCGCCGTTCCCTTCGGTCCACACCAGACGCGGATACCCGGCGGGCAGTGCCCGCGCGTCCACCTTCGCCCCGGCGACCGGAACAGCGCCCGCGGGCAGGTGCACGTTCGGCAGATCGGGGGCCGTGGTGCTCGTCGGTGCGATGGCGACCGCAGGCTGGTTCTGCGCCGAACCGGTCGAATGCCCACCGCAGTCCGCGACCAGCAGCGCCAACACGGCGATACCGACCACAGGCCCAAGGCGTCTCATGCTCTCAGGACGGAACAACCCCGCCGCGCGGTTGCATCTACTCCGCTGCGAGCGCGGTTTCCAGCCGATCCAGGGTGGCCTGGATGCCCTTGCGGTTGCGTTCCGGGAACCCGAACAGTTCGAGCATGAACGGCACCGGCGCGGTCGAGTAGTCGAAGGTCTCGGTGACCTCGGTGCTCTGCTCGTCGACCGGCTTGAGCTGCCAGCGCCAGCGGTGCCCGACAAAGTGCCGCCACGCGATCAGCGTGCCTTCTTCGTACTCGACGACCCGGTTGGTGATCCGGTAGGGCAGCCCGAGATTCATGTCCATCCCGAACGTGTCGCCCAGCCTCAGCCTCGTCGCCGGAGTGCCGCGGGTGCCGCGCACCGAACCGGATCCGTCGATCAGCGGATGCTGAGCGGGGTCGGTGAGCGCGTCGAAGATCCGCGCCGCCGGCACGTGCACCACCTTGGTGATCGACACCTGCTTGGCCATGGGCGCACTCTAAACCCGATCGCGGCTACCTGCCCGCGAGCACGCCAGGCAGATCCGCGATCGAGTCGAGCACATGCGTCGCCCCGGCCGCTTCCAGCTCACGCCTGCTGCCCGCACCGGTCAGCACGCCCGCCACCACCGACGCGCCCGCGCGCAGTCCGGTCAGGACGTCCGACGGCGTGTCACCGACGACCGCGACCTTGCGCACGTCGCTCGCCTGGGTGCGCAACACCGCCGCCAGCACCAGATCCGGGAAGGGCCTGCCGCGTCCGGCGTCCTCGGGCGTGAGGGCCACGTTGGCAAGGTGCTCCCAGCCGAGCGCGGTCAGGATCGCGTCCTGCGTCTCCCGCCCGAATCCGGTCGTGAACGCGACCTTCACCCCGTCCGCGCGCAACGCACGAATCGTCCGCTCGGCACCGTCGATCGGCGTGCAGTGTCCACTCTGGATCAATTGCCCGTAACGCGCCTCGAACGCGGCGTTGGCGAGCTGCGCGCGTTCCTCGTCGCCGTCGAGCAGCGCCCGGAACACCACGATCTTGGACTGGCCCATGGTTTCCTTGACATAGGCCAGCATCCGCTCGAACTCGGCCCCACCCTTGTCCACTCCGACAGCGCCGACCGCGGCCGTGAACGCCTCCACGACCAACCCGTCATCCGCGACGGTCGTCCCCGCCATGTCCAGCACGACCAGTTCGATGTCACTCACAGCTCAAGCTCCTCAGCAGTGGCTTCCGCGATCGCGGGCGAACAGGTCATGCCGCGCCCGCCCGGTCCGGTCACCAGTACAACGCCGTCCGCGACCTGCTGGCGCAGCGCGACATGCCCGGTGTCGACCCGCTCGCAGTACACACCCGCCCACCGGCGCAGAACTTTCGGGAGGGGGTGCCCCAGCAGCGACTCGGCCACACCGGTCAGATGCCGATACGGATCGTCGTGCAGATCGAACGGAAACGGCTCGGCGTAGCCGTGCGTGTCGCCGATGGTCAGCCCGCCGTCCAGCCGCTGCACCATGAGCAGCTGCATCCGGTGTTCGGCGGCGATCGGCGCCTGCGGCTGACCGGCCGTCAACGCGTCCAGCGCACTGCCCCGGAACGCCGGGTAGTAGCGCAGGCTGTCCCCGTCGGCGACCGAGGTGACCAGCTGCTCCCCCAACGGCTCGGTCTGCATCATCTGCAACCGCACCCGCCGCAGCGGCAGGTCGCTGACCAGCTCCCGCACCAACCCGGACAACGTCGCACCCGGACACAGCAGCACCAGGTCACCCGCATGCACGTCGCCATGGTCATCGCGCACCGCCGCGTGATCGACCGACCGCGCCTCCCGCCCCGGCAGCCACTGGTAGCGACCGGTCTCGGCGAGCACCGCGCGCAATGCGGGCAACGCCACCCGCGACTCGACCGCACCGTCCAACTGGCAGTGCAGCGCACCCGCGAACTCCCCGCGCAGCGCCGGATTCAGCGCCCGCGCCTTGTCCGGGCTCAGCAGCGTGAACCCGCGCACCGCAGCGTCATCCCGGGCCACGGTCTGCTCGGCGACGGCGAGTTCGGCGTCAGTACGCAGCACGGTCAGCGACCCGTTGGCGCGGAACCCGACACCCGGCACCTCGGCACCGATCTCAGCCCACAGTTCCCGAGCACGCAGCGCGGTATCCAACTCGATCCCGTCGGCCCGTCCGCTGACCCAGACCAGCCCGAAGTTGCGCACCGACGCGGCGCGCGCCTCCAGCTCCCGTTCGACGTGCAGCACCTGATGGCCACGCCGCACCGCGTGCCAGGCGTGCATGGTGCCCAGCACGCCGCCACCCACGATCACGATCCGCATGAACGTCACCTTCACCTCGGGGCACGAACCGCCGATGACTCTGCCTCGAAGTCGGCATGAACAGGAGGCGTGGACTAGATGAGTTACCGTTTTGTTACTTTACTCACGAAGATCACTCTCACCAGCGAGTTCCTCCCCCGACCCGGCCGTCAACCGCGTCGCGAAGCTGAACCGGTCCCCCCGGTACAGCGAGCGCACCCGCTCGATCGGCCGCCCATCCGAGTCGTAGGAGATCCGATGCAGCAACAACATCGGCAACGCCGGATTCGTGCCGATCAACAGCGCCTCACGCGGTGTAGCCAGCACCGTCTCCAGCCGCTCCTCCGCCGCCCCGAACACCACCCCGCACCGCTCGCGCAGGAACGCGTACAACGACGTCGCCGGATCGAACTCGCCCACCAGATCCGGAAACCGCGCCGCAGGCAGGTAACACGACTCCAACCCCACCCGGTCCCCGTCCGCGGTCACCACCCGCTCCAGGTGCAGCACGCCGTCGCCCGCCTCGATGCCCAGATCGCGCGCCAACCCCGGATCCGCGGCCAGCCGCTCGGTGCTGATCAAGCTGCGCCCCGGCACGATCCCGTGGCTGCGCATGCCCTCGGCATAGCTGGCCAGCGACAACCGCTGCACCAGTTTCGGCGGCGACACGAACGTCCCGCTGCCCTGCCTGCGGATCAACCGCCCCTCCAGCACCAACTCGCCGACCGCCTGACGCAACGTGATCCGGGAAACCCCGAACCGCTCGGCCAACTCCCGCTCCGCGGGCAGCATCGCGCCCACACCCAGCGTTTCGACCAGATCGAGCAGCTGCACCTTCACCGCGTAATAACGCGGCACCCGGCCGTGCTCTGGTATCCCGGCCCGCACCGGCCCGGCGGCCCGATACGGCGGCAGGTCCGCTGCGCTCACCCGATCACCCTACGGCGTCGGCGCGATTCGCGAACTTCACGACACCTTGGCCCGTACGCCTCACCGCAACCGGCGCGGCCCCGCGTCCGCATGCGAAGGCGGCGGCCCCAGCACGATCGACGCGCTGCTCACCGACGCACCGCTCGGCGCGGCCAGCACCGGATCGAGCACCAGCGCGCGCACCTCCGGCAGATCCTCGGCGATCGCGTTCACCCGCAACACCAACTCCGCCAACGCCGCGGTGTCCACCGGTTCGCCACCGCCATACCCGCTGAGCAGCGGAGCCGCCCTCGGCTCGGTGATCAGCTCGTCCGCATCCGCGTCGGTCAACGGCACCGCGCGATAAGCCCGGTCACCCAGCAGATCGCTGACGATCCCCGACAACCCGAACGACACCAACGACCCGAACGAGGGATCGTCCTGCAACCCGACCACACAGGACGTGCCGCGCGGCACCATCCGCTGCACGATCATCTCGCCCGATCCCGACACCGCGAGCAGATCCCGGTAAGCCGACCGCACGGCGTCCGCACTGCCCAGATCGAGCCGAACCCCCACCAGATCGACCG
Organism: Pseudonocardiaceae bacterium; assembly: GCA_036494465.1. Lineage (GTDB taxonomy): Bacteria > Actinomycetota > Actinomycetes > Mycobacteriales > Pseudonocardiaceae > CAJCJE01. The sequence goes on from DASXOJ010000034.1 coordinate 15,797, forward strand.
AATGCCGCAGCCGCTGACTGGTCGACTTCATCGCGACCGGGAACCCCAACTCCCCGGCCGCCGCCAGCGCGGCCGCTTCGCCGCCCACCAACCGGAAATCAACGACGCCGATCCCGTAACACCCCAGCAACGCCACGCTGTCCCCGTCGGCAAGCACCCGATGCTCACCGTCCACATCGGACATGTTCCGGTCCACGATCGCCCGCGCCGCAACCACATCGATCCCATCCGGCCGCCGGAAATCCCCACGTGGCCGATCCCGCCACCGGGCATACCGTCGCACCAGCGCCAACGCCAGCACCGCGCGCTCCGGGCTCGAATACGACGGCACCGAGCCGTAGCCCGGCGCCCCGTCCTCATCCAGCACCGCCAGTTCGCTCGGCACACCCGCGACCGCGAGAAACGTCGACACGATCGGCTTCGCAACGGCATCCGCGCCAGTAACCACCTCGCGCAACGCCATCGCGTACGCAGCGCCCGGCACCACCAGCGGCGGCACGAACACCACAACCACCGCGTCCACATCGTCCCGGCGCACGGTGTCCCGCACCGCGGCGGCGAACTCCTCCGGCGACGCCTGCACCCCGGTATCCACCGGATCGAACGCCAGCCGCAGCCCCTCCGCCGCGATGGTGTCCGCGGCGAGCAACCCGATCGCACTCGAATTGCCCACCACCGCGACCCGATCCCCAGCCGGCAACGGCTGGTTGGCCAGCAACAACGCGGTGTCGAACAACTGCGCCAGCGACTCGACCCTGATCACCCCGGCCTGTTCGAACAACGCCCGCACGCTCGACTCGTCCAGGTCCACCGAGTTCGCCGCCAGGCTCGGCCGCACCCCGTGCCGTCCCGACTTCACCGCCACGATCGGCTTGTGCCGCGCCAACCGGCGCGCCAGCCGCGCGAACTTGCGCGGATTGCCGAACGACTCCAGGTAGAGCAAAACCACCTTGGTAGCCGGATCCGTCGCCCAGTACTGCAAAAGATCATTGCCGGACACGTCAGCGCGGTTACCAGCCGACACAAACGTCGAGATCCCCAGCCCGCGCGTTGCCGCATCGGCCAGGATCGCGATACCCAACGCACCCGACTGGCAGAAGAACCCGGTGTGCCCCGGCCTTGGCAGGCGCGGCGCCAGCGTCGCGTTCAACCGCACCGCCGGATCGTTGTTCAACACCCCCAGCGCGTTCGGCCCGACCACCCGCATCCCATGCGCCCGCGCCGCCGCCACCAGCTTCCGCTCCGCCGCCAGCCCCGCAGGCCCCACCTCGGCAAACCCCGCCGACAACACCACCAGCGTGCGGACCCCCTTGGCCAGACACGCATCCAGCACATCGTCCATACCCGCCGCGGGCACCGCCACCACAGCGAGATCGACCTGATCCGGGATGTCGAGCACGGAAGCGTACGCCCGCACCCCACGCACCGACCGGTGCTCCGAATTCACCGGATACACCGGACCCGCGAAATTCGCGGTAAGCAGATTCGTCAGCACCGCGTAACCGATCTTGCTCGGATCGCTCGACGCGCCGATCACCGCGACCGATCCCGGATGCAGCAGATTGTGCACGCTGCGCGCCTCCGCAGCCTGCTCCCGGGACCGTTGCACCGCAACGGATCGCTCCGTCGGGTCGATCGCGAACTCCAGATGCAGCACACCCGCGTCCAGTTCGCGGCTCACCCGATAACCTGCCTCCCGGAACACCCGCACCATCTGCCGGTTCTCCGCGAGCACCTCGGCGACGAACTTGCGCAACCCGCGCTCGGCAGCCGCCGCGGCCAGGTGCTCCAGCAGAATCGACCCGAGCCCGCGCCCCTGATGCCCGTCCTCGACCACGAACGCGACCTCGGCGGCATCCCCGCCATCGAGTTGCTCGTAACGCCCCACCGCGATCAGGTCGTGCCCAAGAAACGCCCCGAACGCGACGCGCCCATGGTGGTCGACCACGCTGAACCGTTTGAGATCCCGCTCGGAAATGCGCGGATACGCCCCGAAATAGCGGAAATACCGCGTCCGATCCGAGAGCCGACTGTGCAAACCGACGATCAGCTGCGCGTCATCCGGCGTGATCGGCCGCAGGTGGACCGTGCCGCCGTCGGACAACACGACATCGGCTTCCCAGTGCTTCGGGTAGTCGTACGGATCAGGCTCCGCACCCACATCGCTGTCCACATCGCTGTCCACATCGGACATTGTGCACTCCGTCAGTCCCTCGGGTCATCCGGATCCAGGCCATACAGCGGAAAAGCCGCCCGTCGCGTATCCCGGATCGCGATGTCGACCGGCTCCACGGCGCCACCACCCCACGGCTCGAACTCGACATCCGCGCCCTCGGTCATCGCGTCCGGCAACGTCAGCCCCGGCGCCACCCGCTCCGCCACGTCCAGCCACTCGCGCGGCAGCGCCGTCGCCGGTTCGACATCACGGTCCAGCACCGTCGCCAGCAGGTGCGTCCACGACCTCGGCACCACCCTGACCAGGTCATACCCGCCGCCACCCAGCGCAAGCCACTTGCCGCTGGCGTGCCGGATCGCGAGCTCGCGCAACGTCCGGTAGATCGCCCGATGCCCGTCAACCGACAGTCCGAGATCCGCGAGCGGATCGGTGCGGTGACTGTCCACACCGCACTGGGTCACCAGGACCGCCGGCGCGAACTCCGCGATCAGCGACGGCACCACCGCGTTGAACGCGCGCAGCCACATGGCGTCCCCGGTCCCCGGCAACAACGGCAGGTTCACCGCCGTCCCCTCGGCCGCGCCGGCCCCCAGTTCGCGCGCGTAGCCGGTGCCCGGCCAGAGCGTGCGCGGATCCTGGTGGATCGAGATGGTCAGCACCCGGGGATCGTCGTAGAACGCCGCCTGCACCCCGTCACCGTGGTGCACGTCGGTGTCGATGTAGGCGACCCGCTCCACACCCGCGTCCAGCATCCGCGCGATCGCCGCCGCGCAGTCGTTGTAGACGCAGAACCCCGCCGCATGCGAGGGCATCGCGTGATGCAGCCCGCCCGCGATACTCACCGCCCGGTCGGTCGTGCCCGCGATGATCAAATCCGCCGCGAGCAACGACCCACCCACCACCCGAGCGGACGCCTCGTGCATGCCCGGAAAGATCGGATTGTCTGGCGTACCCAGCCCATGCCCCACATCGAACCGCGACTCCGGCGCCGCCTTCACCGCCGCGATGTACCCCACGTCGTGCACCCGCTCGATCTCCGCGTCCGAAGCAGGCTCCGGCTTGCGCAACGAAACGCCATCGAGCACGCCGAGCGCCGTCGCGAGACGGATGGTGAGCGCGAGGCGCACCGGATTCAGCGGATGATCGTCGCCCATGTCGTAGGCGAGCAAGGACTCATCCCACACCACTTCGGCCGAGGCGCCCATACCGCGACCCTAATCCCGCCCGCCAGTCCCGGCCGCCCCACCACGACGTCCACCCGCCATCGCAGCTCAAGCCACACCAGCCGCCCGCCATCAGTCGCCCGCCATCAGTCGCCCGCCATCAGTCGCCCGATCATCGGCCGCCCGCGACCCTTCGCTCGCCTTCAACCGCCCGCCACCGGTCGCCCACCACTGTCACCGCGCCACCCGGTCATCCAGGCACCGGTCATCCAGGCACCGGTCACCCAGGCACCGGTCACCCGGTCATCAGTCGCCCGGTCATCAGTCGCCCGGTCATCAGCCGCCCGCCACCATTCACCCGGCCATCAGTCACCCCGCCACCGATCGGCCCGCCCTGACTCCGGCCAACCCGAGCCACTTTCACCTCCGCCATCTGCACCTTGGGTGGGCCCCCACCCCCCTCCCCCGCCCCGCCCGCCCCGTTGTGTGGATCTGGTTGTGGCTGGCGGTGGCTGGGGTGGGACCAGCGCAGGTCAGCCTGGGTCGGCGCCGGTGGCGACGGGTCGGGACTCGTCGACGCACCAGTTCGACCAGGAGCCGGCGTAGAGCGCGGCCGGCAGCGTGGCTGTGGTCAGGCCGGCGACTTCGAGGGCGAACACGACCGACGATGCGGTCACGCCGGAGCCGCAGTAGGCGCCGACTGGCTCGTCCGCCTGCACGCCGATCTGACGGAAGCGGTCGGCGAGCGCGGCCGGGGTTCGCCAGCGTGCGTCGTCGCCGAGATGGCCTGCGAAGGGCGCGTTGCGTGCGCCGGGGATGTGGCCACCGCGCGGGTCGACAGGTTCGACGTCGCCTCGGTAGCGCTCAGGTGCCCTGGCATCCAGCAGGATGCCCTCCCTGGCCAGTCGGGCCGCTTCGGTCGCGTCCAGCACGGGCATGCCGCCCGGCCGAACCTCGATGTCGCCCGGCTCGGGTTGTGCCGGTGCCGTGCTCGTCTCCCTTCCTTCGTCGAGCCATGCGGCGTAGCCGCCGTCGAGTACCGCTACTTCCTGATGCCCTGACCAGCGCAGCAACCACCAGGCCCTGGCCGCGACCGAGCCGTCCGCCGCGTCGTAGACCACCACCGGCAGGTCAGCGCGCACGCCCGCGGCGCGCAGGGCACGTTGCAGGTCGGCCGGGTCCGGCAGCGGGTGCCGGCCACCGGCTCCCGGTTTTGCGGCGAGCTCGGTGTCGAGGTCGACGAACACCGCTCCGGGCAGATGTCCCTTGTCGTAGTCGAGCCGACCCGACGGGCCGCCGAGCTTCCAGCGAACGTCCACAACGACCGGTGGGGTCGTGGTGACGAGTTGGTCGGCCAGTTCGGCCGTACTGATCAGAGGGCGCATTCGGCCATCTTGCCGGGCGCAGGGGCGCGCGGTCCCCGAGGCGTCGCCGGACGGGTGGTCGGAGGTCTGGCCACCAACATTCGAACGTTGTCGGCGCTTACGACTACCATTGTCAAAGACGTTAGGGGATTGGTGTGAACGACCTCATCGACACCACCGAAATGTACCTCCGGACCATCTATGAGCTGGAGGAAGAAGGCGTGGTGCCGCTGCGTGCCCGCATCGCGGAACGACTCGGGCAGAGCGGTCCCACGGTCAGCCAGACCGTGGCCCGCATGGAGCGCGACGGGCTGCTGCTGGTGGCCGACGACCGGCATCTCGAACTGACCGACCACGGACGCGAGCTGGCGATCGCGGTCATGCGTAAGCACCGCCTCGCCGAACGGCTGCTCGTCGACGTCATCGGTCTCGAGTGGGAGAACGTGCACAGCGAGGCATGCCGCTGGGAGCACGTGATGAGCGAGGCCGTCGAGCGCAAGCTGGTGCAACTGCTCGACCACCCCACCACGTCGCCGTACGGCAACCCCATCCCCGGTCTGGACAAGCTCGGTGCGGGCAAGGCCGCACCCCCGCTCGGGCCGGACCTGGTCCGGGTGGACGAGGTGGCCCGGCGCGGCGGCGGACGGGTGGAGATCCGCAGCATCGCTGAGCACGTGCAGCTCGACATCGGTCTGATGACTGAGCTGAAGGAGATCGGCGTGGTGCCCGGCGAAACGATCCATGTCTCGCCGATCGGCGACCGGGCAGGCACCGTCGAGGTCCGGGGCGCCGGCGACGCGGCCCGGATCCAGACCGCGGTCGCGCACGCAGTGCTGGCGCACGCTCGGTGAACCCCGCCGACCGCGCGCTGAACGCGTTCCGCGAACTGAACGACCGTGCGCCGCAGGGAGTGTGGTCTGCTCCTGGCCGGGCGAACCTGATCGGTGAACACACCGACTACAACGACGGGTTCGTGTTGCCCTTCGCGCTGCCGCACCGGACCGCGGTCGCCGCGGCGCCGCGCACCGACGGGCGGATCGTGGTCAGCACCATCGGTGACGACGGTCGGCCGCAACAGGCCGAGCCGATGGCCGCCGCCGAGCTCGCGCCGGGATCGCCGACGGGCTGGGCCAGTTACCCGGCGGGCGTCGCCTGGGTGCTGCGCGACATCGATGTTGCCGACATTTCGGGCGGTGCCGACCTGGTCATCGCGGGCAACGTGCCGGCAGGCGCCGGACTGTCCTCTTCGGCCGCGTTGGAATGCGCCATCGCGCTCGCGCTGCTCGGTCTGGCCGGTCACGAGATCGGGCCGGACTACGCCGAGCGGGCGCAGATCGCGGAATGGGCGCACCAGGCCGAGAACAAGTTCGTCGGCGTGCCCAGCGGCGTGCTGGACCAGACCGCGTCGATGTGCTGCACCGAGGCCAACGTGCTGTTCCTGGACGTGCGGACCGGCGCGGCCGAACAGGTGCCTTTCGACGCCGCTGCCGACAACCTGGAAGTGCTGATCATCGACACCCGGGTCAACCACGCACTGGGTGACTCCGAGTACGGCGACCGACGACGCGGCTGCGAACGCGCCGCGGAACTGCTCGGCGTGCCCGCGCTGCGGGACATCACCGTTGCCGGTCTGGACGACGCCATGGCCAAGTTGCCTGCCGAACTGGCGCCGTTGGTGCGGCACGCGGTCACCGAGAACGCCCGGGTGCTGGACACCGTGGAGTTGCTGCGGGCCAACAAGCTCGCCGAGGTCGGCCCATTGCTCACGCTGTCGCATGCGAGCCTGCGGGACGACTACCGGGTGTCCGCTGTGGAGCTGGACGTGGCGGTCGACGCCGCGCTCACCGCTGGTGCGCTCGGTGCGCGGATGATGGGCGGCGGCTTCGGCGGCTCGGCCATCGCGCTGGTCGCCGCCGACGTTCGCGCAGAGGTCGAACAGCAGGTCAACGCCGCGTTCGCGGAGCGTGGCTTCACCGCGCCCCGGCTGTTCACCGCAGTGCCATCGGCGGGTGCCGGTCGCGATCAGTAGCCGGATCGGTACTTTCCGCATCGTCGCAGGCAGGCGGGCCTCCTTCGGGGGGCCGCTCGCCGTTTCCGGGCAACCGTGCACACTGGCACTGTTGGATCGACTAGATCGACAGTGACGAAGGCGAGGAACACGGTGAAGCTGCTCGTGACCGGTGGTGCCGGCTATGTCGGGAGCGTGTGCGCAGCGAGGCTGATCGAAGCCGGCCATGACGTCGTGGTCGTCGACGACCTGTCCACCGGGCACGCCGACGCGGTGCCGGACGGCTGCCGGTTCGTCGAGGGCGACATCGCGGAGATCGCGGACACCCTGCTGCCCGAAGGCTTCGAGGGCGTGCTGCACTTCGCGGCCAAGTCGCTGGTCGCGGAGTCCATGCGGGACCCGGCGAAGTACTGGTACGGCAACGTCGTCACCTCGCTGCGCCTGCTGGAGGCCATCCGCAGGCACTCGGTGCCGCGCCTGGTCTTCTCCTCCACCGCCGCCACCTACGGCGAGCCGGAGACCGTGCCGATCGTGGAGACCGCCGCGCCGCGACCCACCAACACCTATGGCGCCACCAAACTCGCCATCGACAACGCCATGACCTCCTACGCCGCCGCGCACGGCCTCGCCGCGGTGAGCCTGCGCTACTTCAACGTGGCCGGCGCGCACGGGCGGCTCGGTGAGCGGCACGCCACCGAGACCCACCTGATCCCGATCGTCCTGCAGGTGGCGCTCGGCCAGCGGGAGAACGTGGCCATCTACGGCGACGACTACCCGACCGACGACGGCAGCTGCGTCCGGGACTACATCCACGTCACCGATCTCGCCGACGCGCACCTGCTCGCGCTGGACCACGCCGCGCCGGGCGAGCACCAGATCTACAACCTCGGCAACGGGACCGGTTTCTCGGTCAAGCAGGTCATCGACACCTGCCGCGCCGTCACCGGGCACGAGATCCCGGCCGTTGTCGCGGCCCGGCGGCCCGGCGACCCGGCCGTGCTGGTGGCCTCCAGCGACAAGGCCCGCAGCGAACTGAAGTGGGAACCGAACAAGGCTGACATCACCGAGATCGTCCGGGATGCGTGGACGTTCACCAAGGGCCGGGCCTGAGCTTGAGCCGGTGACCGGGTCGGAGCATGAAGCGCCGGTCGGTGGCCGGGGGTGAGTGGCGCTCAGTCTGAGCCGGCTGGGGCTGGGCGCCGGGCCGAGGTGTGGACCGGGGGTTGATCCGGGCTCGGTCATCCGGGGCTGGGGTCGGGTTTCGTTGGCGGCCAGGCAAGTCGTGGTAGGTCGGGTCGCGGTGGGGCGGGTCGCGAGAATGCGGGTCGCGGTGGGCGTGGTCATGACGAGTGCTCCTGGGTCAGTAGTTCGTGGGCGGCTCGGTCCGCGGCGCTGGCACAGGCCTTGACCAGCTGTTGCGGGGGCAGTCCGGACTGGAGCGACTCCCTGAGCAGGACCGTGAGTCGATGGCCGGGATCGGCTTTCTCCGCTTGTTCCAAGGCGATTCCGGTGAGCACGCCGTCGCCGCGCAGGTATGTGTAGAAGGCGAGGAGGCTGGCCGGTTCGGCGCGTTCGGGGCTGGGGGTGGCCCGGACCAGTGCCGTCCACAGGCGTTCGGCGCCTAGCCGGTGGTCTTCGTCCTCCTGGATCAGGCAGGCGTCCCGGACCCGGTGATCGGCGAGGGCATCCATCAGGACGAGCACGTCCTCGTCGGTCAGGATCGGTGGCTCGTCGATCGCACTGTCGATGGCAGCACGGACCGTGGTGAGGCGGTCCAGGCCGAGCGCGACCGAGTCGCTGCCCGGTTCGGAGCCGCGACTGACGGCTTCGAGCAGCTGGGCACGTCTGGCGAGGGCCGGCGGACTGTCGGGGGCGAGGGTGGCGACCACGGCTTCCCGGTTGGGCATGGTGACGGTGCCCGCGACGACGGCGGCCGCGGCCAGCGGGGTTGCGGTCGGGTCGGGTAGCAGGCCGCCGCAGTCGGCGTCGTCGTAGCAGCACCAGCGAATTCCCTTGGCGACGCGCGGCGCCCAGAGCCGGTGCACGACCGCGATGCCGAGGTCGGCGAACGCGGCTTCGAGGTGGACCATCAGCGCCCGGCAGGGCGGGTCGCCAGTAGATGCGTCGGGTACCGCACCGACGATGATCAGGACGGCGCTGTCGGTGCCGCGTTCCGCGAGCGGCAGGGCGAGTTGGTCGGCCAACAGGTCGTAGTGCTGCGGTGGCGGGAGGTCGACGCGCAGCGTCAAGTCGATGCTCATGGGTTCGTGGCCGTGCAGACCGATCACGACGAGCGAGTCGACCGGATGGAAGCCGAGCAGATGTGGCACCGCGGCGAGCAGGTCGGCGCTTTCGGTGATCCGGATGCCGGTGTCAGTGGGTGGGGTCGTGGTCATGCGGGGAAGCATTTCCCTTTTTCCGCCAACTGGATTTCGCCATCGCGCGATCTGTGGATAGCGAACTCTGATGTGGACAACTGAGTGGCATTTCGTCGGGGGGTGCGGAAACTGTCGGTCGGCTCGGCTATGGGCGGCTCTCCACCCGTGGGTTGAGCTGGGAGGACAATCCGTGGGTCGATGACCGGACCCGCTGCGGGAGCGCATTCTTGGCTGTGGAGGGATGCGGCGACACGGCGAGGAAGCGGGCGTGACCACGACGACGCGGGATGATGTGCTGGTGACGCAGCAGTCTCGGACCACCCGCTTCGGTGAGGCCGTGCGGGAGATCCTGAGCCAGCGGCGATGGCTGCTGTTGCCGCTGCTGCTCGTGATCGGCAACATTGCCGTGTATCGGGGGCCCTACCCTGTCCCTGGCGGCGTCGTGACCACGTATCTGCTGGCCGCAGCCGCGATCGTGGCGAACCTCGCGTTGCTGCGGTACCGGGCGGTGGCCGTCTGGGTCGGTCCGGTGGCATTGGTGGTCATCGCATTGGTCGGTGGGCTGCTGACACCGGCGGTGCCGCAGGGCGTGCTGATCGTGCTGCCCTACATCGCGGTGGCGACCGCGGCTCGGCGCTATTCCGGCTGGTGGATGTGCCTGGTGTTCGCGGCGGCCACGGTCGCGCTGTTCCTGCCCCGAATCGAGATCGGTCACCCCGGTGACGTCGGCGGCCTCATCTCCGAACTGGGCGTGCTCGCCGCGATCGCCGGTTGGTCCTTCGCCCGGCGCACTCGGTTGGACCGGATGGAGCAGATGGAGTTGGCGCTGGCCAGGGAACAGACCGCGCGGGAGGAACACGCCAGGGCCGCCGCACTGGACGAACGGGCCAGGATCGCCAGGGAGATGCACGACGTGCTGGCGCATTCGCTGTCCGCGCTGTCGCTGAACTTGCAGGGTGCCCGGCTGATGCTGACTCGTGACGGAGCCAGCCAGGAGGCGATCAACCAGGTGGAGCGGGCACAGCGGCTGGCAGCGGACGGGTTGGCGGAGGCCCGGCGGGCGGTGTCGGCGTTGCGGGAGGACACGGTGCCTGCCGCGCGCGGCATCGCGGACCTGGTCACCGCTACCCGGTTGGAGACCGGCACGTCGATCGAGTTCTCGCTGACGGGCACGCCGAGGAACCTGTCCGGTTCGGCCGACGCGACGCTGTACCGGACCGCGCAGGAGGCGCTGAGCAATGCGCGCAAACACGCGGCGGGCGCACCGATCGAGGTCGGGTTGAGCTATCTGGCGGGACGGGTCGAGCTGACCGTCACCGATGATCAGGGACGTCGTCCGAGGCACGGTCCGTCGGGCGGCTACGGTTTGATCGGTATGCGGGAACGGGCCGAGTTGATCGGTGGCGAGTTGGAGCTGGGTCCGACGGAGACGGGATGGCGGGTTCATCTGGTGGTGCCTTCATGAGCTCTGCTGACGAAACCGCGAGTGCGGCCGAGCGAGCGCTGCGGGTGGTGCTCGCCGATGATCAGACCGTCGTGCGGGAGGGTTTGGTGACCCTGCTGGGCCTGCTGCCCGGGGTCGAGGTGGTCGGGGCCGGTGCGGACGGGCTGGAAGCTGTCTCGCTGACCGGCGAGCTGGATCCGGACGTGGTGCTGATCGACCTGAAGATGCCGCGTTGCGACGGGGTCGAGGCGACCCGGCAGATCCGGTCTCGGTATCCGCGTACCGAGGTGGTGGTGTTGACCACCTACGCCGACGACGACTCCGTACTCAACGCGTTGCGGGCCGGGGCGCGCGGGTTTCTCACCAAGGACGCGGACGCGGAAGCGATCGCGCGGGCGCTGCACGCGGCCGCTGCCGGTCAGTCGACCTTGGACGGGGACGCGCAACGCAGGCTGGTCGAGGCGGCGACCAGCGGCCGAGGTCAGCGCGGTGAGGTCGCCGAACTCCCGGAGGGGTTGACCGCGCGGGAGATCGAGGTGCTGCGGCTGATCGCGGCCGGCCTGTCCAATACGGAGATCGCCCGGCGGTTGGTGGTCAGCGAGGCGACCGTGAAGACGCACGTGAACCACTTGTTCACCAAGGCGGGTCTGCGCGACCGGGCACAGGCCGTCGCGTACGCGTATCGGGCCGGTCTGGTAGAAGACTGAGCGTGTAAGACTTCGGTCATGAGCGACGAGCACAACGCGGACCCGTACGGCTGGCTGGAGGACGTCACCGGGGAGCGGGCGCTGGAATGGGTCGGGCACCGCAACGCGGAGACCACCGCCGAGTTGACGGACGGCCCCCGGTTCGCTGAGCTCAAAGCGGAAATCCTGGACAGCCTGGACGCCACCGACCGGATCCCGTACGTGGTCCGGCGCACTGGACATCTCTACAACTTCTGGCAGGACGCGACGCATCCGCGCGGCCTGTGGCGGCGCACCACGCTCGCCGAATACCGCACCGAGTCGCCCGCCTGGGACGTACTGCTGGACCTGGACGCGCTGGCCGAGCGCGAGGGCGAGAACTGGGTGTGGAAGGGCTCGAAGACGTTGCGGCCCGGGCACCGGCGGGCGCTGCTGGAGCTGTCCAGGGGCGGCGCGGACGCGGTGGTGGCGCGCGAGTTCGACCTGGAGACGCGGACGTTCGTCGAGGACGGCTTCGTGTTGCCGGAGGCCAAGTCCAGGATCGGCTGGATCGACGAGGACACCGTCTATGTCGGCACCGATTTCGGGCCGGATTCGCTGACCTCGTCGGGTTACCCGCGCATCGCGAAGGTGTGGCGGCGCGGCACTCCGCTTGGCGACGCGGTCACGGTGTTCGAGGGGAAGCTCAGCGACATCAGCGTGATCGCCTGGCACGACCCGACCGACGGTTTCGAGCGCGACCTGGTGACCAGGGGCATCTCCTTCTTCACCCAGGACTACTACCTGCGCGATGGCGGGGAACTGCGCCGGATCGACGTGCCGGAGGATGCCGAGATCGACCTGCACCGCGAGTGGTTGCTGGTGTCGACCAAGTCGGCGTGGTCGGTCGGTGGTCGCGACTATCCCGCGGGTGCGTTGCTGGTGGCGCGGTTCGACGAGTTCATGGCGGGCGAGCGCGACCTGTCGGTGCTGTTCGAGCCGGACGCGCACAGCTCGTTGGAGGAGTTCGCCTGGACTCGGCGGCATCTGCTGCTGAACGTGCTGGTGGACGTGAAGAACCGGGTGGACGTGCTCACCCCGGGGGCAGCTGGCTGGTCGCGCGCGCCGCTGAGCGGGATTCCCGAGTTCGGCAGCGTCGACATCCTGGACACCGAAGAGGAGGACAGCGACGAGTTCATGCTGAACTCGAGCGGGTTCACCGAGCCCTCGACGTTGTGGCGCGGTGAGGTCGGCGGCGAACTGGAGATACTGAAGCAGTCGCCGGCCCGGTTCGCCGCGACCGGGATCTCGGTGCGGCAGTTCTTCGCGACGTCCGCGGACGGCACCAAGATCCCGTACTTCGTCGCCGGCCGCACCGATTCGGGGCCCGCGCCGACGCTGCTCAACGGGTACGGCGGGTTCGAGGTGGTGCGCAAGCCGACGTACAGCGGGGTGACCGGTCGTGCCTGGCTGGCCAGGGGCGGCACCTACGTGGTGGCGAACATCCGGGGTGGCGGCGAGTACGGGCCGGACTGGCACAACGCGGCGCTGAAGCTCAACCGGTTGCGCGCGTACGAGGATTTCGCGGCGGTGGCGGAGGATCTGGTCGCGCGCGGCATCACCACGGTCGGCCGGTTGGCCACGATCGGTGGCAGCAACGGTGGTCTGCTCACCGGCGTGATGCTGACCCGGTATCCGGAGCTGTTCGGCGCGGTGGTGATCCAGGTGCCGCTGCTGGACATGCTGCGCTACCACCTGCTGCTCGCGGGTGCGTCGTGGATGGCCGAGTACGGCGACCCCGACGACGAGACCGAGCGGTCCTACCTGCGCTCGTACTCGCCGTATCACAACGTGCACAAGGGTTTCCCGTACCCGCCCGCGCTGATCACGACGTCCACACGGGACGATCGGGTGCATCCCGGCCATGCCAGGAAGATGTCGGCGCTGATGCTCGAACAGGCGCACCGGGTGTGGTACTACGAGAACACCGAGGGCGGTCACGCCGACGGGGCCGACAACGTGCAGCGCGCGTTCAGCTGGGCGTTGACCTTCGAATTCCTGTGGCGCACCGTTGGTGGCCGGAGTGGGGAGCAAGCGTGATCGAGACCGCGCGGCTGATGTCCGGAACCGAACTGGCCGACCAGATCCTGCGGCACACCGCGACCAGGGCGATGGAGTTCACCGAGCAGTACGGGTATCAGCCCTGTCTGGCCACGGTGCTGGTCGGCGACGATCCCGCGTCCGCGACCTACGTGCGGATGAAGCAGAACCGGTCGGCGAAGGTCGGCATCGCGTCCCGGCATGTTGCGCTGCCTGCCGAGACGACGACAGCTGAACTGGTCGAGACGATCAGCGCGTTGTCGGACGACCCTGGCGTGCACGGGATCCTGTTGCAGCATCCGGCGCCGTCGCACATCGACGAGCGGGTCGCGTTCGAGGCGATCGGTCCGGCCAAGGACGTCGACGGCGTGACCATGCACTCGTTCGGCACGATGTCGTTCGGCCGCAACGGTTTCGTCTCATGCACGCCGGGCGGGATCATCCGGCTGCTGGACGCGCACGAGGTTGGGATCACCGGCAAACACGCCGTGGTGATCGGCCGCAGCGCGATCCTGGGCCGACCGGTGGGCATGCTCTTGCTGGCCAGGGATGCGACGGTGACCTTCTGCCATTCGCGCACGGTCGAGCTGCCGTCGATCGTGCGCACCGCGGACATCGTGGTGGCCGCGGTCGGCAAACCCGAGTTCGTCCGGGGCGACTGGATCAAGCCGGGCGCGGTCGTGGTGGACGCCGGATATCACCCGGGCAAGGTCGGTGACGTCGCGTTCGCCGAAGCGGCCGAACGCGCCGGGCTGATCACGCCGGTGCCGGGCGGCGTCGGGCCGATGACGATCGCGTTGTTGCTGGAACAGACCCTGGATGCGGCGCTGAACCTGGCCGGGTGACCCACTCGGGCAACGGTTCGCGGGCGGCGAGCCAGTCGGCGGGGATGCCTGCCGTGCCGGTGTGCGCGACGATGCCGCCGACGATCGCGGCCATGGTGTCGACGTCACCGCCGATCTCCACGCAGGACCGGATGGCCGCCGGGTAGTCGTCGAGGTGGGAGGCGGCACTCCAGATCGCGAACGGCACGGTGTCCTGCGCGGTGACCCGCGCGCCGTTGCCGAGTTCGTAGCCTGCTTCGGCGACGGCACGGCCGAGCAACCGGGCGGCGCGGTCGAGGTCGTCGAAGAACCACGCACCGAGCGGGGCAACGCGCATGGCCGCGCCGTTGCCGCAGGAGCCGGTACCGTCGAACACCTCGCCCGCGGCTTGCCGCCAGGGCACGCCGTCCCGGATCCGGTGCAGGATCACCACGGCGCCGGGGCCGTAGCCGCGATACGGCTCGCAGCGGTCGGCGAAGGTCGCGGCCAGGCTGTCCTGGTTGATCTCGTGGCGTTCGGCCAGTTCGGTGACGATCGTGCCGGGAACGAAGTACTGCGCGCCAAGGGCGTCGCCAACGGAGAGTCCGGCGAGGGGAGCGTGCGCGAGATCCCATCGAATGTTGTTGGTCATTAAGGGACAGCCTGCCCGAAATACCACCTTGAGCGACCGCTCAAACCCTGCTACGGTTCCGTTTGAGCGAACGCTCAAACAGGGAGGGGTGCGGTGCCGGGACGCTTGTTCGTCGAGACGGTGATCCGATGTGATCTCGACATGTTGTGGCAGCGGACGCAGGACCCGTCCGCACACCAGCGCTGGGACCTGCGGTTCACCCGGATCGACTACCTGCCGAGGCCGGATCCCGCACAGCCGCAACGGTTCCGCTACGCGATAATCGTCCTTCCGGGACTGACTGTCAGCGGTACGGGCAGCACGGTATCCAGCCGAAGCCGCCGGGCTTCGGCGTTGCGGTTCGGCTCGGCGCACCCGATGTCGCTGATCCGTTCCGGGGCGGGCTACTGGCGATATCTGCCCAGCGGGGACGGCATCAGGTTCCGGACCGGATACGACTACCGGCCCGGGTGGGGGCGGTTCGGGAAGGCGGTGGACCTGCTGTTCCGGCCACTGCTGGGCTGGGGCACCGCCTGGTCGTTCGACCGGCTGCGGCTGTGGCTGGAACGCGGCACCACACCGGAACGGTCGCTGCGCAACGCGTTGCTCGACGCGGGCGGCCGGGTGGCGGTCTGCGCGATCGCAGGTTACGAGGGGTCGATCGCGCAGGCCGTCGTCGTCGCCGCACTGGCGATGCTGCCACCGCTACCCACGACACCGGCAGCACGACGCTGTCGACGATCCACAGTGGAGCGATCATGACCTCGATCTTCGAACGCGCGCTCGGCGCTGATTTCCGGCGGCTGCATCCGCTGCTGCGCGAACGCTTCGGCTTCGCCAGCACAGACGGGATCGCGTGCGTCGGCACCGGAACCATGGACACGGTGTGGCACGGTCGCGGTTTCACCCGGCCGTTCCTGGCCTTGGGCGCACGGCGCAACATCCTGATCCGGGAAGCCGGGCAGGGCATTCCGTTCACCATCGCCAACTACGCCTATCCCGACTCGTTCGGCCGGGAGACGATGACATTCAGCAGGACCTTCCACTTCGGCACACCGCAGCGCTGGGACGCGACCATGATCCACAGCGCCGAACGCGGCACCATCGTCGACTACCTCGGCACGCACCAGCACGTCGCTGTCGACCTGCACCTCCGGGTCGACGACGGCGCGCTGCTGATCCGGTCCGGCGAACAGCGTTTTCACGAAGGCCCGCTCACGCTGCGCGTCCCGCGCCTGGTCACCGGACAGGCGCGGGTGCGGGAGTCCTATGACGAGCGGATCGGCCGGTTCCGGATCGAGGTCGCGGTGACCAATCGCTGGTTCGGCCCGCTGTTCGGCTATCGCGGCACGTTCAGCGTGAACTATCCGGTCTGCGACACGGTGCCGACCGCTGTGCAGCCACTGCGCGAACAGCTACGAACCTGAGACGGTGAACGTGCGGCCGGGCGCGGCATAGTCGATCCGGCCAGCGTATTCGCCCGCGGCCCGGGTGATCGCGTCCTCCGGATCGAGCCACGGTCCGAGGTGGGTGATCAGCAGTCGGCGCGCGTTCGCGGTGGCCGCGGTCGCACCGGCTTGCTCAGGGGTGTGGTGCACGGCCGTCGGGGCATCGCCGTCTGCTTCGCACACGAGCAGGTCGCAGTCGGTGGCAAGGTCGGTGAGGGCCTGGCAGGGCGCGGCGTCACCTGAGTAGACCAGCGCGGCGTCGTCGGTGGCGAAGCGGGCGGCGAACGCGGGCATACCGTGCTCGACCGCGCGCGTGGTGACGGTGAGCGGACCGAGTCGGGCCTGATGGCCGTCGTGCAGTTCGTGGACGTCGAACGCCGACTCGATCGTGTTGGCCAGGAAATTCGCCAGCTTCGCGGCGATGCCCGGCGGGCCGTAGAGCGGAATGGGTGCGGCGAGCCGGATGTCGGCGTAGCGGGCACCGTAGAACGCGGTGAGCAGATCCGCGCAGTGATCGGCGTGCAGATGCGAGATCCAGATCGCGGTCAGCCGGTCCAGGCTGGTGTGCCGACGCAACTGGGCCAGTGTGCCGGTGCCCGCGTCCACCCAGATCCTGGTGTCCCCGCACACCACCAGATATCCCGAGCAGGGATTGTGCGGATCGGGATACGGGCTGGCACTGCCCAGCACGGTCAGTCGGAGTTCGGTACCGGCCACGTCGGGCAGCGTAGGCGATACGGCCGGACGGCGCCCAGGTCAAGCGGTGTGCTGAGATGGGCGCCATGCGTATTCGTGCGTCCTTCGGCGCAGCGGCGGCCTGCGCGATGCTGGCCCTCACCTTGACGGCGTGTGGCAAGTCGACCAGCACCAGCTCGCCCAGCAAACCGTGCACCGTGGACCAGATCACGGTCACCGCGAACTTCGGCGCCGCGCCGACCGTGACCCTGCCGAAGGACTGCACGACCCCGACTGCCCTGCTCAGCAAGGACATCGTCACCGGCACCGGCACCGCGATCGCCAAGGGCGACACGATCAGCGCCGACTACCAGCTGACCACCTGGTCCAACGACCAGATGGTGCAACAGTCCTTCGGCAGCCAGCCCTTCAGCACGCCGATCGGCGTCGGGCAGGTCATCCCGGGATGGGACCAGGGCCTGATCGGGCAGAAGGCCAACGGTCGTCGCCTGCTGGTGGTCCCACCTTCGCTCGGGTACGGCAGCCAGGCGCAGGACGGCATCAAGGCCAACGAGACCCTGGTGTTCGTCATCGACGTGCACAGCGTCACCGCCGGGAACTGAGCAGCTGCGCGAAGGTTCCACGACGCCAGGTGGGGTGCTGCCCCAGCGGACAGCACCCCACCTGGTCGAGTTTGTACTGGCGCAGAGTACTTGTTCCGAACGTGCACTACTCCCGGAACGGATCCAGGAGACGCACCCCTGTTGAGGCGACGTCCTTGCCGTTACGCGTGACCAGCGTCCAATTGTGCGCCAGCGCTGTCGCGGCCAGCAGGCCATCGACTACTGGGACCGGGTCCTGGACGTTGAGACGACCCCATATCTGGGCTACATCAGCCGTAACGGGCACAATCCGATCGCCCCAGGCATCGACGAGTTGAGTGAGCCACTGCTCGAAAACTTCAGCCTGCGCCGGGTCCCGCCGAGCCAGCCGTTCAATGCCTTGTCTGATCTCGCCAACAACCACAACACTCAAATACAGCTCACCAGCGGAGACCGAGTCGAACCATGCTTCGACGCCGGCGTTGGATACCTTCTTTCGGAGCTCCGACACGACGTTGGTGTCGAGTAGAAAGCTCACTCACCCTCACCCAGGTCGACTATCCGCGCCGGTACCTCCGACCGGTCGATCTCAAGCAAATCGAGGTCCGGACCCGAACGCAGAAACCGCTTGAAGTCGGAACCGGCGCCACGGAGACGCCGATATTCGGCGATGTCGACCACCACGGCTACTTCCTCCCCGTGTCTGGTGACAACCTGTGGCCCTTCCGTCTCAACGGATCTGATCAACTCGCTGAAGCGCTGCTTCGCTTCCTGTAGTTGCCAGTGCCCACGCATCGCCCACCTCCATCTAGACAGTCTAGACAGATTCAGCTGACTGTCGAACCACTCGATACCCCACACCTGCCCTGTTGCATCAAACTCAACGACAGGCCGTCCAAGACGGGCGATGGGGTGTCGGCGATCGCACCGACACCCCATCTGACCAGCTAACTCACTCCTAGTGAGTGTCCCAGAATCAGCTGCAGCCGGAGGTCGAGCCGCAGCCCTCGCACACGTAGCAGGAACCGGCGGGACGCATCTTGGTGCCGCAGGTCATGCACAGCGGCGCGTCTGCCGCCTTGCCGAGGTGCAGTTCGAGCAGTTCGGTCGAGCTGCCTGCCTTCTGCTGTTCCGGAGCCTTCGCTTCGACCGCGGGCGGCTGCGGGCTGGCGTCCACAGTGGTCCGCAAGCCTTCGAGGTCCAGGGAGTTCGGCGACTCGTAGCTTTCGGCGACCTGGGCGGACCGCTCGTCCGCGGTGAAGATGCCCAGCTGCGCGCGCTTCTCGTAGGACAGGTAGTCCAGCGCGAGCCTGCGGAAGAGGTAGTCGAGCACGCTGGTGGCGATCCGCACGTCCGGGTCGTCGGTCATGCCCGCCGGTTCGAAGCGCAGGTTGGAGAATTTCGAAACGTAGAACTCCAGCGGAATGCCGTACTGCAGACCGACCGAAATGGACATCGAGAAGGCGTCCATGACACCGGCCAGCGTGGAACCCTGCTTGCCGAGCTTGACGAAGATCTCGCCGAGACCGTCGTCCGGGTAGGACCCGGCGTGCAGGTAGCCTTCGGCGCCGCCGACGGTGAAGGACACGGTCTGGCTCGGGCGCTTCTTGGGCAGGCGCTTGCGGACCGGGCGGTATTCGACGACTGGCGCGGCCTGCTTGGTCTCGGTCTCCTTCTTGGACACGGACAGCGGCTGACCGACCTTGCAGTTGTCGCGGTAGATCGCCAGTGCCTTCAGGCCGAGCTTCCAGCCTTCGAAGTAGATCTCTTCGACGTTCTCCACGGTCGCCGACTCGGGCATGTTGACCGTCTTGGAGATCGCGCCGGAGATGAACGGCTGCACCGCTGCCATCATCCGGACGTGGCCCATGGCCGCGATGGACCGCTCGCCCATCGCACAGTCGAACACCGAGTAGTGCTCCGGCCTGAGGCCAGGGGCGTCCACCACGTGGCCGTGCTCGGAAACGTATTCGACGATCGCTTCGACCTGCTCCTGCTGGTAGCCCAGGGAGGCGAGCGCGCGCGGCACGGTCTGGTTGACGATCTGCATGGAGCCGCCGCCGACCAGCTTCTTGAACTTGACCAGCGCCAGGTCGGGCTCGATGCCGGTGGTGTCGCAGTCCATCATCAGGCCGATGGTGCCGGTCGGCGCGAGCACCGACGCCTGCGCGTTGCGCCAGCCGTTGCGGGCACCGATCTCCAGGCCGCGCTGCCATTCGGTGGTGGCGAGCTTCTGCACGTTGGCGTCGTTCACGGCGTGGCTGCGGACCATGTCGTTGGCGGCCGCGTGCTTGCGCATGACCCGCTGGTGCGCCTCGGCGTTGCGGGCGTAGCCCTCGTAGGCGCCGACGACACCGGCGAGTTCGGCGGAGCGGCGGTAGGCGGTGCCGGTCATCAGCGAGGTGATCGCCGCGGCCAGCGAGCGGCCACCGTCGGAGTCGTAGGCGTGGCCGGTGGCCATCAGCAGCGCGCCGAGGTTGGCGTAGCCGATGCCCAGCTGGCGGAACTTGCGGGTGGTGTCGCCGATCGGCTCGGTCGGGAAGTCCGCGAAGCAGATGGAGATGTCCATCGCGGTGATGACCAGTTCGACCGCGCGCACGAACCGTTCGCCGTCGAAGGTGCCGTCCTGGCGGAGGAACTTGAGCAGGTTCAGCGAGGCCAGGTTGCAGCTGGAGTTGTCCAGGTGCAGGTACTCACTGCACGGGTTGGACGCGGTGATGCGACCGGACTCCGGGCAGGTGTGCCAGTCGTTGATGGTGTCGTCGTACTGCAGGCCCGGGTCCGCGCATTCCCACGCGGCCACCGCGATCTTGCGGAACAGCGACTTGGCGTCGACGTTCTCGATGACCTCGCCGGTGGTGCGAGCGCGCAGACCGAACTCGCCATTGGACTCGACCGAGCGCATGAACTCGTCGGAGACGCGCACCGAGTTGTTCGCGTTCTGGTACTGGACCGACGCGATGTCCTTGCCGCCGAGGTCCATGTCGAACCCGGCGTCGCGCAGCACGCGGATCTTCTCTTCCTCGCGCGCCTTGGTTTCCACGAACTCTTCGATGTCCGGGTGGTCCACGTCGAGCACGACCATCTTGGCCGCGCGCCGGGTCGCGCCACCGGACTTGATGGTGCCCGCGGACGCGTCCGCGCCGCGCATGAACGACACCGGGCCGGACGCGGTGCCGCCGGAGGACAGCAGTTCCTTGGACGAGCGGATCCGGGAGAGGTTCAGACCCGCGCCCGAGCCGCCCTTGAAGATCAGGCCCTCTTCGCGGTACCAGTTGAGGATCGAGTCCATGGTGTCGTCGACGGCGAGGATGAAGCAGGCGGAGACCTGCTGCGGGGAGCTGGTGCCGACGTTGAACCACACCGGGGAGTTGAAGCTGAACACCTGGTGCAGCAGCATCCAGGTCAGTTCGTGTTCGAACACGACGGAGTCGGCTTCGGTGGCGAAATAGCCATTGGCCACACCGGACCGGACGTAGCTGTGCACGACACGGTCGATCAGCGCGCGCAGGCTCGACTCGCGCTGCGGGGTGCCCACGGCGCCGCGGAAGTACTTGCTGGTCACGATGTTGGTCGAGTTGATCGACCAGAAGTCGGGGAATTCGACACCGCGCTGCTCGAAGTTGATCGAGCCGTCGCGCCAGTTGGTCATCACGACATCGCGGCGTTCCCAGGTGACCTCGTCGTACGGGTGGACGCCCTCGGTGGTGTAGACGCGCTGGATGCGCAGACCTTCGTCCCGCGCTCGATCGCTCTCCGCTGTGCCAGCCTCTTTCGAGGACGACGCCCCGACGGATTCCTTCATGACCAGTCCCTCTCCCTTTTCGCTTCCCGCCGCTACTGCTGTTGGTGCCGTGGGTACGCGTCGACCACCCCGTCGACCGCGTGCCCGGGTGTTGCTCATGTTGTCGTCCCCGACTCGTCGGCGATCGCCTTGCGGAGATCGGCGATCTCCTTCTCGAAGTCCTCCACCGAGGAGAAGGACCGGTACACACTCGCGAAACGCAGGTAGGCCACCGGGTCGAGGTCCCGCAACGGACCGAGAATGGCCAGGCCGACCTCGTTGCTGGGCACCTCGGCGATCCCACCCGAGCGGATGGTCTCCTCCACCTTCTGCGCGAGTTGCGCCAGCGCGTCCTCGTCGACGGGCCGGCCCTGACAGGCCCTGCGCACGCCGCTGATGACCTTGTCCCTGCTGAACGGCTCGGTGACTCCTGAACGTTTCACGACCGCGAGGACGGCTTCCTCGACGGTGGTGAAGCGTCGGTTGCACTGGGTGCACGAGCGGCGCCGCCGGATGGCCTGGCCTTCGTCGACTTCGCGCGAGTCAACGACCCGCGAGTCCGAATGCCGACAAAAAGGGCACCGCATGTCCGATCCCGCCTCCTCGAATCCCCGCCGGCCGCATCGTCGCCACGCTCCGCGCCGGCCGGGTGACGGCGCGCGGACGCGCATGTTGCCGATGGCAACTACCCATCGACTAACCCCAACCTGTGGACTACTTACGACCATGTAACTACTACATGTTGGGTTTCACGGTATGTCGACACCGATTATTTCGCAAGCTGACACGGCGACGACGCCCCGGTTGAGCGAACCGAGGCGTCGGGCATGGGCTATGGGACTGGCGAGCGTGAGCGTCCGGGCACGGACCGTCGCCCGAAGGGGCTACGCGGACCGGCTCAGTTCGTGGTTTCGACCGGGACGACGAGCCGCTCGCCCGGGTAGATCGCGGCGTCGAAAATGTGGTTCAGCTCGCGGATGCGGTCGACGACATCCTGCGGCGAACTGGACGGCGCCTCACTGGTGGCCACGTTCCACAACGTCTCTCCGGAGTGGACGGTGACGACCGTGGTCGTGGCGGGCACCGGCGTCGCCGCCGTGCCACCGAAGGACCCGAGCCACCCGATACCAACGACGATCAGCGCCACGAGGCCCGCGGTGAGCGCCAGCCAGCCGAGCGAAGCACCTCGTGAACGGGGAGCACACGCGACCGACTGCGCGCGGCGCGCGGGCACGGTGACCACGTGGCCGGGCCTGCGCCGATCACCCGCGCGGACCAGCCGGACCGGGCGCATGCGCACCGGCCGGTGAATGATCGTTCCCGCGGGCCGGACAGCGCGAACACCGCCGGGCGCGGCCCCGGACGCACTGCCGGATGTGCTGCCACGGGTACCAGGTGCGAGCGCGGCGGACGGGTCAACCTCGGCGTCCGCCACAACCGCCAGTTCAACCGCCATCGCACAGCCTCCTCATTCAAGATCGAACACTCGTTCGATCGAACTGCTGTGCGATTTTCTACCACCGACCCCCGACAAAATCGAGTACCTCGCGGCGTGTCGTTCGAACAGGTGTTTGATCTCGGCCGCCGATCGGGCTAGTTTCAGAGACGAAGATCGCGGCTGGCTCTCCCCGGCCGACGCGGAAAAGGAAGGCAGTCCCAGTGGCACGGAAGAGCACCGGAAACGACCCCGCCGACAACGGCGACGAGGACACCTCGTCGAACGGCACAGGGGCGAACGGCGCGGGCGCGGAGATCCACGCGTTCCCGGACCCGGCCGAGGTCTCCGAGGCGCCTGGCCTGACGCTGCGCCAGAAACGCGTGCTCGAAGTGATCCGCGACTGGGTGGAGCGCTTCGGCTATCCGCCGAGTGTGCGGGAGATCGGCGAGGCGGTCGGCCTCACCTCGACCTCGTCGGTCGCCTACCAGCTGCGTGCCCTGGAAAAGCGTGGTTACCTGCGCCGCGACCCGAACCGGCCGCGCGCGGTCGGCGTGATGGCGGCCGGCGCCGACTCCGACGACAGCCTGTCCGCGAGCCGGCCGAAGCCCGCGTTCGTGCCGGTGCTGGGCCGGATCGCCGCCGGTGGGCCGATCCTGGCGGAGGAAGCCATCGAGGACGTGTTCCCGCTGCCCCGCGACCTGGTCGGCGAGGGCTCGCTGTTCCTGTTGAAGGTCGTCGGTGAGTCCATGGTCGACGCGGCCATCACCGATGGCGACTGGGTGGTGGTCCGGCAGCAGCCGACCGCGGAGAACGGGGACATCATCGCCGCGATGATCGACGGCGAGGCCACGGTGAAGACGTTCAAGCGCCGCGACGGGCATGTCTGGCTGATGCCGCACAACACCGCGTACGAGCCGATCCCCGGCGACGACGCGACCGTGCTCGGCCGGGTGGTCGCGGTCCTGCGTCGCCTGTAGAGCCCGCAAAAAATCGGCGCCCCTCGCGTGGAGGGGCGCCGATTTTTTGCGTTCGATCAGGCTCCGGCGGGATCGGCGATGAAACCGTCCAGCGCGGCGGCCAGCGCGGGATGCACCCTGGCCCGCATCCGGATGCCGTCCTCGGTGTGCTCTTCTTCGGTGACCTCGCCCTCGGCGTGCACGCGCGCGACCAGGTCGGAGCGCGGGTAGGGCAGCACGAGGTCGAGAGCGACCGCCGGGTGCGGCAGCAGTTCGGCGATGCGCTCGCCCAGCGCGGTCAGGCCGGTGCGGTTGCGCGCGGACACGAACACCGCGTTCGGCAACAGGTTGCGCAACCTGGCGATGGTCAGCTCGTTCGCCGCGTCGACCTTGTTCACCACCAGCAACTCCGGCGGCATCGGCTCGTCGCGGTCCTTGACGACCTCGCCGAGCACCTCGCGCACCGCCGACACCTGCTGCTCCGGGTTGTCATCGGAACCGTCGACGACGTGCACGATCAGGTCCGCGTCGGCGACCTCCTCCAACGTCGACCGGAACGCCTCGACGAGCTGGTGCGGCAGGTGCCGGACGAACCCGACGGTGTCGGTGAGCGTGTAGGTGCGACCGTCCGGCAGCTGACTGCGCCGGGTGGTCGGATCGAGGGTCGCGAACAGCGCGTCCTCGACCAGCACGCCCGCGCCGGTGATGGTGTTGAGCAGACTGGACTTGCCCGCGTTGGTGTAACCGGCGATGGCGACGCTCGGCACCTCGTTGGCCGTCCTGCGGCCACGCTTGGTGTCGCGGATCTGGTCCATCCCCTTGATTTCCCTGCGCAGCTTGGCCATCCGCCTGTTGATGCGCCGCCGGTCGGTTTCCAGCTTCGTCTCACCAGGACCACGCAGACCCACACCGCCGTTGGCGCCGCCCGCGCGACCACCGGCCTGCCGGGAGAGCGCGTCACCCCAACCACGCAGGCGCGGCAGGAAGTAGGCGAGCTGGGCGAGTTCGACTTGCGCCTTGCCCTCCTTGGAGGACGCGTGCTGCGCGAAGATGTCCAGGATCAGCGCGGTGCGGTCGATCACCTTCACCTTCAGCACGCCTTCGAGCTGGCGCAGCTGACCTGGCGAGAGTTCCCCGTCGCAGATCACCGTGTCCGCGCCGACCGCGCGGACCACGTCCGCGAGTTCGTGCGCCTTACCGGAACCGATGTAGGTCGCCGCGTCCGGCCGGGTGCGTCGCTGGACGAGTCCTTCCAGCACCTGGGAGCCCGCGGTCTCGGCGAGTCGGGCGAGTTCGGCCAGCGAAGCTTCGGCCTCCCGCACCGTGCCGTCGGTCCACACCCCGACCAGCACGACACGTTCCAGGCGAAGTTGCCGGTACTCGACCTCGGTGACATCCGTGAGCTCGGTGGACAGACCTGCGACGCGGCGGAGCGCGGCGCGGTCGGAGCGCTCAAGGTCACCGACAGACAGTGCGTCCAGCGGTTCGTCGGTGAGCCCGATCGCTGGGTCGTGGATGTGTGCGTGTTCTGTCATCTTGACGTCCATGGTGGCACGACTGCGGGGTGTGCACGGGATATTTATTCAGCCGTCACCGAGTACCCCGTCACCCGGCCGGGTAAAACCGCTGGTCACGAAGACGAGTTCGCCGAACTTTCCCGGCCAGGCTGGGCCAGTCGAGGTCACCGGGTGCCGGTACCGGGGGTCTAGCCGAGGTCGGCCCACCACTGGGCGTCGAGTTCGCCCCTCGCGACCAGCACTGCGGGGCCGGTGAGGGTGGCCTCGCCGTCGGCCGCGATGCCGACGATCACGGTGCCACCGGGGATGTGCACGGCGACCTCGCCGGTGTTGCGACCGGCGCGGTGCAGGGCGGCAGCGACGGCGGCGACCGTGCCGGTGCCGCACGAGCGGGTTTCGCCGACGCCGCGTTCGTGCACGCGCATGCGCAGTTCGTCCGTGTTCAGCGAACGGGTGAACTCGACGTTCACTCCGTGCGGGAAGACGATCGGGTCGTGGCCAGGCGCGACCGAGAGGTCGAGGCCGGCCAGGTCGACGTCGGTGTCGTCGAGCGCGCAGACCAGGTGCGGGTTGCCGACGTCGACCGCGAGGCCGGGCAGCGTGCGGCCGCCGATGGTGGCGACGGACTCGCCGAACACGCTCGCCAGTCCCATGTCGACGGTCACCGTGTCACCGGCGACCTGGACGCGGCGGTCACCGGCGCGGGTGGCGATACTGAACTCCCCCGGCTTGGCCAGACCGGCCTCGACCAGGTAGCGCACGAACACGCGCACGCCGTTGCCGCACATCTCGGCGATGGAGCCGTCGGCGTTGCGGTAGTCCATGAACCATTCGACGTCGGTGGCAAGGCCCGGGACGCGCGCGGCCGGGACGATGCGCAGCACGCCATCGGCGCCGAGTCCCTGCTGCCGGTCGCACAACGCGCGCACCCGCGCCGCGGTCAGGTCGAGCGCACCGTCGACATCGGGCAGCAGCACGAAATCGTTCTGCGTGCCGTGTCCCTTGAGGAATTCCACTCCAGCCACGCCGTCCAGGTTACGGGTCGACGAGTTCGGCGACGATGTCGAGCAGGTCCGGCCGGGCGGCGTCGAGCCAGGTGACGCGCTTGTCGCGGCGGAACCAGGATCGTTGCCTGCGCACGAATCGGCGCGTCGCCTTCGCGGTTTCCGTTGCGGCGTCGGCGAAATCGGTGTTGTCGTCCAGCGCGGCGATGACCTGTTGGTAGCCAAGGGCCCGGCTGGCGGTGCGGCCCTCGCGCAGGCCGGCGTCGAGCAGGCCGCGCACCTCGTCCACCAGACCGGCCGCGAACATCAGCTCGACCCGTCGGTCGACGCGTTCGTCCAGTTCGGCCACGTCGCGATCCAGGCCGATGAGCAGCGTGCCGTAGCGGGCCGGGCCGGGTTTGGGCATGGTCGCGGAGAACGGGCGCCCGGTCAGCTCGATGACCTCCAGCGCGCGCACGATGCGGCGTTCGTTGCCGGGCAGGATCGCGGCGGCCGCGACCGGGTCGAGTTCGGCGAGGCGGGCGTGCAGGGCAGGGCCGCCGACCGAAGCGAGTTCGGCTTCGAAGCCGGCGCGGATCTCCGGGTCGGTGCCGGGAAATTCGAGGTCGTCGAGCAGTGCCTGCACATAGAGGCCGGAGCCGCCGACGATGACCGGGGTCCGGCCGTCGGAGATGAGTTCCTCGACGGTGCGGCGCGCGTGGCGCTGGTAGGCGGCGACCGATGCGGTCTCGGTGACGTCGAGGACGTCGAGCTGGTGGTGCGGCACGCCTTCGCGCTGCGCGAGGGTGAGTTTGGCGGTGCCGATGTCCATGCCCCGGTAGAGCTGCATGGCGTCGGCGTTGATCACCTCGCCGCCGAGCCTGCGCGCCAGCCAGACCCCCACGTCCGACTTGCCGGTCGCGGTCGGGCCCACGACGGCGACGGGGCGGCTGATCACGGTCAGCAAGATTACCCGTGCGGGTGGATCTGCCACCGAGAGCCGAAAAGAATCGATACAGTAGGCATTGACCAGGGGTGTTCCGCCAGTTGGGAAGTACGCTCTGCCGGTGGGGCTGGCTTGGCCGAACGGTTGCGTGGAGGAACCGACCGGCAACGCAAGGTCAACAGAAGGTCGCGGTGTCGATCCGATCTTTGCGCTGCGGCAAAAGCGCCGGTCGGATCTGGTTGAATGCCCGCGAGGTAGCACACTGTTGCCCACAACTGTGTACCCAGATCGCGCAGGCCTCACCAGTGGTGAGGCGCCGGGGAGTGGCGCCGCCGCACCCCGGCAGTTGAGGTAGGCGGAGGAGGATCCGTGATGGCAGACGAGCACACGGTCAACGGGGCGGTAGCGCCGGACGACACGGTGCGACCGACCGAGGACGCACCGCAGGCCACCGAGCCGACAGTGCTGACAGAGTCGCCAGTGGCGTCTGAGCCCGCCGAGCCGACAGTTGACATCACGACAGAAGCGACAGAAGCGACAGCCGCGCTGCCGACCGAGGTGCCCAAGCACAAGCCGGAGGCCGAGTCTCCCTCGGCGGACGCCGCGCAGGAGGGCGCCGTGCCGCCCGCTCCGCAGGCCGAGCCACACCCGGAGAAGTGGGGCCGGGTCGACGCGGACGGCACTGTCTACGTGCGCACCGCCGAC
>DASXOJ010000035.1:0-19927 GCA_036494465.1 Pseudonocardiaceae bacterium
GATCGCGGCGCTGATCCGGTTGCGCGCGGACGTCAACGACGCGCTCGCCAGGGACAAGGTGCCCGCCAATCTCTCCGAGCGCGCCACCGAACTGGCCGCGGAGCTGGCCGAGTTGAAGCTGCTCGACGAGTCGTCGATGGCCCGGATGCTCGCGGTCCGGCTGCACCTGCGGCGCGGCATGCTCGCCACCGCGACCGAACAGTTCGCGCTGGTCCCGCGCCCGCGCAAGGTCACCCCGGTCGACCACCGGATGCTGCGCAGGCTCTGCCTGGCCGAGTTCGCGGTGGCACGCGAGGACCGGCGCCGGGCGTTCGCGCAGGCCAGGGCCGGGCTCGCCGAGCTGAGCCGGATACGCGACCGGATGGGTGGCGCCGAACTGGTGTCCGGCACCGCCGTGCACGGTCGCGAACTGGGCAGGTTGGCAGTGTTGCTGGTCATCGAGCACTCGCGTTCGCCTGCGCGTCAGCTGTTCGGCTGGTTGGAACGCACCAGGGCGCAGGTCTATCGCTACCAGCCGCTGCCGCAGCCGGAGGACCCCGTGCTCGCGGAGAAGGTGCGCGAGTACCGGTATCTCGGACGGGCCGTTCAGCATGCCCGGCTGACCGGCTCGCCCAGTCGCGACCTGGTGTCCCGGCATGCGTCGCTGGGCCGGGAGATGATCCGGCAGGGCTGGCAGGACAGTCCCTGGGGCGAGCCGCGTCCGGTCGCGACCATCACCGAGGTGATGGCGCGGCTTGGTGATCGCGCCATGATCAGCTACCTGCAATCCAACAACGAGATCTCCGCGTTGGTGGTGTGCGACAACCGGGTGCGGCTGCTGCACCTCGGCGACCACTCCGATGTCACGGTCGCCACCCAGGAACTGCACGCCGACCTCGACGCGCTCGCGCCCGACTGGCTGCCGCCGCAACTCGTCGCCGCCGTATCCGGTTCGGCGGCCCGCCGCGCCGGTCGGCTGGACGCCAGGCTGATCCAGCCGCTCGCCAAACTGATCGGCGACCGCGAGCTGGTGATCATCCCGACCGGCTCGCTGTACGCGACCGCGTGGGGCGCGCTGCCGTCATTGCGCGGCAGGCCGGTAGTGGTGGCGCCGTCCGCGACCGCCTGGCTGGCTGCCGATCGCGCCGCCGACCAGGACGGGCACACCGTGCTGGTCGGCGGACCGCACCTGACCGCGGCGGTCGGCGAGGTCGGCAGCCTGCGCGCGCACCACCCGGATGCCCGGCTGATCTCCACCGACCAGGCAACCGTCGAGGGCGTGCTGGACGCGCTCGACGGAGCCGCGCTCGCACACGTCGCGGCGCACGGCACGCACGAACCGGAGAACGCGCTGTTCTCACACCTCGATCTGCTGGACGGCGCGCTGTACGCGCACGAGATCACCCGGCTTCGCCGACCGCCGCAGCACGTGGTGCTGGCCGCGTGCGAACTCGCGCTGTCCCGGATCCGGCCGGGCGACGAGGCGCTCGGATTCGCGGGCGCGCTGCTCGCCGCAGGCGGGCGAACCGTGACCGCGGCCATCACCCGGGTCGGCGACCAGGCGGCTGCCGAGGCCATGGCCGACTACCACCGCCGTCTCGCCGCGGGCGCCGCGCCGGCCGCCGCGCTCGCGGACGCGATCGCGGTCGATCCCTTCCGGCGCCCGTTCATCTGCCTGGGCGCGAGCAAATAATGGGCGGCTGAGCCGCGCCCGATTCGGTACCGTCCATCCGCATGACGCGGGACGAACGCGGAGCCAATCCCCAAGAAGGGCAGTTCTCCGCCTGGTACAACGAGTTGGTCATCAAGGCCGGACTGGTCGAACGCGGCCCGGCCAAGGGCACGATGGTGATCCGACCGTACGGGTACCGGATCTGGGAGCTGCTCCAGGTCGAACTCGACGGCCGGATCAAGGACACCGGCCACGAGAACGCCTACTTCCCGCTGCTCATCCCGGAGTCCTATCTGCAACGCGAAGCCGACCACGTTGAAGGCTTCGCCCCCGAACTCGCCGTCGTCACCCACGCTGGTGGCAAGGAGCTGGAGGAACCGCTGGTCGTCCGGCCCACCTCGGAGACGATCATCGGCGAGATGATGGCCAAATGGATCTCGTCCTATCGGGACCTGCCGCTGCTGCTCAACCAGTGGGCGAACGTGGTGCGCTGGGAGCTGCGGCCACGAATGTTCCTGCGCACCACCGAGTTCCTGTGGCAGGAGGGCCACACCGCGCACGCGGACGAGGCCGACGCGATGCGCGAAACCCTGCAGATGCTGGGTGTCTACCAGGAGGTCGCCCGCGATATCGCCGCGATTCCGGTGGTGCCCGGCGAGAAGACGCCCGGCGAACGTTTCGCGGGCGCCGTCTCGACTTACACGATCGAGGGGATGATGCGCGACGGCAGAGCCTTGCAGTGCGGCACATCGCACTACCTCGGCACGAACTTCGCCAGCGCGTTCGGCATCCGGTACTCGGACGAGGAAGGCAGGCAGCAGCTGTGCCACACCACGTCCTGGGGCATGACCACGCGGATGATCGGCGCGATCGTGATGACCCACGGCGATGACAAGGGCCTGATCCTGCCGCCCGCGCTGGCCCCGCACCAGGTGGTGATCGTGCCGATCGCCCGCGGCGAGCAGGCCGACGCGGTGTTGACGGCGGTGCGCGAGCTGGCGGCGCGCCTCAAGGCGGCGGGTATCCGCGTGCACATCGACGACCGGCCGCAGGTCAGCCCCGGGTTCAAGTTCAACGACTGGGAGATGCGCGGCGTGCCGCTCCGGCTGGAGATCGGCCCGCGCGACCTGGCGACGGGCACCGCGCTGCTGGCCAGGCGGTGCGGCGCGGACGGCAAGACCGCGATCAGCATCGACACCGCGCCCGGAACCCTGGTCACCGCGCTGGCCGAGTTCCAGGACTTCCTGTTGCGACGGGCGACTGGGTTCCGCGAATCGCAGACCTCCTCGGTGCGCTCGTGGGCAGAGTTCACCGAGGCGGTCACGACCGGGTGGGCGACTGCGTTGCACTGCGGCCGGGCGAACTGCGAGGACGAGATCAAGTCCGAGACGGCGGCCGCCCCGCGCTGCATCCCGGCGGACGCGCCCGCCGAGACGGGCAGGTGCGTCCGCTGCGACGCGCCGTCGGCTTACGGCAAGCGCGTTGTGTTCGGCCGGGCCTACTGACGCAACCAGGCTCCGGTGCCGGGGGCGAGTTCACGGCCATCGCCCGGAGCGCTGCGCAGCACCGGCTCACCCCAGTCCCCCGGCACGTCGAACGGCTCGCTGCCCATATTGGTCACGCTGACACCAGCACCGTGCCGGAACGCGACCACATCGTTTCTCCCGGCGTCCAGCCACTGAAATCCGTTGTCCGCGAACAGGGTTCGGCGCAATGGCAGGGCGGCGCGGTACATGCTCAGCGTCGAACCGCCCACACCGTCCTGTGCAGACACCGCGTAGCCTGCGAACCAGTCCGGCTGCGGCAGCCACGACTCGCCGGTGGGCGAGAAACCGAACGTGGGCCGGTCCCCGGTCCACGGCAACGGGACCCGGCTGCCGTCGCGACCGTGCTCGTGACCCTGCGAACGGAACCAGATCGGGTCACGCCGCGCATCGTCCGGCAGGTCCATGACCTCGGGCAGCCCCAGTTCCTCACCCTGGTACAGGTATGCCGAACCCGGCAACGCGAGCAGCAGCAACGCCGCCGCACGCGCCCGGCGCAACCCCAGTTCGACGTCGACGGTGCCGCGCGCGCGAGTACGCCGCGCGTGCGCGTCGTCGGTGTCCATCGGCTCGGCCTCGGTCAGGCCGTAGCGGCTCACCGAGCGGTGCACGTCGTGGTTGTTCAACGTCCACGCCGGTCCGCCCCCGTTCTCGGGCACGCTGTCGACGGTCGCGTTGATCGAGGCCCGGAACTCGTCCGGGTGCCACGACCGGGTCATCAGGTCGAAGAAGAACACTTGGTCCAGGCGCCCGGGTTCGATGTACTCTGCGGCCTGTTCCGGGGCCAGCCACACCTCGCCGATCAGCGGAATGTCCCGCTGGTAGCTCGCCGCGATCGCCCGCCAGCGCGCGAAGATCTCGTGCACGCCCGGCTGGTTCCAGGAATACGGGTTGTCGCGGGGATCGTCGAGCTCCGGCAGGTCCGGATGCTTGACCATGGCATAGGCGACATCGATGCGGAACCCGTCCACGTCGCGGTCGAACCAGGTGCGCAGCACGTCGTCGAACAGCTCGCGCACCTCCTCGTTGGCCCAGTTGAAGTCGGGCTGGCTGGAATCGAAGCTGTGCAGGTACCACTGCTCGCCAGGCACGCGCGTCCACGCGGAGCCGGAGAACGTGGAGCGCCAGTTGTTCGGCGGCTCCGACCCGTCCGGTCCGCGCCCGCCGCGGAAGTGGAACCGGGCCCGCTCGGGCGAGCCGGGCGCGGCGGCGAGCGCCCGCTGGAACCAGGGGTGCTGATCGGAACAGTGGTTGGGCACCAGGTCCATCAGCACCCGCAGGCCGCGCTCGTGCGCCGCGGTCAGCAGCTTGTCGAACGCGGGCATGCCGCCGTACACCGCGTCGACCGTGGTGTAGTCGGCGACGTCGTAACCGCCGTCCTTGTTCGGCGACGGGTAGCACGGGTTGAGCCAGATCGCGTCGACCCCGAGCGCGGCGAGGTAGTCCAACCGGTCGGCGATGCCGGCCAGGTCTCCGACGCCGTCGCCGTCCGAGTCCGCGAACGAACGCAGATAGGTCTGGTAGACAACGGCATCGCGCCACCATGCTGTGTGATTCACGAGCTCCCCAACGTGAGATTGTCCAGGTTGATGGCGCCGGAGGTGCCATCGGAATCCCAGACGACAACGGTGTGCAATCCAGCGGACAAGGTCACCGGAACGGTCGCCGTCGACCAGGCGTCCCAGGTACCGAGCGCGTTGAAGGTGGGCGTACCGACCTGGTTGCCGTCCACCGCGACGACCCGGTTGGCGGTGGAGCCGCCGTTGCCGTAGCGCAACACCAGGTTGTAGTTGGCAGCGGTGGCCGCGTTGACCGTGAACGAGACGCCGCTGTTGGCCAGGTCGAAGTTGTCGACGAACCCGGTGCCGGTGTAACCGGCGTGGTCACTGGCCGTGCCGACGTTGGTCAGCACCGCGTTCTCCGCCTCGTACTGGTTGCCGGTCGGCGTGCCGAAGGTGCGGTCGACGTAGACCATGTCCCAGTTCTGCAGTTGCGGCACGGTGAAGCTGACGTAGCGGCCGGACGAGTCGGTGCCGACCGTGTAGGCGAGGTTCGTGCTGGCGCCGTTCGCCGAATCGGGCGAGGCGACGTGCACGGCGGTCGGGTTCTCGTTCGGGCCGAGGTAGTACTTGACCGCCAGGTTCGACTGCGTCGGTGGCGTGGCCTTGCCCGCGTCACGCCAGGTGTTGTCGTTGCCCTTCAGGTTGATCAGGTGCAGTACATCGTCCGAGCTGGTCTTCTTGACGTCGGTGTAGATGGTGTTCGCGGACGCGTCACCGCTGGTCGGCTGACCGGCGATCTGCACGAACTGGCTGCCCGAGTCGACCGAGTGCACGTCGGGTCCGTAGAGCAGGTTCTCGTAGCCGGTGATGAAGTTGTAGTAGTTCTTCATCCAGGCGCGCAGGGCCGGCGTCATCTGCTTCGAGAAGTCCGGGAAGTCCGGCGCGGCGAGCATGTTGTCGCCCTGGGACATCTCGATGTGCGTGGTGCCCATCGCCGCGAACGTGGAGTCCGCGAGCTCGACCGAGGTCGGGTCGAACTGGCCGAGCACCAGGCTGTCCAGGTTGATGAAGCCGGTGTCCGAACCGGACAGTGCGATCTTCACCGTGTGGGTGCCCGCCGACAGGCTCGGCGTCTCGATATCCGCCGTGCTCCAGGTGTTCCAGTCCGAGGTCGGCACGAACGGCACGTCGCCGACGCTGCTGCCGTCGACCGAGACCGTGCGGGTCGCAGTCGCGCTGACCGCGGCCGAATAGCGGAACACCAGGGACTGCACGCCCGGATTGGTCACGTTGATGGTGAACGTGACGCTGTCGCCGGTCGTCCCGAAGTTGTCGATGAACCCGGAGCCGGTGTAGCCGGTGTGGTTGTTGTCAACCGACGCGTTGCCGCCCAGCGCCGCGCTCTCGGCCTCGTAGTCCGGGCCGAAGTCGTTGTAGTAGTTCATGTACCCGGCCACCACCATCGGCAGGCCGCCGGACTCGGAGTGCTGGGTGTCGAAATAGGACTTCGCTGCCTGGTACGTCTCGTGGTTGTTCCACAGCTCCGAATACAGATAGCTGGTGTCCTTCGCGGACGCGACCTGGTCACCACCGTAGCCGTCGACCGTGTTGAAGCCGATCGCCTTGCCGCCGGCCAGCTGGCCCTTGATCGCGTTGAGCTCGGAGACGAACCCGCCCGGGATGTCGACCGGATTGCCGTTCACGTCGTTCTTGGCGCCCCAGTTGCCGAGCTGGTCGAGGTGCACACCGTCGAAGCCGAACGTGTTGTCGGTCTTCACCTCCTGGCCCGCGATGTAGTTCTGCCAGGACGTGTTGGCGGGGTTGAAGAAGTAGAGCGACGCGGTCGGCGTCATCGCGAACGACCACTGGTTGGTCGTGCCGGGGTCGTAGAGGCCCCAGGACGGCGACACCCCGGACACCGACTGGTAGTTCTGCAAACCCGCGTAGATCATCGAGTAGGGCATCGCGGCCGCGCCGTCGTTGTGCGTAGCGTTCACGTAGTCCTGGATAGCGGCGGTCGACATGACGCTGCCGTTCCACCCGGTCCAGGTCGCGGGCAGCGAACCGTTCGCGTTGGTCTCGACCGGGTTCTCGTGCCGCCACATCCAGTCGTAGAACTGCAACGCGTCGATGTGGTACTCGCGCACCAGCGTGTCCACTTCGGACTGGGTGGACGCCTGCGTCGCCGAGGTCGGGAAGTCGACCAGCGTGCCGAAGCGCGGGAAGTGCGTCCAGTTGCTGGACACGTCGATCGCGGTCGCCGTGGACGCGCTGCCCGCGGTGATGGTCACCAGGTAACCGGTGAAGTCGGTGCTCGGCGGCGTGACGTTCCAGCTCACCGGCGTGCTGCCGCCGGCCGCGACGGTCGCGTTCACGCTACCGGTCGCCACCGTGCTGCCGAGATGGGTGACCGTGAAGGTGACCGCTCCGCTCCACGAGCCGGAACCGGTCGTCTCGTGTAAGTCCGCGTCCACGGTGACCTGAGCGCCCGGGTTGTACCGCGCCTGTGGCACGTACGCGTCCGTGAAGGTGACCGAACCGGTGGCGGCGTTGGCGGGGAGGCTGAGCATGGCGGCGGCGGTAGCGGCGACTGCCACCAGAACGGGGAACCTGCGCATAGGGGCCATCTCCGGGGTCAGAGGTCGATGACGATCAGTTGCCAGATGTGCGGGGCGGGGACGGCCGCGGTGACGTAGTCGCCGTCCTCGTTGACATCGAGATCGGTGAGGCTCGCTTGCCGGTCCGGGTCGGCCACGCGCACGCGCGGGAGGGCAGGACCGGCCCGCCTGATGCGCAGCGTGCCGGTCGCGCGGGATGCGATGGGTTTGCGCGGGGCGTCCCACTCGGCGTCGTCCTGATCGGCGAGGTTGATCAGGTGGACGACGAGCCGGTTGCCGTGCGCGGTCACGCGGCGCCAGATCGCCTGCGGGGCCGGGGTTTCGGTGACCGGGATGTCATCGAAGCTGACGTCACAGTCGTCGTTGTAGCTGCCTGCGAACGCGCCGGTCACGTCGGGCAGACCGAGCAGTTCGCCGTGTTCGACCAGGAAGTCGTACCAGCGCTTGAGCAATGCCGCCGTCGACGCCTCGATCACGTGGTTGCGCACGTAGTAGGGGTCGACCAGGATCCGGTCGGCCTCGCCGCAGAGCAGCTGCGTCGCCCCGTGTGAGTAGAGCGTCGCCATGGTGAACGCGGTCGCGCGATCCGCCTCCTCGACCGGCGCCAGGTCGTAGACGTGCTGGTAGGCGGCGATCACCACGGATTTGCCATCGGCGACCGAGCGAGCCCGGTTCACCACGGTGGCCAGGTGGCCGAGCGTGGTGTGCGGCGGCCAGACCTCGATGTACACCGCGTCCTGTGTGGTCGGCGCGGTGCGCCAGGTCGGGAAGTCGTTGACATTGTTGAACACCAGCCGGGCCTCGGGCAGTCCGGCTCGGGCGAACGCGATCAGCGTGGCGAACGACTCGGCCACGTCGATCGACGTCCCGTCCGCGCGTCGCGCGAACTTCGGGTAACCGTACTGGTCGAGATGGAACCCGTCGAACCCGGCCGATTCGGCGGAGGCCCGCAGATCCGCGACGAAATGCGTCAGCCACCCTGGTTCCGCCGGATCGACCAGGCTCAGGAAGTCGCCGAGCCCGTACGGTTCACCGCCTGGTCGCAGCAGCGCCGCATACTTCCAGCGCGCCCACTCCGCATTGCCGACCCCGTACACCGCCGCATATCCGAGCGCTCGTGCGCCTGCTTCCTGAACGGCATTGATCAGCCTGCGCACCGTGGTCAACGAGATCGGCTGGTCGAGCGCGTCCGCATAGGTTTCCCCGCCGCCCAACAGATCCGCGTGCCGGTACGCCCAGTCGTAGAACTGCACATCGGTCAGATGCAGCCGTCGCACGTTGTCGGCGACCCCGCGCACGTCGCGCTCGGGCAGGTAGTTGACAACGAACCCGTAGCGCATCACGGGTGAATCGGTCACTTCGACGGCGGTGCGCCACTCCCCCAGTTCGATGCCGTACCCGCCCGCAGGCAACAAGCCCAGGTCGACGAGCCCACGATCGACGGAGTACTCCGCGACCACCTCGCCGAATCGCAGCACGCGCAGCGTGCCGGACACCTCGCGCGCCTCGACGATCACCGGCTCGTCGGGCCGGTAGGTCGCCTTGGTGGGCAACAGTTCCTGGCTCATCCCTTCACCGCCCCAGTGGTCAGGCCCTGCACGAAGTGCCGCTGGAACACGAGGAACACCACGATCACCGGCACGATCGCGACCACCGAGGCGGCGAACACCAACCCCCACAGGGTCGAGTTCTGCCCCTGGAAGAAGGCGATCGCCAGCGGGAGGGTCTGCTTGCTCTGGGTGTTGATGATGGTCAACGCCCACGGGTACTCGTCCCAGCTGGCCAGGAAGGTGAAGATGGTCGCGGTGGCCAGCGCGGGCCGGGCGAGCGGCAGGATCAGCCGCCAGTACCGGGCGACCGAACCGGCGCCGTCCACCTCCATCGCCTGTTCGAGCTCATGCGGAATGTCCTGGAAGAACCCACGCAGCAGGAACGTGTTCAGCGACAGCGTGCTGGCCACGTAGAACACCACCAGGCCACCGAGCGAATCGAGCAGACCGAGGTACTTGGCGAGGATGAACTGCGGGATGATCAGCATCATCGCCGGGATCATCAGCCCGAGCAGCAGAATACGGAACAACAGCTCGCGGCCGGGGAAGCTGAACCGGGCGAACGCGTAGGCCATCATCGAGCTGAGCAGTAGCGACAGCGCGGTGCTGATGACAGCGACGATCACCGAGTTCAGGAAGTACAGCGCGAAGTGGTCGGCGCCCAGCACATCGGTGTAGTTGCTCGCGGTCGCCGGGTGCGGGATCCACTGCGGCGGCGTGGTGAGCACGTACTGCTGGCCCTTGAACGAGGTGGACAGCATGTACAGGAACGGCAGCACCATCACCACCGCGCCGACGATCAGCAGCACGTACCGCCCGGCAAGGCCGGCTCGGCTCGGCCGCTCCCAGCGGGCTACCAGGGTCGTCATGACGCCGCCTTCGCTTGACCGCGGAACACCCGCATCTGCACCACCGAGAGCACGAACACCAGGATCGTGAGCAGCACCGCGATCGCCGATCCGTAGCCGAAGTCCAGATTCTTGAACGCCACCGCGTACATGTAGGTGAGCAGCACCTGCGTCTGGTCGGCGGGACCGCCATTGGTCATCAGCAGGACCGAGGTGAACACGTTGAATCCGCCGATGACCAGCATGACCGTGACGAAGGTGAGCGCAGGCCAGATCGCGCGCAGGGTGACCGTGGTGAACCGCCGCCACCTGCCCGCCCCGTCCACCACCGCGGCTTCCTCAAGGCTGCGTGGCACGCCCTGCAAGGCGGCCAGGAAGATCATCATCGACCAGCCGACGCCCTTCCACACGCCCAGCGCGGAGATCGCGATCATGCCGGTGAACCGCCCGGCCAGCCACGCCGTGTGCGTGCCGAGCACATAGTTGACCAGGCCGGAGTCGGCGAACAGGTACTGGAACAGCAGCGAGACCACGACCCAGCTGGTCACCACCGGCAGGTAGAACAGCACCCGGAACAGCGGCCGACCCGGCGCGCGCGCCTTGAGCAGCATCGCGACCAGGAGCCCGAGCACGATCTGCGGCGGCACGGTCAGCAGCATGTACAGGCCGCTGTTGGTGAGTGCCCGCCAGAAGATCGGGTCGTGGAACGCGGTCACGTAGTTCTGCCAGCCGATGAACCGGCTCGCCGAGCCCAGTACGACGTTCCAGTCGTAGAAGCTCATCTGGAACGCACGCACCATCGGATAGATGATCAGCGCGGCGAACACGACAAAACCCGGCGCCAGGAAGGCATACGGCGTCGCCCACCGCCGCCGGCCGCGCCCAGGTCGTGCTGGGCGCGCCGGCGTTTCCGCGACGGTCGCCGTTGGCGTTGGCGAGGTCAGCACGGTCACGAGTGTCCCTCAGTGAGTCGCGGTGAGCAGCGGGTCGATCTGGCTCGCTGCCTTGTTCAGCGCGTCCTGCACGCTCGCGCTGCCCTGGAAGGCCGGTGTGAGGTCGTCCTGGAGCACGGTGTCGATCTGCGACGCGTCCGGCACGGCCGGGCGGGAGCGCGCGTTCGCGAGTTGCTTGACGTAGGGCGCCAGGTACGGGGTCGCCGCGACTTCCTGCGCGCCGAGGCTGGACACCACCGACATCTCGCCGGTCTTGGCCATCGCCAGCTGGAACGTGGGGCTCTGGGTGAACGCGATGAACTGCTGGTCGGCAGTGGTGTTCTTGGAGGTCGCGGTCATCACGATGTCCTCACCGCCGACCACGCTGACCGACCCGCCCGGTCCGGAGGGCATCGGTGAGTAGACCGGGTTGAACGAGGCGTACTGCGCGGTCCAGATGTCGTGCATCCACGGTCCGTCCAGGATGTTCGCGTAGTTGCCCTTGGGCAGTCCGTCCTGAGTGGACACAGCACCCTGGTTGCCGATGATCAGGTTCGGGATCGCGCCCTGCTTGTAGAGGTTCACCAGCAGCTGGATCGCGGCGACGCTCTTGGGCCCGTTCAGGTACCCGGTCGACTTGGTCAGCTGCGGGTTGGTGATGTCACCGCCGCCGGACCAGATCCAGGGCAGCACGTCCCAGCCCTGCAACCCGCTGTCCGCGAACACCGAGATCTTCTTCGCCGCCAACGCGCTCGCATCCGACTGGAGCGCCTCGAACGTGGCGGGCGGCGAGCTGATGCCCGCCGAGGTCAGCACGGTCTGATTGCTGATCTCGACCCGCGTGTTGGTGTCCAGCGGGAGACCGTAGTAGTGGCCGTTCCACTTGTTCGCGGCCAGCGTGCCCGGGTAGTCGGCCTTCGACAGCGTGCCGAAGTCGGGCATGCTGCCGTCGAGCTGGGCGAACACACCAAGGCTGGCGAACTTCGGCACCCAGGTGATGTCCGAGCGGATCAGATCCGGCAGTTCCCCGCCTGCCGCGCCGGTCTCCAGCTTCTGCTCCAGCGAGCTGTACGGCACGTCGACGTAGTTGACCTTGATGTTCGGGTGCTGCTTCTCGAACGCGGGAATGATGACCTTGTTCAACGCGTCGGTCTCGGCCTTGTTGCCGCCGTTGCCGTACGTGCCCCAGAAGGTCAGGGTCACCGGACCGTTCGAACCACTGTCGGCGGAGCTGCCGCCACATCCCCCGATGACCAGGCTGGCGCCCACCGCTAACGCCAGCGCGCCTACAAAACGCCTCATGCTGTACTCCTCATTGAGCTCATCAGCGGGTCGAAAATGTGTTCCATGGCAAGGCTTGCCGCACCGCGTGCCCACGCGGTCGGATCGCTGCGCCACTCGTCGAGCTGGATGTCAAAACTGTCGGCAAGACCGCCGAAGGTGTGCTCGTCGATCTTCGGCCGCAACGCGGTCACGAACTCGTCGGTGAGCATCGCGGACTCGCCGCCGAGCACCACGAGCTCCGGGTTGAGCAGGTTGACCAGGTTCGCGATCGCCGCGCCGAGCCGGGTGATCGCCTCGGCGTGGATCGGTTCGGCAACGCGATCATCGGCAGCCACAAGTTCGAGGAAGGCGTCGATGTCCACATCGGCATAGCGCCTGCCCTGTTCGTGCACGCGACCGAGCAGCGCCTGCTCACCGACATAGGCTTCGAGACAACCTGCTTTGCCGCATTCGCACCGTCGCCCGCCCAGTTCGCTGACCACGTGCCCGAACTCGCCCGCGCCGCCGCTGGCGCCCCGGTACACCCGGCCACCGGTGACCAGACCCGCGCCGACACCCCGGCCGAGCGTGATCACCGCGAAGTCCCGCGCGGTCCGGCCTCGCCCGAACAGGCTCTCGGCAACCGCGAGCGCGTTCACGTCGTTGTCGACCGCGACCGGCACCCCGGTCAGGTCGTGCAGCAGTTCGCCAACATGCACGTCGTGCCAGTTGAAGAAGGGGGCCAGCTGGCACACGCCGGTCTGCCAGTCGATCGTGCCCGGCATGCACAGTCCGACCCCGGCCAGCCGGTCGTGCGCGGCGTCGATCCCGTCCATCAGGCGGTCGATCGCCTTGGCTGCCCGCGCCAGCACCACCTTGGGATCGTGCGAGCGCAGCGCGGTCCGGCTGTTCGCGATCACGGTCCCCTTGAGATCAACGAGCACCGCGAGAATCGCGTCGTCCATCAACTTCAGCCCGGCCACCACCCGGCCGGTGGTGTCCAGGTCGAGCAGCACCGGCCGGCGTCCGCCAGTGGACACGCCGATCGACTGTTCGATGAGGAAGCCCTCCTCGATCAGCTCGGTGACGATGCGGGTGACCGCGCCGTTGCTCAGCCCGGACGCTTCGGCGAGATCGGTGCGGCTGGTCGGCCCCTGCTCGCGCAGCAGCTGCAACAGCAGCCGCCGGTTCAGCGCCCGAACCGTGCCCTGATCGCCCTTGGCTGGCATCGACGGCCCTCTCGACTTACTTTACTCAGGAGAACAAGTAAGCGGAAGATACGTGCCCGGCCGCCAGGTGTCAATGGCGTTGACTTTCCCAGGTCAGAGCGCTTAGCTCCCCTACCATGTCCAGCTCCTTAGCGACAAAGATCTTGGGTCTCGGAGCAGTCGCGGCCGTGGTCGTCGCGACCATCGCCAGCGCCCCGAGCAACGCCGAGCCGCATCTCGCGGCAACAACGAACACGACCGCGTCGACGACGTCCGCGGCCAGCCTCTACATGTCGAACTGGCAGAACGTCGAAACCATCTGGAACGCCAGCAAGCTCAACCAGAACGACACCGGAACCTACGGTCCGCGCATCGCCGAACTGCGGATGAGCAACCAGTGGTC
Organism: Pseudonocardiaceae bacterium; assembly: GCA_036494465.1. Lineage (GTDB taxonomy): Bacteria > Actinomycetota > Actinomycetes > Mycobacteriales > Pseudonocardiaceae > CAJCJE01. The sequence continues at coordinate 13,520 of DASXOJ010000035.1, forward strand.
GACCAACCAGATCGTCGACTATTCAGGCTTCTTCACCGATGCCACGAACAACGTGAAGTACGACCAGATCCACAACTTCGCGTCCACCGGCTACCTCGACGAGAACGGTGTCCTGAACACCAGTTACGGCCAGTACAACGGGACCACACTGCCGATCACGATCAAGCGCGACTACGTGACCGTCCCGAACGAACCGTTCACGGTGGTCCGCTACACGCTCACCAACTCGAGCGCGACCTCCTACAACTGGAAGCTGCTCGACCAGGTGCACCTGAACAACACCAACTCCGGCGCAAACGTGTCCGCGAGCTACGACTCGACGCGCAACGCGATGTTCGGTGACCTGACCGGCTCCGGTCAGGACGTGGTCACCCTGGGCGCGTTCCAGACCGCGACCGGCCACCAGGTCGGCAACGACGCCGACTGCACCGCGTCGGACACCACCGCGAGCGCCTGGTGCCAGTACGACGCAAACGGCGCCCTGGACAACAACAGCACACTGTCCACTCCGAACGTCGACCTCGGCTTCCAGAACAACGTGACGATCGCCGCCAACAGCAGCCAGACCCTCTACTACTACCTCGGCGTCGGCACCAACGTCGCAGGCGCACAAGCGGCATCCGACGCCGCCCGCGCGCACAACGGCGCCTACTGGTTCACCACAACGACCACCGACTACCAGAACTGGCTCAACAGCGGCACCAAGGCGTCCACTTCGGACACCGGAGTGAACACCGCATATCTGCGCAACCTGGTGGTCATGAAGAACTCGCAGAACCCGACCAACGGACTGTGGCCGGCAGCGACCAACCCGGGTTCCTACGGTTACAAGGCGTGGATGCGCGACGCGTCGTTCGACGCGATGGCCATGGATGCCAGCGGCCACTACGCGGAGGCGGCGGCGTTCTGGAACTGGATGGCGAACAATCAGCTCAGCAACGGCACCTGGCACACCACCTACGACGAGTGGTCCGGCAACCTGGTGTCCTTTGTGGAGCCGGAGTACGACAGCATCGGCGAGTTCCTGGTCGGCGTGCTGCGCCACTACCAGGACACTCACGACGCGAGCTTCCTGTCCGCGATGTGGCCAAAGGTCCAGGCAGCAGCCAACTTCGTCCAGAACAACATCGCCAGTAACGGCCTCGGTGCGGCGGACGCGAGCATCTGGGAGGAAGCCGTCCAGTACAACGTCTTCACCCAGGCGTTCTATGTCGCCGGTCTGCACGCGGCAGCCACCTACGCGCAACTCGAATCGGCAGGCTCGACCGGGGATTCGTGGAACGGCGCGGCCAGCACGATCCTCTCGGCGGTGCAGCGCAGCGACACCTGGAGCCCGCCCGGCCTCTACAACGCGAGCGGCTACTACGACCGTGGCATCAACACCGACGGCAGCGTCAACTCGCTGCTTGACTCGTCGTCCATGGCGTTGATCGTGCTCGGCGACGTCGACGCGGGCTCGACGCGCGCAGCGGCCACGGTGCACACCATCGAAACCAACCTCACGCACGACACGTCCGGCATCGCCCGCTACACCAACGACGGCTACTACTACAACAGCCCGTACGACCCGGCCGGCAACGAGGCACTCGCCGCTGAGCCGGTGTGGCCGAACATGACCATGTTCGACGCGATCGACGAGGTGTTCACCGGCAACACGTCGGCCGCACTGACCCGGTTGCAGTGGTACGCGAGCCGTTCCGGCGTCGGCTACATGCCGCCGGGCGAGGCGGTGGCCTGGCCGAACAGCCAGCCGGTGCTCAGCACCATGTCCGAACCACTGACCGCGTCATCGTTCGTGATGGCGGCGTTGACCTACACCGGCGCCTACGACCCACGCGTGCAGGCGACCAACTCGAACGCGGGCGCGTACGACACGATCAACGAGACCACGAACCCGGGCGCGGACTGGTCACAGTGGACGAACGTGCCCTACTACACGTTCCCGAAGGGGGTCAGCCAGTCCGGTTCCGGCATGACCGACCTGCGCGACGTGTACATTTCCAACGACGCCAACAACATCTACGTCCGGGTGGACAACGATTCGGGTGCGTTCTCGGCGTTCAACGCCTCGCCCAAGTTCGCGTTGCTGGTCTACGCACAGGACTTCAACCACGGCTCGGGCACATCCAGTTCGACCGGTGAATACGGTCGCGCGCTCGACCATCCGATGAACTACCTGGTCGGCAGGTGGAGCGACAGCAACACCTTCTCGAAGTTCAGCGCGGGTTCCAGTGGCTGGACGTCGACCGGCACTATCTCGTCGATCGCGCCACAGTGGGACACCGCGACCGGCCGGATCGAGGCGGACGTCCCGATCTCGGCGGTGGCCAGCAGCGGCTCGGCGGCGACCGGCTCGTACGCCTACCTGGACGTCGAACTGGCCTACCAGAACCCGAGCACCGGCGTCTGGCAGGACGACGACCTGGGCGCGATCCACTACCAGTTGACCGGTTCCGGCACGTCATGGCTGTACGGAAACACTGCACGCTAGGCGTGTAACGCCTATCGGGCTGATACCCGTTACAAGCGAAAAGGTAGGCGTGTTTCGGCCGCCCGGGGCGCAGAACCCGGGCGGCCGAAGCAGGTTCAGTTGACCCGAATCCCATCGGCAGGCACCGCGTTCACGCGGCCGCCCAACTCGCCCGCCTCGACGAAGCCAGCGCCATCGAACTCGGCTTCCCGCACGACATGCTCGCCAGCGAAGCCATGCGCAAGGTGACGAGCGGCGACCTGACGATCGAAGCCCGCTAGTGGCCGGCGGCGCGGGCTCGGCTCGGTGCGACGCGCGGTGGCTCGTTGGGCATCTTGGGATAGACCGGCGGCCAAGGTGCGTCCATCAGACCGGCTGCCATGTCCGCGCGGGAGCGTTCCAGGAGCGGCTCGATCGACTGGGGTCTGGTCAGGGCTTCGGCCCAGGGGTCGCCGTGTGCCGCGACGCGGGCGGGGACGGTCGCCAGCGTGAGGGTGTCGGGTTCGACGGTGTCGAGTTCGGACCAGCTGATCGGGGTGGAGACCTGGCCACCGACTCTCGGGCGGACGCACCAGGCGCCGAACACGGTTTTGTGCGGGGCGTTCTGGTTGAAGTCCACGAACACCCGTTTTCCGCGTTCTTCCTTCCACCACTGCGCCGTGATCAGGTCGGGGTGGCGACGTTCCAGGGCGCGCGCCAGGGCGACGGCTGCCGCACGGACCTGGTAGCCGTCCCAGGTCGGTTCGAGGGTGGCGTAGATGTGCAGGCCGCGTGAGCCCGATGTTTTCACATGCGCGTCGATGCCGAGTTCGGTGAGGAACACCCTGGTCAGACCGGCGGCCTCCTGCAATTGCGGGAAGCCGATTCCGGGTGACGGGTCGAGGTCGATGCGGAGTTCGTCGGTGACCTCGGGGGTGGCCGCGTGGATCGGCCAGACGTGGAAACCGATGCAGCCAAGATTCACTGCCCAGATGATGTGCGCGAGATCCTTGGCGACCAGCGCGTCACTTGTCGTGCCGTTCGGCGTGGACACGACCGTGGTGGTCAGCCAGGGCGGCGCGGACTTGGGCACGCGTTTCTGGAAGAAGGACTTGCCACCGGCGCCGCTCGGGTAGCGCTCCAGCAGCACCGGTCGGCCGCCGATCGTGGCGAGCAGCGGCTGCGCCACGGCCTGGTAGTAGCGGATCAGGTCGAGCTTGGTCTGGCCGGTCGGTGCGAAGAACACCTTGTCCGGATGCGACACCGTCACCTCGACGCCGTCGAGGTCAAGGGAGAGCGCATCGTCGGTCATAGCTGGAATACGTCCCCGAGCTCAGCAGGTGCGACCTCTTCGAGTTGGCCGTAGGTGCACGACTCGGGTGTCCGGTCCGGACGGAACCGGGCGAGCCTGCCGCCGTGCCGGAAGCGGCCCGACAGCACGTGCTCGTAGCGGACCTCGGCGACGAGTTCGATACGCAGCGGCTCCCAGGACAGGTCCTTGCCTGCGCTCCACCTGCTCTGCCCGCCCGGCATGCGTCCGCCCGCCTCTGCCTCCGCGGTCGCCCAGCTGCGCCACGGATGCTCGGCCAGCGCGTTCTCCCGCAACGGCGCGAGCTCCTCGACGAGCTCCTTGCGGCGCGCCGCGGTGAAACTGCTGGCGACACCGACGTGATGCAGGCGGCCGTCCTCGTCGTAGAGGCCGAGCAGCAGCGAGCCGACGCCGACCCCGTCCTTGTGCCAGCGGAAACCGGCCACCACGCAGTCGGCGGTGCGTTCGTGCTTGACCTTCCACATCACTCGCTTGTCCTGCTCGTACGGGGCGTCGGCGGCCTTGGCCATCACCCCGTCGAAGCCCGCGCCCTCGAACCGGGTGAACCAGTCCTGCGCGGTGTCCGGATTCTCGGTCATCGGGGTGAGCAACACCCTGGTCAGGCCGGTGTCGAGGATGCCTTCGAGCTTGCGGCGGCGCTCCGCGAACGGCTGAACGGTGACGTCCTCGTCACCGAGCGCGAGCAGGTCGAACGCGATGAAGCTGGCCGGTGTCTCCACCGCGAGCTTGTTCACCCGCGATGCGGCCGGGTGCAGCCGGTTCTGCAACTGGTCGAAGTCCAGACCGGCCTCGGTGACGATGACGATCTCGCCGTCGACGACGCAGCGTGGCGGCAATGCGGCCAGCAGGAGCTCGGCGACCTCGGGAAAATACCTGGTCAGCGGGCGGTCGTTGCGGGAACCGAGTTCGATTTCGGCGCCGTCGCGGAACACCACGCAGCGGAAACCGTCCCACTTCGGTTCGTAGCGGAGGCCGGGGTCGCGCGGCAACTCATGCACGGCCTTGGCGAGCATCGGCCGCACCGGCGGCATCACGGGCAACTGCACAGACGCACGTTAACCCGTGACGCCGACAATGGCAGCCGCTATCGGGAAGGCACAACGCTGCTGCGGACCGACTGGGTGAGGGTCAGGCCGTTGGTCTCCGGGCCGAGCACCTGCGAGACGGCACCGCCGATGGCGAGCACGGCAGCGGCGATCAGCATGGTCGGGCCGACGCCGATGTGGTCCAGTGCCAGTGGCAACAGGAACGTGCCAATCGCCGCGCCGACCCGGCTCATCGCCGCGCTGAAACCGACCCCGGTGGTGCGGATGGCGGTCGGGAAGACCTCCATCGGGTAGACGGCGGTCAACGCGGAGGACGCGGCGTTGAAGAAGGAGAACACCACGAAGCACAGCACGACCAGGAAGACCGGACCCGTGCGGCCAGATGCCGACGACGAGCATGGCGACCGCGGTGATCCAGAACGGCGGGATGAGCAGCTTGCGTCGGCCGATCCGGTCCACAACCAGGGTGCCGACCAGCACGCCGAGCACGGCGATGCCGTCGTTGACCAGTGAACCGGCCACGTCGTTGCGGATGCCGAGCGCGGCGAGCACCTCCGGCGAGAAGGTGAAGATCGCGAAGTAGGGCAGCACGAGCGCGGACCAGAACACGCTGGTGAAGATCGTGGCGCGCCGATGGTCCTTGCCGAACAGCGCGCCGAAGCCGGGCTTGCGCGGGCTCACCTCGGCGGCGGCTTCGTCCAGGTCGAGGTCGAGGTGGTAGCGCTCGACCAGGGATTCCGCCTCGCGGCGACGGCCCTTGGACAGCAGCCAGCGCACGGATTCGGGGGTGCCGTTGCGCAGGATCAGACAGATGATCGCGGGAATCGTCGAGCTGCCCAAAATCCAGCGCCAACTGTCCGGGCCCGCGCCCTGGAACGCGGCGCCCACTCCGAAGCCGAGGATGTAGCCGAGGTACCAGGTGACTTCCAGGCTGGCCAACAGCTTCCCGCGAATCTTGGCTGGCGCGTATTCGGACAGCAATGGCGCGCCGATCGCGTATTCCGCGCCGATGGCGAGACCCAGACCATTCGGACGGCGAACAGTTCCCAGGCGTTGCCGACAAAGAACTGGAGAATCGAGCCGACCATGAACAGGAACATGTCGATGGTGAACATGAGCCGCCGGCCGAAGCGGTCGGTGAGCCAACCGAAGATGGGCCCGCCGACAAAGATGCCGATCAGCGCGGACGCCCCGATCAGGCCCTGCCAGATCGCGGAGACCTTCAGGTCCGTGACGACGAACGGGAGCGCTGAGCCGATCCCGCCGAGCACGTAGCCGTCGATGAACTCGCCACCGGTGGCGGCCGCGGTGAGCCTGCGCAGGAATCGGCGAGCGTCGGGGTGGGTGTCGGATAACGAGTTGACCGGTGAGGATACGGACATCGTTGTCCCCAAACTGTTTCGGAGTTTGGGGGAATCTAGAAGTGAAGCGTGTTCGGCAACAAGGCAGCGGCCGAAGATGGAACGCTTGTTGCGCTGCTGGCAACTCGATCAGCTGATCTTTGGGAGGCTTGGCGGTGTCGGGCGCGGTTCCCAGCCGAGGAACGCGGACACCGATGCCGCGGCGCGCGCGGTGATCTTGCC
>DASXOJ010000036.1:0-12193 GCA_036494465.1 Pseudonocardiaceae bacterium
CTCGCCGCCGTCGACCTTGGCGACCTCTCGCCCGGCACCCTGCACGCGCTGGACGCTGTGATGTCGATCTGCGTGCTGGCCGCGATCGTCTGCCAGTGGCTGCCGGGCAGCAACGCGGCGGTCCGGGACCGCAAGGCGGCACGGTGACCCAGCGTCGAGCCTGCTACCAACAGGGACACCTTGAGCCACTGCGATGGCGCGGACCTGGGGCAATACTGGAGATATGGCTGGTGGTGAGCGGCTGGATCCCCGGGCGGAGCTGAGCGAGTTCCTGTGTACCCGCAGGGCCCGGCCGACGTCGGCTTGGCCGAGCACGCCCACTTGCTGCACCTGGCCAAACCGATGCGGCACTGGCGCCGCCCTGCGCCGCAACGGCAGCAGGTGCGGGCCGCGCTGTCGGAGCTGTTGACCGCGATGGAGGGCGTGCCCGCCTACATCTGGGGCCGCCGCACCGATGTGCCGGCGTGGAACCGAACCGCGTCCGCCGTGTTCGGCGACTGGGCGGCGCGGGCGCCGCAGGACCGGAACTGGGCGCGGATCACGTTCCTGGATCCGGCCTCACGCGAATTGTTCGTGGACTGGGACGCGAAGGCTGCGGACGTGGTCGGGCAGTTGCGCCTGGATGCGGGTCAACACCCGAACGATCCGCTGCTCGCGGCGTTGATCGGGGAGTTGTCGGTGAAGAGCGAGGAGTTCCGTCGACTGTGGGCGGTGCACGACGTGAAGCGCAAGTCGCACGGCAGCATGCGCCCGATGCACCCGCTGGCGGGCGAGTTCACCGTGCGCTACGAGACTTTCGCGCTCGCTACCACCAGGAGCTGGCGCTGTCGACGTATCACGCCGAGCCGGGTTCGGCGTCGGAGCAGGCGCTGCGCCTGGTGGCCAGCCGGGGTGCGGACGCCGCCCTGATCACCGGGAAGTGAGGACCCCGTCCTGCCAGACTTCGCCGATCCGGTCGGGGAGGCCGCTCAGGTCGTCGATGCCGCCATCGACCAGCACGAGGTCCGCGCGGTAGCCCTCGGCGAGCCTGCCGAGTTCGTGGCCGAGGCCGAGCAGGTCGGCCGCGCTGGAGGTGGTCGCGGCGAGCGACTGCGCCGGGGTCATGCCGCAGCCGACCATCAGCGCGAGTTCTTCCAGGTTGCTGCCGTGCGGGCCGACGCCGCTGTCCGTGCCCATCGCGACCTTCACCCCGGCCGCGATGGCCTTGCGCACCGACTCCTGGTGGACCTCGACCACGTTCCTGGCCTTCTGGATCACCGCGTCGGGCAGGTCGAGACCGGCCTCCGCGGAGCGCACCACGTTCAGCGGGGCGGCCAGCGTCGGGACCAGCCAGGTGCCTGCCGCGAGCATCATCTCGATGGCTTCGTCGTCGAGGTAGATGCCGTGCTCGATCGAGCGGATACCGGCGCGGATCGCGTTCTTGATGCCCTCGGTGCCCTGTGCGTGCGCCATCACGTAGGTGCCCTGCATGCTCGCCTCGGTGACCAGTACGGCCAGTTCCTCCGGGGTGAACTGGGAGTGCCGGGGATCATCGCGCGGCGAGAGCACCCCGCCGGTCGTGCACACCTTCAGCTGGTCGGCGCCCGCGCGCAGCAGTTCTCTGGCCAGCTTGCGCAGCTCGTCCGGTCCGTCCGCGATGCTCGATGGCCGACCGGGGTGCGCGACGCTCAGCGGCACGCAGTGCCCGGACGCGGTCCAGCCGTCGCCGTGGCCACCGGTCTGGCTGATGATGCTCACCGAGATCCGCATGCGCGGTCCGGGAATCAGACCGTTGTCGACGGCCTGCCGCACGCCGAGATCGGCGCCGCCCGCGTCGCGCACGGTGGTGATGCCCAGCGCCAGCGTTTTCTTCAGGTTCGCGGCGGCTTCGTAGAACTGGTAGGAGAACGGCGTCTGCAAACGGTTGCGCAGCCCGAGGCTGGTGACCATGACGTGCACGTGCGTGTCGAACAGGCCGGGCAGGATCGTCTTGCCGGTGCAGTCGACCGCGACGTCGCCGTCCAGGCCGGTGCCGATCGCGCTGATCCGGCCGTCTTCGACGACGATGTCGGCGCGCTGTGCCGCGCTGCCGGTTCCGTCGAATACCTCGCCACCGGTGAAGACCGTCCTGGCCACGCGACCACTCCTCCCAGACAACTTACGATCAACCCTATGCCAGGACTTGAGCTGACCCCGGACGAGCTGCTGACCACGACGCGCACCGTGCGCAAGCGGTTGGACCTGACCCGGCCGGTGCCGATGACGCTGATCAGGGAGTGCCTGGAGATCGCGGTGCAGGCGCCGTCGGGCAGCAACCGGCAGAGCTGGCAGTGGCTGGTGGTCACCGACGCGGGCCAGCGCGCGGCCATCGGCGAGCTGTACCGGCGCGCGGTCGCCGAGTACCTGGTGTCGCCGGGCGCGGCGGGCAAGCTGTTCGCGGCGGACCCGGATCGGGCCAAGGTGCAGAACCGGGTCGGCAACAGCGTCGCCTACCTGGGGGAACATATGGGGGAGGTGCCGGTGCTGTTGATCCCGTGCCTGGTGGCGCGGGACCTGCCGGCAGGCAACCAGGCCGGGCTGTGGGGCTCGATCCTGCCCGCGACCTGGAGCTACATGCTCGCGGCCCGTGCTCGTGGCCTCGGCACCGCGTGGACCACGCTGCACCTGGAGTACGAGGCGGAGGCGGCGGAGATCCTGGGCCTGCCCGAGCACGTGCGGCAGGCCGCGCTGGTCCCGACCGCTTACACGATCGGGACCGGCTTCAAGCCGGCCGCGCGGCAGCCCCTGGACGAGGTGCTGCACGTCGACCGCTGGTGAGCGCTATTCGCCGCCGTAGCGGAGCATGAAGTTGGTCTCGCCGTCGATACTGGTTTCCTGGTCCGGCTGGGTGGACTGGCTCTCGAACGTGTCCTCCAACCGGACGTGCTCGGGCAGCGTCTTGTAGCGGTCGGCGCCGGCGGGCTCGTCCTCGGCCGGTTCCAGATCACGCAGATCAGTCATTCCGTCAGTGTGCCCTATTCTCGACAGGTCCGGCCCTGACCTCGGCCGACCCAGTACTCCCGGAGGCGCGCGTGCCAGCTGAGCAGGACTCGACGCGGCCTGCGGATGCGTTGTTCGGCCGGGCAGGTCAGACGATCGGCTGGCTGGCGCGGACCGGTTGGCGGGTGACCAGGGCGCTACCCGGTGGTGAGCTGATCGAGGAGCAGGCGCGCAAGTGGGAGAGTGCCGCGGTGCGCGAGATCCGCAGGCGACTGGAACCCGCCGACACCACGCCCGGTTTCGCCTGGCGCCCGCTCGGGTCCAGCGCCCTGGACCCGAAGGTCGATCGGACCACTCTCGGTGACCACGAGCTGGTCACCCTGGTCCGGCCGATGAACGGGCACGCCGAGCCGTTGCGCGCGGGCATGGCCGAACTGCTCAACCGCTCCGCCAACTCCGACGCCCAGGCCAGCCGCGAGTTCCTGTACACCACGATCCTGCGCCAGCTGGTGCCCGACGAGGCCAGGATCGTCGCCGCGCTGGCCGATGGCGCGCCCCGGCCGTTGATCCACGTCGCGGTGCGCAGCCCGATCGGCGCGACCCAGCGGACCGTGCTGGCCAACGCGTCCACGGTCGGCAAGAACGCGGGGGTGGCCGCGCCCGAGCTGGTGCCGACCTACATGACCCGGCTGCACCGGCTCGGCCTGGTCGACGTCGGCGACGAAGATCCCGGCCTTGGCGACGAGTACGACATCCTGCTCACCGACCAGGTGGTGCGCGCGGCGGCGGCCGAGGCGAAACGGCCCCGGTTCCTGCGGCACACGGTGCGGATCTCCGGGCTGGGCCGGATGTTCTGGGCGGAGTGCGATCCGACCATCGGCGGTCAGCGCCGTCCGATCACACCGTGATGTGACAGACTTCACTGACCAGTAGGTTCGTGGCGAGGGGGGTCCAGTGGAAGCGATCCTCGCCGATGTCGGGCGCCACTGGTACATCTACCTGTCCATCCCGGTGATGGCCGCGATCATCGGCTACGTCACCAAACTGCTCGCCATCCGGATGATGTTCCGGCCGATCGATTTCGTCGGTGTCAAACCGATCGGCTGGCAGGGCATCGTGCCCAAGCGCGCGGCGCGGATGGCCGCGATCGCCTGCGACACCATGACCGAGCAGCTCATCCAGCCATCGGACGTGCTGCGCAGGCTCGACCCGGAGCTGATCGCCAAGGAGATCCAGGACCCGCTGCGCGAGGTCGCCGCCGAACTCACCCAGGAGATCGCCGCCGAGTTCCAGCCGGGCCTGTGGGAGTCGTTACCGGAACGCGTGCGCAAGCTGGTGATCCGGCGAGTCCAGGCGGAGACGCCGAAGCTGCTCGGCGCGATGCTGCAAACCGTGCAGGACAACGTGGAAACCGTGTTCGACCTGCGCGACATGGTGATCACCAACCTGGTCCGGGACAAGGAACTGCTGAACCGGATCTTCACCGAGGCAGGGCACCGCGAGTTCCAGTTCATCGCCCGCGCGGGCCTGCTGTTCGGCGCGATCATCGGCGTCATCCAGATGATCGCCTGGGCGCTGTTCAAGCAGCCGTTGATCATGCCGATCTTCGGTGCGCTCACCGGGTGGTTCACCGACTGGCTGGCCTTGCGGATGATCTTCCGGCCGCAGCAGCCCACCCGCTACCTGGGCATCTTCACGTGGCAGGGGCTGTTCCTGCGGCGTCGCGACGAGGTGTCGCGGGCGTACGCGACGCTGATCGCCGAAGAGGTGATCACCCCGCACAAGGTGATCGAGGCGGTGCTGCGCGGCCCACTCGCCGACCGGCTGTTCGCGATGATGCAGCGCGAGGTCGAACAGGTCGTCGACCGGCAGGCCGGGTTCGCCCGCCCGTTCGTCGCGCTGGCCATCGGCGGCAGCCGTTACACCGAACTCAAGCACGCCATCGCCGACAAGGTGCTGGAGCGGATGCCGGAAACCCTGGACTACATCGCCGACTATGCCAAGGACGCGATGGACATCCGCAACCTGCTGGTGACCAAGATGCGCGAGCTGACCACCGAGGAGTTCGAGAACCTGCTCCGCCCCGCCTTCCAGCAGGACGAGTGGATCCTGATCACCACCGGCGCCGTGCTCGGCTTCGTCGTCGGTGAACTGCAATCGCTGATCCTGGAACACTTCGCGCACTAAATCGGTTGCCGCTACTGCCATCCTGTCCGATATGGATACTCAGCCAGAACGCCGATTCGGTTGGCAGGACATGTGGATCAACCCCGAGGAGGATCCGCGCGCGCAGCAACCGGTGCCCGGCGAACGGAACCTGCTCGTCACCTACCTGCGCGACTACCGGACCACATTGGCGATGAAGTGCGCGGATCTGGACGCGGAGGCGCTGGCGACGCGCTCGGTGCCACCGTCCAACCTGTCCCTGCTCGGCCTGATCCGGCACGTCACCGAGGCCGAACGCGCCTGGTTCCGGCGCATCATGGCCGGTCAGGACGCGCCGTCGGTCTACCGCACCCCGGAATCACCCGGCGGTGACCACGACGACGCCGTCGGCGACCCCGCCGTGGTCGAACTGGCCTGGCGCAACTGGCAGGCGGAGATCGCCTTCGCCGAGGAGTTCGTGGCGAAGGCGGCCACCCTCGACGTCACCGGCGACACCCCGAACGGACCGATCGAACTGCGCGAGGTGCTCGTGCACATGATCGAGGAGTACGCCCGGCACTGCGGCCACGCCGACCTCATCCGCGAACGCATCGACGGCCGAGTGGGCGCATAGCCGATCAGCGCGGGAAAGTCCTTGCCGCTTCGAGGAAAGCGTCGTTCTCGGACGGCTCGCCGACGGTCACCCGCGCGCCGTCGCCATCGCCCCCCGTGACGAACACGCGCACGATCACCTTGTGTTCCATGCAGTGCTCGTTGAACGCCTGCGTCCGCTCGCGCAACGGCAGCCACACGAAGTTCGCCTGCGTCGGCGGGACTTCGTAGCCCATGCCGAGCAGTTCGTCGCGGACCCGGTAGCGCTCGTCCACGATCGCCTTGCAGCGCTGCATCAACTCGTCCTCGGCGTCCAGCGACGCGATCGCCGCGATCTGCGCGAGGGAGTTCACCGAGAACGGCACGAACACCTTGCGCAGCGCCTCGGTCACCGGTTCCGGCGCGATGCAGTAGCCGACCCGCAACCCGGCCAGGCCGTACGCCTTGGAGAACGTGCGCAGCACCGCCACGTTGCCGTGCCCGCGCGCCCACGCCTCGGTGGTCATCCTGATGCCGTCCGGCACGTTCTCGTCGTCGACGAACTCGCGATACGCCTCGTCGATCACCACCAGCACGTCGCGCGGCACCGCGTCGATGAACCTGCGCAGCGCGTCCTCGGTGATCGCGGTCCCGGTCGGATTGTTCGGGGTACACACGAAAACCAGTCGCGTCTTGTCGGTGATCGCGGCGAGCATCGCGTCCAGATCCAGTGCGTGCTGCGCGGTCAACGGCACCGGCCGCGGTTGCGCGCCGACCACCCGCACCATGATCGGGTACGCCTCGAACGAGCGCCACGGGTAGACGACCTCGTCCTGCGCGGTGCTGGTGACCTGGACCAGTTGCTGGCACAAGGCAACCGATCCGCAGCCGAGCGCGACATGTTTGGGGTCGACGCCGAAGCGCTGCGCGATCCGTTCGGTCAGCGCGCCCGCCCCGCTGTCCGGGTAGCGGTTGATCGCCGCGCCCGCGTGCTCAAGCTTTTCCCGCACGCTCGGCAGCGGTCCGGCCGCGACTTCGTTGGAGGCCAACTTGATCGAGCCAGGGATGCTGCGACCCGCAACGTAACCCGGAATCTGTTCGAGGTCGGCTCGGATACGCGCGGTCATCACTGAACTCCTGCTCGTCGGGCACTGAGGTCGTCAACGTAACCCATTATCCAACGCGCTCGACAGCGTGATTTTCCACCGGAATTCAAAGCGGATTCGAGTGGCGCCGACCAGTGGCCGAACGGGGCACGCACGCGAGATAGATCACCCTCAAGTCGGAAACATGCAGCTTGGACCGTTGCCCATGGCAACGTTCCGATCAGGATTGTCTGGCAGTTCCGGACATCGTGTTGACTGGTGTTCACCCACGCGTGGTTGGCTGGTGCAATGACCCAGACCCGAACCGAGCGCATCGAGCTGACCGACGGCCGTTCCTTGCGGCTGACGGTCGCCGAGCCGGACAACGCCGTCCGTGGCGGTCTTGTGGTGCTACACGAAGCACGTGGTGTCACCGATGTCATGCGCGGCCTGGTTTCCAGCCTTGCCGACGAAGGCTGGCTTGCCGTTGCCCCGCATCTGTACCGCAGTGCGGACGCCGACGAATTCGACGGCGCCGCCGTCACCGACCAACTCAAGGCGCTCAACGCCGACGCGGTGCTCGCCGATACCGACGCGGCCGCCATGTGGCTGGCCCAACGCGGCGTGACCGCCGACCGGATCGGCGTCATCGGCTTCGACCTCGGCGGCGCGGTCGCGCTCGTGGTCGCGTCCAGCCGCACGCTCGGGGCCGCGGTCAGCGTCTCCGGCGGCGGCATCATCGAACCGCTGGCCGAGGGCCTGCCCGCCCTCGTCGAGGTGGTCGGCGAACTGACCTGCCCCTGGCTGGGCATCTACGGCGACCAGGACGAGAACATCCCGGTCGAGGAAGTGGAGAAACTGCGCGACGCGGCGGCACACGCCGAGGTCGCCACCGACGTGGTCCGGTTCGCCGAGGCCAACAACCGATTCGACACCGACCCGAAGGCCTCCTTCGAGGCGTGGCAGCGCACCCTCAACTGGTTCGACATGCACCTGCGCTGACCGCGCGCCCAGCTCCGCGTACCCCGCTCGGCCGATGCCGGGCGGGGTTTCGTACGTCCAAGGGATGGCGATCCGGCGACTTGTGGCCGATGTGTGGCCGGTCGGGTGCATGGTTGAATTTTCATGAAGCCTTCAGAAAACGTCATCCGCTGTGAGCGGCCGATCACAGAAGGTTGAATATTGTCGGATGCAACGCTGGGGGTGAGTCGAACGTCTGTCTGAGTGCCCGCCCGAGTAGGGACGAACGAACGCGAATCGGCGATCAGCTAGGAATGGGATATGACGGACAGTTCTGCCAGTGGTGACGCCGTGGAGGTGCTGTGGTCGCCGACACCCGACACGGTGGCGCACACCCGGATCGCGCGGTTCCGCGCCTGGCTGGCCAGCGAGCGCGGCGTCGAACTCGCCGACTACGCGGCGCTGTGGCAGTGGTCCGTCGACGAGCTGGAGGAGTTCTGGGCGGCCGTCGCCGAGTTCCTCGACGTGCGTTTCCACGCGCCCGGCGAAACCGTCCTGGCCGAACGCGTCATGCCCGGTGCCCGCTGGTTCCCCGGCGCCACCCTCAACTACGCCGAGCAGGCCCTCGTGGTCGGCGACGGCAAAGGTGACGAGGTCGAGGCCGTGTTCTTCCAGCGGGAGGACGGCTACACCGAGTCACTGACCTACGGCCGGCTGCGCGCCCGCGTCGCCGCCGCCAGGGCCGCGTTCGCCGAGCTCGGCGTCACCAAGGGCGACCGGGTCGCCGCGCTGGTCGGCAACACCCCGGACACCCTGGTCGCCTTCCTCGCCGCGGCCAGCCTTGGCGCGACCTGGTCCTCCTGCTCGCCCGACTTCGGCGTGCGCGCCGTGCTCGACCGGTTCACCCAGATCGAGCCCACCGTGCTGGTCGCGGTCGACGGCTACCACTACAACGGCCGCCGCTTCGACATCCGCCCCACCGTCGAACAGCTCCGCGCCGAGGTCCCCGGCCTGCGTGCCGTCGTCCTCACGAACTACCTCGACCCGGACGCCGAACTGGCCGAAGAAGGCCCGGTCCCAGCCCCTCGCTGGGCAGAGCTGCTCGACCGGCACGCGGACGCCGAACTGGCCTTCACCCCGGTCGAGTTCGACCACCCCCTCTGGATGCTCTACTCCTCCGGCACCACCGGCCTGCCCAAAGGCATCGTCCAGGGCCACGGCGGCATCGTGCTGGAACACCTCAAGGCGCTCGCGCTCAACGCAGACCTCGGCCCCGGCAGGACGTTCTTCTGGTTCACCACCACCGGCTGGATGATGTGGAACTTCCTCGTCTCCGGCCTGCTGGTCGGCACCCGGATCGTGCTGTTCGACGGCAACCCGGCCTACCCGGACTTCACCGCGCTCTGGCGCCTCGCCCAGGACCAGCGGATCACCTACTTCGGGACGTCCGCGCCCTACATCCAGTCCTGCCTCAAAGAAGGTCTGCGTCCCCGCGACGAGTTCGACCTGTCCGCGTTGACCACGCTCGGCTCGACCGGCGCCCCGCTGAGCCCGGAAGGCTTCCGCTGGATCGCGGCCGCCGTCGGCGAAGCGGTGCAGATCTGCAGCGTCTCCGGCGGCACCGACCTGTGCACCGCGTTCGTCGGCTCAGCCCCCGACGTGCCGGTCTGGCTCGGTGAACTGTCCTGCCGCGCCCTCGGCGCCGCCGTCGCCGCCTACGACGAACACGGCAACGCGGTCGTCGACGAGGTTGGCGAGCTGATCATCGGCACGCCGATGCCGTCCATGCCGGTGTACTTCTGGAACGACCCGGACGGCAGCAGGCTGCACGAGGCGTACTTCGACATGTATCCGGGCGTCTGGCGGCACGGCGACTGGATCAAGATCACCGACCGCGGCTCGGCGATCATCTACGGGCGCAGCGACTCCACCCTCAACCGAGGCGGCGTCCGGATGGGCACCGCCGAGTTCTACCGAGTCGTCGAAGCCTTCGACGAAGTGCTCGACTCACTCGTGATCGACACCTCCGGCGCCGGCCGGACCGACGGCGAACTGCTCTGCTTCCTAGTGCTCGCACCGGGAACCGAACTCACCGCCGTCGAAGGAAAACTCCGGTCGGCACTGCGCGAACAACTGTCCCCACGGCACGTACCCAACGCGTTCATCGTGATCGACGCGGTGCCACGCACCCTCAACGGCAAGAAATGCGAAGTACCGGTGAAGAAGATCCTTTCCGGCGTGCCGGTGGAGCGGGCGATCAGCGCGGACGCGCTGCGCGACCCGAACTCGCTGCTGCCCTTCGTAGAACTGGCAGGAACGCAGTCCCGATGAGCCCGCAATCTCTATGTGCCGCATGGCGTCTTTGCGCCGCGCCCACGCTGAACACGACCCCGGATATCCGGTTCCGAGGCGGCGATGACCGCCACCAGTAGCCAGTCCCAGACCACCCGAGGCTGGCAGAACAACGGCGACCTCGCGGTCCGGCTCATCTGCTGGGCGACCCGCCTTGTCGGCCTGCTCACCCTCGGCGAAGTGATCTTCCTCGGCCACCACAAACCGAGGCACCCGGTGACCCTCTGGTTCGACCTCCCGGTCGAAGCCACCGTCGCCGCCGTCGCGGTCGCCGTCGCCTCGGCCGTCGGCCTGCTCCTGCTGGCCACCGGCCTGCGCAGACGCAAGCGCAGGGCGTGGCAGATCGCCGTCCTGACCACGGCGATCATTGCCGCGCTCGCCCTGGGCTTCCACCACGGCCCGGCCACCGGCATCACGTCGATCGCGCTGCTCGTCGCGTTGATCCTCAAACACCGCGAGTTCGGCGCGCTACCCGATCCCGGCATGGGCAAATGGCGCGCCATCGCGGTCTTCATCGAAATGCTCGCCGGTGGCGTTGTGGTCAACCTGCTGATCATCATGTTCAACCGGCGCGACCTGGACGGTCACCCGAGCGTCCTCACGATGATCGAACACGCGACGCTGACCCTGGTCGGCATCGAAGGCCCGATCACCTTCCACGGCGAATTCCTCGACGACGCCACCGCCACCCTCGGCCTGGTGTTCGGCATCGGCGCCGTGCTGGTCGGCGGCTACTTCCTGCTGCGCTCCGCCGAGCCGAAACCGTCCCTGAGCTACGCCGACGAGAGCCGCATCCGCGAACTGCTCGACGCCTACGGCAGCCAGGACTCCCTCGGCTACTTCACCCTGCGCAGGGACAAGTCGGTGGTGTTCTCGCCGTCCGGCAAAGCCGCCCTCGGCTACCGCGTCCTGGCCGGCGTCGCCCTGTCCTCCGGCGACCCCCTCGGCGACATCGAAGCGTGGCCCGGGGCCATCGAGGAGTACCTCGCGGCCTGCTCCCGCCACGGCTGGGTACCCGCCGTCCTGGGCTGCTCGGAACGCGCCGCGAACGTGTGGCACCGCTACAACCTGACCGTGCTCGAACTCGGCGACGAAGCCGTCGTAGAAACCGAGTCGTACACCCTGGAAGGCCGCAAGATGCGCGGCGTCCGGCAAACCGTCAACAAGGTCAGCCGGGCCGGTTACGTCTCCCGCGTCCGTCGAGCCAAAGACATCGACGGCGGCGAACACGCGGCACTCGCCCGCCTCGCGGACGAATGGCGCGGCGACGAAACCGAACGCGGCTTCTCGATGGCCCTCTCCCGCCTCGCCGACTCGGCCGACCCGGAATGCGTCCTGGTCACCGCCGAACAGGACGGCCGGGTCCGCGGCATGCTCCAGTTCGTCCCCTGGGGCGAAGACGGCCTGTCCCTGGACCTGATGCGCCGCGACCGCGAAGCCGACAACGGCCTCAACGAGTTCATGATCACCGAAATGCTCAGCGCCTGCGCCGAACTCGGTGTGCGCAACGTCTCGCTCAACTTCGCCATGTTCCGCGCCGCCCTCGAACGCGGCGAAAAGATCGGCGCCGGCCCCATCGCCCGCCTCTGGGCCAGGGCGCTGCGCCTGGGTTCCCGCTGGTGGCAGATCGAGACGCTGTACCGGTTCAACGCCAAATTCCGGCCACTCTGGGTACCCAGGTACCTGATCTTCCCCGCCGTCCGCGACCTGCCTAGGATCGCCCTAGCCGCCATGGAAGCCGAAGGCTTCGGCGGCCGCCCACCGCTGCTGCTGAGGATGCTGCGCCGGAGCTGATAACCGCAGGTCCTGGCTACCAGAGCGGCCGACAAGGGGGGCGTTTTGCCCCGGTGGCCAGGGCCTGTGTAATCTATCTCGCGAGTGGTCAAGAGCCTGGGAGGCTTCGCCTAGTCTGGTCTATGGCGCCGCACTGCTAATGCGGTTTGGGGTTACCCCCCATCCCGGGTTCAAATCCCGGAGCCTCCGCAACACTCGGCTTCGGCTGCGTGTATAACTGAACATGCTGTACCTGCGCCCGTAGCTCAACGGATAGAGCATCTGACTACGGATCAGAAGGTTAGGGGTTCGAATCCCTTCGGGCGCAC
>DASXOJ010000037.1:0-1636 GCA_036494465.1 Pseudonocardiaceae bacterium
CTGCCGACGAGACCAGTTTCGTGGTGGGCCCGGCTCTCGTCGGGTTGCTCACGCCGCTTGGGTCCGGGGTCGCGGTGGTGGTGACCGTTGCGTTGCTGGGTGCGGCGACGGTGCCGTTCGCGCTGCGGCAGAACGGGCCGCTCGTCGCACGACAGCAGGGTTCGGGACGGTTGCAGTTTGGGCCGTTGGGCGAGATGTTCGTTGCCATGGCGGCGATCGGCGCGATCTTCGGCATCGTGCAGACCGGCGTCACCGCGTACGCGCCGAACAGCGCGGGCCTGATCTACGCCGAGTTCGGGGTGGGCAGCGCGGTGGCGGGCGCCGCGTACGCGTGGCTGCCGCGCCGGTTCACGTTACGTGCGCGGTATCCGGTGTTCGCGGCGGCCTTGGTCATCGGCATGGGTGGCGTTGACGGTGTTGCCGGTGCCGGTCGGGGTTGCCGTGGCCAGCGTGACGGTCGCGCCGTACCTGATCTGCCTGTACAGCGTGACCGAACGACTCGGCGCACCCGACCAGGCCGCCACGATCATGACGATCCTGTGCGCGGGCGGGCCGCTCGGTACGGCCGCGGGTCGCGCGATCGCTGGTCGGCTCGCGGATCTGCCCGGCAGCGCTGGCGCGTTCGCGGCCGCTCCGGTGGTGGCGGGCGCGGCACTGGTGCTGGCCGTCACGCTGGTGCTGCGGCGCGGGTGGCTGAGCCGATAATCGGCGGTATGGAAACGCGTCAGCTCGAGTATTTCGTCGCGGTCGCCGAGGAGTTGAGCTTCACCAGGGCAGCGCAGCGGCTGTTCGCGGTGCAGAGCTCGGTGTCCTCGGCGATCCGCGCGCTGGAGGCCGAGCTGCACACCACGCTGTTCGACCGGTCGACCCGCCGCGTCGCGCTCTCGGCTGCGGGCGTCGCTTTTCTGCCGGAGGCGAAGGCGGCGCTGGAAGCGGTGCAGCGGGCCAAGTCGGTGGTGCAGGAGGCGGGCGACGGGCTGCGCGGCAGTGTCAGGATCGGCATCCTGACCAGCGTGAACGTGCTCGATCTGCCGGGTCTGCTCGGTGCGTTCCACCGGAAGTATCCGCTGGTCGACATCCACGTCACCGTATCGGTCAGCGGGTCGAGCGGGCATGCCGACGACGTGCGGCATGGCCGGTTGGACATCGCGCTGCTCGGCCTTCCGCCCGCCGACCTGGCCGGGCTGCGCACCACGGTGCTGGCCAGCCGACCGTTCGTCGCGCTGCTGCCGGTCGGGCACGAACTGGCTGATCGCGCGGAACTGTCGCTGGAGGACCTGGCGGACGAGCAGTTCGTGGACACGTTGCGCGGGTTCGGCAACCGGGTCATGGTCGACCGCGCGTTCGAGACGATCGGCGCGCCGAGGCGGATCGTGGTCGAGGTCTCGGACATCTCGACCGTGCCGCAGTACGTCCGGGCCGGACTCGGCGTCGCCGTCATACCGGAGTTGTGCCTTGTGGACGACCCCGGCATGGTGATCCGCCCGCTGACCGGCACGCCGTTGCAGTGGCAGTTCAGCATTGCCACGCTCGCCGACCGCGAACCGAGCCGCGCCGTGCAGACCCTGCTGTGCCTGATCGACGAGCACCGCAAGGTGTCCGAGGAACCGTAGGCGCTATTTGGGCCGGATGACCA
>DASXOJ010000038.1:0-19594 GCA_036494465.1 Pseudonocardiaceae bacterium
GATCAACCCGCCGCTGCCGCGCCAACCCGGCAACACCGGCGCCGCCCCGATCATGGTCCGCGCCGCCGCGAACACCGGCCCGAACCCGACTGTTGGCCGCCGCCCAAGCGACCCTGGCGCGAACTCCAGCGGCTACCGCACCGGTCCTGACTCAAGCGGCTACCGCTCTGCCGAGACGGGCGCCGACGCGAGCGGCTACCGCACCGGCCCCGGCGCTGGTGGTTACCGCGCCGGCCCCGATGCGAGCGGCCATCGCACTGGTCCAGACGCGAGCGGCTACCGCACTGGTCCAGACGCGAGTGGTTACCGCACCGGCCCCGACGCAAGTGGCTACCGCACTGGTCCTGACGCGAGCGGCTACCGGGCCGGTCCCGACGCGAGTGGGTACCACGCGGGTGCCAACGCGAGTGGCTATCGGTCCGGCGATCCGGACCGCCGCCCGGGGGGCACCGGCGTCAACCTGAGCGCGGGCAGGCGTTCGGGCGACACCGGTGCCGATTCGGGCAGGGGCTGGCGGCCCGATGACACCGGCTCGAACACCCGGGTGGGCGGGTATTCGAACGACCGGCATCCGGCCGACGCCCGCGTCGGTGGCAGGCCGAGCGGCGACAGCGGCGCCTACCCCGTTGGTGGTCGACACCCGGACCACAGCGGCGCCCACCAGATCGGTGGGCGGCCGGGCGACAGTGGTGACTACCCGGTTGGTGGGCGGCACCCGGACGGTTCGGGGCCGCACCCGGTCTCGGGCAGGCAACCAAGCCCGATCGAGCGCGAGTACATCGGCGACGCGGATCCAGGCGGGGCGCCGACTCGGTTCGCCGCGTCGGTGGCCAGGCCGGCTTCCCCTCCGGCAGCTGAACCCCACCACGCCGATTCCCGCCACGCCGACTCGTACCATGCGAGCCACGCCAGTCACGCCAGCAGTAGTCGTCGTCGGTCACCCGAGCCAGCTACGAACTATGACGATGACTCGTTCGCCCGGGGCGGTCGGCACGAGAGCGGCTCCTACGAACCTGTGCCTCGGCCCGTCGCGGCGATGTCAGCCACCCCGGCTTTCGCGTCCGCCGGTGCGCGCTCCGGCGGACGGCGAACCCAACCGGAACCCGCCGGTGCGCACACCGCCGGCCGGTCGGTCACCGAGTTGCTTGCCGCGCACAGTTCCGAAGAGGACAGCCCGCGTCGGCATCGCCGTCGGCGGACTGAACCGACGGCCGGTCTCGGATAAGCAGCTATCCCTGCTGCTCTGGTTCTCGTTCAACGCGGACCTCCTTTCGCTCTGTACGCCGCTTGCCTGGCCAGTGCGCATGCCATTCGTTGCCGGAGGCGTGCCGGACCGCGGGCCGATGGCCGTTCGGTAATGCCACCGCGGGCCTGCTCGTGCTCGCGCGGTGCTTGCCTGCCTGAGCGACAGGTGTGGCCACGTGTACAAGGCCCCACAACCTCGTTGCCCGATGCGCCCTCGCTTGCGTCTCCATGCCACCTATCTTCGAACATATGTTCGAACAATGCAAGATCGCGATCGGGTGATTCTGGCGAGGGCCTGGCGGTGAAGCTGGTCACCGTGGTCGGCGGCGATGTTTCCCTGGCGTTACGCTCCCGACGTCGTCCGGTACCCGTGGCAGTGGGACTGGAACGGGTTTCAGGAGGCGCCGTGGTGCAGCGATGACGCGACCCGCGCGGTTGGCGGTGGGTGTGGTTTCCGCCGGCCGGGTCGGTGCGGTGCTCGGCGCGGCGTTGGCGCGGGCTGGACATACCGTGGTCGCGGCCAGTGGGGTTTCCCGCGAGTCGGTGCGGCGCGCCGAGCAGTTGCTGCCGGATGTGCCGCTGCTTCCGCCGGACGAGGTCGCGTCCATCGCGGACCTGGTGCTGCTCGCCATTCCGGACGACGCGCTGGCCGGCACGATCCGGGGCCTGGTGGTGACGGATTCGTTGCGGGCCGGGCAGATCGTGATGCACACCTCGGGCGCGCACGGGGTCGACGTGCTCGCGCCCGCCATGGACGTCGGCGTGCTGGGGCTGGCCATCCACCCGGTGATGACGTTCACCGGCCGGGTCGAGGACCTCCAGCGGATCGACGCCTGCTGTTTCGGGATCACCGCCGCCGCCGAGGACGAGGCCGCGTGGAACGTGGCCGAGGCGCTGGTGGTGGAGATGGGCGCCGAGCCGGTGCGGGTCCCCGCGCAGGCGCGCTCGCTGTATCACGCTGCCTTGGCGCACGGATCGAACCACCTGGTCACGCTGGTCGCGGACTGCGCGGATCTGTTGAGCGCGGCGGGGATCACGCCGACGAACCGGCTGCTGGAACCGTTGTTGTCGGCCGCCTTGGACAACGTGTTGCGGCACGGCGATCGTGCGTTGACCGGCCCGGTGGCCAGAGGTGACGTGGAGACCGTGCGCGCACATCTGCAGGTGCTGGCCGGTTCGGACGCGCTGCCCGCCTACGTCGCGCTGGCCAGGCGGACGGTGGAGCGGGCGGTCGCGGCGGGGTTGTTGTCGGCGTCGTCGGCCGAGCAGGTGCGAGACGTGCTCGATGAGGAACAGGGATGAACCAGAGACTCTTCACGCCGGGCGAGCTGACCGTCCACAACGGAGCGGCAAATCTGACCAAGGTGACCCGTGCGCTGCGCACCGCCGGTCGGCGAGTGTGCCTGGTGCCGACCATGGGCGCGCTGCACGAGGGGCACCGGGCGCTGATCCGGCAGGCCCGGCGGGTACCCGGGGCGAGCGTCGTGGTCAGCGTGTTCGTGAACCCGTTGCAGTTCGGCGCGAGCGAGGACCTCTCCCGCTATCCGCGCCCGTTCGACTCCGATGTGGAGATCTGCCGGTCCGAAGGCGTCGAACTGGTCTTCCACCCGGATGTTGACGAGCTGTACCCGGAGGGCGCGTCGACCACCGTCCACCCGGGACCGCTCGGTTCCGAACTGGAGGGCGCGAGCAGGCCGGGGCACTTCGCCGGGGTGCTGACGGTAGTCGCGAAGCTGTTCAACATCGTCCGTCCGGACTTCGCCTACTTCGGCGAAAAGGACTACCAGCAACTGGTCCTGGTGCGCCGGATGGTCACCGACCTGAACATGGACGTGAACGTGGTCGGCGTGCCGATCGTGCGGGAACCGTCCGGTTTGGCGTTGTCCTCGCGCAACGTCTACCTCGACGCCGAACAGGCGCGCGCCGCCGTTGCCCTGTCCGCAGCGCTGACCGTCGGCGCGCGTGCGGGTATCGCCGGTGCGGATGCGGTGCTGGATGCCGCGAACGCGGTGCTGGTGACCGAGCCTGCCGTGCAGCTGGACTATCTGCACGTGCGTGGCGCGGATCTCGGCCCCGCTCCGGCGGCCGGTCCGGCTCGGTTGCTGGTGGCGGCGCGGGTGGGCAGCACTCGGCTGATCGACAACGCGGCGTTGCTGCTCGGCGCCGCGGTCGATCCGGAACGGGAGAGATGAGCGGCATGTTGCGGACCATGCTCAAGTCCAAGATTCACCGGGCCACCGTCACCATGGCCAACCTGCACTATGTGGGCTCGGTGACGGTCGACGAGGACCTGATGGAGGCCGCCGATCTGCTGGCGGGCGAGCAGGTCGCGATCGTGGACGTGACCAACGGTGCCCGGCTGGAGACCTACGTGATCCCGGGCGAGCGGGGCAGCGGCGTGCTCGGCATCAATGGCGCTGCCGCGCATCTGGTACACCCCGGTGACCTGGTCATCCTCATCTCGTACGGCCTGATGGACGCAGCCGAGGCGAGCGCGTGCCAGCCGAGGGTGATCTTCGTGGACGAGGCGAACCGGATCACTGACACGGGCAGCGATCCCGGGCACGCGCCAGAGGACAGCGGACTGGTCAGCAACTTCGCTGGCGCGAGCTGAGTGGACGCGACCGTGCTGCTGTGTATCGACGTGGGGAACACCAACATCGTGCTCGGCCTCTACGAGGGGGCGGGCAAGGGTGCCAAACTGGTGCGCGACTGGCGGATGCGCACGGAAGCGCGCACCACCGCCGACGAGTTGGCGCTGTCCATCCGGGGCCTGCTCGGCGAGCACGCGGACCGGGTGACCGGCGTGTCCGCGCTGTCCACGGTGCCTGCCGTGCTGCGCGAGCTGCGGGTGATGCTCGGCCGCTACTACGACCACGTGCCGCAGGTCGTGGTGGAGCCCGGGGTGCGCACCGGCGTGCCGCTGCTGGTGGACAGCCCGCGCGAGGTGGGCGGGGACCGGGTGATCAATACCCTCGCCGCGCATTACCTGCACTCGACCGCGTGCATTGTGGTCGACTTCGGGACCTCGACCAATATCGACGTGATCTCGGCGAAGGGCGAATTCCTGGGTGGGGTGTTCGCGCCGGGAATCGAGATTTCGGTTGACGCCCTCGCGGCGCGCGCGGCGCAGTTGCGCAAGGTGGAAGTGGTGGCACCGCGCTCCGTGATCGGCAAGAACACGGTGGAGTGCCTCCAGTCCGGGATTGTGTACGGTTTCACCGGTCAGGTCGACGGTTTGGTCCGCAGGATCATCGCTGAATTGCACGCCGGAACCGAACCGGGGCCGGTCGCGGTGATCGCCACCGGTGGCCTTGCCCCGGTGGTGCTGGCCGAATCCGAGACCATCGACTATCACGTGCCGGAGTTGACGCTGTTGGGCCTGCGTCTCGTTTTTGAGCGCAATACCCGCTGACCAGTGCCGTTTAGCTGGACAACCGGTGCGAGCTGCGCAAAGGGCGGAATCGAGACAGGATCCGGCGGGGATCAGCCGTTGATTTGTTGCCGATCCGATACCGGGGTCTTAGCGCTTCGATAGCCGGGTCCCCCTCCCTCACCAGGCAATACCGGAATTTGAAATGTCATGTGCGGCACGCCTTCGGCAGAAGCGCGAAAGGTGTTGTCTCGAATGTCGTAAGGCTGGTACCGTCGTTCCCGATTCCGGTTAATCAACACAAGAGCGGAAACGACTCGCGGTAGCCGGATTCATCTCGTCGCCGGTGGCGGTCAATGATTTGGATCGCAGGGAGGAAGCACATGGCGCAGAAGGTCACGGTGACCTTGGTGGATGACATCGATGGGTCGACCGCCGAAGAAACCGTCGAGTTCGGTCTGGATGGTGCCACGTACCAGATCGATCTGTCCGGCACCAATGCCGTCCGGCTGCGGGACGCACTTACCGAGTACGTCGACCACGCGCGGCGCGCCGGCGGTCGCAAGCGCATTGCCCGC
Source organism: Pseudonocardiaceae bacterium (assembly GCA_036494465.1). Taxonomy (GTDB): domain Bacteria; phylum Actinomycetota; class Actinomycetes; order Mycobacteriales; family Pseudonocardiaceae; genus CAJCJE01. Next base: position 5,197 of record DASXOJ010000038.1, read on the forward strand.
CCCGGGATCCCCGGGCCCAGGACGGCTTCGGCCGACCGTGAGCAGAACCAGGCAATTCGCGATTGGGCGCGCAAGCAGGGGTTCAAGGTGTCCGATCGGGGTCGCATCCCCGCTGAGGTGCTGGACGCATACCACCGTAAGAACTAAGGCGTCCGCAACGTTTGAACGGTGATTTTCCGGGGGTTCAGACAGTTACGAAACGCAATCAGCGACAACGCACCCGGGGACAGGTTTCGCATTCGCCCTGGCCATTGCGCAACGCATAGTGAAAGCAGCAGCTTTCCCGTCGCCGGGTCCAACTCCCTTCGTCCGACACGACCAGCGTCGAGGCGGAGGTGAACGGCGTCAACTCGGTCGGCAGCACGAGCGAAGCGTCCGCGACGCCGGACGCTTCCGCGTCGCAGTAGCGACCGGCCAGCCACAGTCCTTCGTCCAGCGCGTCGGTGGCTGCGGCCCACAGCGTGCGCGGGCCGAACCGCACCGCGGGCTGGAACGCGGCGACGAACTGGGCGGCGTGTCCGGCGAAGCGGGCCCGCAACAGCGCGGCCAGCGCGGACTCGTCGGCGACCACGGTCGCTTCCGGGGTGTCCGCGGCCGGGTCGTCGGGCAGGCAGGCGAAGCGCTGGTCGAGCAGGGCGACGCCGTCCGGGTGCGGGCGCTGCTCGCCGAGCCGGAAGGCCAGCGCCTCGGGGCTCAGTTCGGGGACTCGGCGGTCGCGGTGGAACAGGAAGCCGGCGAGCATCCCGGGTACGGACAGGTACCAGGTCAGCAGGTAGCCGGCGACGACGCGCTCGGGCGCCTCGGCATAGGTGGCCTGCAGCCAGCCGGCGAGCTCGGCGCCCCACTTCTCGAAGTGCGCGGGCTGGGTCAGCACCGTGGCGCAGGGCCACCAGGTGCGCTCGGGTTCGTCGGGCAGCTCGGCGGCGAGCCGCAGCCACGACTGCGCCTCGTTCAGCCGGGCGAGTGAGCCCGCGAGCGGCGAAGGCATGCCTTACCTTACTCGATCCCATCGTCCCAGGTAAAAACACCCGATCGGACCAACCGTGCCTGATCATGGCGTTTTCCATCTGTTCGCGCTCAGCGGACACCGTCCACTACCTGGAATCTGCCTGGTGGCGGCCACGTTGTAGGCACGGTGGGGTTGTCGCAACAGGTTCGTTGGCCGCGAGGCGGCACACATCGAACTGAGAGCGACAGGGCCTGCGACTACAGTGGTCGTACGGTGCTGAATCCGCCGTGACCGGTGGCGGGATGAGCTACGCCGGCGCAGCAGTCAGGAGTGCGAATGTTCGAGAGGTTCACCGACCGCGCGAGGCGGGTGGTTGTCCTGGCCCAAGAAGAGGCCAGGATGCTCAACCACAACTACATCGGCACCGAGCACATCCTCTTGGGTCTTATCCACGAGGGTGAAGGTGTCGCGGCCAAGGCACTGGAGTCGTTGGGGATCGCGCTGGAAGGCGTGCGCCAACAGGTCGAGGAGATCATCGGCCAAGGGCAGCAGGCGCCCAGCGGGCACATCCCGTTCACTCCACGCGCCAAGAAGGTGCTTGAGCTGTCGCTGCGGGAAGCGCTACAGCTCGGCCACAGCTACATCGGCACCGAGCACATCCTTCTCGGTCTCATCCGGGAGGGGGAGGGTGTCGCCGCCCAGGTTCTGGTCAAGCTGGGCGCCGATCTGAACCGGGTTCGCCAGCAGGCTCTGCAGCTGCTGTCCGGTTACTCCACCGAGAAGCAGGCCGAATCCGGCGGCCGGGGCGAGGGCACGCCGTCCTCTTCGCTGGTGCTGGACCAGTTCGGCCGCAATCTGACGCAGAGCGCCCGCGAGGGCAAGCTCGACCCGGTCATCGGCCGGGAGAAGGAAATCGAGCGGGTCATGCAGGTGCTGTCCCGCCGCACCAAGAACAACCCGGTCCTCATCGGCGAGCCCGGTGTCGGCAAGACCGCGGTCGTGGAGGGCCTGGCCCAGAAGGTCGTCAAGGGCGAGGTGCCCGAGACCCTGAAGGACAAGCACCTCTACACGCTGGACCTCGGCTCGCTGGTCGCCGGTTCGCGCTACCGCGGTGACTTCGAGGAGCGCCTGAAGAAGGTGCTCAAGGAGATCCGCACCCGGGGCGACATCATCCTGTTCATCGACGAGATCCACACCCTCGTCGGCGCGGGTGCCGCCGAAGGCGCGATCGACGCGGCGTCGATCCTCAAGCCGATGCTGGCCCGTGGCGAACTGCAGACCATCGGTGCGACCACGCTCGACGAGTACCGCAAGTACGTCGAGAAGGACCCGGCGCTGGAACGCCGCTTCCAGCCGATCCAGGTCGGCGAGCCCTCGCTGGAACACACCATCGAGATCCTCAAGGGCCTGCGCGACCGGTACGAGGCGCACCACCGGGTGTCCATCACGGACGCCGCGCTGGTCGCGGCCGCTACCCTGGCCGACCGCTACATCAACGACCGCTTCCTGCCGGACAAGGCGATCGACCTGATCGACGAGGCGGGCGCGCGGATGCGCATCCGCAGGATGACCGCCCCGCCGGACCTGCGCGAGTTCGACGAGAAGATCGCCGACGTGCGCAGGGACAAGGAGTCCGCGATCGACGCGCAGGACTTCGAGCGGGCAGCGAAGTTGCGCGACGCTGAGAAGCAACTGCTCGGCCAGAAGGGCGAGCGGGAGAAGCAGTGGAAGGACGGCGACCTCGACGTCGCCGCCGAGGTGGACGAGGAGCAGATCGCCGAGGTCCTGGCGAACTGGACCGGCATCCCGGTGTTCAAGCTCACCGAGGAGGAGACCACCAGGCTGCTGCGCATGGAGGATGAGCTGCACAAGCGGATCATCGGCCAGGAGCCCGCGGTCAGTTCCGTCGCCAAGGCGATCCGCCGTACCCGTGCCGGGTTGAAGGACCCGAAGCGGCCCTCCGGATCGTTCATCTTCGCCGGTCCGTCCGGTGTGGGTAAGACCGAGCTGTCCAAGGCGCTGGCGAACTTCCTGTTCGGCGAGGACGACGCCCTGATCCAGATCGACATGGGCGAGTTCCACGACCGGTACACCGCGTCGCGGCTGTTCGGTGCGCCTCCCGGCTACGTCGGTTACGAAGAGGGTGGCCAGCTCACCGAGAAGGTGCGCCGCAAGCCGTTCTCGGTGGTCCTGTTCGACGAGATCGAAAAGGCCCACCAGGAGGTCTACAACACGCTGTTGCAGGTGTTGGAGGACGGTCGTCTCACCGACGGTCAGGGCCGCACGGTCGACTTCAAGAACACGGTGATCATCTTCACCTCGAACCTGGGCACCTCGGACATCTCCAAGGCGGTCGGGCTCGGCTTCTCCAGTGGTTCGGACACGGGGTCCAACTACGACCGGATGAAGCAGAAGGTCAACGACGAGCTGAAGAAGCACTTCCGTCCGGAGTTCCTGAACCGGATCGACGACATCATCGTGTTCAACCAGCTGACCGAGCAGCAGATCATCGAGATGGTCGATCTGATGCTGGCACGGGTCGAGGTCCAGCTCAAGGCCAAGGACATGGCGCTGGAGATGACCGGCATCGCCAAGAAGCTGCTGGCCAAGCGTGGGTTCGACCCGGTGCTGGGTGCGCGGCCGCTGCGTCGCACGATCCAGCGCGAGATCGAGGACCAGCTGTCGGAGAAGATCCTGTTCGGCGAGTTGCAGGCGGGCCAGATCATCGTCGGCGACGTCGAGGACTGGGACGGCGAGGGCCCGGACGACAAGGCGCACTTCACCTTCCGGGGTGAGACCAAGCCGCGCGTCGCGGACACACCGCCGGTCAGCATCGGCGCCTCCGGTGAGGCCGAGGGCGGCATCACCGAAGCGGGCTGAGCCCGGGTCACAACTGAACTACCCGCAGTGCGCGGCATTTCCGGTTCGTCCCGGAAATGCCGCGCACTGCTTATTTCTTGGCAATAGAGTGATCTGGTGCGGGTAGCTCTGCTGGGACCGTTGTCGGTCACCACCGATGAGGGTCGGGAGGTGGAGATCGGCGGTGCGCGGTTGCGTACGCTGCTCGCCCGCCTCGCCCTGGACACCCCCCGGCTGGTCACCACGACCGAGCTGATCGACGGCCTCTGGGAGGTCCCGCCGGGCGACGCGGGCAACGCGTTGCAGTCGTTGATCTCCCGGCTGCGCAAGGCGTTGCGCACGGCGGGCATCGACGACGCGTTGCTCCAGTCGCAGCCCTCCGGTTACCGCCTGACCGAAGCCGACGTGGACGCGCACCGGTTCGCGGCCCTGGCCGAGGTCGGCAGGGCCGAACTGCGCGCGGGGCGCCCGGCCGACGCCGCCATGACGCTGCGCGCGGCGTTGGCGTTGTTCCGGGGCGGCCCGTTGGCGGATATCGGGGAGGCGCCGTTCGCCGCGCCTGCCGTCGCCCGGCTGACCGAGGCACGGTTGACCGCGATCGAGGACCGGATCTCCGCGGAACTGTCGCTCGGCAGGCACTCCGATGTCCTGCCTGAGCTGGACGAACTCTGCGCCGCGTACCCGCTGCGCGAACCGCTGGCCGCGTTGCGCCTGCGCGCGCTGTCCGGGGCGGGCCGCCAGGCGGACGCGCTGGCCGGTTACGCGGCGATCCGCCGGGAGCTCGCGGACGAACTCGGCGTCGATCCGTCGCCCGAACTCCAGCAGGTGCACCTGGCGCTGCTGCGCGGCACTCTGTCATCCAACGAGGCGAAACCCGCCCGGTCGGCTGTCGCGCTGGCCGCGCCACCGAAACCCGCCGCGACGCTGCGCGGTACCTCACCCGCCCGGCTGACCAGCTTCATCGGGCGGGACAGCGAACTGGCCACCGCGCTGGACCTGCTCGGCACCTCACGCCTGGTCTGCCTGGTCGGACCGGGCGGCGCGGGCAAGACCCGGCTGGCCACCGAACTCGCCAGGGGCATCGTCGACCGGGACGGCGTCTCGGTGTGGTTCGCCGAACTCGCGCCGATCCGCGACGCGGGTGACCTGGCCGAATCGCTGCTCGGCGCGTTGGGCATCCGCGAGGTGCGGATCATCGAGAATGCCGTCAGTGCCAGCGGGGTCGGTCCGCGCACGCCGGTCAGCAGGCTGGTCGAGCACTTCACCGGCGGTCCGGCCGTGCTGGTGCTGGACAACTGCGAGCACCTGATCGACGCGGCCGCCACGCTCGCGGAAACGCTGCTCGGCGGCTGCCCGGAACTGCGCGTGCTGGCCACCAGCCGGGAACCGCTGGCGATCACCGGCGAGGCGCTGTACTGGGTCGGTCCACTCGATCTGCCCGACGAGCACGCCACGCCCGAGCAAGCCACCCAGACCTCGGCGGTGCGGCTGTTCGTGGACCGCGCCATGGCCGCGCGGCCCGGGTTCACCCTGGACGCGACCGTGCTGCCCTCGGTCGCGGAGATCTGCCACCGGCTCGACGGCATGCCGCTGGCGCTGGAACTGGCTGCCGCCCGATTGCGGTCGATGAGCCCGCAGGAGGTCGCCGAACGGCTCGACGACCGCTTCGCGCTGTTCACCGGCGGCCACCGCACCGCGCTGCCCCGGCACCGCACGTTGCGCGGAGTCGTCGAGTGGAGCTGGGATCTGCTGACCGACGCCGAGGCGACGCTGGCGCGCAGACTGTCGATGTTCGCGGGCGGCGTCACCGTGGACAGCGCGATCGGCGTGTGCGCGGGCGCCGACCTGCCTGCCGTCGAGGTGCCCTATCTGCTCGCCTCGCTGGTCGAGAAGTCGTTGCTGGAAGCCAAGAGCGACACGGACGGTTCGTCGCGGTACCGGATGCTGGAGACGGTTCGCGCCTACGGTCTTGAGAAGCTGGCCGAGGCCGGTGAGACCGACGCGGCGATGTCCGCGTTCGTCGGGCACTTCGCCCGGCTGGTCACCGAGCACGAACCGATCCTGCGTACCAGGAACCAACTCGCCGCCATGGCCGTGCTCGGCGCCGACCACGACAACATCGGCGTGATGCTGCGCGGGGTGGCCGATCGCGGCGATCACGCGCTCGTCGGCGATCTGGTGCTCGCCATGATCTGGTACTGGATCATGACCGGCAGGCCAGGCGAGGGGATGACCTGGGGCAAGCTCGCGCTGGAGGTCCAGCCGGACGAGCCGACCCCACGACTGGCGGCGCTGCGGTTGCTGAGCCTGATGTCCGTCTTCGAGGAACAGCCGCTTGACGACGACCTCGTCACCCTCGTCGACGACCTGCTGGAGATCCTCGACGAACAGGCCCTCATCACGTACCCGGTGGCCTCGTTCCTGCAGCCGATGCTGATGATGTTCCTCGGCCGTCCCGATGAGGCGATGACCTCGGCGCGGCGGCTGGCCGGACACCCGGATCCGTGGGCGCGCGCGTTCTCCCGGCTGTGCGTGTGCTTCATCGCGGAGAACAACGGCGACGCCGACTCCTCGACGGAAGCCCTTGCCGACGCGCTGGAGGCGTTGCGCGAGATCGGCGAGCGGTGGGCGCTGTGTTTCGCGCTGAGCATGGACGGTTCGCTCCGCACGCTGCGCGGCGACTACGCGGGCGCGATCCGCGCGCACGAGGAAGCCCTTGCCATGGCGGCGGAACTCGGCTCCAACGACGACGCGCTGCAACAACGCTCGCAACTGGGCCGGGTCCGGCTGCTCTCCGGCGATCTCGCGGGCGCCGAGCGCGACCTGCGCCAGGTGCTGGACGACATCACCGGAGTGGACGGTCCGGACCGCGCGGACCTCCAGTTCTTCGCGCGCTGCACCATGGTCGGCCTGGCGTGCGCTGCGGGTGATCTCGTTGCCGCGCGGGAACATCTGGCGGACGCGCGGACCTACCGGATCAGCGTGCCGATGAACGCGCGCGGGCACCGGATGGCCGCGCTGATGCTCGCCGAACTGGCCATCGACGACCTCTCCGGCGACCGCGACGACGCGCGCACGCACGCGATCGAGGCGTTGCGCAACGCCGTGCTGAGCCAGGACATGCCGTTGATCGCCACGGTCGGCGAACGCATCGCGCGGCTGCTCATGCACACCGGCAGGCCCGTGGAAGCGGCGGGCGTGCTTGGCGCGTCGGCCGGGCTGCGCGGCATTCTCGACCAGGGCGACCCGACCGTGCGGGCCGCCGTCGAGGAACTGGCCGGGGAACTCGGCGAGGACGGTTACACCAAGGCGTTTCGCGCCGGCCGCGAACTCGAACGGCCCGACGCGATCCGGTGCCTGCACAACGCACTCGGCGTCGAACCGGAATAGCCGGGGGACCCGAGTCCACATCGGACTCAGGTCCCCCGGCACCCCTCGGCACCCCTGAAATCAGCTCGACATCCTGCGCCGGTAGGCCACCATGGCGAGTGGGAAGAACACCGCTGCGAAGCCGATCATCCAGATCGCCGCCCACAGCAACGGATTTGCGATCGGACCACCGAGCATCAGTCCACGTGCGACATCCACGAGTTTGCTCACCGGCGAGATCGTCGTCCACGCCTGCAACCAGCCCGGCATGGTGGAGGACGGCACGAACACGTTGCTGCCGAAGGTCAACGGCATCATCACCGCGACCATCACGCCCTGCGCCGCGGTCGGCGCGGTGAGCAGCATGCCGACCCACACGCCCAGCCAGCACAGCGCGAGCCCGGCGACGATCATCAGCGCCACGGCGAACACCGCGAACAGCGGGTTCGTGTGCACCCGGAAGCCGAGGATCATCGCGAACCCCAACAGGATGACCATGGCGACCACGAACCGCACCGCGTCGCCGATCACCGCGCCCACCAACGGCGCGGAGCGCGCGATCGGCAGGCTGCGGAACCGGTCGAACACGCCCTTGCTGATGTCGTTGCTCAACGAATAACCCGTGCCCATGCTGGCGAACAGCGTGTTCTGCACCATCAGGCCCGGCACCAGGGTTTGCAGGTACACGTGCCAGTTGCCGCTGATCGCGCCGCCGAACAGGAACACGAACATGACCAGGAACAGGATCGGCTGGATGGTCACGTCCAGCAGGTTCTCCGGGTTCTTCCTGATCCTGATGATGCTGCGCCCGGCCAGCGACAGGCTGTGCCGCATCGCGCGGGCCGGGTTGATCACCCGGCGCGGCGCGGGCATCGTTGCGGTCAAGGTGGTCACACCAGGCTCCTCTCTGGTTCCTCGATCGGCGTTTCCTCGGTGGCCTTGTGCCCGGTCAGCGACAGGAAGACCTCGTCGAGACTGGGCAGCCGCAAGGCCAGTTCGTCGGCGGTGATGCCCGCCTCGTCCAGCTTGCGCACGACCGCGGCGATCAGCACCGGGTCCTCGACCGGGGTGGTCAGCAGGCCGGTCGCGTCCTCGCGTGCGGGCACCCTGCCGGTCAGGTCGGTCATGATCCTGGCCACGGCGTCCAGGTCGCGCGCCAGCGTCGGCCGCACCTGCAACGTCTGGCTGCCCGCCCGCCGCTTCAGCTCGTCCGGCCGCCCCTCGGCGACCACCGTGCCCTTGTCGATCACGGTGATCCGGCCCGCCAGTTGGTCGGCCTCGTCCAGGTACTGCGTGGTCAGCAGCACGGTCACGCCGTCCGCGACCAGTTTCCGCACCATGCCCCACACATCGTTGCGGGCGGTCGGGTCCAGGCCGGTGGTCGGCTCGTCCAGGTAGAGCACCTGCGGCCTGCCGACCAGGCTCGCGGCCAGGTCCAGCCGCCTGCGCATACCGCCCGAATAGGTCTTGGCCGCGCGCCCCGCCGCGTCGGTCAGACCGAACCGCTCCAGCAACTCGGTGGCCCGCGCCTTCGCGTCCCGCCGGGACAGTTCGAGCAGCCTGCCGATCAGCACCAGGTTCTCGGTGCCGCTGAGGTCCTCGTCGACCGACGCGTACTGCCCGGTCAACCCGGTCACCGCGCGCACCGACACGGCGTCCTTCCGGACGTCGTGCCCGCAGACCGTGGCATGCCCCTCGTCCGGCCGCAGCAGCGTGGCCAGGATCCGCACCGCGGTCGTCTTGCCTGCACCGTTCGGGCCCAGCACCCCCAGGATGGTCCCGGTCTCGACCGCGAGATCCACGCCGGCCAGCGCCGTGGTCTTGCCGTACCGTTTCACCAGGCCCTCCGCCTGGATCGCGTATGACATCTGTGTTCTCCCCTGTTCGTGGTTGATACGACTGTCGGGGAGCGCGCTGACAGACCGCGCACAGTCCGCTGTCAGGCCCGCTGTTAAATGTCAGGGTGGTCGTCGAATTCGGTGGGGACGGACCGGGCATCCTGCTGCTGCACGGTCTGATGGGCCGCGCGAGGACGTGGTGGCGCGCATCCCGCTGGCTGACCAACTACGGCCGGGTGGTCGGCATCGACGCCCGCGCACACGGCCGCAACCCGCACCGCGGCCCCGCCGAAACCGAACAGTTCGTCGCCGACGTGGTCGAGGTGATCCGCGCACGCCGGCTCGGTCCGGTCGTCGCGATCGGACACTCGATGGGCGGCCTGCACGCGTTGGCCCTGGCTGCCTGGCACCCCGATCTGGTGCGCGGCATCGTCGTCGAGGACTTCGCGCCCGACCAGCGCGGCCGGACAGTCGACACCTGGCGCCCCTACTTCGAGTCCTGGCCGACCCCGTTCGCCTCGCTCGCGCAGGTCCGCGAGTTCTTCGGCCCGGCGGGCGACTACTTCATCGAATGCTTCGAAGAACGCGCCGACGGCTACCACCTCATCGCCGACCTCGACGCCCTCTACGAGATCGCCGCCGAATGGGGCCGGCGCGACTACTGGCCGCTGGTCGACGCGCTGCACTGCCCGTTGCTCGCCATCGAAGCCGAACACACCGCCATGCCCGAGGGACAGATGGCCGAAATGGCGCGACGCGTGCCCGGCGCCCACTTCCTGCGCGTGCCCGGCGCGGGCCACATCGTGCACGACGACCAACCCGAGATCTACCGGGGCGCCGTGGAAGCGTTCCTCAGTTGAGCAGTTCGGTCTCGCCGGTCCGGGTGTCCGTGACGCCGACCGCCGCGATCCGGGCCCGGATCGGCTCGAACGGATGCACCGCCGCGAAACCCTTGGCCAGCTGCGCCACGTCCAGGTCCTGCGCCAGCGCACAGTGCGGCACCCACGCGCCCGGCAGGTAGTACGCCCACGGATCGCGCACCTTCCCGGCCAGCACGTCGTGCACCGCCGAATGCACGGCGAGCACCTCGGCATCGGTGACCGCGCCAAGGAACAGCGCGTTCTCCTTGGTGGGGAAGGTGCCCAACGTGTAGAGCCACAACGCGGGCAGCGACAGCAGCCGCAGCGATTCGGCCAGGTTCTTGCGGACCTTCACCGGTATCGAGCTAGCGATCGCGAAACTGACGTGCGGCCGGTGCTGCTTGTGGCTGCGCGAGGCCAGGCTGGGCACGCCGGCCGCCTCCAGCCGCTGCCACAGTCCGCGCACTGCGGCGTCCGCCTCGTCGTCGAAGAAGAACTCCAGCGCCTGCGCCACTACCGCTCCGCCACGAGCTCACCGGGCAGGGCGAAGCGGCCGTCGTCGGTCTGCTCCAGCAACCCGTCCACCAGCAACGAATCCAGGCACCGATCGCGTTGACCGGCGTCATCCCAGACCGCGTCCAGTTCGGGCCTGGTCACCGGTCCGGTCGCGGCGCGCAGCACGTCCAGCAGCTTGCCGCGCACCTGGCGGTCCGTGCCCGCGAACTTCTGCACCGGCTTGGCCGGTCCCGCGTACGCAGGCCGACCGGCGCGCTGCCAGGCGCAGTCGGCGAAGATCGGGCAGTCCGCGCAGCGCGGATTCCGCGCGGTGCAGACGACCTGCCCCAACTCCATCAACCCCGCCGAGAACACCCATGCCCGCTCGGGTTCGCTCGGCAGCAACGCGTCCGTGTCCGCGAGATCGCGGGTCGTCGACGCCGGACCGGCATCCCCGGCGCCGTGCACCGCGCGCGCCACCACCCGTCGCACGTTGGTGTCCACCACGGCGGCCCGCTGGTGGTAGCCGAACGCGGCGACGGCGCGGGCGGTGTACGCGCCGATCCCGGGCAACGCCAGCAGAGTGTCCACATCGGACGGAACGACGTCGTCGTGCTGCGCCGCGATCGCGGTCGCCGCCTCGTGCAGGCGCAGCGCCCTGCGCGGGTAGCCCAGCTTGCCCCAGGCACGCAGCACCTCGGCCTGGCTTGCCGCGGCCAGCGCGGACGGTTTCGGCCAGCGCGCCAGCCACTCGTGCCAGATCGGCTCGACCCGGGCAACCGGGGTCTGCTGCAACATGATCTCGCTGACCAGCACCCCCCACGCCGTGCAGTCGGCGCGGCGCCAGGGCAGGTCGCGGGCGTTGTCGGTGAACCAGTCGATGAGCGAGTCGGCATCGATACTCATGATGCCGACCAGTATGTCAACTCACCTCGTGGATCTTCGCGGTGTGCACGTCGTAGACGAAACCGCGCACCTCGGTGGTCAGCTTCAGGAACGGGCTCGTCCGCACCCGCGCCACCGACTGCCGCACCGACTTCTCCACATCCGTGAACGCCTCCACCGACCAGGTCGGCCGCAGCCCGGTATCGGCCTGCAACTCGTCGCGGAAACCGTCCTCGGTGATCGTCATCATCCCGCACGAGGTGTGCTGCATGACGATGACCTCGCGCGTTTGCAGCTTGCGCTGGCTGATCGCCAGCGAGCGGATCACGTCATCGGTCACGATCCCGCCCGCGTTGCGCAGGATGTGGATCTCGCCGTGCCTGAGCCCGAACACGTCGAACACCTTGATCCGGGCGTCCATGCAGGTGACCACCGCAACGTGCAAACCGGGCACCGGCGTCGGCACGCCGGGCGCGCCATGGTCGGGTCCCTCTTCGTGGCGGCGCAGCAGTTCGTCGATGTTGGACATTGGCGGCTCCTCTGCGTCGTCGAGCAGTCCTCCTGATTCAGCCTGACAAAGCCACACGCTGGCAAGCCCGGACCGGCAACATCACCTCCGCGACACGCCCTGATCGAGTGGCAAAACCATCCTTTTGGACTCCGCAGAGCTACTTTCCGCTGGTGGACGAGCCGCAGGGAGGACTGCCGTCGTCGGTCTACCGCCGTCGGCGCGCCATCGCCACCGCAGGCACCGCGGCCGTGGTGATCGTGGTGATCTGGGCAGCGGGGGCGCTGCTGGGTAGCTCGGGGACGATCAAGGGCACCGCCAACGACAACCCGAACGCCGCCGCGCCCGCCGCCGCCTCGCCGAGCAACCCGCCGCCGAGCGGAAGACTCAGCCAAGCCGCTGCGCCCAGTTCGTCCGCTTCGCCGAACCCGGCCCCGCTGCTGCCCCCCGCGCCCACCTCCAGTTCGACCACGCCGCCCCCACCTCCGCCACCGCCGCCCCCACCCGCCTGCCCGGACAATGTGATTCAGCTCATAGCTGGCGTGAGTGCGCCCAGCTACTCGGTCGGCGCCCGCCCGGTGTTCACCCTGCACGTCACCAACACCGGCCCGACCGCGTGCACCCGCGACGTCAGCCACCAGCTCCGCTCGCTGGTCGTGGTGCCCGCGGGCGGCGGCAACCAGCTCTGGTCCAGCAGCGACTGCTACTCGCTGACCACCCACGAGGTGCCGCTGCTGCAACCCGGACAGGTGATCAGCTACAACATCGACTGGGCCGGTCGCACCTCCGCCCCCGGCTGCCCGCGCGTGCGCAACGTCGTGCCCGCCGGCCAGTACGCCCTCATCGCCAAACTGGGCGACCTCGCCAGCGAGCCGACCCCGTTCGCCCTGACCGCGAACTGATCAGCGCCCGGTCAACGACAAGGACCCCCGGGGCGTGGTCCCCGGGGGTCCTCGAAAGCCTGTTGTGGACAGGTTGTTCAGTCGATCACGGGCCGAACCAGCGCTCCTCGACGTTGTGCGGCTTGGCCGTCGTGCCGCCGAGCACCAGTTCGGTGTCCAGCGTTACGACCCTAGGGCGACCCGGTTCCGTGCCCTCGACCAGCAGCTTTCCCGCCGCCCGGCCCTTCTCCAACATCGGTTGGCGCACCGTGGTCAGGCCCGCGGGGCCGGCGGCGGGAACGCCGTCGAAACCGGTGACGCTCAGATCCTGCGGCACCCGCAAGCCCCTGCGCTTGGCCTCTTCCAGCGCGCCGAGCGCCAGGATGTCCGAGGTGCAGACCAACGCGGTGATCTGCGGGTCGCGGTCCAGCAACTGCGCCGCCGCGCTCGCGCCGCTGGCGATCGTGTGGTCGAACCGCTCGACAACCGGCACCGAGCTCCAGTCCACCTTGGCCGCGTCGAACGAGGCAGCCAAACCGGCCAGCCGGGCCCGCTGGACGTGGAAGTGCGCGGCCCGCTGCCGCTCGACCGAGGCGAAGTCGTCGTTGCGGTTGCGGCTCAGCCGCATGCACACCACGCCCACCCGCCGGTGACCCAACTCGATCAGATGATCGGCCAACTGGCCCATGGCGGACCGGTCGTCGATGCCCACCCGGTCGACGTTGGCCAGGTTCGGCTGGTCCGCGACAACCGTCGGCACCGGCCGTTCCAGTACGGCCGCGAGATGCGGATCGTCGTCGGGCACCGAGTAGACGACGAACCCGTCGACGCCCGCACGGTGCACGGCGGTGATGTCCTCGCGCTCCGGGTTGGCCGGCACAAGGTGCAAGCCCTGACCGGCGTCTTCGCAGGCCAGCGCCAATCCTTCGAGGAAACTGATGGCCGCGGGGTCACGGAAGGCGTAGGACAGGTTCTCGGTGAGCAGCAGGCCCACCGCACCGGCCTTCCTGGTCCGCAGCGAACGAGCGACCGGGTCGGGGCCTGGGTAACCGAGGCGCCGTGCGGTCTCCAGGACGCGCCGCCGCAACTCAGGCGACAGCTGGTCCGGACGGTTGTAGGCGTTCGACACCGTAGTGCGTGAGACGCCCAATTCGGCCGCCAACGACGCCAGTGTCGCTGGGCGTCTGGTATGCAAAGACCGTACCATCGGGTAACCGTAACGTTTCAGAACCAATTGTAGAAGCGGGACGGGCCAGGGTCCTCCAGTCGGAGCAACCAACAGCAATCAACAAGACCGTGTTTGCGTCTACCGTTCCTGGTCCAGACCACTTACAGTGCGCAGAGTGCTCGAGTCATCCGGCTGAGCCGCCGACCAGCCCGTGCGTACCAATTTGGTATCCCCGGCCGCACCGTTTGCCAGGTACCGTATGGCAAATCCGCCGGTGGAACCTGCCCCGGCGGGGGTCGGCAGAGACTGTAAGTGAAAGGTACGTCACATGGCCGAAGTTGCCTACGCCAGCGCCTCGCGGGTCTTCCCTGGATCGCCGCCCGTCCGCGCGGTCGATGGGCTGGACCTTGATGTTGCTGATGGCGAGTTCCTGGTGTTGGTCGGCCCGTCGGGTTCCGGCAAGTCCACCGCGCTGCGCATGCTCGCCGGGCTCGAAGACGTCGACGAGGGCGCCATCTCCATCGGCGGCCGCGATGTCACCAACGTCCAGCCCAAAGACCGCGACATCGCCATGGTCTTCCAGTCC
>DASXOJ010000039.1:0-13158 GCA_036494465.1 Pseudonocardiaceae bacterium
TGTTCACCGCGAACAGGTAGCGGCCGTCGTGCGAGATCTCCACCAGCACGGCGCGGTCTGCTCGTAGCGAATCTGCCTCCTGTCACGGCTCCGTAAGCCGACGTTGTGCCCAGAACAGGTGCCGCCTCAGAACAGGTGCAGCCCGTTCGGGGTACCCAACCCGGTCGGACCGTCCCAGCCCGGACCGGCCTGGCACAGCGCGGGCGCCCAGCCGAGGGTGCCGCACAGGCTCGCCGGAGCGCCGCAGCTGGTGATGTCGTGGAAGGTGGACGGCGGCGCCGCGTACAACTGGCTCGGTCCGTGCGCCAGCTTGGTCACCGCACCGCGCGCGTACCAGGCCGCCACGAACGGCGCGGACGCACTGGTACCACCGCTGACCATTCAGTCGGCGGGCGTGCCGGTGCTCGGCGCGAACAGCTGGCCAGCCCCGGTGTCAAGGTGACCGGGGCGACACCCCGGAAACGTGACGGTGTCCGCGCTTTTCGGTATCCGACACAATTCCCGCGAATTCACATTTCCCAAACTCTGGATCTGGTTCCGTGTTCGCGGTCGATCTGGTTAATCTTCCGCCCGATCCGGTTCGATTCCCTTCCTCGCCCAGGGGCGTCCACTCATGCGCAAGAACCTCGTCGTCGCAACGCTTTCCCTCGCTACCGTGCTCCTGCCGGTGCCTGCGGTCGCCGCGACAACCGGTCCGCAATTACCGCCGCTGACCGTGCTCAATGACGCATCGGGCGCGGGCAAGGGAGACATTTTCCTCAGCCCGACCGCGAGTAGTCCCGAATACGCCAATGGCGTGGAAATCCTCAGCCCGGACGGCAAGCGGGTCGTCTGGTCGCACCCCGTCCCCACCGGTGAGGCCGCAGCGGACTTCCGTGCCCAGACCTACCGGGGCAAACCGGTGCTGACCTGGTGGCAGGGCACCGGGCTCGGTGGACTGGCGACCGGGGTCGACGAGATCTACGACGCGCACTACCACCAGATCGGCGAGGTCCGGGCAGGCAACGGCTACACCGCCGACGGCCACGAGTTCGTCATCACGCCGAGGAACACCGCGCTGATCCTCGCCTACCACCAGGCCACCGCCGACCTCACCGCCATCGGCGGCTCCGCGCACCAGGCCGTCATCGACGGCGTCGTGCAGGAGATCGACATCGCGACCGGCCACGTGCTGTTCCAGTGGGACAGTGCCGACCACGTGCCCTACGCGCAGAGCGAGCAGCCGCTGCCCGCGTCGCCGAACACGCCCTGGGACTGGTTCCATGTGAACGCCGTCAAGCTGGATGGCAACAACCTGCTGGTGGACGCCCGCGACACCTGGACCACCTACGAGGTCTCCCGGACGAACGGCAGCATTCTCTGGCAGCTGGGCGGCAAGGCCAGCTCGTTCAAGCTCGAAGCGGCGCCTGGGCAGGAACTCAACGATGCCGGTGACATCACCGCCTGGCAGCACGACCCCGAGCCGCTCGGCAACGGCTACTACTCCCTGTTCGACAACGAGTCGGCCGGTGCCGCGAACACCGGAGTCGGCGCCGTGTCCGAACTCCCGTACAGCCGGATCGTGGTCGTCCGGCTCGACGTTCGCCACCACACCGCGACCCTGGTCCGCGCCGACAACCAGCCCGCCGGGCTGATCGCGTCGTCGCAAGGGAATGCGCAGGTCGAGCGCACCGGGCAGACGTTCGTCGGCTGGGGCTCGCTGCCCTACCTGTCCGAATTCAACCGGAATGGGGCCGTTGTGTTCAGCGCCGAGTTCCCGGCGGGCGTGAACACCTACCGCGCCTACCGCTTCACCTGGGCGTGATCGCCTGGTTTGCATGATGATGCACAAGGGTGCATAATCATCCCGTGTCCAAGGTTCTGAACTCTCTTCCTGTCGGCGAGCGGGTCGGTATCGCCTTCTCCGGTGGTCTCGACACCTCGGTAGCGGTCGCGTGGATGCGCGAGCGGGGCGCGGTGCCCTGTACCTACACCGCTGACATCGGCCAGGCCGACGAGCCGGACATCGCGTCCGTGCCCGGTCGCGCCACCGACTACGGCGCCGAGATCGCGCGACTGGTCGACTGCCGCGCGGCGCTGGTCGAGGAGGGACTCGCGGCACTGGCCTGCGGGGCATTCCACATCCGCTCCGCGGGACGCACCTACTTCAACACCACGCCGCTGGGTCGCGCGGTCACCGGCACGCTGCTGGTCCGCGCGATGCTGGAGGACAACGTCCAGATCTGGGGCGACGGTTCCACCTACAAGGGCAACGACATCGAGCGGTTCTACCGCTACGGCCTGCTCGCCAACCCCACGCTGCGCGTGTACAAGCCGTGGCTGGACACCGAGTTCGTCAGCGAGCTCGGTGGCCGCAAGGAAATGTCCGAGTGGCTGCTCGCGCGTGCACTGCCCTACCGGGCCAGCACCGAGAAGGCGTACTCGACCGACGCGAACATCTGGGGCGCGACGCACGAAGCCAAGTCGCTGGAACACCTGGACACCGGCATCGAGATCGTCGAGCCGATCATGGGCGTCAAGTTCTGGGACCCGGCCGTCGAGATCGCGACCGAGGACGTGACGATCGGCTTCCAGCAGGGCAGGCCGGTCACCATCGACGGCAAGGAGTTCGGCTCCGCCGTCGACATCGTGCTGGAGGCCAACGCGATCGGCGGCAGGCACGGCATGGGCATGTCGGACCAGATCGAGAACCGGGTGATCGAGGCCAAGAGCCGGGGCATCTACGAGGCGCCCGGCATGGCGCTGCTGCACGCCGCGTACGAGCGGCTGGTCAACGCGATCCACAACGAGGACACCCTGGCCAGCTACTACCACGATGGCAGGCGGCTGGGGCGGCTCATGTACGAGGGCCGCTGGCTGGATCCGCAGGCGTTGATGGTGCGCGAGTCGCTGCAACGCTGGGTCGGCACCGCCGTCACCGGTGAGGTCACGATGCGGCTGCGGCGCGGCGACGACTACTCCATCCTGGACACCGCCGGTCCCGCGCTCAGCTACCACCCGGACAAGCTGTCCATGGAACGCGTCGAGGGCTCCGCCTTCGGTCCCGCCGACCGGATCGGTCAGCTGACCATGCGCAACCTGGACATCGCCGACTCCCGCGCCAAACTGGAGCAGTACGCGGGTCTCGGGTTGGTCGGCAGCCAGCACTCGGCACTGATCGGCACTCCGCCCGCCGGCCCGACCGAGCTGATCGGCGCCATGCCGGAAGGTGGCGCCGAGGCGATCGCCTCCCGGGGCGACGTCTCGGACGAGGGCGAGTTGCTCGATCGGGCCGCGATCGACGCGGGCAACGACTGAGCCCCCGGCTCATCCGGACGTACGAAATGGACGAACACCGATATTCCGCCGTGTAATCATGTAATCCGATGTTGTCGATTACCTGGCGGATTCGGGTAATTCCATTCCGTACGTTCGGACAAATTTCGGCCGGTCGTATTACGTTTGGTTTGGTTGATTGAATCGCGGCGCCAAGTAAAAATTCTCACCATCACTCTTGGTAGGGGAGGTGGGGGCAATGCAGATTTTTCCCGCCGAAGGCGGAATGTATCGGGCTGACTACGGTGTGGATATGGTCGTCGACCACGACTACTCCGAATCCGGCAAACTGACGTACACGATCACCAGGCCGACCCCGCAGTACACCTATACCGCGGACATCTCGGTCGAGCCGATCCGGGACGACGTGTATATGGTGACTTTCGAAGATCTACAAGCCCGAATGGTGCTCGTCGAGGATTTCGGCGCCGGAAAGGTCACCACGTTCATGGCAATGAAGGACGGTTCGTTCGCACAGTTCACCGGTACCTTCACGAAACTCTGAGTAACGCCCGGTCGGCAGACCCGAACAAAAAGGGGCTGCCGACCGTGTTTCTAAGCCACCGCAATGGCGCTCACCATGTTGCCGAGTGCCGCGCGCAGTGCCCCGTTGAACTCGGCAGGGCGTTCCTGGTGCGGTAGATGGCCCGCGCCCTCGATCAGGCTCACCCCGGCGCCCGGAGTCAGCGCGGCACACGTCCTCGCGACCGCGACCGGCGGCTGGGTGTCCAGCGCGCCGTGGATGTAGTGGATCGGCACGCGCAGCTCGCCCAGTCGCGGGCGCGGATCGTAGCCGGCGAACGCGGTGAAGTGCTCGTCGATGTACGTGCCCGAGTCCAGGATCTGCCGCACCGTCCAGTCCACCAGGGCCGGCGACGTGCCGGGCGCGAACCAGTTCACCACCCACTCGGCGACCGATGCGGCCCGGTCGGTGCGCAGGTCGTGCTCGATCCTGGCGACGTCGATGCCTTGCGAGGGCCAGTAAGCCGGACCGTCCACGGCGACCGCGCCACCGACCAACTCCGGACCGCGCACCGCCAGTTCCGTCGCGAACGCGGCGCCCAGCGACGACCCGATCACGACCGGACGCACCAGCCGCAACGCGTCGATCAACACGGTCAGGTCGTCGAGCACCCCGGTCATGGTGTTGCCTGTCGCCGGTCGACCGGACCGGCCACAACCGCGCCAGTCGAGCGTGACCACGCGGTGCTCCCGGACGAACTCGGGCAGTTGCGCGCCCCACACCCGGGCACTCGTGCCCCAGCCATGCAGGAACAACAGTGGTTGCTCGCCAGTGCCTTCGTCTTCGTAGTAGAGCGTGGTGCCCGGCACGTCCAGGTACGGCATGAGGTTTCTCCTTGATCGCTGCGGTGTCTCCAGCACAGCCCGATCGGGAGCGCCGACCAATGACCAACCTCGTCTAGACTCATCACGAAGCCTGATCAATGAGGTGAGGATGGAACTCCGGCAACTGCGCTACTTCGTCACGGTCGCCGAGGAACTGCATTTCGGCCGCGCCGCCGAACAGCTGCACATCGTGCAACCCGCGGTCAGTCAACAGATCCGCCGGCTGGAACGGGAACTCGGCGTCGCGCTGTTCAACCGCTCCACCCGCACCGTCACCCTGACCGAGGCCGGTCGGCTGTTCCTGCCACACGCCAGAGACGTCCTCGCGGCAGCCGCCCGAGCTCGCATCGCCATCGACGAACACCGTGCCGGACAAGCAGTCGCACTGCGCCTTGGCACCAGTTCCGGCTTGGGCGCGCGCCTCGAAACCATCCTCGCCGAATTCGCCCTGCGCGCCCCGCACGCCCAACTCGAACTGGTCTCCACCACGACCGAGGACCGGCTCAACCGGGTGCGCTCCGGCGACCTCGACGCCACCCTGCTGCGCGGCGACCGCACCGAGCCGGAGCTGGAGTTGTTGCCGCTGTGGCAGGACGAACTGATGGTCGCCCTGCCCGCCAAGCACGACCTCGCCGCCCACGACGCCGTCGAGTTCGCCGACCTCGAACACCTGCCGCTGCGACTGACCCGCCGAGCGGCCAACCCGGCACTGCACGACCTCGTGTTGCGATGCTGCCGGGAAGCCGGCTTCACGCCCCGGTTCGGCCCGGAATTCACCACCGCCCAGGACACCCTCGCCGCCATCGGTTTCAGCAAGCCATCCTGGACGGTGTTCTACGCGCCGCACGCCGCCCAGCTACCGGTGCCCGGCGTCGTCTTCCGCGCCCTGCGCAACCCGACCCCGCTGGCGCGCACCTACCTCGCGGTCCGCCCCGACCCACCCCGCGCCGAGCTCCGCGCGCTGATCGAGTCCTGCCACCAAACCTGACGGGAGCCCGGCCTAGAGCCAGCCTCGGGACTGCGCGGTCTTGGCTGCCTCGGTTCGGTTGCGGGCGCCGAGTTTGGCCATGGCGCTGGAAAGGTAGTTGCGCACGGTGCCTTCGGCGAGGAACAGGCGCGCGGCGATCTCGGCGTTGCTGGCGCCCTCGACGACCGCGCGGAGCAGTTCGCGTTCGCGGTCGGTGAGCGGGTCGGCGGCGTCCCAGGCGGCCACCGCGAGTTCCGGTGCGACGACGCGTTCGCCCGCGTGCACGCGGCGCAGGGCGGTGGCGAGTTCGCCGATGGGGGCGTCCTTGAGGACGTAGCCCGCGACGCCCGCGTCGACGGCGCGGCGCAGGTAGCCGCTGCGGGCGAACGTGGTCACGATCAGCACTCGGGTCGGGTCGCCGAGGTTGTGCAGCTCGGCGGCGAGGTCGAGGCCGGTGCGGCCGGGCATTTCGATGTCGGTGACCAGCACGTCGGGGCGGTGTTCGCGGACGGCGGCCAGTGCGTCGTCGCCGTTGGTGGCGGTGGCCACGATGGTGATGTCGGGTTGCAGGTCGAGCAGGGACGCGAACGCGCCGAGCACCATGCCCTGGTCTTCGGCCAGCACGACGCGGATCATGTGGCCACCTTGACCGGGACGGTGATGGTCAGTGTGGTGCCCGCCGATCCGCTGCGCTGCACGACGCCGCCGAGTTTCGCGATGCGTTCGCGCAGGCCGGTCAGGCCGGTGCCTTCCGGCGCGTCGCCGCCGACGCCGTCGTCCGCGATCACCAGTCGCACCCGTTCCTCGTCCGCGTCCAACCCGATGTGGCAGACGCTGGCATGCGCGTGCCGCGCCACGTTGGTGACCGCTTCGCGCAACGCCAACCCGAGTTCGTGATCGGCGGACGCGAGCAGGATCAGTTCGTCGTCGTAGTCGACCCGCAGGTTGACCCCGGTGCCTGCCAGCGCGCGCCGCGCCGCGTCGAGTTCCGCGCTGATGCTGGTTCGCCGCCAGCCGGTGACGGTGCTGCGCACGGCGGCCAGTGCTTCGCGCGCGTTGCGTTCGATTTCTTCGGCTTCTGCGCGGGCCCGTTCCGGGTCGACCAGGACGAGTTCCTTGGTCAGTTGCGCGCGCATCACCACCGCGGTCAGCGAATGGCCGAGCAGGTCGTGCAGGTCGCGCGCGATGCGTTCGCGTTCACCGATGGTGGCCAGCAGTTCGACCTGCGAGTTGCGCAGCCGCTCGTACTCCAGTTCCTGGCGCCGGTCCTTCTGCCGGACTTCGACCAGCCCGATCACCCAGATCAGCACCGCCGAGGGGATCACGCCCCACAACCGGTAGGGCATCGGCACCTGCGAGACCAGCGAGTCGATCCCGACGAGCGCGGTCAGCGCGACGAAGCAGCGGATCGCGTCGCGGCGGGTCTGCGTGTTGCCCGCGGCTGCCGCCGCGTAGATCAGCAGCACGCTGGCGCCGGTGTTGAACGGCGTGGCCAATGCGCCGATCGCGGTGAGCGGCAGGATCGAGAACCACAGATGCCCCCGGCTCGGCGCACTCAGCACCGCCACCGCGTAGAGCACGACCGTCGCCGCGCAGATCGTGATCGCCAGCGGCCACTCCCACCAGGCGGTGTTCGGTGCGAAGTAGGGCTGCGCCAGTACGAACAGGAGGTACCCGAGGTAGACCCACTCCCAGGTCCGCAGCCGTTGGGCCACGGACCTGGCACGGGAGACGTCGTCAGTACTCATATCCGCGCATGACGATAGGACATCACGGCGATACCGGCCGCCAGAACCGTGGTGATCAGCAGCGCGAGCACGTGGATCATGGCCGTGCCGTCGCCGAGTTGGGCGAGCCCGAGCTGGGCAAGGTGGTAGGTGGGCAGGAACTTCGCGATCTCGCCGATGACCTTGGGCAGGAACTGGATCGGGATCCACAGTCCGGACAGGATCGACAGCGGGAACAGGAACGCGTTCAGCACAGCGGTCGCCGCGTTCGTGCGGAACCGGAACCCGACCGCGACGCTGAACAGGGTGAACGGAATGCTGCCCAGCAGCAGCACGACCACCACCCGGAGCAACGCGAGGGGCGACGCCTGCAGCGTGCCGAACGCGTCCGCCGCGATACCCATCACCACCAGCACGCCGATCCCGTAGAGCAGCGCCGCGGTGGCCTTGGCGGCCAGGCTGATCCCGATCGGCACGGCAGACACCTGCTTCATCCGCAGCCAGCCGATGTCCCGGTTGGACGCGATGCCGATGCCTGGTTGCAGCGAGGCCACGGTGATCACGCCGTAGGTGCCGAACGTGGCGACCATCGCGGTGCCCGCAGACAGGCCGTACGTCGCGACCTGGTGGCCGTAGAGCAGGTTGAACATGATGAACAGCCCGACCGGCATGATGATGCCGAAGAACAACGACGCCGGCTCGCGCACGATCGCGCGCAGTTCGTCCCGCAGCTCGACCGCGTAGATCCGGCCCATCATCGCGTTCACGCCGTCACCTCCGCACCATTGGTCAGCGCGACGACGGCTTCTTCCAAGCCGGCGTCTTCCACTCGCAGATCCGACAGCGCCGGATCGCGGTCGAGCAACACGCGCAGCAGGTCTTCCGGCGAGCGCGTCTGGATCTTGATCAGGTCGTGGTCCTGCGTCACGGACAGCACGCCCGGCATCGCTGCCAGCTCGTCGCGGCCGAGACCGGTCTGCACGGTGACCGTGCGGTCCGGCAGCCGCGACACCAGTTCCTGCGGCGGCGCGTCGGCCAGCACCAGGCCGCGATCGAGCACCACGACCCGGTCCGCGACGGCGGCCGATTCCTCGATCAGGTGGGTGGTGACCAGCACCGCGGTGCCCTGTTCGCGGCGCCGCGCCAGGATCTGCCAGAAGTGCCGCCGTGCTGGCGTGTCCAGGCCGGCCGTCGGCTCGTCCAGCACCAGCAGTTTCGGCTCGGTGACCAGAGCCATGGCGAGTTGCACGCGCTGCTTCTGCCCGCCGGAGAGCTTCGCGACTCGCCGTTTCGCCAGGTCGGTCAGGCCCAGTTCGGCCATGATCGGACCGGCGGCGGCCGCGCGCAGGCCACCCCGGATGGCGGCGCCGGTCACCAGTTCGTTCACGTTCAGCGTGTTCGGAAAGCCCAGGGTCTGCTGCGCGACGCCCAGCAGCCTGCGGGTCGCCGCGCGGCGCGGGTCACCGCCCAGGATCCGCACGGACCCGTGCTGCGGCACGAGTAGCCCGACCGCGATCGACACCAGCGTGGATTTTCCCGCCCCGTTCGGCCCGAGCAGCGCGACGCACTCGCCCGGATCCACTCGCAGGTCGACGCCGTCCAGCGCGACCGTTTCCCCGTATCGGTACCGCAGCCCTTCGGCCACGAGCACCGCCTCTGTCGTTCCCATGGTTGCCAAGACTCCCGTGCGACGACCACTCTCGGTAGTGATGGTGCGTCATGGGGCCGGGATGACAAATGTCAATCGCCGAACCTGGGCGGTGGGCCGCCGGTTTTGCCCAAAACAGGAACCGGTTGGACAATCGCCTCGTCGTACGACACGGAACCGTAGACGATGTTTCCCGGGGGCTCGTGGCGAGGAGGAGCGTTGGCCAGGGGTCGCGGTCTGATCGGCAGGAACGAGGAGCTCAGCGCGATCGGCGAGCTGCTCGGCAGGCCGGTGCCGATCGTCCTGCGCGGACCGCGCGGCGTTGGCAAGACCGCCCTGCTCGACGAGGTCGCGGCCGGGTGCCGGGAGCGGGGCATCCGCACCATCACCGTCGAACTGAGCTCGGACGGCAGCTGGGACCTCTTCGGCGTGCTTGGCACGCTGCGGGCGCTCCGCGCGGGCTTCGCCGACATCGGCAGTTCGCGACTGGCCGCGGCGCTGGACACCGTCAACCAGCTGTGCACGCCGACGACCTACGCGTCGCCCGCATCGCGCGGCAGGCTGCTGCACTCGCTACAGCGGCTGTTCGACAGCTTCCACGGCTCGATGCCCTCGGTCGTGCTGTTCGACGACGCCGACGCGGACCCGGCGACCGTGATCACCACGGCGTTCATCGCGTTGCGGGCGGGCTGCACGGTCGTGGTCGCGTGCGACGACGAGAGCGTCGCGCTGGAACTGACCTCCGCGCGCGAGGCGACCGGCCGGATCGTCGAACTCGGACCGTTGGCCGACGAGCACATCGGCGACCTGGTCGCCACCGCGACGCGGCAGCAACCCGACCCCGCGGTGGCGCACGTGATCCGGGCCGCGCTCGGTTCGCTGGCTGGGAATCCGGGCGCGGTGCTGGCCGTGTGCGAGCTGTTGCTGAGCCAAGGCAGGCTGACCGAGCTCGGTGGCGCCGTGTGCCTGGCCGATCCGGATGCGCCGATCGCGCTGCCCGCCGGCCACTGGCTGGTCCGCTTCGTCGAGCAGACCCACGAATTCGGCCCGCGCCTGCTCGCGCTGATCGCGGACTCCGAGTGGTTCACCATGGACGATCTGGCCGTGTTCGCCGCTGCCGTCGACGGCGAGCTGGGCGCGTGCGGGCGCGTGGTGGACGAGTTCACCGCGATCGGCGCGTTGCGCTGCGCGTCGAACGGCGCGCTCACCATCGCCTGCCCGGCATTGGGCGCCGCCGCGATCGACGCGATCGGCGTCGAGCAGTTGCGTGCGCTGCACCTGGCTTTCGCGCGGCAGCTCGACTCAGGCAACCAGGGCCTCGGTCATGTGCTGTTCCCACTGGCCGATCACCTTGCCGCGGCAGGGAACGCGGCCGTTGGCGAGCCGGACGCGGCGACCGTGCTGGACCGCGCCGCGCGCCGGATCCGACCGGTGAACTCGACGGTGGCCGCGCGCTGGCAGCGTGCCGCGCTCGCCAACGGCGGCCGCGCAGATCGCGCCGATCTGGTGCGGGAGCTGCTACGCATCGGGCGATACGACTGGCTGGGCGAAGTGGTCGCCGACGACGGTGAATTCGCCGCTGCCGCGTGCCTTGCCGCGCTGCACACCGGAAAGCCGTTGCCAGCGGCGATGAACGTGCCGATCGTGCGGCGCTGGTTCACCGCGAACACGACCTTCGACGCGACCGAACTGGCGCGTGCCCTGGACGGATCCGCCCAGCCGCCAGCCGAAGGCTGGTTCGATCCACTCGGCATGATCGATTCGGTGCTCGGATCCGCTTGCGGGATACCGGAAAGCGGCCCACTGGTGTTGTGCCGCCGGATCGTGGACGGGTATCGGCGCGGCCAATGGGACGACGCGCTCTCCGCGGCGCGCACGCTGATCGCCACCTACCCGGCCACCACGCCAGTGCACGAACTGGCGCGGTTGCTGGCCGCCGAGATGTGCGGGCGCAGGGGAGAACCCGAGCTCGCCGAGCAGTGGCTGGGCGAACCGGACCGGCACAGCGCGTTCCCCACGTTGCGCAGCTGGGTCGAGATGGGTCTGCCGTGGCGCGGAGGCGAAGTCGACGCCACCCTCGAAATCGGTTGGCAGGCTTACGCGAACGCGGTCGAAGCGGCGGAAACCGTTGACACCACTGGCTTGCACCTGCTGGTCATCCGGTACGCGCTGCTGGCCACGACCCTGGGCGACGGCGCCGGACTCGCGGAAATCCAGGAATCGGCGAAAGCGTGGTGCGGCCGGCTCGACGCGCCGGAGCCGAGTGTCACCGAGCTGCTGGTGACCGCGATCGCGCAGAACTCCTACACCGCCGCACGGTCGGCCGCGACGGCGCTGCGCGAACAGGGCTACCAGGCCGAACTCGCGACCGCGTGCTTGATCGCGGCACGCATGGCCGACGATCCGCGCCCGTGGCTCAACCGCGCCGACGAGATCGCGGAACTGCTTGGCGACACCTGGCTGCGCACGCACATCAAGGCGCTCGCCCGCGAGCGCGGGGTGACCCTGCCCCGGCGCACGTCGGGCTCGCGATCCAGCGCCAAGGTCGAAGGGCGCATCATCGAACTGATCCAGCAGGGTATGACCAACCGGCAGATCGCCGCCGAGATCCAGGTCAGCGAGAAGAGCGTCGAGCGGCACCTGACCAAACTGTTCGCGAAAGCCGGTTGCCGGTCCCGGCTCGGGCTCGTCGCCGCCTACGAGCGTGGTGTGTTGAGCGGACCGGGCTAGAGCGCGGCGGTGGCAACCGTGAGCGGATCTGGCAAGTAGGCCGGTGGTGGACTGGTTTGTGGACCACCTTGTGGTTGCCGAGACATGAGTACAGCCACGGTGTATCGGCTGTGATTCGCTGCTACCTGCTCCCAGCTCGTTCCTGGGCACAGCTGGCCAACCTTCGCTGATCCGGTGTAGGGCTTTGCGCTGAGGTTGTATCCGGTCGCCGGGGCACCATCCACAGTTCCTGTGGACGCCGGAGGGCCTTGCTTACCCACGATCTTCCCGTCCTTGAGCAGCAGGATCGTCAGTGGTGTCGGGCCGATCGGGAGTGTCAGGTCAATCTCATGGCTGGGGTGGTCGGCCGATGTGGTGATGGCATAGCTGGCATCGATCTCCGTCGCGTTCAGGTGGGTTCCGCCAATCGTCAACTGAACGGCATCCGAAGGTCCGCTCGGCTGGGCGGGGCCGTCGATGCCCGTCCCACAGGCAAGCGATCGATGCTGGAAGACCTGCAGAGCAGCGTCCGTTGTGGTGGCGACACCTGAACTGCTGCCGGAAGCAGTCTTCGATCCACAACCACACACGGCAAGCACCGCTGCGGCGACGGCAGCGCTAAATGCGAGTACACGACGAGGAACTGACACGGCTTCGTCTTCTTTCCGCAAAGGCAGGGGCCATCGGGATGGACACAGCAACAAACTACTATGCCACCCCGATCACAGCTGGCTACTGATGTGGGTTCAGGTGCAGGCCGTAGGTGCTAAAGGAGTTGAGAATGTCGGGCGCCTCGGTCCAGTACGTCACGACGTTCGCGTCGCCTGCCTCTACGATGCCGCGAGCCTGTCGCGTGTTGGTGCCTTCGACCGCGAACACCAGACCGCCCGAGTCACCTTCAGTGGACGACCACGTGTCGGCATCTCCACCGACACCGCGCACGGTAACGACCGATCCGTCGTCCCAGGTTTCGCTCCATTCGACATCGTCGTTAACGACTTCGATACCGCAAGGTACCCCGTGGCCGGTGTAGTAAGAGCGAGCGCCATCCTGGCAGACGCTTTGACCAAAGTAGGAATAGGCATACGAGTCAACCGGAATCCAGCGGTTATCGGGCGAGTCGGCCTCATCGGAATTGGTGCCCTGGCCGTTGGCCAGGCCGGTATCGACAATGGCGTCATCCCACATTGAGGCATTGAGATCGTGCACAGTCCCGATCAGGTTGCCGTAGTTTCCGAGGGAACCCAAGTCGCCGACCGGGTTTGCGTCGCCGTAGACTCCGGCGCCCAGCGGGAAGCAGTGCGCGGACGTGACGAGGTAGTCTTCGCCGGTCATGTCCTCGACTGCCATACCGCCGGTGCACTCGCTAGCGTATCCAGGCTTTCTGTCGTTCCCTAGGAGGACGTCGCCACCGATGAAGGGTGTTGTGTCGTTCCATCGCCACT
>DASXOJ010000040.1:0-28022 GCA_036494465.1 Pseudonocardiaceae bacterium
GGTCGCTGGCGCGGCCGACGCCGCGAGCTACGGGACGGGGGAGGCGGTGACGGCGGGCGGCACCGCGCTGCTGGAAGGGTTGTCGATCGGCGGCGCACCCGAGACGTTCGGGTTGTCGCTGGTCGCGGGCGCCGCCGCGTATGGGGTCGGCACGCTCGTGCAGCACTACGGCCCCGGTGTCTACGACTGGACCTCCAACGCCGTAGGCAATGTGGCGAGCTCGGTATCCGGCGCGGTCACCCACCCTGGCCGGGCCCTGAGCAGCCTCGGCGACGACATCGCCAACGCGATCTAGCAGTGGCTACCAGACAACGCACTTTTTTGTAGCCAAGTAGATCTATAGTTTCAGTGTCGACTAAAATTTGCCCGCTCGCGGACAACCATCAACCAAAAACCAGAAGCAGAACAGCGCCCTCTGGGGCGGCCTGATCGGGCGGCGCGGCGCCCTTGCTCACGGTGGTCACCAGGGCGTCGGCTATCCGCGGATTGTGCGGTAAGTGCTGTGGCTACTACTGGCTACGCAAAAGTTGCTTGTCTCGTAGATCTGTAGTTTCAGTGGCGAATGAAACCAGACCTCCGGCGATCCACGTCACCGACAAAACCAGCACAGAGCAGAACCGGGAGGAGATCCGGGGAGGCGGTGCATGCGTTCGTGGTCGGTGCGGTGCCTGCCCGGCATGAGACGGTGCACTTGGTGGACGCGTTCCCGCTGACGGCGCTGGGCAAGGTCGACAAGCGGCGACTGCGGAAGCGCGTCCTGGTGGTTCAG
The DNA here is from genome assembly GCA_036494465.1 of Pseudonocardiaceae bacterium. Lineage (GTDB taxonomy): Bacteria > Actinomycetota > Actinomycetes > Mycobacteriales > Pseudonocardiaceae > CAJCJE01. The sequence goes on from DASXOJ010000040.1 coordinate 770, forward strand.
CTGCCGCTGCCGTAGGGGCGGGTGAGGATCTCCAGGTTGTGGCCGTTCGGGTCGTCGAAGTAGCAGCCACGGCCCCCGTCGCGGGTGTTGATCACGCTCGCTTCCTGGTGGGCGGGGTCAGCCCAGTAGGGGATGCCGCGTGCGGTGATCCGGCCGAAGATCTCGTCGAATTCGGTGTCGTCGACCAGGAAGGCGTAGTGCTGCGCGGTGATCTGGCCGCGGTGTTCCATGAAGTCGAGGCTGACGTCGTTGGTCGGCGCGACGATGGAGAACGGCCCGAAGGTGGTGGGCGCGGGCAGGCCGAGCAGGTCGGCGAGGAATTCGGCCGATGCGTTGCGGTCCTTGGCTAGCACGATGGTGTGGTTCAGTTGGACAGCCATGTTTTCCACCGTAGAACTTCAGGCTTGGTCGAGGTCAATGGTCGTGGTGCGCGTCGAGTAGCTGATGCCCCAATGGGGTGAGGCTGTGTTGTACCGAGCGGCCGTGCCGGGTGGTGCGGACGAGGTGGGCTTCGCGCAGCGTCCTGGTGTGTTCGGAGGCCGAGGCGAGGCTGATGGCGAGTTGGCCGGCGAGGTCGGTGGTGGTGCGGGGCTGGCGTAGCGCGTGCAGGGCGGCGGCGCGGGTGCGGCCGAGCAGGTCGGCGAGGTGTTCGGCGCCGGGGGAGCGGGCGGGGACGGGTTCGTGCGCGATGGTGCCGGGTGGTTGGATCGGGTTGGCGGGGTAGATCATCGCGTTGCCGCCGCGTATGTCGGGGCGGATGGCGAAGGCGGGGAGGCCGCGCCAGAACGCGGAGGGCATCAGTTGTAGTCCGTCGCCGCCGAGTTCCATGACCCGGTTCGAGTCGGTTTTGACGAAGGCGTTGTCGTGGAAGCGCATTTTCGGGTGCAGGGTGGCGAACAGTCCGGTGAAGCCTTCGCGGGCGAGGACGGGTAGCCGGGAGTCGATGTCGTGCTGGAAGGACTCGACCACTTGGGTCCATTGTGGAGCGACGCAGGCCAGGTGGAAGTCGCGCAGGCCACGGATGACCAGGTCGAGGCTTTCCCGGTCGCCGTCGGCGAGGTTGCGTACCCAGAGTGGCGGGACGGGGGTGCCGGGCCGGTGCATCCAGGACTGCATGAGGTCGGCGCGCAGGAAGCGGCGTGGGGTGGCCAGCACCATGGCGATGGCTTCGTCGAGGTCGGTGGCCATCGGGTCGAGGAACTGGGGTCCGAATCCTTTGCCGGGGATGAGGTCGAGCAGTGGCTGGGCGGTGTCCGGGAAGGCGGCGGCCCATCGCGGCCACCGGTCGCGTGGCCTGCGTTGGAGGTCGGCGATGGCCAGGCCGGTTTCCATCAGGGGTGCGGGTGCCGAGGCGAACCGCATTCGCGCCATGTCCTGGGTGCTGGCGATGATCCGGGCCATCGGGCCCTCCCCACGTGTTCTGCCGCAGCCGCCGAACCCCAATTGTGTTTCCCCGATGCTTCGGCGCTGCCCGAAAGGATTGTCGGCCGGTCGGGGCGGCGTCAAGGCTCTGGCCATGTCATCAACACGTACGGGGCTCGGTAGGGCCCGCATCAGAACACTGCTTGCCGTGCTGACCGCGGCGGGTTTGGTCGCGCTGGGCGCGATCACGGCGGCCGGGCCCGCTTCGGCGGGTCCGGGCGTCCAGCCGTTGACGGGTACCGGTGGATTCAACGGACCGGCTGTCACGCATCCGGCGGCGGCGCCGGAGGATCTCGCCGCTGGCGACGTGTGCGGTTTCCCGGTGCACGTCGATTTCCCGGTGAACGAGGTGGTGCAGGACACCTGGACCGACGATGCCGGTCAGCCGGTGTTCGCGACGGCGAGCGGTCTGTTGATCGCGCACGTGGTGAACGTGAGCACTGGGCGGAGTACGTCGGTGAATCTGGATGGTTCGGGGGATTACAGCTTCCTGCCGGACGGGTCGTTCATTCTGTCGGGTGGTGGCGGGGTCCTGGCCACGTTGCACGGTAGGGATTCGCCGTCGCACGATCTGTTGTTCTCGGCGGTGACCGCGCACAGTTTCGTCTCGGTGCGGGTGGCGACGGTGAATGGCAAGACGGTGAAGACGGTGCTGCGGCTGTCCGGTCCGCACAGCAATCTCTGTGACGTGCTCGCGCACTGAGCTCGTGCCGTACCCGGGGTTCGGGCTCCGGGTGCGGTTCAGGGTTATCCCCTATTTCGGTTGTCGGTACCGGCATGCCACACTTTTGGCCATGCGGACAGAAATCAAGCCGAGCGGCCAGATCGCAGGGGACACGATGACGACCACGAACGGGACCAGCACCGAGCCGACCGCCAGGCAGAAGATCGCCGGGCTGCGCAAACACCTGATCATCTCGGTCCTGCTGGACGTGGCGGTGCCGCTGGCCGGCTTCTACGTCCTGCGCGGTTTCGGCATCGCCGCGCTGTGGGCCCTGCTGCTCAGCGGCTTGTTCGTGCTGCCCAGCCTCGGCTACTCGATCTGGCAGCAGCGCAAGGTCAACGTGCTCACCCTGTTCACGATCAGCCTGCTGATCATCGGCACCGTGATGTCGCTGATCACCGGCAGCCCCCGGCTGATGCTGGTCCGCGAAGCCTGGCTGTTCCTGGTGGTCGGCCTGTGGATCCTGGGCACCGTGCCGACCCGCAGGCCATTCATGATGATCATGGCCCGGTCGATCGTGATCGCCAAGGTCGGCATGGCGGGCCTGGCGAAGTTCGAGGCGCGCTGGGACGCAGAAGCCGCGTTCCGCACGGCCACCCGGATCCTGTCCGCCGTGTGGGGGCTGGTCTTCGCTCTGGACGCGCTGGTGCAGGTCGCGATCGCCTACACCCTGCCGGTCGACGATGTGCCCGGGGTCAGCACCGCGCAGTGGCTGGTGGTGCTCGGCTGCCTGATCGGCTTCCACGTCGTTTACACCAAGCGCAAGGATCTGCGCGCCTGAGCCCGGGGGATGGGGGTGTGGTGGGTGGGACCGGTTCCGGTTCCACCCACCGCCGCGTCAGATCCGGACGACGCGCTGCTCGGTCGCCGAGGTCATGGCCGCTTCGATGACGCGCAACGCGTCGACCGAGCCCGCCGGGTCGACCGGGAACGGTGCCTCACCGTGCAGCGCGTCGCGCACCTGCGCGTAGAACGTCGGATAGTCGCCGACCTCGGTCGGCACCAGTTCGGTGCGCTCGCCGTCGCCGAACGTGCCCCGATCGGCCTCCGGCTCGATGCCCCAGCCGGGCTCGCCGGGCTTCATCCCGCTCATCGCCTGCTGTTCCTGCACGTCAAGGCCGTACTTGGTGAACGTGCCCCGGTCGCCCAGCACCCGCCAGCGCGGGTTGCGGGTGGCGGCCAGGACCGAGGTCCACAGGTGCGAGCGCACGCCGTTGACGTGGTGCAACGCCACGAAGGTGTCGTCGTCGACCTGCACGCCCGGCCTGCGCCGGTCGAGTTCGGCGTAGACCTCGGCGACCGGGCCGAACAGTTGCAGCGCCTGGTCGATGATGTGCGCGCCCAGGTCGTAGAGGAGGCCACCGGCTTCGCCCGGGTCGCCGAACTCCCGCCAGTTGTCCTTGGGCTGGGGCCGCCACCGGTCGTAGCGCGACTCGAACCGGAACACCGTGCCCAGCCGGCCGGCCGCGATCAGGTTGCGGACCGTGCGGAAGCCGGAGTCCCAGCGTCCGTTCTGGAACACCGTCAGCCCGACTCCGGCGACCGCCGCCGCGTCCACCACCTGCTGCGCTTCGGCGACGGTCGGCGCGAACGGTTTGTCCACCACGACCGGGGTGCCGGATTCGATCGCGCGCAGCGCCAGCGGCGCGTGCGTCCGGTTGGGGGTGGTCACCACGACGAGATCGAGGTCGTCGATCCGGGCGAACAGACTGTCGGCGTCCGGGACGATCTCGGTGCCGGGGTAGGCGGCGCGGGCGAGCGCGACGCGCTCCGGGTTGCCGGTGACGATCATCGCGAGTTCCAGGCCGGGCGTGGCGGCCACGAGCGGAGCATGGAAGCGCTGCCCGCCGCCGCCGTAGCCGAAGATGCCGACGCGAAGTGTCGAAGAAGCCATGCGCTGGATTAAACAACACTGTTGATTAATTGGCCAGCGCCCTGGACCATGGCTCATATGACCGCGGAACCTGGGGGCGTCAACCTGCGTGGCCTGCGCAGGCACAACCGGTCGCTGCTGCTCACCGCGATCCGGCGCAGCGGCGGATGCAGCCGGATCGAACTCGCCGCACGCAGCGGGCTCACCCCGCAGGCGGTCTCCAAGATCGTGCCGGATCTGCTCGACGCCGGTCTGGTGGAGGAGCGCCGCGAGCCCGCGAGCGGGGTCGGCAAACCGCGCACCCGGCTGGTGATCCGGGCCGACGCGCGGGCCGCGATCGGCGTGCAGCTCGACCGCGACGAGGTCCGGGCGGTGCGCACCGACCTGCTCGGCAACGTCGTGGAGACCACGCGCGCACCGCTGCCGGACGGATTCGGTCCGGCGGCCGCGGTGCGGGTGATCGGCGAATGCGTCGCCGAACTGGCGCAGGACGTGGACGCCCTGCTGGTCGGGGTCGGCGTGGGGGCGCTGGGGCCGTTGGACTACCGGACCGGGATCGTGCTCGGCGCGACCGGCCTGACCGGCTGGGACGCGGTGCCGTTGCGCGAACTGCTCACCCGTGGCCTGCGCGCGCCGGTCATCGTGGACAAGGACACCAACGCGGCAGCGTTCGCGCACTGGTGGCGGGCCGGCGAGGACACCGCGCGGGAAGCGACGGCGGTCGTGCTGGTCGGCACCGGTCTCGGCGCCGGACTGCTGATCGACGGGACCGTGTACCGGGGGCCGGGCACGAACGCGGGGGAGTTCGGGCACACCACGTTGCTGCACGACGGACCGCTGTGCCGGTGCGGGCGGCGCGGCTGCCTGGAGAACCTGCACGACGCCGCGCCGACGCCGCGCGAGGCGGCCCGGCTGCTCGGCATCGCGCTGGCCGATCTGGTGCAGTTGCTGGACCTGGAGCGGATCGTGCTGGCCGGTCGCGCGGTGTGGTCGGCGCCGGAGGTCTACCGGCGGGAGGCCGTGGCACAGCTGGGTTTGCTGCCGACCCGGCAGCGGGTCCAGGTCGACGTGGATGAGATCGGCGCCGACCTGGTCGCGCTCGGCGCCGCCGCCGAGGTGCTGGATGCCTTCTACAAGGAAGAACCCGCTGCCTGATTCTGCATACCGACCTCCTGGGGACGGGGGATGGCGGCGGTGAGGATCTCCCACGCGCGCTCCAGCCCGCCGGCCAGGCAGCCGCTGAGCACCGCCTCCGAGCCCAGCGCGCTGACCTTCACGATCGGCGTGTTCGGGGCCCGGTCGGCCAGGTGGGCGGTGACCAGATCGACGAAGCCGGGCGCCTGCCCGATGCCGCCGCCCAGCACGACCAGTTCCGGGTCGGCGACCACCACGACCGCGCAGATCGCCTTCGCCACCAGCGCCGCTTCGGCCTGCACGACCGCGATCGCGCGCGCGTCGCCCCGCGCCGCCGCCGCGAACACCCGCCGGGCGGACACCGCGCCGCGCATTCCCGCCCGGCGCGCCGCCTTGGTGACCGCCGCGGCCGAGACGGCGGCTTCGAGGCTGCCGCGCCGGGCGGCTTCCTGTTCGTCGAGGATGTGGTCGACGGCCAGCGGCAGGAACGCGATCTCGCCCGCGGTGCCGTGCGCGCCGCGGTGCAGGCGTCCGTCGAGCACGAGGCCCATGCCGATGCCGGTGCCGACGGTGACGAACGCGAAGCTGGTGACCTGCTGGCCGTGCCCGTGCGCCTGTTCGGCCAGCGCGGCGGCGTCCACGTCGTTCTCCACGATGACCTCGGTGCCGAACGCGTCGCGTAATCGGGCCGGCAGGCCGGGGGAGTCCCAGCCGGTGAGGCCGCCGGTGAGCCGGATGGTGTCCTCGCCGCGGTCGTAGACGCCGGGGGTGCCGAGCACGGTTTGGGTGACGGTGGCGCGGTCGATGCCCGCGGCGCCGGTGAGCCGGTCGGCGAGCTCGACGAGTTCGGTGACGCGCCCCGGACCAGTGACGGACCTGGACCGGACGGTTTCCTTGGCCACGATGGTCCCGGTCAGGTCGGCGAGCGCGCCGCGCAGGAACTGGCGTCCGACGTCGATGGCCAGCGCGTACCCGGCGTTCGGGGTGATCTCGTACAGCTGCGCTGCCGGACCGGGCACGCCTCGCCGGTGTCCGGCTTCCCTGATCAACCCGGACCGTTCCACGTTGGACATGGCGGCGGATACGGTCGATTTGGACAGGCCGGAGACGCGGACGAGTTCGGCCCGGCTGCATGGCCCGTTGTGCCTGATGTGGTCCAGCAGCAGCTGCTCGTTGAGCACTCTGATCAGCTGCGGACGTGCGGCGAGCACCCTCACGGACTCCTCCTTGTGCCCCGCCTGGAGTAGGGATCGATACCAAGTCGAGGCTTGCGGGGGCCTTTTCGTTAGGTTACTTTCCTAACAAATCGAAGGGAAGTACCAGGCAGGAGAGGCTGTGGCCTTACCCCACTGGGTCGCCGACATGACGATCACGTGTGCGACACGTGTCGTACCGCGCGTTCCGGACCGCGTCCACACCGGCCGCGTCCACTCACGAAGCCGGTCGCGTGGGCCTGCCACCAGTACATTCGCCGTGTTCCGTCCGCAGTGGTATCCGCACCGCGTCCACCAACGGGCGGAATCGCGGTTTGTCGGGGCACAACCAACATAGTGAACCCCAGAGTGAAGGACAGGCCCGATGAGGCGCTTAAAGAAAGTCGCGCTGGCGGTCGCCGGTGGCCTGCTGGCCGCCGTGTGCGCTGCCTGCGGTGGTTCCGCATCCCCCGGCAGCGCGAACAGCACGCTCACCATCTCCAACGAGAGCGGCGGGCTGTGGACGTGCAGCTTCAACCCGTTCAACAGTTCGGTGAACTACCTGGCCACCGGTGACATCTACGAGCCGCTGGTCTTCATCAACACGCTGCAGAACAGCAAGACCAGCCCGTGGCTGGCCTCCCAGTGGGCGTGGAGCAACAACAACACGACGCTGACCTTCACCGTCCGCAACGGCGTCTCGTGGAACGACGGCAAGCCGATGACCGCCGCGGACGTGGCGTTCACCTTCAACTACCTCAAGAAGAACCCGGCGATCGACCTGAACTCGCTGTGGAGTGTGCTCAACAGCGTCCAGCAGCAGGGCAACCAGGTCGTCTTCAGCTTCAAGTCGGCAGCGGTGCCGTACTTCTACTTCATCGCCGACCAGACGCCGATCATCCCCGAGCACATCTGGTCCACGGTCAGCGACCCGGCCAAGTTCGCCGACTCGAACCCGGTCGGCACCGGCGCGTACACGGTCAACCCGTGCACCCCGCAGAACATCACGCTCACCGCGAACAAGAAGTACTGGCAGCCCGGCCTGCCCAAGATCCAGAAGGTGCTCTACCCCGCCTTCACCTCCAACGACCCGGCCAACAACTACCTGGCCACCGGTCAGGCGCAGTGGGGCAGCCAGTTCATCCCGAACATCGACGCCTTCTACGCCAAGAAGAGCGCCAACCACCACTACTGGTTCCCGCCGGTCGCGCAGGTGTCGCTGTTCCCGAACGAGACCAAGCCCGGCCTCAACGACGCGACGGTCCGCCAGGCACTGGCCTACGCGATCGACCGCGACAAGGCCTCGCAGCTCGGTGAGTACGGCTACGAGCCCGCCGCCAACCAGATGGGCATCGTCACCCCGACGTTCAACCAGTGGATCGACCCGACCGCCAAGGCCGACAACGACTACAAGTACGACCCGGCCAAGGTCGCGTCCCTGTTGCAGGGCGATGGCTACCACAAGGGTTCGGACGGCATCTGGGTCTCGTCCTCGGGTGTGCGCCTGTCGTTCAACGTGCTCAACCTCTCCGGCTACACCGACTGGGTCGCCGCGATCCAGACCGCGGTGCAGAGCGCCAAGGCCGCCGGTATCGAACTGATCCCGCAGAACCTCTCCAGCGACGACTACTACAACAAGCTCTACGCGGGCAATTTCGACCTCGCCTACTACGCGGAGACCCAGATCGGCCCGGAGCCCTACTACGAGATGCGGGAATGGCTGCTCTCGGCCAACTCCGCGCCGATCGGCCAGAACGCGGCCACCAACTTCGAGCGCTACAACAACCCGCAGACCGACCAGCTGCTCAACCAGTACGGGTCGACCACCGACCCGGCCACGCAGAAGTCGATCATGGCCCAGTTGGAGCAGATCATGCTCAAGCAGGTGCCGATCATCCCGGTGACCGAGGAAGTCGACTGGTTCCAGTACGACACCACCAACATCACCGGCTGGCCGACCCAGGACAACCCGTACGCGCTGCCCGCGGCCTACGCCTACCCGGACATGGGCCAGGTTCTGCTGCACCTGCAGCCCAAGTAACAACCGATCGACGACCACTGAAATCAGGGGAAAGGCACACAGGGTGAGTTACGGGAGAGAACCGTGAGGTATTTACTCCGCCGATTGGGCTTCTTCGTGCTCACCCTGTGGGCCGCCCTGACGATCAACTTTCTGATCCCGCGACTGATGCCGGGTTCCCCGGCCATCGCGATCATGGCCCGCTTCCACGGTCACATCGCGCCCGCGACCCTCAAAGCCATCGAGGTGTCGCTGGGCGTGGACACCGACCAGAGCTGGCTGGTCCAGTACTTCGACTACCTGGGCAACACGTTCACCCTCAACTTCGGGGTGTCCGTGCAGTCCTTCCAACCGGTCGCGCAGGTCGTCGGCGCGGCGATCCCGTGGACGCTGATCCTGGTCGGCGTCACCACGCTCATCGCGTTCGTGGTCGGCACCGGCATCGGCGCGATCGCCGCATGGAAGCGCGGTGGCAAAGCCGACAGCATCCTGCCGCCGCTGTTCGTGATCGGCACCGGCCTCCCGTACTTCTGGGTCGGCATGATGCTGATCATCCTGTTCGCGGAGATCAATCCGTGGCTGCCGGTGGCCCTGGGCGTCGACCCCGGTATCGACGTCGGGTTCAACGCCCAGTTCCTCGGCAACGCGTTCGAACACGCCATCCTGCCCGCCGCCGCCATCCTGATCACCTCGGTCGGGGCGTGGGTACTGACCATGCGCAACACCATGGTCACCACGCTCGCCGAGGACTACATCCGGATGGCCCGCGCCAAGGGCCTGCCCTCCCGCCGGATCATGGTCGACTACGCCGCGCGCAACTCGATCCTGCCCAACCTCACCGGTTTCGCGATGTCGCTGGGTTTCGTGGTCAGCGGCTCAGTACTGGTCGAGGACGTCTTCAACTATCCCGGTGTGGGTTTCCAGCTGATCCAGGCAGTGCAGAACGAGGACTTCCCGCTCATGCAGTGCCTGTTCCTGCTGATCACCGTCGCGGTGCTGCTCGCGGTCCTGCTCGCCGACGTCGCGACCGCGCTGCTCGACCCCCGAACCAGGAGCGCGAGGTAACCCGTGACTCCACCACCACAGAAAATAGGCGGCTTCTCGCTATCCCGCCGAAGCGGTTTCACGCAGGACCAGCCCGGCCCTGTATGCGACATTGAGTGCGCCAACGACATCTGCATTGGCAGTATGTCCGCGTTCCTCCAACGCCCCGTTGTAGAGCGAACAATGATCACGCAACATTTCCGACAGTGCGATCACTTGTTTGACGGTAGGGCGCAGCAAGAACTTAAACGACCGCCTCATCCCGCCACCCGACACATGTCAAGGACGGCACCAGGGATCGAACACACGTTCGATTCGGCGTGCGCGCGCCGGGCCTCTAACGCCGGTCGGGACTCGATTCCCTTGTCGGTTCAGGTCCACAGTTCCCTTGAGAGGCTCTGATGGCGACCCCAGTCACGTCCGCCGGCGTCGGTGACCTTCCCGCCGCCGGCGAGACGCCCCAACCCCGCACCGCGAATGGACCGGGCCGGCCCCGCCGAGGTGGCGGTGGCCTGCTGCGTGCGATCCGCTCCAACGGCAAAGCCATGGCGGGCGCGATCATCCTCGGGATCTTCGTGATCCTGGCGCTCATCCCGCAGTGGCTGTTCCCCGGCGATCCCGCCGCCGAGATCTACCCGCAGGGCCAAGGCCCGAGCGCCGCGCACTGGCTCGGCACCACCCACTACGGGCAGGACATCCTCGCCCAGGTGGTGTGGGGCGCCCGGCCGGTGCTGATCATCGCGGTGGTCGCCGGTGCGGTCGCCACCATCCTGTCGGTGCTGATCGGCGTCACCGCCGCCTATGTGGGCGGGTTCGTCGACGACGTGCTCAACCTGTTCACCGACGTGTTCCTGGTCATCCCGGCGCTGCCGCTGGTCATCGTGATCGCCGCCTACGCCAACTCGCACAGCCTGTTCGTGCTGGTCATCGTGTTGGTGGTGACCGGCTGGTCCTACGGTGCGCGGCAGTTGCGCTCGCAGGCGCTGTCGCTGCGCAACCGGGACTTCCTGCAAGCCGCGAAGGTCCGGGGCGAACGCCGCTCCTACATCATCGTGTTCGAACTGCTGCCCACCATGACCTCACTGATCGTGGCGAACTTCCTGTCCTCCGCGCTCTATTCGGTGCTCACCGCGGCCGGTCTGGAGTTCCTCGGTCTCGGCAACACCCAGAGCGTCGACTGGGGCACGATGCTCTATTGGGCGCAGAACAACGAAGCGCTGCAAACCGGCCAGTACCTGTGGGCCACCATCCCCGGTCTGTGCGTCGCCGCGCTCGGCACCGCGTTCGCGTTGCTGAACAACGCCTTCGACGAGATCAGCAACCCCGCCCTACGCCCGGTTCGGAGGATCCGTGTCAAGCGCGCCCATTCTTGAGGTCCGCGACCTCGTCGTCGAATACGCGGCCCCGCAGGGCCAGGTCGGCGCGGTCGATCACGTCAGCTTCGACCTCGCCGAAGGCGAATTCCTCGGCATCGTCGGCGAATCCGGGTGCGGCAAGTCGACGCTGCTGTTCGCGATCGCCCAACTGCTCACCGCCCCGGCCGCGATCACCGGCGGCGAGGTCATCTTCAAGGGCCGCAACCTGGTCGGCCTGACCGACAAGGCGCTCGCCTCGTCGCGCTGGCAGGACCTGTCGGTGGTCATGCAGTCCGCGATGAACGCGTTCAACCCGGTCAAGACGATCGGCGCGCAGTTCAAGGACGCGATCAAGGCGCACCAGAAGTGGTCCAAGGACAAGATCAAGGAACGCTCCGCCGACGTGATGCGCCTGGTCGGCATCGACCCGGTGCACGTGAAGTCCTACCCGCACCAGCTCTCCGGCGGCATGCGGCAGCGCGCCATGATCGCGATGGCGCTGCTGTTCACCCCGGAACTGATCATCATGGACGAACCCACCTCCGCGCTGGACGTGGTCGCGCAACGCTCGCTGATGGTGCAGATCAAGGAACTGCAACAGAAACTCGGCTTCGCGGTCATTTTCGTCACCCACGACATGTCGCTGGTCAGTCACTTCTCCGACCGGCTCGCGGTGATGTACGCGGGGCAGATCGCCGAGATCGGCAAGACCAGGTCCGTGTTCGACTCGCCGGCGCATCCCTACAGCAAGGGGCTGCTGGAGGCGTTCCCGTCCATCCGCGGACCGCGCGTGCACATGACCGGCATCCCCGGCAACCCGCCCGCGCTGCTCAACCCGCCACCCGGCTGCCGGTTCGCGCCGCGCTGCCCGGTGGTGATGCCGCGCTGCCACGACACCGAGCCCGGGTTCTACCCGGTCGGTGACGTGCGCGTGCGGTGCCTGTTGCACGAGAACGTGAAGGGTGCGGTCAATGTCTGATCAGGACAGTCGGATTCCGTTGCTGCGCACGGAAAAACTGACTCGGCACTTCACCCTCGGCAACCTGTTCTCGCGCACCAACCTGCACGCGGTGGACAACGCCGACCTGGTCATCCACGAGCGCGAGATCGTCGCGCTGGCCGGGGAGAGCGGCAGCGGCAAGTCCACCATCGCGCGGCTGCTCGCGATGGTCTACAAACCGACCTCGGGCGAGATCTACTTCCGGGACAAGCCGCTCTCGTCGTTGCGCTCCCGCAAGGACGTGCTCGGCTACCGCAGCGAAGTGCCGATGGTGTTCCAGGACCCGTTCGCCTCGCTCAACCCGGCGCACCGGGTCTCGCACGGCATCATGCGCACGCTGAAACTGCACCGGCCCGAACTCGACGCGCAGGGCCGCCAGGACGAAGCCGAGCGGGTGCTGAACGAGGTCGGGCTCACCCCCGCGCACGAGGTGCTCGACAAGTACCCCTACGAGTTCTCCGGCGGCCAGCGGCAACGCATCGGCTTCGCCCAGGCGCTGGCCGCCAAACCGAAACTGATCCTGGCCGACGAGCCGGTGTCCATGTTGGACGTGTCGATCCGGATCGGCCTGCTCAACCTCATGGCCGACCTGCGCGAACGCGAAGGCGTTTCGCTGCTCTACATCACCCACGACATCGCCAGCGCCCGCTACGTCTCCGACCGGCTGGTCGTCATGTACGCGGGCAACATCGTGGAGAGCGGCCCCACCGAGGACGTGCTGCACAACCCGAAACACCCCTACACCCAGCTGCTGCTCTCCGCGGTCCCGGACCCGCGCGCGCCGTTGAGCGTCACCGCGCAGACCGACCGGGGCGAGCCGCCGAAGGTGATCAACCCCAAGCCGGGCTGCCGGTTCCGGGCCCGTTGCCCGCTCGCGATCGACATCTGCGAAACGGTCGACCCGCAAACCCGGCTGCTGGGCGTCAACCATTCCGCGGCCTGCCATGTGGCCACCGCCGACGCGAACACCCCGAAGGTCGCGGTCGGCGCTACCGAACAGGATGGGCACGAATGAAGCTCGTTGTCGTCGGCGGCGGCTCCACCTACACCCCCGAACTCGTGGACGGACTCGCCCGCCTCTCCGGCACCCTCCCCGTCGAGGAACTCGTCCTCGTCGACCCCGACGAACACCGGCTCGACCGGGTCGGCGGCGTGTCCTCGCGCATCATGGCCGCCTACGGCCACGGCGCGATCGTGCGCGGCACCACCGATCTCGACGACGGCCTCGACGGCGCGGGCGCGGTGCTGCTGCAACTGCGCATCGGCGGACAGGCGGCCCGTCACCGCGACGAAACGTGGCCGCTGGTCTGCGGTTGCATCGGACAGGAAACTACCGGTGCCGGCGGGTTCGCGAAAGCGCTGCGCACGGTTCCGGTCGTATTGGACATCGCCGAACGCGCCCGCAAACTCGCCGCGCCCGGCGCGTGGATCGTCGACTTCACCAACCCGGTCGGCATCGTCACCCGCGCCCTGCTCGACGCCGGGCACCGCGCGGTCGGCCTGTGCAACGTCGCCATCGGCTTCCAGCGCCGCTTCGCCGCGCGACTGGACGTGCAACCCGAGCGCATCCAGCTCGGCCACGTCGGGCTCAACCACCTCAGCTGGGAACGCGAGGTGCTGCTCGACGGCGTCGACGTGCTGCCGCGCCTGCTGGCCGAACACGGCGACTACATCGCCCAGGACATCGGCCTGCCCCTGGACGTGGTCCGCGAACTGGGTGTCGTCCCGTCCTACTACCTGCGCTACTACTACAGCCACGACAACGTTGTCGAAGAACAACGCGGCGAGCCCACCAGGGCCGAGGTCGTCGCCGGGTACGAGAAAGAACTACTCGACATGTACGCCGACCCGGCGCTGAACCACAAACCCGAACTGCTCGCCAAACGTGGCGGCGCGTTCTACTCCGAGGCCGCGGTCGCGCTGCTCGCGTCGCTGGTCGCGGACACCGGCGACGTGCAGGTGGTGAACCTGCGCAACAACGGCTCACTGCCCTTCCTCGCCGACGACGCCGTCATCGAAGTACCGGCCAGGATCACCGCCGCTGGGCCGGTCGCGGAACCGATCAGCCCCGTCGACCCGCTCTACGCCGGGCTGATCGCGCACGTCAGCGCCTACGAGGAACTCGCCGTGCAGACGGCGTTGCACGGTGGCCGCGACCGGGTGTTCCGCACCCTGCTCGCGCATCCGCTCGTCGGCCAGATCGACATCGCCAACCAGTTGACCGACCGGTTGCTCGCCGAAAACCACACCTACCTGCCCTGGGCTGGTCAGGCGTCGTGAGGGGACGTCTCGACCGGTCGTAACACACAGGGATCTTCAGGAGGGTATTCGTGAACACGGGGACGACACCCGCCGCGGTGCTGGCAATCGACGGCGGCAACAGCAAAACCGACGTGGCGTTGATCGGCCCGGACGGCTCCGTTCTTGGCAGCGCCCGGGGACCCGGCACATCGGCCGAACAACACCGGTTCGAAACATCGAAGGTGGTGCTCGACGACCTGGTCGGCATGGTCGCCCGGCAGGCCGGGATCGACCCGGGCGGGCTGATCGCCGAACACACCTCGGCGTTCATCGCGGGCGTCGACCTCCCGCAGGAGGAACAGCGCCTGGCCGACGAGCTCGGCACGCGCACCTGGACCCGCACCACCCGGGTCGGCAACGACACCTTCGCGGTGCTGCGGGCAGGCACCCAGCGGCCGTGGGGAGTCGGCGTCACCTGCGGCGCGGGCATCAACTGCGTCGGCGTCTCACCCGACGGCGAACTCACCCGCTACCTCGCGCTCGGCCGGTTCACCGGCGACTGGGGCGGCGGCCTGGACATGGGCCTGGACGTCATGTGGTGGGCGATGCGTGCCGAAGACGGCCGCGGCGAACCCACCGCCCTGACCAGCGCGGTCGCCGACTACTTCGGCCGCGCCAGCGCAACGGACGTCGCGATCGGCATCCACCTCGGCGAGATCGACGAGGACGAGCTGATCAAGCTCACCTACGTGCTGTTCGCGGTCTCGGACGCGGGCGACCAGGTCGCGATGGACCTCGTCGACCGGCAGGCCGAGGAGATCGCGTCCATGGCCCTGGTCGCCATGCGCCGCCTCGACCTCACCGGCCTGGACACCGAACTCGTGCTCGGCGGCGGCCTGCTGATGGCGCGCAACGCGAGGCTGACCAACGGCATCGCCGACCGCGTGCACGCCGAAGCACCGGCCGCGCAGGTCAGTGTGGTGGACGTGCCGCCGATCGCGGGCGCCGCGCTGCTGGGTCTTGACCACCTCGGGCTGGACAAGGCCGCGCAGGACCGGTTGCGCGCCGCGTACGTGAACGTGGACGCGAGCACGGGTCTCGGCGTCACGTTCGGCTGACTCACGTTCGGCTCGGGATGATCGGCCGGAACGCCACCGGTTCGGCATCGCGACCGGCCTGCGTCTCCCAGGCCTGACCGGTGTCGCCATCCGCGACGACGTCCAGCACGAGCGCGGCCACCTCGGCCGGGCGCAGCAGCGCCAGCCCGTGCTGGACGATCGCGTCGCGCACCGGCGCGATGATCGGCGTGTCGACGAAACCCGGACAGATCGCGTTGACCGTCACGTGGTCCTTGGCAAGCAGCATCGCCATCGACCGCATCAACCCGATCAACGCGTGTTTCGCGGTGGCGTAGTAGAGATCGACGGCAGGCGCGAGCGCCGCGATGCTCGCGGTGAACACGATCGCCCCACCGCCCTGTGCGCGCAGCGCGGCGGTAGCGGCGTTCGCGCCATAGACCATCCCGTCGAGATTGATGGACATGCTGCGCCGGTACGCATCCGGATCGAACTGCGCACCCAGCCCGCTGCCCCCGCCAACCCCCGCGTTCAGGCACACCACATCCAGCCGCCCGAATCGGGCCACCGCCTCCGCGACCGCATGCTGGTTCGCGGCGAAATCCGCGACATCGGCGTGGAAGTAGCCGCCGCCAACCTCCTCGGCGACCCGCCGCCCCTCGGCGTCGTGCACATCGACGACCAGCACCCGGTCACCCGCCGCCGCGAAGCCGCGCGCCAGACCAGCGCCGATCCCACTCGCCCCGCCGGTCACCAGAACGGCCCGTCCGTCCGCCATCACCCCAGGCTAGTGGCGACCCGGCGAATCGCGTCCGCCGTTTGGCTCGCGAGTAGCTCGACCAGATCAGCCGCAGGTGGCAGATCGGTGATCAGATCCAGCCCCTCACCCGCCCAGATCGTCGGCGGCATCCCGCCTTGCTGGTATTCACGGGTGGCTTCGGCGTTCGCCGCCAGCTCGTTCTCCCGGTCCCGCCATTCGTCCAGCAGCGGATGGCCCAGCGTGCGCGCGGTGTACCGGGCTGGCCATCCCGAACCCCGGACGATGTCCAGCACCCGGCTCCGCTCGGTGTCCGCGCCCCGCCCCGCCAGCAACGCCGTGCCCTCGGCCGGATCGAGCAGCGCTTCCTGCGTGGCGAGGAACCGCGTCCCGATCAGGACACCCGCCGCGCCGAGCGCCAGCGCCGCCGCGATCCCGCGCCCGTCCGCGATGCCGCCCGTCGCCAGCACCGGGATCGACCCGGCCAGGTCCACCACGACCGGCACGAACGGCAACGTCGACACCCCGCGCGCCGCGCCGTGCCCGCCGCTCTCGGTGCCCTGCGCCACGATCACGTCCGCGCCCACCTCGATCGCCTGCCGCGCCTCGTCGAGGTCGGTCACCTGGATGATCAGCGTCGCGCCCGCGTCGCGCACGGCCGGGACGAACGGCGCCGGATCACCGAACGCGAGCAGCGCCGCAGCGGGCCGGAATGCCAGCGCCCGCTCGACCGTGCCGACATCGACCGCCCAGCACTGGAAACCCACACCCCACGGCGCCCTGGCGCGTTCGACAACGATCGGCAGCTCGCGATCCAGCCAAGCCTGATCGCCGTTGCCGCCACCGACCAGCCCAAGCCCGCCCCCGTCGGACACCGCCGCCGCCAGCGCGCCACCGGCCGCGCCTCCCATCGGCGCGAGCGCGATCGGCTGCCGGACGGACAGGAGTTCGGTGAACGCGGTTCGCATGAACCGACTATGCCCCGAGCATCGCGGCCAGTTGGGGGAGCGCGCCGGTGGTTTCGGCGGCGGCCACGAAGTTGGGGAAGTCCCGCCAGTGGACGATCTTGCCGTCGTGCACGGTCACCACGCCGAGGCTCGCGACGAACGCGAACGGCTCGCCGGTTTCCTTCGACGTGCCTGCCAGGGCGAGTTCGAACACGACCACGTCGGGGTCGGCGGTGTCGTGCACGGTCGCGGTCCGCTCGGTGATCTCCACCGTGCGCATCGCCTCCCCGAGCGGGTCGGTGCCGCGGCGGGCGAAGTGCGCGTTGATGGCGTCGGTGCCCTCGAAACGGCGCGGTTCGCCGGGCAGGCCGAACGGGGTCTCGTAGACGGCGTCCGGCGCGAACTCGGCACCGCCCGGGCCGTACTTGCCGGCGCGCATGAACTCGACGACCTCGCGAGCTGTGGGGGACACGGGTACCTCCCGGTATATTCGGAGCAATCTCTCCGGTTCGCCGTGAACTATACGGAGGGAGTTCTCCGGTTAGCCAGGAGGGGTGATTTGTCCGACAAACCGCTACGCGCGGACGCACGCCGCAACCGCGAACTCGTCCTCGCCGCCGCTCGCGACCTGCTCGCCATCGACGGCGCCGCCGTCTCGTTCGACGCGATCGCCCGCGCGGCCGGGGTCGGGGTGGGGACCGTCTACCGGCACTTCCCGGACCGCCAGGCGCTGTTCGCCGCCGTCGTGCTCGACCGAATCGTCACGTTCACCTCGGACGCACGCGCCGCGACCAGCGCGAACGACCCCGGCGCCGAGTTCATCGCGTTCTTCGACCGGCTCGCCAAGCAGGTCGCGCTCAACCAGGCGCTCTGCGATGCCATGGACGGCGGCATGCTCGTCCCCGACGACCTGCGCGCCGATTTCCTCGCCGCCCTGAGCGCGATGCTCGACCGTGCCCAGCAAGCCGGCGCGATCCGCGCGGACCTGGACGTCACCGACCTCTTGGACCTGGTCATCGGCTTCGCCGCCGCCGCCAAACGTGGCCGCCCGGACCGCATCCTCGCGGTCGCGACAGCCGGTCTCCAGGTCAGAGCAGGGTGAGGGTGCCCGCGTCCGCGTCCAGTTCGGCCTCGACGCCCAGCGGCACGGTGGCCTGGCCGGGGGTGTGGCCGAATCCGAGTTCCCAGCCGACCGGCACGCCCAGTCCGGCCAGCCGGTCGGTCATCAGCGTGCGCACGTCGGCCAGGTCACCGCATTGGGTCCAGGAGCCGAGCGCGATGCCCGCGACCCGGTCGAACCAGCCGGCGCGGGCCAGTTGGGTGATGATGCGATCCAGCCGGTACGGGTCCTCGGTCACGTCCTCCAGGATCAGGATCGACCCTGGTGGCGGCGGGTCGGCGTAGCACGAGCCCAGGATCGAGGCGAGCAGGCTCGCGTTTCCGCCGAAGGTGACCCCGCGCGCTTTGCCACTCGCCAGGGCGCCCGCTGCCGGGGTGGTGATCGGCTGGACCGAGCGGGGTTCGAACAGGACGCGGCGCAGCTTCTCGGCGGCGACCGGGTCGTCGGTGAACGCGCGGCTGGCCACCATCGGCGCGAACAGGGTGCTCACGCCGATGCGGGTGTTGAGGCTGTGGTGGATCGCGGTCACGTCGCTCGACCCGGCGAACACCGTCGGCCCGGTGGCCGCGATGGCGTCCCAGTCGAGCAGGTCGAGCATGCGCATGCAGCCGTAGCCGCCGCGCGCGCAGAACACTCCGTCCAGTTCCGGATCGCACCATGCCTCGGTCAGCGCGTCGGCGCGGGCCTGGTCGGTTCCGGCGAGGTAGCGCAGGCCGGGGTGGACGTCGAGCACGCCGGGCGCGATCGACACGTCCAGGTTCCACGAGCGCAGCAGCGCGACCCCGGCGTCGAGCAGATCGGACGGGATCGGCCCGGCGGGCGCCACGACCCTTACCCGGGAACCCGGTCGCAGGCTCGTCGGTACGCGCAGTGGCTCGGTCACTCGGACAACCCCAGCTGTGGTACCCCAGGTGTGGTGAATCCGAAGACTTGCCCGTAGAACGACAGCTCAGCCTCGTGCGTGACCCGGATCGTCTCCGCCTTGCGGAAGCCGTGCTGCTCACCCTCGAAGGTCAGGTACGCGTGCGGGATGCCGCTACCGTCCAGCACCGCCATGAACTCGTCGGCCTGCACCGGCGGACAGATCTGGTCGTCCAGGCCCTGCAACATCAGCACCGGACCGGACACCGACTTCGGGTCCTGCGAGGGCGACCGGTCCCGATACCGCTCGGGGTGCTCGGCGTACGAGCCGACCAGGCCCTCCACGTACCGCGACTCGAAGTCGTGGGTCTGTCCGCCGTCGGCCGTCCAGCCCCGCAGATCCAGGATCGGGTACATGACCGTGCCGCACCGGTAGACGTCCACCGAGGTCAGCGACGCCGCGCTGGTCCAGCCGCCCGCGCTGCCGCCGCGCACCGCCAGCCGGGTGCCATCGGCCGTGCCTTCCGCCGCGAGCGCGGTGCCGACCGCGGCGCAGTCCTGCACGTCGACGATGCCCCACTGGTCGCGCAGCCGCTCCCGGAACTCGCGCCCGTAGCCGGTCGAGCCGCCGTAGTTGACCGCGACCACGCCGAACCCGCGGCTGGTGAAGTAGGCGAAGTCCAGGTCGAGGGTGGGGGAGCTGGCGCCGGTCGGGCCGCCGTGCACGTGCACCAGGAACGGTGGCAGTTCACCGTCCGGCGCGGCGAAGTCCGGGTTGGTCGGCAGGTAGACGAACGCGGGGATGTCGCGGCCCTGCGCGTCGGTGAACACCCGCTCCTGCGGCATCGGCAGATAGGCCGGGTCGGGCGTGCCCTCGGGCTGCGGGGTCAGTTCCGTCACCGTGACCGGCGACGTGCCCAGGTCGACGTGCAGCAGGGCCACCTCGCGGCGCGGTCCGGCTGCGAGAACGGTGACGATGTCGCCGTGCGCGTTCACGCTGCCGCCGACCACCGGCCAGTCCGCGACCACCTCGGCGATGTCGGTGAGAGTGCCCGCATGCTCGTCCAGGACCGCCACGTGACCGTGCCGGTTGACCACGTACCGGCCCTCGGCCGCGAGCTTGGCGACGAACCGGCCGCCGACCCGCCACAGCGGACCGCCGAGTTCCTCCTGGCAGGCGTGCAAGTTGAGTACAGTGCCATCAAGTCCGACGCGGTAGACGTTCCACCAGCCGTCCGGGTCGGTCACCGCCAGCAGCGCGTCCGCCGAATCCCACTCGACCTGGCACACCGCCTCGGCCGGCCCGCCCGCGAGCACCCGGTGCGGGCCGAACCCATCACCAGCGATCTCCGCGACGCACAGCTCGGTGCCATCCCACGGCATCGCCGGGTGATTCCAGCCCAGCCACGCCACGTGCCTGCCGTCCGGGCTCGGCTTGGGCCCGGTCAGGAAGTGGTGCGACGCCCCCAGCGACCGCACGGCGCCGGAGCCGTCGAGAGGGATCGCGACCAGGTCGCGGCGGATGTCGGTGGGCAGCTCTCCGGTGACGGTCTCGCGCACGCACCAGACCTCGGTGCCGTCCGGGCTCGCGACCAGGTCGCCGTAGCGCAGGCCGTGCGAGCGCTCGGGTTCCGGGGTCAGCGCGGCCGGGTCGGCGTCGCCGTCCGGGTTGGTGACGTAGACGCGCTGGTCGGTCCAGTTGGTGAAGGCGACGCGGACACCGTCGGCGGTGTCGATCACCACGAAGGGGCGCCCGCCGTACTCGTGCAGCCGGTTGCGCACGTTCCACGACCCGCCCAGCAGCGAGTCGGTGACCCCGTCGCGATGGCGGCGCAGTTCCAGGCGACCGCCCTCCTGCGGCAGGCCCTCCGTCCACCATGCCTGCGCGCCGTGCATGTCCAGCCAGTTCGGCCCGCCACCGGCGGACGCGACGTCCTTGGCATCGATCGGCGAGGCCCACGTCCCGTACGAAGCGATCTTCACCACAGTGCGGCACTTTAACCGGTTGCCGACCAGGCTTGGCAAAGATTTTCGCCGGAATGGACGCCACGGCGTGGAAACATCTGCCGGCTCCGGACGTTGGGGTGGGCGTCCAGTCTCAAATTCCGGGGTGCACACGGCCGTGTACGGCCGCGTGCCTTAGGGTCGAAGGTGCCATGGCTCGTGTCATTCACATCTTCCGCGAACCCGACCGCTTCGTTGCCGGCACGGTCGGGCAGCCCGGGGACCGCGCGTTCTACTTGCAGGCCTCCGAGGACATCCGCACCGTCAGCGTGCTGCTGGAAAAGCGGCAGGTCGAGGTGCTCGCCGACCGCATCGGTTCCCTCCTGGAGGAGGTAGTCCGGCAGTTCGGCGCCGACGTGCCCGAACGCGCCCCGGACGATCTTCTCGACAGCGACCCGTTGCGGGTCCCGGTCGAGGAGGAGTTCCGGGTCGGCACCATGGGTCTCGGGTGGGACGCGGAGAGCGAAGCGGTCGTGATCGAACTGCTCGCCGCGACCGAGGAGGAGATCGACGAGTCGGTCGTGCTCGGCGACACCGACGAGGGCCCGGACGCGCTGCGTGTGTTCCTCACCCCGGCTGCCGCGCGCGCCTTCGCGCAGCGCGCCGGTCAGGTGATCGCCGCCGGTCGCCGGCCCTGCCCGCTGTGCGAGGAACCGCTGGACCCGGCCGGTCACATCTGCCCCCGCCTCAACGGCTACCGCCGCACCGACGACGACAGCGAAGGCTAGGACCCGGTGCAGCCACGGGACGCCGACGCGTTGGAGTTCCTCACCCGAGGGCGCCTGGAAATCCAGGGCAGGCTGGTCGACGCGTCCAACGCGACCCTGTTCTGTTCGATCAGCGCGGACGGCGTCGACGCGGAATGCGTCTACAAGCCGATCTCCGGTGAACGGCCGCTGTGGGACTTCCCGGACGGCACCCTCGCCGGTCGTGAGGTCGGTACGTTCCTGGTCTCGCAGGCGTCCGGCCTCAACGTCGTCCCGCCGACGGTGTTACGGCCCGGCCCGTTCGGGCCCGGCATGGTGCAACTGTGGGTGGACACCAAGGAAGGCGACGACCTGGTCGACGTGGTCGGGCCGGAGGAGATCGGCACCGGCTGGAAAGTGGTGCTGCACGCGCACGACCGCTACGGCGACCCCGCCGTGCTCGCGCACGCCGACCATCCCGGGATCCGCGCCATGGCCGCGTTCGACGTGGTGGTCAACAACGCCGACCGCAAAGGCGGGCACGTACTGCACGCGACCGACGGCAACGTCTACGGCGTCGACCACGGCATCTGCCTGCACAACGAGAACAAGCTGCGCACCGTGCTGTGGGGCTTCATGGGCGAGCGCCTGCCCGGCGAGGCGATCGAGGGGTTGCAGAAGCTGCGCACCGAACTGCACGGCGGTCTGGCCGACGAGCTCAATGACCACATCACCCGCCCCGAGGTGCGCGCGATCATCAACCGCACGCACGCCCTGCTGGACAACCCGGTCTACCCGGAGCCCTCCGGCGAATGGCGCGCCGTGCCCTGGCCGGCCTTCTAGTCGCTGGTGCGCTGCACGAAGTAGACGATCTCCGGGAACCGCTCCAGCCGCATCTCCTCGAATCCCATCCGCTGGTAGAACGCGTAGGCGTTGCGGTTGGCCTGCCCCATCGCCAGGTGCACGCCGGGCACGCCGCGTTCGCGCAGGGTGTCCAGGAAACGCGTCATCAGCGCCCGGCCGAACCCGCCGCGCTGATGACTGGGCAGCAGGTCGATGTGCAGGTGCGCGGGGTATTCGGCGAACTCGGGGTTGTCGAAGCGCTCCGGGTGGTGCAGCGCATACCGGATGCGCTGCTCGGGCGTGGTGATCTCGCCGGTCGGTTCCGGGTAGCGGGCCGCCTGGGTGGGCAGCCACTCGTCCCGGAACCGGCGCGCGAACGTCGCGGTGTCGGCGGCGCCGACCAGGTAGCCCGCCGCGCGCTGCCCGTCGTCCACCACGAACGCCAGCTCCGGTTCCAGCACCGCGTACGGGGCCGCGAACACCGCGCCGAGCAGTTCGGGGTTGCCGGGGTAGAGGTCGGTGGCGTCGCCGCCCTGGTTGCCGGTGCGCAGACAGACGTCGTAGAGCGCGGGCAGGTCGCGGTCCTGGTAGGGGCGGACGGTTCCGGAAGCGGTCACTCCGCCAGATCTATCAGAAGTGTGTGATCACGTCGAAGCGGGCGCGCAGGGCGGCCATGTCGGCCAGGTCCCGTTCGGACGGTGCGTAGCCCTGGTGGAAGTAGATCTGCTGCGCCACCGACACACACGGCACCGTCCGCCCGTCGACGGTCCCGGTGACGAAACAGTCAGCCGGATACGCGAACCTGCCGCCGGCGTCATCCGCTGCCTGCCACGCCGAACCGTCCCCGGCGACGTGCAGTGGGTGCAGGTCGAGTTCCAGGCCGGTGTCGGTGGCCAGCACGAACCGCACCGGCCGCGCGTCCAGCCCGGCCCGGAAACCGAGTCCGGCCAGCTCGTCCAGGGCGCGCGGCTCGGCGGCGATGTCGTGCAGCAGGTCGGCGTCGCGGTGCGCGCGGGTCTGCTCGCCGAGCAGGGCGTCAATGCCCCACCCGCCCGCGAGCCACACCGGCACGGCTGCCGCGCGCAACGCGTCCAGCACGCGCAGCAGCGTGCCCGCATCCAGGTCCGTCACACCCGAAGGTGTACCGGCTTCGTGGCGTCGCGGCAGCCGGTTTAGCTGCCCGCGAGCTTCGCTGGCTTGATCAGCACCGCGGCCCGGCGTTCTTCGGCCATCACCCGGTCGAAGGTGTCGAAGTCGTCGTGCGTGCCGCCCGCCGATGTGAAGATGTCCCGGAACAGTTTCGGCAGCCCGGCCGGGTCGAAGTCGGCGGCGGGGTCGTCCGGTCCGAGGATTCGCACCGGGCCCTCCGCCGACGCCCACTGCCACCCGGCGCGGAACACGACCGTCGCGCGGCCGGTCCGGCGCAGGTGATCCAGCTTGCGGGCGTTGCCGTTGATCACCATGCCGATCGCGGCTTCGCCGGTTACCGGGTCGGGCAGCACACCGGCGTTGACCACCGACGCGTGCACGGAGTTGTCCTTGCGGGTGGTCGCCAGGACGACCAGCCCGGAATCGGCGGCGACCAGGCGCCGCACCTTGTCCAGATCTGCGCTCACCCGGCCACGGTAGCGGCGTGGCGGCGGTGGCGCGCACGCCGGGACGGCTAGCGTCGGGCCCCGTGCGCTCCCAGGACTACCGCCGTGACATCCTCGCCGGCCCGCGTCGCCGCGCCATCCCGGAAGTGATAGCCGAGATCGGCGTCGTCGCCGAGGATCCCGCGTCCGGGTTCTGCGGAGCGGTCGTCCGGTTCGACGGCGACCGGGTGGTGCTCGAAGACCGCAAGGGCGCGCAGCGCCTGTTCCCGTTACACCCGGCCGGTTTCCTGGTCGACGGCACGGCCGTCACGCTGGTGCGGCCGGCCGCGAAACCGGCGGCACCGCACCGCTCGGCGTCCGGCTCGGTGCGCGTCGAGGGCCTGCGGGCGCGCACCGCTCGCGCCGGCCGGATCTGGGTGGAGGGCATCCACGACGCGACCCTGGTGGAACGCGTCTGGGGCCACGACCTGCGCGTCGAAGGCGTCGTCGTGGAACCGTTGCACGGCGTGGACGAACTGCCCGCGCTGGTCGCCGAGTTCGGCACCGCGCCGCACCGCCGGTTGGGGGTACTGGTCGACCACCTGGTCACCGGTAGCAAGGAATCCCGCATCGTCGACGAACTGCATGACGAGAACGTGCTGGTCACCGGCCACCCGTACGTGGACATCTGGCACGCGGTGAAACCGGAGGCGCTCGGTATCCGCGCCTGGCCGACGGTGCCCAGGAACGTGTCCTGGAAGGAAGGCGTCTGCGCCGCGCTCGGCTGGGGCGAACCGATCGACGGCTGGCGGCGCGTGCAGGGCGCGGTGCGCAGCTTCCGCGAACTGGAGACCCCGTTGATCGGCGCGGTCGAGCGCCTGATCGATTTCGTCACCGCGCAGTAGCGATGAACCTGGCGCCGTAGTCGATGGCGGCGTCGGCTTCGGGTAATGAGATGCGGGCGCCCATCATCGGGAAGGCGTGTACCTGACCGGGCCACACCTGCACCTCGCAGTGCCCGCCCTGGTGGCGGATGCGGGTGCCGAGCGCGCCGACTTCGTCGAGGAGGCATTCGGTGCCGCCGATCTGGATCAGCACCGGCGGCCACCCGGTCGTGTCCGTGTTGAGATGGTCCAGGCGCGGATCGGACAGGGGAGTGGCGCCCGCGAAGACGCGGTTGGTGCGCTCGATGTAGTCCGGCGAGCAGTACGGGTCGGGGTGCCGGGCGTCGCGGGCGTGCGCGAGTTCGGTGCTGAGCTGCACCATCGGTGAGGTGAGCAGCACCGCCGCCGGTAGTGGCAGGCCGGTGCTGCGGAGGTCGGTGAGCAGCCCGACGGTCAGCGCGCCGCCCGCGGACAGGGCGCCGACGCGGATCTTGCCCGCGGGGAAGCCTTGGTCGAGCAGGCCGCGGTAGGCGGCGAGCACGTCGTCGGCCGCGGCGGGGAACGGGTGGTCGGGTGAGCGGCGGTAGCGCGGCAGGAACGCCGGGATCCGCGCGGTGTTCGCGTAGCCCGCGGCGAGCAGTTGTTCCAGGCGCGGGCTGCCGGTGATGAAGCTGCCACCGTGGATCCACAACAGGATCCCGTTGGCTTTGTCGGCGCCGGGTCCGGTGACGAGCCGGCCGTGCCGGACGCGTCGAGCGCTGCCGCCTGTGGGTGCGGGCACGGTCGCGGCGAATGACGCGAAGATCGCGCGGTTGATGCGCAGGCTGAGCCCGTGTGGCTGGGATCGTTGCTGGCCGCGCCGCATGCGGGGCGCCTTCGCGAGTTGCCGGACGCTTTCTTGGCTCGGGTGTGCGGGAATCGGGTTGGCGGCGAAGCCGGTCATGGTGCTCCCCCTCGTTCCAATGCAGTGCATGGTAACGTCGAATGTCCGTTTTGACAATGCGATGCATTAAAACAAAGAAGTTCGGGAGTCGATGTCGGATCGGGGCGAGGGCGTTCGTAGCAGGGGGAGAGGCCGCTCGCGAGGGGCCGGCCCCGAGACGGAGGAACCGCGATCATGAAGCTGACGACCATGACCCAGGTGACCATCGACGGCGTGACCCAGGGAAACGGCGCCGCGTCGGATGAGGACCGCAGGAACGGATTCGAGCGCGGCGGCTGGGCCCGGGGGGCGGGCGACGACGAGACCAGGGCGTTCATCACCCAGACCTGCCAGCGCGCGGACGCGTTCCTGTTCGGTCGGCGGACCTACGAGCTGTTCGCCGGGTCCTGGGGAACGACCGACGAGCATCGCGCCCACCCCATCGGCGTGGCGTTCAACGAGAAGCCCAAGTACGTGGCATCGACCACGCTCACCGATCCCGAGTGGTCCGGTACCTCCGTGCTGACCGGCGACCTCGCGACCGCCATCGCGGACCTGAAGGCCAAGCCGGGCGGTGAGCTTCAGGTGCACGGCAGTGGCACCCTGACCCGGTGGCTGCTGGCGAACGATCTGGTCGACGAGATGACGCTGATCGTGGTCCCGGTGGTTCTCGGCCAGGGCGCGCGGTTGTTCCCGGACGCGGGCCCGGATCTCGCGCTCGACCTGGTCGAGTCGCGCGTCGACTCGAAGGGCGTGGCAACCCAGGTCTACCGCCCCGCCGGGCGGCCGCAGTACTACGTGGCGGGCTGAAACACCTGTTCCGATAGGAGAACGAGATGCAGTACCTGTTGTCCGTGATCCACGACCAGAGCGATCTCGCCAGCCCGGACGAGCACGCCGCGATCGACGTGTTCAACGAACGGCTCCAGACCGAGGGCTACTGGGTGTTCGCCGGTGGCCTCGGGGGCCCCGACCACGCCACCGTCATCGACAACCGGAGCGGGGACGCGCTGATCACCGATGGGCCTTTCCTGGAATCGAGGGAGTACCTCGCCGGTTTCTGGATCATCGAGGCCCCTGACCTGGACGTGGCGCTCACGCTCGCCACCGACGGGTCGAAGGCCTGCAATCGCAAGGTCGAGGTGCGGCCGTTCCTGAGCGAATGAGCGCGATCGACGTCCACGCGGCGATCACCCGGGTCCACCACGCGGAGTGGGCACGGGTGATCGCCGCCCTGGCCAGGCGTTTCGGCGACCTGGACATCGCCGAGGAAGCGGCAGCCGAGGCGTTCGCGACCGCCGTGCAGCGGTGGCCCGCCGACGGCGTGCCGCCCAACCCCGGGGCGTGGTTGACCACCACCGCCACCCGCAAAGCCATCGACCGGCTCCGGCGCGAGAACCGGCGCGAGGACAAACACAAGGAGGCTCAGCTCGTGTACGACGACGACCCGCCCGAGCCTCCCGGCGCCATCGACGACGACCGGCTCCGGCTGATCTTCACCTGCGCCCACCCGGCGCTGGCCATGCAGGCGCGCGTGGCGCTGACCCTGCGCATGATCGGCGGTCTCAGTGTG